>DASYYZ010000035.1:0-95441 GCA_035946735.1 Terriglobia bacterium
TTCAGCAATTCTCGCTAGCCACGCAGGCTTACAACAGCAATGAGACCGAGCATACGTTCAGCCTTAGCGACACGCAGGTGATCAGCAGCCGCACGGTGAACCAGCTTCGCTTTCGCTACCAGCACGACTACAGCGATCAGACCCCGGCGAGCACTGTGCCCGCCGTCAACGTGCTCGGAGCCTTCACGAGCGGCGGCAACTTTCAGCAACAGTCGCTGGATACTCAGAACTCCTACGAGCTGCAGAATCTCACGACCATGACTTTTGGGAAGCATCAGTTCGTATTTGGGGGTCGCCTGCGCGATAACGACGAATCGAATACCACCACCCAAAATTACAACGGTACTTTTGTCTTTCCCACGCTTGCCGTCTATAAACTGGCCGAGGAACAGTTGCAAAGCTGTGCTTCACCATGCAGCGGTGTGGCAGGAGCCAATCAGTTCCAGCTCACGGTGGGCAATCCGCTGGCCCGCCTCAACTATTTCGATCTGGGGTTGTATGGCGAAGATGCGTGGCGCGTCCGCCCCAATGTTTCCCTCAACCTAGGACTTCGTTTCGAGTCACAGAACTACATCAACGATCACGCGGATTTTGCTCCGCGGATCGGCCTGGCGTGGGGTATCGGCGGAGGGCGGGCGCCCAAAACGGTTTTGCGAGCGGGGTTCGGTATTTTCTACGACCGTTTTCAGCAGGCGCAGATTCTCGAAGCGGAGCGCCTGAATGGCATCAACCAGCAGCAGTACACCATTCCGGAGCCCGATTTCTTCCCGAACATCCCCTCGGCAAGTGTACTGGCGGCGGCCACCACCTCGCTCCCGAGCATCTACCGCATCGATCCCAACTTGCGAGCGCCGTACACCATCCAGTCCGCCATCAGCCTGGAGCGGCAAATCTCGAAGAAAATGACGGCGTCGGTGACCTACATCAACTCGCACGGCGTGCATCAGCTCCTTACCAATGATGTCAACACGCCGTTCCCGAGCAGTTTCACGCCTTGCGTGCCGCCCAACACGATAGATTGCGGTCCCGCGACCGGTATGCGGCCTTTGGGGAACAGCGCCGGGAACGTCTACGACTTCGAGTCCGTCGGTCTTTTCAATGAAAACCAACTGGTCACGAACTTCAATATTCGTGCCGGAACCCGGCTAACAGCCTTCGGCTTCTACACCTTGAGCTACGCGAACAGCGATACCGCCGGCGTAGCCTCGAGTCCTATGAATCCTTACGACATTTACGAGGATTACGGGCCGGCGGCGTTCATCTCACGCCACCAGGCCTTTGTGGGAGGGTCGGTTCTCTTTCCGAAAGGGTTTCGCGCCAGCCCGTTCCTGATGGCGAGCACTGGACGCCCGTTTAATATCATTCTTGGCCAGGATGTCTTTGGCACTTCCGTCTTCAACGCTCGCCCGGCCCTGGCGGCCCCGGGCGCCGCCGGACCTAACATCGTGGCCACTCAGTATGGCACCTTCAACACGGCGCCGTTGCCTGGCGAAGCGGTGATTCCGCCTTACGAGTTCTTTGGGCCCGGTCAGGTTTCGCTGAACTTGCGGCTGAGCAAAACGTTCAGCTTCGGGAAGAAACCTGAGAGAAGCAACGGCAATCGAGGCGGCGGTGGGGGTATGTGGGGCGGGGGCCACGAACATGGCGGCGGCTTAGGCGGCAGGGGATTGAGCGGGGGCGGCGGTCCGGGCGGTATGTTCGGCGGCGGCTCCGAAAATGGCCGCTACAGCCTGGAGTTCAGCGCCAACGTGCGCAACATTTTTAACCACGTGAATCTGGGTCCGCCGGTCGGTAATGTCGGCTCGCCGCTGTTCGGAGAGTCGAACTCGGTAAACGGCTTCAGCGGATATCGCCGCATGGATTTCATGGTCCGATTCAATTTTTAGATTGCGATAGGGCTGGCTTCGGCCCGGTCCGCGATGACAGAAGACTGCCCTCTTGAAGACGGTTGGGACTCGGAGGAAGATGTCGCGCAAGCGCGTGACGAGCGGCGGTTACTTCTGAAAGATCAGGAAGTAGTAAGTCTTGCCGTCGCCCGGCCGGGTGAAGCCGGGCCCCTGCCGGAGGAAATGAAAGTGGTGGCCGAGGACGTCCTCGCGCTCCATGGGCTCGGGCATGCGGTGCTGGTTATGATAGTCGTCGCGCGACTTTCCGGGCTGCGCTTCGCCATCGATGAGTCCAAACAAACCGCCCGGCTTGAGCGCGGCGTAGACTTGATCCAGCATGGCGTCATTCTGAATCCACTCGTGGTAGGTATCCATCGCAAACGCCACGTCAAGGGATGCGGCCGGCAGGCGCGGGTCGCTGTCGGTGCCTAGAACGGTCTGAATCTGCTTATAGCCGAGCTTTTCGGCTTCGCTACGGACGCCGGACAGCGCGTCGTCCTTGATGTCCTCCGCGTAGACCTTGCCGGCCGGCCCCACGCGCTGGGCAAACTTCATCGTGAAGTAGCCCCTGCCGCAGCCTACATCCGCCACCACCGTGCCGGCCTTGATTCCGAGCTTATCCAGCACTTGCTCGGGGTGCTGCCACCGGTCCCGCTCGGGTCCCGAGTTCTGAGCGCGCGAGCAGCCCGGAGACGAAACCAGGCACCCTAGAAGGATCGCGACCGTCCGAAGTCTTGTCCGATACCCGAAATGCTTGACCAATCGTCGTCCTGCCCGTGGTTACTTCTTGACCTGAGTAACTGATCCTAGGCCACTGGCTTAATGGCGCTTGCCACCCGCGGCCGGCTTTCGCTTCTTGGCAGGCGCCTTCCGAGGCTTACCGCCAGCCTGAGATTTGGCCTTCGCCTTCGCAACGCGCGCGGGCTTGACCGGTTTGGCCGTTGTGGCAGCGTCCGCGGCTTTCGAGCCTTTGGCAGACGCCGCGGACCCCTTGTGCTCCGTTCTTGCCTCCGTCTTAGCTTGCGGCGCGCCGGAAGTCTTAACCTTGATCGGCTTAAGTGGATCCGGTGGTGTCGCAAGCGGGGCGGCGCTTGTGATTTTTTCCTTAGCCGACTCGACCCTCTGGGTGGCCGCTTTGCCAGTTTGGCCCTTCGCGCCCGCCGATTTGCCGGTTCCCGCCCTCGCTGGCGGCGTGGGCGGAGGCGGTGGGGGCGCCTTGATGCCGGCATAATCCAGCAACAACTTGGTCATCTGTTGAGGGCTCTTCACCTTGCCGTCGAGTTCATCCAAAAACACCTGATCGATCACCTTTTCGAACTTCGGGCCGGGCGGAAGGCCCAGGGACTGGAGTTCGGCGCGGGGCAGCCCTGCCCGAACGGCAAGGTATTTCGTGAAGAACGCTTTGGTCCGGTTCTGAATCGTGGAGCGTGTGTCATCGACCAGCAAAAATAGCACCAATGACGTTGGCGACGATGACAGCAAGGTGTACACCTGGCTAGGCTTGTTGATTTTGGCACCGACCAGAATCTTGGCCAACTGGCCGGCTTCACGTTCAAGGCTGAGAGCCTTCTTGACTATCGTAGAGTCCTTGAGAATCTTCCTCGCCAAGCGCTCCTGGTCCGCGCCAGGCAGCCTAGCGACCAGCGCGTGGAAGTTGAGCAGCACGGCGTCTTCCTCTGTCGCGTTCGCAGTACGCATCGCCGTCCGGATGCGATCGAATTTATCGAATTCGATACGCGCGGCGGCGAGTTTCCGGTCGAGACCTCCGAGCAACTCACGATCCTTCAATATTTTGAGCAGCTTTCCGGCAGACTCTTCGCCGAGAATCGCTCTGAGCTCGCGGCCCTGCTGGTCTTCCGATATGTGCTCCCACGCACGTTCTTCCAAGGCCATGCCAAGCCAACGTTCGGTTTTTTCGTCGGGCTTAAAATCCAGGCGGAGGCTAAGGCGCAGCAGCCGGTAAATTCGGGCCGGTTCGTCAAAAAAGCTGCGGCTGTGCAGGGCGCGCAGTTCCCGGCGCTCGATGTCGGCAGCCCCGTTGGTAGGGTCCAGTAACAAACCACGGGAGTTTGGGTGCAAAGAGATTGCCATGGCATCGATCGAGAAGTCCCGGCGCCGCAGGTCGTCGAAGATGCTGCCGGACGAAACCGTGGGCGCCTTTCCGGGCGCCCCGTAGACCTCATTGCGGCTCATGGCGATTTCCGCGCCAACTCCCCCCTCAAAAATCACCTGGGCCCGATTGAGCTTCGAGTCCGGAGTCAAACTCGAAACCCTAAGATCGAGTTCATTGCTACCCAAGGCGCTGCCCGAACCGCTCGCCGCCGTGCTTCGAGCGGCGCGCGAGGAGAGGGGCCGCAGGATCTTCTGGATGTTACCCTCCACCACGAAGTTAAGATTGCGCCCGCTGCTGAGGCCCAGGATCAAGTCCCGTGCTGACGCTCCGGCGAGGTACAGAATTAACCCATGATTCGCTGCCATGCGACCGAGCTGGTTGACCACTCGCAACTGCTCAGGCCGAAATCGGCTGTCCATGATGAAGTTATAGTCAGGCATGAATTAGCCCCCGGGCTGAATTCGTCTCTTCATGTTCTTTGTTCGTCGCTGCCTTTTGTCATGCTCGCGGATGATGCGCTTGATAAACCTCCTTCAGACGTTCCTTGATCACCTGGGTGTAGATCTGCGTCGTCGAGATGTCGCTGTGCCCGAGCATCAACTGGATCGATCGCAGGTCAGCCCCGCGCTCGAGCAAGTGGGTCGCAAATGAATGGCGTACCAAGTGCGGCGTCAGGGGCGTTGGGATTCCAGCCGCGCGCCCGTAACGGGAGATGATCTTCCAGAAGCCTACTCGGGACAGCCTCCCGCCGCGCTGGTTCAGAAACAGAAACGGCACCGCCGCCTTCCGGGCGAGCTTACCCCTGCCTTGGGCGACGTACCTCTCAAGTGCGGCCAGTGCTGACCTTCCGACTGGGATCAGTCGCTCCTTGTTGCCTTTGCCAAC
Source organism: Terriglobia bacterium (assembly GCA_035946735.1). Lineage (GTDB taxonomy): Bacteria > Acidobacteriota > Terriglobia > UBA7540 > UBA7540 > Gp13-AA77. The sequence goes on from DASYYZ010000035.1 coordinate 4,885, forward strand.
GCAGCGCAAGATACCCAGATTAGGTTCGAAGTCCTCCCAGCGCAGGCTCACAAGCTCTGACACCCGCAATCCGGCGGCATAGAGCACTTCCAGCATGGCGCTGTCGCGCAGCCCGGCGGGACCGGAAGTATCCGGCTGATTCAGAAGCTTATCTACCTCTGCGGCTGAAAGATACTTCGGCAAGGATTGGCTCAGGCGCGGAGCGTCGATCTCTGACGTCGGGTCCGCAGATACCTGTCCCTCGCGAAGCAGGAATTGGTAACAGCCGCGCAGAGAAACCAGGTGGCGGGCGACAGCTCGCGCGCTCAGATGATTCCCGTAGAGGTCGGCGAGGAAGCGCCGTACGTCGTCCCGGCCGGTTCCGTTCCAGCCAAGGTTACCCCGACGCAGGTAGGCCGCAAACTTAGTTAAATCGCGCCGGTACGCTAGGATCGTGTTCGCCGCGAGCCCTTTCTCAACTTGAATGTAATCAATAAATTGATTGATTTCCGGAGAATTGGATTTCGCTCGGGAATCGGCGTTCTTCGCGTCAAGTTCGCTGGTTGTGACTGACCCGACGGCGGACGAAGCGCCCTCAGGACTAGGAATCGGCACGCTCGGAGGTTCTGCCAGCGAGCCGTTGCCAGGTAAGGATGGCCTCCGCAAGATAGCCATTAAGTCTTCTTACTGCAAATACTTAAGCGGAATCTAACGTCCGCTGGCGAGCAGAGCAGAACCAGCTCGGTCCCGTAAGGCCGGATGTTAACATAAGATTGAGGCATTTCCAATGGGTTTTGTAACAACACTTTAGAGCAAACCGCCCCGGTCACCCGCCTGCCCGTGAGCAAGGACAAGGTGGCGGGCGAACTCAGCTTTGATCACCCCTACCCCGAAAATGCTCAATAATGGCTTGGAGCTTGCCCTGTGAAGCCAGGATCAGTTCAATGGTTTCCCGCACGGCGCCGTGTCCGCCACGCTCGCGGGTCACGTAGTGGACGTAGCGACGAAGCAGAGGGTGGCCGTCGGCTACGCCGACCGCGAGGCCCACGCGAACCAGCAATGGCAGGTCGACCAGGTCGTCGCCGATGTAGCACACTTCCTCATCGGTGACGCCTGCTTCCTTCAGGATCTCCCGGTAGGGTGCCAGCTTCTCCCTAAAATTCTGGCGCAGGAAATGGATCCCAAGTTCGCGAGCACGGTATTCCACAATCGGCGAGGCTCGGCCTGAAATCAAACCGGTTCGTATGCCGGAAGTGTGAGCGAAGTGGATGCCGAAACCATCGCGGGTGTTAAACGACTTTGTTTCTATGAGCTGCGGCACACTTGTATCTGGCCCTGGACTCCCCGCGGGAACGTAATAGATTCGGCCATCCGTAAGCACGCCGTCGACGTCCATCAGCAACAGGCGCACTCGTCGCGCCCGGTCCTTCAAGGCGAGCTTGGCATCACCCCTTCGCGGCATTCGTGTTCTCATGCGCAGAGACTTTGGAGTGGTCCCGTTGCCGCCGAACGCAAGATCGGCCAGCGGCCCGAGCTCAACTAAAACATTCCGATACTCCAGAGATCATGGATAAGGACCACGCCCGCCAGTGTCCCGTCCGCCGCGAGCACAGGCAACGCGGTGATCCGTCGCGATTCCATGAGATTCAAGGCTTGGCTGGCAAGCTGCTCAGCCCCGATGGTTACCGGGGATCTGGTCATGCAGTCGGCGGCTCTTCGCTCGAGCGCTTCATTGCCGGCGCGGCCGAGGAAGCGGCGCAAATCGCCGTCGGAGATAAAGCCCGCAAGACGCCCATCGCCGTCAACAACTACCGCCAATCCCAGACCCTTCCGGCTCATCTCGTAGATAACGTCCGGCATCTGGCTATCCGGTTGTACCACAGGCACCTGATCGCCGGTGTGCATGACGTCCTGGACGCGCCGCAGGCGGACGCCGAGGCCGCCTCCCGGGTGCAAGACGGCGTAATCGGCCTCACTGAAGCCGCGCTTTTCGAGCAGAGCCATCGCGAGCGCGTCGCCCATCGCCAGCATAGCCGTGGTTGAGGCCGTGGGTGCGAGCCCAAGCGGGCATGCCTCCTGGCTGATGCCCACGTTGAGTACGGCGTCGCTCGCCCGTCCCAGGCTCGACTCCGGATTGCCCGTTAACGTGATGAGCGTGATTCCGAGCCGCTTCACCGTGTCCAGAAGGCGCAGCAACTCGTCCGTTTCGCCGCTGTAGGAGAGGGCCAGGAGTACATCACCGGACACCAACCGACCCAAGTCGCCGTGGAGCGCCTCTGCAGGATGGAGAAAGAAGGAGGGAGTTCCGGTGCTCGAGAGAGTGGCGGAAATCTTCTGGCCGATAAGCCCGGACTTGCCCATGCCTGCAACCACCACCCGGCCGGCGCAGTTCCCGAGCGCCTCAACCGCGTGGCTGAAGTGCTCGTCGAGCCGCTCGGCCAGGGCGCTGACAGCGCCAGCTTCGATCTCAATGACTCTGCGGGCAAGCTCGAGGCTCATATATGATTACAGTGCTTCCGTACGGTGGAAGATGATACCACGGTTCATCGAGAGGCTTGAGACGAGCCCTTCTTTAGACTGGCAATCTCCGCAGTGCGCCTTGTCGGCCAGCCGAGCGATCCTTCTTGTTGCCCGTTTTCAGCAGCGCGGTGAGGTGGGTTCGCAGACCAGCACCCTCTACTGTAGGAAGGAGCAGCTCATAGAGTCACGCCACCTCCGTGCACCCGTCAAAGGTTACGGATAAGGTGCCCTTCGCCCCAGCCTGAATTGTACTCGAAACTTAATATTATCAGTCAGTTAATACCGCACAGTTGACAAGAAAATCTATTGACAAGGCGCTGTGTGGCTGGTAGAAATAGTTTACCTGTTAGGGTGCGCGGGGAGCAGTTGAGAGGTAGGACGCGCAGGCCTATCGGGCCCTTGGGAGGGGGACGCGATGCGGAGGTTCGGTTCCATTTTGGTAGTTTCGGCCGCACTGGCTATTTTGGCAGTTTCGGCGGCCCAGGCGGATTCATTTACAGTTGTCAGAACTTCAGCAGGGTTCCCGAGCAACGATACGGTGAACTGGGGTGCATTGGGTATTGGTGTCAGAGCTCCCGACGGCACAAACGTGCTCTCAAGCACCGGTTTCATGACCACGAGTGTTACATTTGGTCTCACTTCCACGACGGGTCGAGCCGGCCAAACATTCTGCGGAGCGCCAGGCGCGGGCTGCACCTGGAACGGCAACTTTGCGGCGATGGCAAGCTTGATCAGCAACACCAGCCCGAGGACCGGCAACGGCCAAGGCGCTTTTGATCTGACCTTCTCGCAGGGCATTGCCAACGTCGGTTTTGATATCCAGCCTATGGACCTTGGTACCTTCAAATATGTTGTCGAGGCACTCGACGGCAGCACCGTACTCGGCATGTTCTTCGGCCAGGGTATGTCCAACCTGACCAATGGTTACGCGGTTTTCTTCGGTCTCGAGGACCTGACCGGAGCTGACATCACCGGCATCAAGATCGGTGCGTATCAGTGCGGCCACGATAGTGATTCCATCTGCGCCCATGGTTTTGCGATCGGCAATCTGCTAGTGCAGGACACCACCACGCCGGAGCCCGCCAGCTTGCTGCTGTTCGGTTCGGGCTTCGGCATTCTCGCTCTGCTGCGGCGGAAATTCGCGCGCGCAGCTAAGTCTCCCAACCAATAAAGCTCTGATGTTTCACCGCGTGGCAGGGGCTTCGGCTTCCATCTCCTGGATAGAGAGTTCTTCCCGGTCCGCTCCCATACCAGCTGACCACCGAATACGCTCGCTCCGATCCATGCCGCGAGTCACTTTCCTGTTTTCAAGTAGCGATTAAAGAATTCGAGTGTCTCGTAAGCCAGGCGCCGGCGAGCCTCGGGAGTCTGGAAGGTATGTCCGTCGTCCACTTTGACCAAGGTCACAGGAACCCCGGCTTGGCGCAGACGTTCGGATAACGCCTCGGACTCAGCGATGGGCACGTTCGAATCGCGCGTGCCATGTACGATCAAGAAGGGCGCGTTTGTCTTTGAGACGTGCGACAGCGGGGAAGCGTCGCGCCAGACTTCCGGACGTTTCGAGTACTCCGCGCCCAGAAAGCTGGAGAGGAAAGCGTCGCCCTCCGCATCATGTTGTTGCGTGAAATCGGCCGGACCGCTCACATCCACCACGGCCTCCACGCGGCTCGAGTAGGCGGCCAGCGCCGGATCGGAATCGTCTCGCGTGTCTTCCATTCCGAGGAGCGCGGCCAGTTGTGCTCCGGCGGAATGACCGAAAGCTCCGATTCGCTCGCGATCGACGTTATACTTCGGGGCACTCGCGCGCACCCAGCGGACCGCGCGCTGCACATCATCCAGTTGAGCCGGCCACTGGTTTTCGGAGTTTTGGAACAGACGATAGTCCACGGAAAACGCCACAAAGCCGGCGCGCGCCAGAACCTGGCCCATGCCGCGCATCGTGCTCTTGTCGAAACTCGTCCACCCGCCGCCGTGGATCAGCACCACCGCAGGATGCGGCCCGGCGCTGTTGCCGGCGGGCTCAAAAACATCCAGTAGTAGCTTCTGGCCGTGGACCTCACCGTACTGAACATTCTCATCCACGTGCACTTGCGCCGTGGACGCTGAAGCACCAGAAGTGGAAGGGGAAGAAGCGACCGGCGCAGACGCGGGCTGCTGCGCGGTAAGGAGACAGGCCGTTCCCAGCAGCGCCAGGCCGGCATAAATTGATTTGCGCACGGGTCGAGAATACAACGCTTGGGTGCTGAATACAGCCGCTGGCCAGCGAAGCATACACCCGAGCCGTTCATTCGCATTCAAACAGGGCGTGTTGTCCCGGACCGGGCTGCACCCCTTCCGCCTCACCTGTTTCCAGCCTCCCTATTCTTGCATCTCACTCCTTCAGCAACTCCTCATCGATTCTTCGCACGAGTTCATCACGCACGCGTCGAAAGACTGCGAGCCGTTCGTCGTGTGTTCCTTCCGCTTGGGCCGGATCATCGAGGCTCCAATGCAGGAACTTATACGTGCGCGGAAAGATAGGACACTTCTCCCTGGCATGATCGCAAACGGTGATAATATAGGGGATGTATTGACCGAGGAAGAGGCCCACATCCTTGGACTTCTGGTGGGAGATATCGATCCCAATTTCGGCCATGACCTCAACTGCCAGCGGATTCAAACCCTTGGGTTCGATGCCCGCACTCGCGGCTTCATAACGGTCGCTACCCATCTGTTGAAGGTAGCCTTCGGCCATCTGGCTCCGGGCTGAGTTGCCGGTGCAAAGAAACAGAACCTTCGGTTTTGATAACACCATGCGGCGGTCCCTCCCGGTGGTACTCGTGGCTTGAAACCTGCCTCAGCCTTGATTGTCCCCAGCGTGCGGCAGCAACACGGCCGGGGCCGTACTTGGAAGCGACGGGGTAAGCCACCGGAAAAGCAGGGTGGCTGCCGCTGCCCCGGCAAACTGCGCGGCGGCGAAGCCCGGAACGTCCGCCAGACGAATGCCGGCAAAGGTGTTGCTGGCAGAACGCGCCAGCGTGACCGCGGGGTTCGCGAACGAAGTTGAAGCTGTGAACCAATAGGCTGCCGTGATGTAAGCGCCCACCGCATACGGCACTGCCCTCGGGCGGTATCGTACGCATCCCCAGATCACGGAGACCAATCCGAACGTCGCCACAAATTCGCTGAAGATCTGGCCGCTGCCTGCACGAGCGTGTCGCGAAGCAAAGAACAAGGGCTCGCCAAACATGAGATTGGCAGCTGCTACTCCGGCGAAGGCTCCTACCACCTGAGCTGTGATGTAGGCCGGCGCGTCCCTCCAAGGAAGGCCGCCCTGGGATGCATCGGCCAGGGTGACGACGGGGTTGAAGTGAGCGCCGGAGATGGCGCCGAACGACAGGATCAAGGCGACGAGCGCGGCTCCGGTCGCCAGGGTATTGGCTAGGAGCGCGATTGCGGCGCTTCCCGCCGCTAAACGCTCTCCGATAATGCCGGAGCCTACCACGGCCGCAAGGAGCAGGGCCGTGCCCACGGCTTCGGACACTATTTTGCGGGAGAGGCTCATGTCACTGCCCGTCCGCCGAGCCGCAACAGCTTGGTGCGCAGCAGGAAGGTCCTGGTTTCCTGGCTCGCACGAAAGCGCTCATGAACTTGCCGTCTACGAGAAGCGCGATGCCATCAACATCGATCCCTGCGCCGGCCAGAAACTGCCGGGCATCCTCAACCTTGTACACGCGGGTAGGCTCGATGCCGATCGCCTCAAAGCCGGCGGCGGCCAGCTTCATGCGGTACTCTGACTCATCGAGGGCACCCGCGACGCAGCCGATCCACAGCTCGAGGTGCTGCCGAATATCGCCTGGCACTTCTCCCCGGACAACAACGTCGGAAACGGCAAAACGTCCCCCCGGTTTAAGGACGCGGAATGCCTCGGCCAGCACGCGGCTCTTGTCAGCCGAAAGATTGATGACGCAGTTCGAGATGATTACGTCCACCGAGCTCTCGGGCAGCGGGATGTTTTCAATCTCGCCCTTCAGAAACTCGACGTTTTCGAGACCGGATCGACGCTGGTTTTCGCGCGCCAGTGCGAGCATTTCGTCCGTCATATCCAATCCATAGGCCTTGCCCGTTGGACCTACGCGCCGGGCTGACAACAGAACGTCAATGCCGCCGCCCGATCCGAGATCGAGCACGATCTCGCCGGGATTGAGCTTCGCGAGCGCCGTCGGATTGCCGCATCCGAGGGAGGCGAGCACTGCCTCCGGGGGAACCTCGCCGGTTTCCCCCGAGAGATAGAGATTCGAGGTTATGGGATCCGTGCAGCAATTCGAGGCGGACTCGCTCCCGCAGCATGAGCTTGCGGCACCCGTCGCCACTCGCAGTGCCGCCTGGCCATACCTTTCTTTCACCGCTTCCTTGATGTTCTCGGTATTCATTCGCTCTCCTATTCCCGAGCCTTGCCGGAGGCCGGCCCAATCCAGACGAGCTCGCCGGGCGCGATGGCCTTGTTGCGCGTACAGCACTCGGCATACAGGAAATTTATGATTTCCTGCAGCGAGTCCGTGTTGGCCGTATACCAAAGAAATGTGCCTTCCCGCCGCACCCGGACGAGGTCCTCGTTCCTAAGTTTGTCGAGATGATGGGACAAGGTAGAGGCGGGAATCCCCAGTTCATCCTGAATGTCGCCGACCACGAGGCCGGCCGGATGAGCGGTGAGCAAGAGCTGCATGACGCGCAGCCGGGGCTCCGCGCCCATGGCGGCAAACATGTCCGCGTAACGGGTGACTTGCTCCGGGCGGCGTCTCATATTTCCATTATACTGGAACTACGAAATGTGGCAAGCGGATTTTGCGGCTGGTTGCAGCGGCCAGTACTGGCCATATCCAAGAATACAGCTCTCTTAAAGCGAACTGACGGTCCGATCCTGAGGCGGCCAGGACTCAAGTGAGGTCTTTATAGTGAAATAATTAGTTATAATCAAATAGCTACAGAGCGCAGCAAGCTCTAAAGTTAGAACCCCCGATCAATCTCAGCCGGCATATACCATTGGCTGTATCGGCCGATGGAGTAGATGATGACCCGCGACTCGAACTTAGCGCAATTGCGGATGCCACTTCTCGGCTCTCGACGATGGCGAGTTCTCGATGCGCCGGAAAGGATGACTCGTGAACCCAATGGCGTTGCCTGGCTCCTATGACTACCGGCTGGTCGCGCTCTCTGTCCTGATCGCAATTTTCGCCTCTTACGCGGCGCTCGACTTCGCCGGCCGGGTTACGGCGGTCCGCGGTTGGGCTAGTTTTGCCTGGCTTGCGGGCGGGGCGACGGCCATGGGAACAGGCATCTGGGCAATGCATTATATCGGGATGGCGGCCATGCGCCTGTCGAGCGAATGCACGTATGACCGGCGACTGGTGAGTCTCTCCGGCGCGCGCTCTCTCCCTTCACATTTATGGGGTAACACACCGATCCTTCTGATTTTGATGCTGGTCCCTGCGACGGAAACATGGAGTTCCGTCAGGGAACCTTCCCAGTTGCTTGCCCTGACCAGCGCCGAACAGGTGCGCGAGCTCACCCCCGATCAAGCCAAGCGAGGGTATCCGGTGCGGTTGCGGGCCATCGTCACCTACGTCGATTCCGCGGTCGGGGACTTCTTTGCGCAGGATACCACCGCGGGGATCTACGTCAACGAGAACAACAAGAGCCTTAACTTCCACCCCGGAGATTTGTTGGAAATTGACGGAGTAACTGAGGAGCCTGATTTTGCTCCGCAGATCGCAAAAGCTCGATATAGGCGGCTGGGTCATGTGCCCCTGCCCCGGCCACGCCAGGTGCGTTTGGCCGACCTGTTGTCGACTCACGAGGATAGCCAGTGGGTCCAACTGGAAGGTATCGTCCAAGATGTCGAACCTGACCACGGCCCCCTGAAGCTGGACGTGGTCAGTGACGGCATGCGCCTGCTCGTCGATGTCATGGATCCTGCGGGCCTGAACGGGGATCGTCTCGTTGACGCAAAGGTGGTCGTCACCGGGGTCTGTGCTGCATTGTACAATCCGAACAACCAGTTGGTGGGGGTCTGGCTGGCCACGCCCACCGCTCGCCAGATCAGTGTCGAGGAGCCGCCGGCGGCTAACCCTTTCTCGATGCCGGCCCGGCCGATAGGCAGCCTGATGGCTTTCACCGCCGGGAACGCCTCAGAGCACAGGGTGCGGGTGCAAGGCACGGTCACGCTGCAGCGGCCCAAAGGCGTGTTCATCCAGGATGGCCGTCAAGGGATCTACATTCCTAGTTTGCCCAAGGCACCGCTCCGGCCCGGCGATCGGGTTGATGTGACCGGCTTCGCAGATATCGGCGACTACACGCCCGTCCTTCGGCACGCTCTTTACCGACGAATCGGGTCTGCGCAGCTTCCGGCACCCCTGGTTGTGACGGCCCAGGACGCACGCTCCGGCGCTTACGATACATTGCGCGTCACACTAGACGCGACCCTGCGCGACGTCAAGCGCAGCGAAAATGACCGCACGCTGGTGCTGCAAGACGGTGATTTGCTCTTTGAGGCCAGACTCGCAGAGAGCGAGGCGAGCCGGCGTTGGTCCCGACTGCTTCCAGGAAGCCGCCTGCGGCTGACGGGCGTTTGTTCGGTCAACGTGGATCGCAATCGCACGCCCGATACCTTCAACGTCCTTCTCGATTCGGCGGACAGCATTGTGGTGCTGACGAGCCCCTCATGGTGGACCTTGCGAAATACCGCGGTAGCGCTGGGCTTGCTGGCCGGCATTGCTCTCACCGTAGGCGTTTGGGTGGTGGTGCTGCGCCGTCATGTGCGCGCGCAGACTGAGACCATCCGGCGCCGTCTCGAGAGTGAAGCGGCACTCGAAAAGCGCTTCCGATACGTCGCCCAAGCCACCAACGATGCGATTTGGGACTGGGATCTGGCGACCCAAGCCATCAACTGGACAGGCGGAATCCAAACCACATTTCGGCACACGACAAACCAGGTTGGGCTGGGCCCTGGCTGGTGGTCCAGGCACCTGCACCCGGAGGATCGCGAGCGAGTGGAACAGAGCCGCCAAGCGGCAATTGAGGGTGGTGCGGAGACCTGGTCGGCGGAGTACCGGTTCCTTGGCGGCCATGGGGAGTACGCCTTGGTCTTGGACCGGGGCTATGTGATGCGAGACGACGCTGGCCGGCCCGTGCGGATGATCGGCGCCATGATGGACATTACCGCCCTCAAGCAAGCCCAGAAAGAGATGCAAAAGGCCAAAGAGACCGCTGAGGCCGCCAATCACGCCAAGAGCGAGTTCCTGGCCAACATGAGCCATGAGATTCGCACGCCCATGAACGGCATCATGGGGATGACGGAACTTGCGCTCGAGACCGTGCTGCTGCCTGAGCAGCGCGAGTATCTGACCACCGTCAAGACCTCTGCCGATTCGCTTCTTTCGATCATTAACCAGATCCTGGATTTTTCGAAGATCGAGGCGGGTAAATTCGAGCTCGAGTCCATTCCCTTCAACCTGCGCGACAGCATCAACCAGCGGATGAAAGCGCTAGCCTTGCGTGCTCACGGAAAGAATTTGGAACTTGTCTACTACGTCCGGCCCGACCTGCCGGAGGCGCTTGTGGGTGACCCTTCTCGAATCGGACAAATTCTTATCAATCTGGTCAGCAACGCCATTAAATTCACGGAAAGCGGAGAAGTCGTCGTTAACGTTGATACGGAGACGGTGACGGAGGACCAGGTGAGATTACATTTCTCCGTCCGCGACACCGGAGTCGGGATCCCACAGGACAAGCAGAAACTCATTTTTGAAGCCTTTGCTCAAGCCGATTCTTCCACCACTCGCAGGTTCGGAGGAACGGGCCTTGGACTCGCGATTTCCGTCCGCCTGGCGACAATGATGGCGGGCCGCGTCTGGGTGGAGAGTGAGTCCAGCAAGGGGAGCACCTTTCACTTCATCGTGACGGTCCGGCGCTCCCAGGGCGTCGATCGGCCGCGCGTGCTTCCCGCCCGCGAGAACTTGGGAAATATCAGCGTGCTGGTGGTGGATGACAATGCAACTAACCGGCGAATCCTCAAGGAAATGCTGAGCAACTGGGGAATGGTTCCTACTCTGGCAGGAAGCGGTGCCGAGGCTTTGGCTTTGCTCGCGCAAGCGAGCGAAGCCGGCAAGCCTTTCCCCCTCGTCCTCACCGACTCCGACATGCCTTTTATGGATGGCTTTGGATTTGCCGAGCGTATCCAGAATCAACCCTCCGCAGGTGCAACCATCATGATGCTGTCCTCAGGAGGCCAGAGAGGCGATGCCGCGCGGTGCCGTGAACTGGGCGTTGCAGCGTACCTCACAAAGCCCATCAGCCAGTCCGAATTACTGGACGCGATCATGACGACGCTCGGAAACCGCACTCTCGAACTTGACCGGCCGACTCTAATTACGAGGCATTCTTTGCGCGAATCTCGAAGGAGCCTCCGCATCCTGCTCGCTGAGGATAATGCCGTAAACCAAAAATTGGCGGTCCGAATCCTGGAAAAACGCGGTCATCAGGTGGAAGTTGCCGCCAACGGCCGAGAAGCGCTGGCGCTGTTAGAGAAGAGGTCCTTACCAGGATTCGATCTGGTGCTCATGGACGTGCAAATGCCTGAAATGGACGGGTTTGAGGCCACCGCGGAGATTCGTGAGAGGGAAAAGTCCGCTAAATCGCACGTGCCGATTGTAGCCATGACCGCCCACGCGATGACAGGCGACCGCGAGCGTTGCCTGGCCGCAGGAATGGACGGCTATGTGGCAAAGCCGATCCAACACAAGGAATTGTTCGAGACCATCGAAGGCTTGGCTGGCGGTACACCCTTGGAGGCCCGAGGCACAATTGAAATTGTGTCCGAAGGCGAGGTACTGGATGAAGCCTCCCTGCTTGCGCGAGCGGAGGGTGACTGGCAGCTCGTAAGGGAACTTGCCAAGAGTTTTATGGCGGAGTGCCCGGTATTGATGACTTCAATCGAAAGGGCGCTCGCCGAGCGAAATGCAAAGGCGCTCGAGATGGCTGCGCACACCCTAAAGGGCATGGCCGGGACCCTGTCTGCAAGTCAGGCCCTGGCCGGTGCGTTGAATCTTGAAAAGTTCGCGCATGGTAAGGAAATTGCTAAGGCGAACCTAGCCTTTCGAGACTTGGAACCTGACATCGAACGCCTGAAGTTGGTGCTGGCCACTCTTGGTGAGGAGGTCGCGCCGTGAAAATTCTGCCTGCAGACCAAGATTGCGCTCCGACCTTGCGAGACTTCGCGCCGGGTAGTTCTCACTTGCCCCGAGGCCCCGATGAGCCTGAAAATGGGGTGAAGTGTCGAAGAGGTTTTCTCGATCCTTGTCCATTACGCTCTGCCAGCCCCGGCTAGTTTCCTTTCTCGCGTTCGGCCTTCTGCTCACCGTTCTCGCACCTCCCGGATTCCAGTCCCGGTCTTCTCCTTGGACGCCGCCAGCCCAGGACAACCTGACGCAACACTTTCACGCTGCCCAGGAGGACATGCGGACCGGCCGTTTCGATGCCGCCATCGGCGAGCTCAAACAGGTGTTGCGAGCCGATCCTGGCCTGGTGGAAGCGCGCATCAACCTGGGCCTGGCGTATCATGCAACGGGTGAGTACAAGCTGGCCGTGGCAGAACTCAGCCAGGCAGCGAAGGAGCGTCCCGATCTGTTGCCGGCCGATCTGTTGCCGGCCAATCTGTTCCTCGGCCTTAGCTATCTGAAGCTGGGAGAGCCGGCGAAAGCTGTTTCAGCCCTTGACCGGGCGCTGGCGCTCGATGCCTCAAACCCGGAGGCAAGGCGGGCCCTGGCGGCGGCCGATCTCTCCGAAGGCAACTACCGCCAGGCGGCGATCCAGTTTCGCGAGTTGGCGGCGGCCGATTCCGACAAGGCGGACGCCTGGTTCACCCTTGGCCGCGACTATCTGCAGATGGCCAAGCCTCTGACGAATGAACTCTCGATGCGATTCCCAAGCTCGGCATGGTCACTGCGCCTGGCCGGCGACGTGCTGGCCGAACGGCGGTTGTGGAATGATGCGGCAGACGCCTACCGCAAAGCCATCGCCGCTGACCCGGCCGAGTCCGGCTTGCACGCTGCTCTTGGTGACGTGCTGACGCGCGCCGGCAAGACTCAGGATGCTGAGGCCGAGCTGAAGGCTGAGGCCGGCCGGGATGCGGTGGCGGCCGCAAAGGCTGCGACCGGGCGGTCAAACTGCGGCCACAATCAGGAACGGTCCTGCGCAGAGCTCCTCGGGTCTCAGAAGCAGCTATCGCTGCCCGAGGCTATCCGCCTGGGCCAGGCACGGCTCGTTCTGGGCCAGGATGAGGCGGCCTCGGACGCTTTTGCCGTGGCCTTTGGGCTGGACCATGCCAGTCCCGAGGCCATTTACTGGTTGAGCCGAAGTTACCTTCAGCTTGCGGACGCTTGTTTCGCTCAATTGACCTCCCTTTACCCGGATTCGTGGCGAGCACATGAGCTCAAGGGCGAGGCCTTCGGCATTCGGCAGGCTGACAAGGAGGCCATCGCCGAATTCCGTATCGCGGCGCGGCTTCATCCCGATGATCCTGAGATTCACGAAGCTTTGGGGGACGTTCTGCTTCGCCAGAATCAACTCGCCGATGGAAAGGCGGAGATTGAGACGGCGCTGCGGCTGAATCCTTCAGCGCCGCGGAGTCTCTACCTGCTGGGGAATCTTTACGTCAGCCAGCGTGAGCCCGCCAAGGGCATCCCATACCTGGAAGCGGCTCTGCACTATGACCCGGCTCTCACGGAGGCGCGGCCCGCGCTCGGCAAGGCATATCTCAAAGTGGGCAAGCCCGATCGCGCCATCGCCGAGCTCGAACAGTCGAGTCCGATTGACCGCTATGGCGACCTGCACTACCTGCTTTACGAAGCCTACCGTGATGACGGCAAGCCGGAATTGGCAGCTCAGGCGCTGGCCCGCTCGCAGGAATTGAGGCGGAAGTCCGCGGCCGACGATCAGGCCAAGATCAAACCGCTGGACGAGGAGTAGGCGGTTGACATGACAGTGCCGCCTGCGCTGGCTTCGGCGATCCTCGGTGCGGCCGTCCTTCTTAACGGAGCGCTCGCCCACGCCCAGGCGCAGCCGCCGCGGGCTCCTGCCGACGCCGACACTCCCGAGATCCACCTGGCGCGAGGCCACGACGACCTCAACAACAACCGCTACCAGCAGGCAGCGGCCGAGTTCCGCGCCGCGCTGGCGCTCAATCCGCGCCTGACGGTACGGGCCCGCTTTCCTCTGGCCGTGACTTTGTTCGCCCTTCAGGATCGCGACGAGGCGCGCAAACAATTTGAGCTGATCCGGTCGGAAACAGGTGATGATCCGAACCTCGGCTACTACTTAGGGCGATTGGATCTCGCCGAAGGAAATCTCGACTCCGCGATCCGCAACTTGACTCTGGCGGTCGCCCATCCGCCGTTTCCCGACACTCCCTATTACCTCGGCTACGCGTATCTCAAAAAACGAAACTTCGACTCCGCCGAGAAGTGGCTTAAGAAGGCCGCCGAGCTCGCGCCGCGGGATTTTCGCGTCCATGAACGTTTGGGACTGTTATACCAGGCGATGGGCCACAAGGAGGAAGCTGAAAAAGCCTTCGCCCGCTCCACAGAACTTCATCGGGGCGACGTGGCAGCGAACGAGCAAGCGCTCGCCTGCGGCCACAGCCTCGATGCGGAGCCGCTCGAGGCGGCTCGAGCCGCGTGCCAAGTCCTCTTCGATCCCAATGATCTCGGCAAGCTGGTGACTTTGGGGACGCTCTACGGGGATCACCATGACTACGAAGATGCCCTAGAGCCGTTTCGGCTTGCGGCCGGGCTTGATCCCGACTCCTACGAGATGCAGTACAACCTGGGCTTAACCTATTTTCGACTGAAGCGCTACGCGGAGTCGCGCCGTCCGCTCGAGCAAGCGGTGGCGCTGCGTCCGGACCTGTTTGCGGTGAACGCACCGCTGGGCGCGGCGCTATACGCCCTCGGTGACGACGCTGCGGCCTATCCCGTCCTCGATCATGCCCACAGCCTTAATCCTCAGAATGCGGACATTTCCCGGCTGCTCGGACAGACTGCGCTCAGCCTTGCTTCAGGGAGCCTGCAGAAACGCGATATTGCAAGGTCGCGTCAGTATCTGCTGCGCGCCGCCGGGTGCCTCCCCGGCAACCCGGAACCGTACCGCCGCCTGGCGGATTTGGACGATTCGACGGGCGCTCACGAGGAGGCGCAGCGTGAGCGTCAAGAGGCCGAGCGTCTGAGTTCACACTAACAGCCGTTGACGTGGCGCGGGCATCTTGTCAATGCGTCCCGGCCAGAATGGCTGTGCCACTGATGCTTCTGCGCGAATGAAAAGGGCTGAGTCGCTGATTTCACATGAGCACGCTCGGTTCAAATCGGGCATGCCGAAAAGAGTAGTTTACGGCAGGGGCTGGAGGTAAAGTAGAAGTGGGAAGAAACAGGAGGCTGCGCCAAGCAGCTTGCCAGTATCCAAGGCAGGATCGGAGACCATCGCCTCAAAATCGCGGAAGAAAGCGCCAAGCATCGTCCCGATGCGGGCCGGATCCGCCATTGGCAAAGAGAGATCGGTAACTGGTTGGTAGAAGTCGATGAGATCGAGCGCAGGCTCAAACGCAAATAGGAGTGGGAGCATGTCGAAGACGTCCAACCCCCAGACAGGCCTCGCTGAGGCCTTAATGGAAGAGGTGCGTGAGTCCGGGGAAAAATATGGCCGTTTCCTGGACCGGCTGAAGAGGCTGCGACCCGGGACCGCAAGATACTTTGACCTGCTCGCCGAACTGTGGGCTGAATCTGAGGTCCTGAAGACCAAGGCGGAGCACGCGAAAGAAGAGATCGACGCCTTGATGGAGTCCCTCGAAGACGCGGAGTGAGACCTGAGCGCGATCAAGGAGCCGTGGTTGAGCGGATACACCCGGGAGTGCTGCTGGACGAGTGCGCAGAGTGCCGCGCAGACGTTCGCTGCACGCTCGCAGTATTCTGAGCCCTCGCGTAGCTGGGAAGCGCTGGACGCTAATGTCGGGTTTCAAAACCGGACACTACCAAAAGAGGGGCCTGTGAAGGCCCCTCTTTGAGATCTGCGAATCTGCCCTGCACGTCAGAACGTAAACCGCAAGGCGAACTGAATGAGCCGTGGGCTGACGTTGGTCAGGGTGGAATTGACGACGCCAAACGCACCGTTGGTATTGGTGCAGCAGGTGGTGTTTGGCGGACCGAATTGCGGGTGATTAAAGAGGTCGAAGAATTCTGCCCGGAATTGCATGTCCAACTTGTCTTCCGGACCGAAACGGGTGTCCTTGAACATGGAAAAGTCCCAGTTCTCGATGCCATCCGAGCGCAGAACAGGATCCACCCGGCTCTCATTGCCGAAGGAATAGTTGGCCGGCGCGCTGAAGTCCGAAGTGTTGAACCATTGACCCAAGCGGCTCTCAGGGCTCCCGCTTAGAACGCCCGCAGCGCTCTTGTCCGGACGCATTCCTACGTTTTCACCAGTGGCACTGCCGCTCGGGAAGCCAAAGTTAAGAGGGAAGCCTCTCTGGTAGGTGGTGACGCCTTCCGCGCCCCAGCCCGAGATCACCTTCCCACCCACTCCGCTGGCATTGCCGAGAAATCGTCTGCCGCGGCCTACCGGCAGGTCCAGCACATAACTTGCTACCAGGCGCTGCGGCACGTCATAGGACGAAAGCGACTTCTCGTTGGCGCGATTGTTCCAGTCCTGAATCCCAGCCGCGCCGGTTGATTCGAGCCAACTGGTGAGCGAGTCCACGTCTCCGGTGGTGATCATCTTGGAGAGCGTGTAAGACACCAGCAGGGTGCCGCTGCCGCGCATTCTCTTCTCCAACTTAAACTGAAGCGAATTGTAGTCGCTGCCGGACCACCCGGAGGCGCCGATGGAGTAGCCGGTATACTGCGGGTAGGGAAGCAGGAGTTGCTGGAGCTGGACGTTATGACTCGTGTTCAAGGATGTGGTGTTAGCCGAGCCCAGGAGCCCGAAGAACGGGTTCGGGACGGTGGATATCAGGTTGCTGCCGAGTGACAGGTACTTATCCGGCAAGGCGTCGAGCTGTTGCGAGAAATCCGGCAAGTGGCTTCCCTTGGCTCCCGCGTAAGCGAGATCCACCAGGGTCCCGTCCGGCAGCGTTCGCTGAACGTCCAGGTTCCATTGCTGGTAGTAGGCGTAGGGGTTGGTGGGCGCCAGCGCGAAGGGTCCGGCGCCGTAAGACAGACTCTGGTAGAGAGATATGTCGCGACCGGGCGGTTTTACAATGCCATTGGGGAAGGGGTTGCTCAGGTTGAAGGTCCCCGCCGTCGGCGTAGCGCCGGAGGCCGCTGCTCCAGGACAAGCCTGCTGCCCTACCCCAATGTTCGGGCTTTGGCAAGGAGAAAGTCCGCCATCGGCAGAGTTGATCCACGGCGTTCCGATGCTGTTAACGCCGTCGGTGTTGGGAGTTTCATCGAATTCCACCGCGTTGGAAATCCAAAAGAGGCCATATCCTCCCCGGATCACTGTCTTGTCACCCCACTGGTAGGCAAATCCGAGGTGCGGAGAGAATTGCAGCCAATCCTTGTTTTGCGCGTAACGCTCCGGCCGCGAGTTGCTGTCGACAATGCCCAAAGCCCCGTTCAGCGTGGGCAGGCAAAGCTGGCTTTCGTTCAGAACGGCAGCATCAGCGGAGGGTAGCGCAACACACGGCGGCGTAAGGCCTGTGGACCCGTTTGGCTGCAGCACGGAGACCCGGTTGTAACGCTCGGAATAAGGGCCGTTCTGCTCCCAGCGCACGCCCAGGTTCAGGGTGAGTTTGTTGGTGGCCTTGAACTGATCCTGAGCATAGAGAGCCGGATAGATCTGCTGGGACGCCACCGGATTCACATACCCATCCGTGATGTTGTTTCCATAGCCCAGCAAGAACGAGGCAAAGGCCGAGCCGGTTGCCTGTCCGTTGGCTAGAGTCGAGGTGCTGGGGCTGACCTGCGTGAACCCGCCGGTGAAGCCGAACATGCCCACCGGGGTATTCGTCTGCAGGTAGTTGTGATGATCCACCCGGTACTCACCGCCCATCTGAATCGTGTGTCTCCCCAAGATGTGGGTCAGGCTGCCGGCGATGCGGGGCGTGTCGTCCCGCGCCGTGATCACGCTGCCTGCTCCCTGGGTGCCGAACACATTGCTGAGGAAGCCATCCGGTGCGCTGCCGAAGGTCGGGATCGGAAGATCGCGTAACACAACCTCGTTATTGAGCGGAGCCCAGCTAGGTCCCAGTTTTGACAGATCAATCCCCACGTCGGCAGGGATGCGGTCGTAGGCGAGCCGTCCCCAACTCAGCCGCAGGTCCATGATGGTGGTCGGTGAAAAATCGTAGACGTCATCGATCATGGCGTTGTTGGTTGTGAACTTCTCGGTGCAGCGGTCCTGGCAGACCCCGGTTCCGAAAGGATCGATGGGGAGGTTCAGGTTTGTCCAGCGCGTGTAGCGCAAGGCGAGATGCTGTTTGGAGCTGATGCTCTGATCCCCGCGCACCACCACCTCGTTGTTACTGCCGCCCTGGCTGGAGTTGCTCACGAAATTGTTGACCTCGCTGAACTGCGTTCCAGCGGTGTTCGGCTTCGGAAACTCCGAGAGCATGAACTGGACCGCAGGGTTGTTCGAGATGATCCCGGGACAGATTACATTCACGGCGCCATTGCAACTGATCTGTTGCCGGCTATAAGTTCCGTTTCCGTTGTTGACGGTGGTGGTGGGATCATAAATCGGGATTACGTTGCCTTTGGAGTCCTTGTAATTGCTGAAATCGCCGCCCGTCTCCGCAAGCGTGGGCACGCTCTCTACAAAGGTCTGACCGAAGCTTTGGCGGAAACCCTCATAACTGAAGAAGAAGAAACTCTTGTCGCGCCCGTCGTAAACGTGCGGGATGAAGACCGGACCGCCTACGTCGAAGCCAAACTGGTTTTGGTGGTAGGGGGCGCGCGGGACGCCGTTGGCGTTGTCAAAGAAATTGTCGGCGTTCAACACGGTGTTCCGCAAGTACTCGTAGGCGGCGCCGTGGATCTCATTTGTGCCGGACTTGGTGGAGAAATTGATGACGCCGCCCGCAAAACGGCCCCACTCCGCGCCTAAATTATTGGTCTGTACCTTGAATTCCTGCAGCGAATCCTGGGTAGGAATGAGGCTGAGCTCGTTCGCGTAACTATTGTTCAGAGGTACGCCGTCGAGATACTCCGAACCCTGATTGGTGACAGCGCCTCCAAGCTGGTAATTGGAGTAGTCGAATGGATTCTTGCCCACCGGGTTCCCCTGTGAATTGCCTTGCGGGACCACGCTCGGGGCCAAGGCCACCAGGTTCATAGGATTGCGGCCGTTCAGGGGAAGCTCGTTAACTTGGCGAGTCTCGATCACCTGACCGAGCGACGAAGTATCCGGCTGCAGCAGAGGCGTTTGGGCTGTCACTTCCACGGTTTGGCTGACCTGGCCCACCTGCAAGCTGACATCGATGTGCGCTTCCTGATCCACTTCCACCGTGATCGGCGTGCGCGTGAAGTGCTCGAAGCCGGCTTGCTCAACGTCAATGCGGTACTGGCCCGGACTCAAGTTCACAAATTCGTACAGGCCGTCTCCGCTTACGGCTACGCTGCGTTTCTCGGTGGTCGATAGACTGGTGAGCGTCACCTGGGCTCCGGGTACGACGGCGCCGGAACTGTCAGTTACTGAACCTACGATCTTCCCGAAAGTCGATTGCCCAAAGGACAACGGGCAGGCGGCGATCAGAGTCGCGAAAACGAACCATGCCAGCCTTTTCATTGAAAATTCCTCCGTTGGCGATGCTCTTTTGAAGGCGAACGCTCAGGACTCCCCCAGGGTGAAGGCGGCCTCCGGCGCTTGGCGGCATGTCATGTTCCAAATCGCGGGAGCGGACAAATCATTGAAAAAAATAGGTTATCATCACTATATCAAGGCCTTTATGCAAAAAATAGTAGTCATGCAATGTTAAAAACAGTACGTATCAAAGAGCGAACTAGCTCCCCGCTCTACGTGGAAGATTGCACAAGCTCTTCCTGAAGAGCGCATGTGGAGGCGCAACGCAACCGCACTCGCACCGGCTCCCGGCTCTCGTTGGGACGAAATCGCGTTGCAGTGACTCTTCACCAGGTCCAACGCATCTGAAGTCCTGAGGCACGGAAGCGAACGGCCACGCTAAGCAGTCAGGGCATCGAGGAAAACAGGAACCCCAGGCGGCAGGCGCCGGCCTGCAGCCAACTGGGTCTGGGGGAACCATGACCGACGAGTTTCGGGGATTTCAAGAGCAATCCTTCGGGTTTTTCCGCGAACTGGCGAAAAACAACAATAAGCCTTGGTTTGACGCGCATCGCGATCTGTACGAGCAACACGTTCTCGGCGCCTTCCGCAGCTTGTTGGTTGAGCTTGAGCCCGCTCTGCTGGAGCTTGATCCGCACTTCGAGACTGCGGGCAAGACCAACGGCAACTTTTCGCGTATCAATCGCGATATTCGCTTCAGTAAGGACAAGACTCCGTACAAATCGAACTACTATCTGCGGGTTTACGACTCGCGTCGCTCCCCTAAGAACGACGGCTGCCTGTATGTGGGGCTTTCGGCGGACTGCCTCACCGTCGGCTTCAACACCTACGCCACCTGGGGCCGCGGACCCAAGGGCGCGCTCGAAACCGTGTTCAGGCCGCGCTTCGGCAAAGAGAGGGCCGCATTTGACGGCCTCCTTAAAGGCACCGTGTCTCGCGGCCGGTACGAAACCTATTGGCATCGTCAGGAGCAGCGCGAGTGGGCGCAGCATCCGGGCTTGCCGCGCCGCGATGACGATTGGCTCACCCTTCAGGGCTGGATTGTCCGCAAGGTCTTCGAGCCTGCCGCCAGAGGAGTCGGCTCGCCGGAGTTTGCAGGCAAGGTCGAAAAGATCTTCCGCGATCTCTATCCGCTCTATGCGTTTACGTCCCATGCGGGCCCCCAATGGAAGAAGGCGCTCCGCACTCCCGCCTGAGCGTTCCGGCACCTCCTACTGAACTTCGCAAAATATAGCGCAGTAGAGGCGGGCTTTATGCCGCCACGTGGCGGGCTGAACCCGCCGCTACAGGTGCACTATATTTTGCGAGCGTCAATAGAAGTTTTTTCCCTGACGGAAATTTCTCCGCAACTTTTCCCCGGGGGCTGTGTTCCAGCATGCATGGCGGGCTATTAAGTCCGCCTGCGGCAAAGGGAATGCTGTCTTCCAAACCAAGTTCGCAGGTCACGGCGGCTGAGTCGGCTTGGCAGAAGCCGCTCGGCGCCCGGGAAAGGGTGACCCAAGCCCTGAACCGCATCACCTTCGGACCGCGACCCGAAGACCACGATCGCGTCCAGGCGATGGGTCTCGACGCATTCGTCGAGGAGCAGCTTCACCCCGAGAGGCTGGACGATGCCGCCCTCGAGCAGCGCTTGGCGGTGTTGCCTACGCTTTCGATGACCACCAGCGAGTTGATCGACAAATACCCTGCTCCCAAGCAACTCGAGGCGCAGCAGGCGGAAGCCATGAAAGCGTCCGGAAAGGACGCCTCCATGATTGAAGACAGCGCCCGCGAAGTGGTGGTGGAATTAGGGCGCGAAGAAGTCTTGCGCGCGGTGTATAGCAGCCGCCAGCTCCAGGAAGTCATGGTTCAGTTCTGGATGAACCACTTCAACATCTTCGCCGGCAAGGGCCCGGACAAGTGGATGTTGACTTCGTTTGAGCGCGACACCATCCGTCCCCGGGTGCTCGGCAGGTTCGAAGACCTTTTGGTTGCCACGGCGCAAAGCCCGGCGATGCAGTTCTATCTCGACAACTGGCTCAGTTCAGGTCCCTCCCCTACTGAGACTGCTATTGCTGGGCAGGCGCCTGTCCGAACACCCGCCGGCCTCAACCAACTGCGGCGGGGCCTCAATGAGAACTACGGTCGTGAGCTCATGGAACTCCATACTTTGGGCGTCAGCGGCGGCTACACCCAGCAGGACGTAATTGAGGTGGCGCGCTGCCTCACGGGGTGGACGCTGGGCCGGCCGCGGCGCGAGCCGGAGTTCTTTTTCGATCCGCGTTTGCACGACGACGGTCCGAAGTCGGTGCTCGGCCACTATATCGCTCCGGGCGGCGGCGTGGGCGACGGTTTGCAGGTTCTTCACATCCTGTCGACGCATCCTTCCACGGCACGCTTCATTTCCACCAAGCTCTGCCGCCGTTTCGCGGCCGATGATCCGCCGACGTCCCTGGTGGAGCGCACCAGCCGTGAGTTCACGCGGACCGGGGGCGATCTGCGCGCTGTTCTCAAATCCCTCTTCACATCGCCCGAGTTCTATTCTGAAGGATCCTACCGCGCCAAGATGAAATCGCCGCTCGAGATCGTGGCAAGCTCTTTGCGCGCTCTGGGAGCCGAGACCGATGCCGGAATGCAGCTCCTCGGCTTCATGGGCCGGATGGGCGAGCCCATGTTTCAGTTGCAGGCCCCCTCGGGCTTTGCCGATCGAGCCAACACGTGGACCAGCTCGAGTTCGCTGCTGGCGCGGCTGAACTTCGCCACTCTGCTCGCGTCAAACCGGATCAAGGGAACCACGATTGATTGGAACCGGGCGGTTTCCCAGCGAGCCGCAGCGTCGCCCGCCGGGGCAGTCGACGAGTTGAGCTGGCTGCTGACGCGTACCACGCTCTCGGGCGGCAGTCGCCACGCCATTCTGAACGGCATCAATCAGGCGCAGCCTGCATCGACGCGAGGGGGCTTGGCGCCTGCCTCGGAGAATGGTTACGCCGCCCTTCCTGCGGTGGCGGCGCTGGTGATTGGATCGCCCGAGTTCCAGCGGCGTTGAGGGGTTCTGGCGAGCGGCTTTTCCGCCCGCGGCAAGGCACGATGTTATGGCACTATCGCGACGCTACTTCTTGAAATCGGCGGGCTTGAGCCTTTTCGGCGCAGGCTCCGTGCCTCCGTTCTTGCGGCGCACGGCTTATGCTCTCAACCAGCCGAACGCGAGTGCGCGCAAGAAGGTCCTGGTGGCGATCTTTCAACGGGGCGCGGCTGATGGCCTGAACACGATCGTTCCTTTCGGCGACCGGAGTTACTATTCGCTGCGACCGAGCATCGCGATTCCGCCTCCAAGTTCGCGTTCGGAAAACGGCGGCCGGACCGTGATCGACCTCGATGGCTTTTTCGGGCTTCATCCTAGCCTCGCCGGGCTCAAACCGTTGTTCGATGCGCAGCATCTTGCCATCGTGCACGCCGCGGGATCACCCGACAGCACACGGTCGCATTTTGATGCTCAGGACTATATGGAAACGGCGGCGCCCGGGGTTCGCTCTGAGTCGAATGGATGGCTGAACCGCTATCTGGAATCCACCCCGGAAGCCGAAGTGACTCCTTTCCGCGCCGTAGCTGTGACGCCGCGAATGCCGATGACGCTTTTGGGCGCGGCGCCCGCGCTGGCGATGAACGATGTGAAGAGTTTCCGGTTGCGGCCGGTTGATCCGATAGTGGGCGGCAATGGATCTCTCGCGGCGGTGTTCGAGTCGATGTACGCCTCTACTTCGGACCCGCTCCTCGGCCGCACGGCTCGCGAGATGTTTGAGGCAGCCGCAACGCTGGAGCGCCTGGGCCTGGCGGACTACCAGCCGGCGAACGGCGCCCGCTATCCGATGGGACAGTTAGGCAGGAGTCTCCAGCAGGTAGCGCAGTTGATCAGGGCCGATGTTGGGCTCGAGGTTGCGTTCGCTGAGGTTAGCGGCTGGGATCATCACGTGAATGAAGGCGCCGTGGAAGGACAACTGGCAAACAGCCTCAGGCAATTTGGCGATGCTCTGGTCGCTTTCCACCAGGACCTGGGCGATCGCATGTCCGAGGTGCTGGTGCTCAGCATGACGGAGTTTGGCCGCGCGGCGCGGGAGAACGGCAATCGCGGCACGGATCATGGTCACGCCGCCGTCATGTTCGCGCTCGGCGGTCCCGTAAAGGGCGGAAAGGTCTACGGGCGTTGGCCCGGCCTCGGTGAGGATCAGCTTTACGAAGGCCGCGACTTGGCGCTGACCACGGATTTTCGCGATGTGTTTGCCGAAGTGGCGGTGCGGCATCTCCGCGCCGCAGATGTGAACACAATTTTCCCCGGCTTTAGCGTGTTCCCCTCGCGCTTCCGGGGATTCTTAACTTGAGGGGGAGAGGATTGAGCAAGACAAGCTCCGAGTATGCTTGGCAGGCGAGGTTTGTTCGAGCGATCGGGTTGGGTCTCGCAAAATAAGTCCCGTGGGAGGCAGGATCCAACCCATCCGGTTTCGAGCGCTTCGGCAGGTCGAAGCATAACTCGGCGAAACAAGCCGGGGCCGGTTTCTTCCCCCCCTTCGAGATCGGCCCTGGCCTGATCGCTCTCGGTGCTCTGGCGGTGCTTTTTCCGATTCGGCCACGCCGGGCTCGATCCAGCCTCCGGCGTTCGGGAATGAGCCCCGGCTACAGCCCTAGCTAACCGATACCCTCTTCGAAGTCCCGGCGTCGCCATCCCTTTTTTGATAGACTAAACAGGAGCTTGCGCACGGCGAGGCTTAGACGCAAATGGCGACCCGCGGATTCACCGCACCAATTCTATTTACTTTGCTTGTGCTCTGCTCGACGGTTCTTGCCCGGCAGCAGGACCAATCGGGCGACCAGCAGCAGCCCAAGCCGCCCACCCTGAACAAGCCTTCGGATCAGAAGCCACCAACCCTCGGTGGCGACGGTGAAGCTCCATCGCTGGCGGGCCCTCATTCCGCCAACACAAACGACCCTGGCCGGCTGCTGCGCGTCCACTCCATTTTTATCGATCCGATGGACAACGGACTCGCCGAAAAGCTGGTCGGCGAAATCGGCGCCCACGGCCCTTTTCGGATTGCGTCAAGCCGTCAGGAAGCCGACGCGGTGCTGCGCGGGACGTGCTTCGATTCCACGCGCCTTAAGACTGTGCATTCCGAGGTTTTTTTGACAAGCCGAGGGGGAGAAGCCATCTGGCAGGATATCGTCCGCCAGCCCTATAAGCCGCCTCCGCTGGCGCGGGCTGTAGGAACCACGGCGCAGGTGATCGTGGCAGATCTTGCGGCCAGCGTCCGCGAGGCGCACGCGAAATAGCCCATTGTCGGCGTTCGGTCAACCGGTCGATTTTCGATTTCACGCGAGTAAGGCCGGCCCCGGGTTTTTCTCGTTATCGCCAAAGCGTCTCGCGATCTCCACCAGCACCCTGGCGCACGTCACCACCGAGTCCAGGTCCACCCACTCCACGGCTTCGTGGGCCCCGGCGCCGGCCGGTCCGTAGTTCACGGTCGGAACTCCGGCGGCGGCGAAGAGCGCCGCATCCATCCAGTAGCCCACGCCTGTCTCTTCCGGCGTCCGGCCCGTCACCGCTTCAGCAGCGGCACGCACGCATTCAGCGACGTGTGCCCTTGGATCGCAACTGAGTGGAGGACGATCGAGCAGGCAAGTGATTTCCGCTTCTTCACCGCATGCCGCAACCACCGCCGCCAGCTCTTCGATAACCCGTTGCGGCGTTTCGCCGGGTAAAGTTCGACGCTCCACCTGCAAAACGCAGCGTTCGGAGTAGGTGGAGAGGCCCGAGCCTCCTTTGATGAGCGCACAGTGTTGAGAGGCTGAGCCCAGGAGCGGGTGAGTTCTGCGGCGCAATTCGTCTCGATCGAACTGTTCGAGCGCGGCAATCACGCGGCCCATTTTGCCGATGGCGCTTACACCCAGATCCCAACGGCTTCCATGGGCGGCGCGTCCATGAGTAATGATTTCGGCCCACACGAAGCCCTTATGAGCGAGCACGAGCCGGCCCTCGCTTGGCTCCGTCAGAACGCAGGCATCCGCCGGGTAGCGTTTCACAAAATCCTGCGCGCCCAGGCTGGCATATTCCTCGTCCGCGACGAGCGCCAGCATAACCCTTCCAGCAAAGCTCCCGGTGGCAAGCACGGCAGCGGCTGCCATCATGGCCGCCGCGCTTCCCTTCATGTCGTAGCTGCCGCGCCCGTACACCCGATTGCCGTCCAGTCTGGGCTCAAAGGGCGGGATTGACATGCCGGATGTGCCGACGGTATCCAGGTGCGCGCAAAAAACAAGGGTGGGACGACATCCTGCGCCAACCTCAGCTACTGCATTCAGCCGCCCGGGCGCAGCTTGATCGGTCCAGCTTCGAACGTCCCGAGCCAGCAGCCAGTCGCGCGCAGCGGATGCAATCGCGGCCTCATTGCAACCCTCATCTGGCGCCAGGGTCGGATTCACGGAAGGCGTGCGGATCAGAAGCTGAAGAGCATCCAGCACGTTCGATCGCAGATCATCATGGTCGCTCAACCTGCACCCCTGAAGTACACTATAGGGCCGAAGCGCGACACTCGCGAGAGCTGAGGAGGCTGATGGCTGCGACCCCCACCGATGCTAAGCCCGCAATCGACAGGCGCTACGCTTGCTTTCGCCTCCGAATTGGGCGCTCACTGATCCACCGCTGGGGCGTCTACGCCGGCCAGAGCATTCCTGCCGGACGTAAGGTGATCGAATACACCGGCGAGAAAATCGACCGTGACGAGTTCAAGCGGCGGCAGGAGACTCTGTACCTGTTCGAGCTGGACGACGAATGGACCATCGACGGCAGCGTGCGTGGCTCGGGCGCACAGTTCATCAATCACTCCTGCGAACCCAACCTGGTCACCCGCGTCATGAAGGGGCATATCCTTTACTTCAGCTTGCGCCGCATCAGAAAGGACGAGGAATTGACCGTCGATTACAACTACGACGACGAGGACGAACTGATGGTCTGCGGCTGCGGCTCAAAGGCATGCCGGGGAACCATTAACGTCAATGGCCGAGGCATCTCTGCAACGTCGTTGTCGAGTGAAAACACGGAGCGCAGCAACGCCTGACCCGTTCCTCCCGTAACTGGCGAAGTGTACGCGAGAGAGCGCGCTTTTGGGGGGAGCCACGGTCCAATATCATTTTCGCGCGCCGCACAACGCCTGCAAGCCATCACTCGCTCGATTCGATTTCCATCGCCATCCCCAATCCGCCCGAAACGCACAGCGTGGCGAGACCCCGGCGGACGCGGCGCTTCTTCATCTCGTGCAGCAGCGTGACCGCAATGCGCGCGCCCGTGCAGCCGATGGGATGCCCGAGCGCGATGGCGCCGCCGTTCACATTCAGCCGCTCGCGGTCGAAGTGAAGCTCGCGATCGCAGGCGATCACCTGCGCTGCGAAAGCCTCGTTGAGCTCCATGAGATCGTAGCTCTCAAGAGCGTGTCCAGTGCGGGCGAGAAGCTTGCGAATGGCCGGCACCGGTCCGAGGCCCATGACCTTCGGATCGACTCCCGCGATCGCATAGTCCGCGATGCGCCCGAGGGACGCCGTGCCTCGATTGGATCGCTTCATCCAGTCGCTCGACGCCAGCACCATCGCGGCAGCGCCGTCGGTGATGCCGGACGCGTTGCCGGCCGTGACCGTGCCAGTCTTCGAGAACACCGGCGCCAGCCTGGCAAGCGACTGTGAAGTGGTATCCGGGCGCGGATGCTCATCTGATGTGAATTCGTGGTCGCCTCTCTTATCCTTGATTATCACCGGCGCAATCTCGTCCAGGAATCGGCCCGTCTTGAGAGCGTGCGCGGCGCACTGCTGGCTGGCGAGCGCAAACGCATCCTGCTCTTCGCGCGAGATCTCATACTGGCCGGCGAGCAACTCCGCCGTCTCGCCCATCACCATGCCGGAGAGCGGACAGAGGAAGCCATCCTGATACATGCCGTCGACGAGCTGCTGGTGCCCGATCCTCGCGCCCCAACGCGCGCCTTCCACAAAGTAAGGAACGCGGCTCATGGCCTCCATGCCGCCGGCCAGCACCACGTCCGCGCGGCCGAGCATAATCTGGTCGAAGCCGAGCGCGATTGCCTTCAGCCCCGAAGCGCACGCCTGGTTCACCGTGTAGGCAGGAACCTCGACGGGCACGCCGGATCGCACACCAACCTGGCGGGCGGGATTGGGGCCGTTGCCGGCCTGCCGCGCGTGGCCGAAGATCACTTCGTCGACTTCCCCGGGCCGCACGCCTGCACGCTCAAGCGCGGCTTGTGCCGCGACTGCGCCGAGATCGGGAGCGATAAATGCAGCGAGGCTTCCGCCGTACTTGCCAATCGGGGTGCGAACTGCGCTCAAAATGTGAACGTTTCGCATTGCAGGAATGATGTCCTCTACAAAAACCTCAGCAGCTCATTGATCACCGCTTGCACGCCAACATAGTCGTCGCCGCTCGCTTCGTATTCGACCGAATAGAGGCCGCGGAATCCGGCGTCCTTCGAGATCTGCACGCACTTCTGAAAATCGAAGGCGGTCTCGTTGCCGCTCGCGTCGAACTTCAGGCCCGTGGCGTGGCAGACCGTGCGCGCATAAGAAAACAGGATCGGCAAGCCGCGCAGACGAGTTTGGTTGTCCGGGAAGTTGCCGAAGTCAGGCAAAGCGCCCACAAACGGCCCGCCCACGCCGCGAAAAATCTGCGCCAGCACTTCAGGATGCACAGCGCCGGTCTCGCCATGATTCTCGATCAGCACGACAATGCTCTTCGAACGCCCGTAGGCCGTCAGCCTGCGGTACGAATCGATGGTGGCGGTCAGATTCTCCGGGTCGCTGCCGCCAGGGTCGCAGCAGACGGAACGAGCTCCCAGCTGCTTTGCAACGTCGATCCACCTCTTCGAGGCTTCGAGCGCGGCGGCGCGCACCGGAGGATCGGAACCTGAGAGGCCACCGCCATCCTGAAGCTCCTTGATGTCTACCACAATGTCCACGAGACGCGAACGCGCGCCCGCGAGGTTCCACTTCAATTCGTTTAGGTAAGCCGGTTCGAGCGAGGCAAAGTGAGGCGCCACAAATTCCAGGTTGTGAACCTTGTAGCGGTCCGCGACTATTTGAGGAAAATCGAGAAGAACCAGCTTCTCCACCGGCTCCGCTGCGCCGCTCTCGCGGGTGCTCTCAAAGGAATTGCGAAAACTCCAGCTCGAGACACAAAGGCGGTCGAGTTTGCGCGGAGCAGGTGCAGCACGATGAGGCTTGGCGCGCCGGGCGCGCTGCGGTAGGGCGGTATTGCCGGTCAGCGCGGCGGAGGCTCCCGCAACGACGGAAGTCAGGAAATCGCGTCTCTTCATAAGCGGCGAGTCTCAGAGGTGCGCCAATCGTCCAAATCGTTATACTAGCATCGCGGCTGACAGAGGGCCGTCAGCGAGCGGCCTTCAGCACAGACCAAGCCAGGAGTGGTGACGGCCAGCATGACCGATCCTAATCAATCTCTTCGCGAATACGCAGGAAAACTCCTCGCCACGCAGATTTTCTTTGAGGCCATGGCGTGCATTGATGTCCGTCGAGCAATGCACGAGCGCATTCGGAAACAGGCGGACCAACTTATCTTCCGCTCAGATCAATACGGCTCCGAGAGCCTTGTTTCGATCAAGCGCTCGCCGAGCGTCATAGCTTTCGGTAAGGCGGCCGGCAGCATGGCGCTCGCTCTGAACGATATTCTGGAGGGGCCCGTTGAGGCTGGAGTGCTGGTCAGTACCACGATTCCCGAAGAGCGGCCGGCCCGTTTTAGCTGCTTTGCAGGCGGCCATCCCTATCCGAATGACGGCAGCCTTCGCGGAGCAGCGGCTGCGCTGGAACTCGTTTCGGGCCGCGTGCCGGACGACCTCGTCATCTTCCTAATCTCCGGTGGCGGGTCGGCCCTGTTTGAGAAGCCGCTCGATGGGTCTGTGACGCTCGATGACCTGGTCGAGTTCAATAAGGCGCTGGTCACCGGCGAACTTCCGATCGAGCAGATCAATACTTTGCGCAAGCACATTTCCGCGGTGAAGGGCGGGCGTTTGGCCATCGCCGCTTCGCCTGCGGAGCAGCTCACGATCTTCATTTCGGACGTGCCAGAAAATCATGATTCCATGGTGGCCTCGGGACCTACCATGCCCGACTCTTCCACAGCCGAAGAGTGCTACGCGCTCGCGCGGGATCATCATCTGCTCGATCAATTTCCGGTCTCCATCCGCCGCTATTTTGGCCAGCGCTCGCTCCCCGAGACGCCCAAGCCCGGCGACACCGGATTCGGCCGCTCACGTTATTGCCGCCTGCTCTCGAATGCGGATGCCGTCGAGGCCGCGCGCGGCGCTGCCGAAAATGCAGGGCTCGTAACCAAGGTGGACGAGGGCCGCTGGGACGCCGACTTCCGCAAAGTAGCGCGTGCTAACTGCGCCGCCCTGGACGATCTTGCGGCAGAAAATCCGGGTCGGCCCGTTTGCCTCGTGGTTGGAGGCGAAGCCACTTGTCCCGTCACAGGCAATGGCGTGGGCGGACGCAATCAGGCGTTTGCTCTGGAGGCGGCCCGGCTCATTACGGGCCGCAATCGTGCCGTGCTCAGCGCAGGAACTGATGGCCGCGACGGCAACAGCCCAGCCGCCGGCGCAGTGGCAGACGGGCAGACCATTTCCCGGGCCAAGGCCAGGAACCTCGATCCTTCCCGGTACATTGCAGCGAGCGACTCATATCACTTTTTCCGCGCGCTCGGTGACACCATCGAGGTGGGCTACACCGGCAACAACGTTCGAGACCTTCGGCTGTGGATCGATCTCGGTGTCGAGTCGAGCGGCGACCGTGACGCTTCCTGATCGTCCGCTCCTAGATGCTGACCAGCGCCACACCCACAAAGATCAGCGTGACGCCTAACCATTGGCGCCGGCTCAGACGCTCGCCGAGAAATATCCAGGCCAGCAGAACCGCCAGTGCGCCGAACAAAGACGCCAGCGCCGTCACAACCGAGACCGGTCCGAGAGCGAGACCCACATTGTTCGCGACGAAGGCCGTGGTATCGAGGAGGGCGGAGGCGGCCAGCGGCCACCAGACGCTTCCTCGTGGAATGACGGGTACAGTTTGCCGGCGGAGGGGCAACAAAACCACGATGAAGGCGCCCATCAGCCTCATCAGCCATAGTGGAAGCGCGCCGCCCAGGAGCGGCGTCACGTGGAATCCGAGCAGCCAGAACATCACCCCAAAGCCAAGTGCCGCCGTGATCGCCCAGCCTAAACCGCGCTCCGTTTTGTCCCGTGGGAGGCGGGAGCGGCCGGAAGCGGTCACGCCCGGTATCACCGTTAGCATGACGCCCGCCAGCACGACTGCGATTCCAGCGTCGGCCATCGTCTTCAGCCGCTCTCCGGATGCAAACGCCAGCACCACCGTAAGCGCCGGATAGCTGGCCGCGATGGGCGTCACCAACGCCAGTTTCCCGGCGGCGAACGCACGGTAAAGCGAAATCGACGCGCCGATGTTTAGTATTCCGGCCAGGCACGCCCCTTCCCAGGCATTGCGCGCCGGCCTCGATAGTGGGCTCGCGAGAGTGGTCCACAGCGCTGGCGTGACCGCGGCAAAGTAGATACTGAGCAGCGCCAGACCCACCCATTGCATGAAGATGAAGGCGCGATTGGGTCCGATGCGCCGCGAAACATGGCGGGCGAGAAAGTCCGCGGCAGCCCAGGCAACGGCCGCAGTGAGGCCAAACAGGATACCCACGGTGGCCTTCAGGAAAGAGAGTCAGAGATTGTCTTTTGATGTCTTGACGGCCCGCCCACAAGATGTTTGGGCAAGCCCGTCACCGGGTGAGAAACTTTGCCGGATTCACCGGGGCTTGGCCAACGCGGACCTCATAGTGGAGATGAGGGCCGGTGGCCTTGCCGGTCATTCCCACGGCGCCGATCACTTCGCCAGCCTTCACTTCCTGTCCCGCTACCACGTAGACTTCGCTCAGATGACCGTATTTTGTCTCAATGCTGCGGCCGTGATCGATCACGACCTCGTTACCGTAGCCTGACTCGTGCCGGCCCGCTTCCACCACAATTCCATCTCCCGTAGCAGCGATTTCGGTACCCTTGGGCGCGGAGATATCCACTCCGTTGTGCACGGACTCTTCGCCGCTCAGAGGGTCCATGCGTTCGCCAAATCCGCCCGTGATTTGTCCGTGCACGGGCCAGAGGCTTGGAATGGCGGAGGCATCAACGCGAGGCGAAGGAATCAGCGCCCGTATCACCGGATCCACCGGCGGGTCGAGCGCAGTCGCCCTCATGAGATTAAAAGCGTACAGAGAGGCGTTGTAGCTCGCTTCCAAAGTGGAGTCGCTTTGCGTGGCGAGCGTCAGCAAAGCGCGAGGGAGCTCCGGACGGGAATTCCTGCCGAAGCCATACGTCAACGCGACTTCCGTGGCCAGCGATTCGAGCGAGTTGAGCTTGACGTTGGTGCTGCTGACCGTGTTTTCCAGGCTGTGATACTGGGTCTTGAGCGCTTCACTCTCGCTGCGCACATTGTCATAGTTCGCCACCTTCATCAACATGCGTGCGTAGCTGTTCGCAAGTGCCGCCAGGCATATCAACACGCCCAATCCCAGCACCAGGCCAAGGTAGACCACATAGTGTGGCAACTGGACTTTTCGCAGCTTGCCGTGCGGAGCAACAATCAAAAGCGTGTAAAGGCGTTGTTTCGGCAACATCCACCTACCCCCGAACTATTCAGAAATCAAGTGCCGCGAAGCGGTGCTGGGCGGCTGGAGATCAACCAGAGAAACAGCTAGAACGTCAAGGCGTGCACCCAAAATGTAACCTCGCCCTAAGAAAGCTGTCAAGCGCAAATCCTCGAGGCTAGTCCGTTGTAGCATTCCGCGTCCATGTTATTACTAATTAGTTATTTACTCTATGTTGAACACCTCTTTCGATAGAGACTGCGGCACGGCAGGGGTAACCAGACACCTCCTGCCGTCCCGTACGGTCGGCCAGGACATTGCGCGTGGCGAAATCCCGGCATGGGGGGAAAATGTTTACGGAAGCTAGGCCGCCGCTGTGGTCTTTGCACCTTTCAGGAACGCCAGTAGGTCGGCGTTAATCGTGTCGGCCTCAGTCGTGGGCATGCCGTGTGGAAAGCCCTGGTAGGTTTTCAATGTGCTGTTCCTCAGCAACTTTGCCGACAGCGGTCCAGCATCGGCATAAGGCACGATCTGGTCGTCATCGCCATGCATCACCAGGACCGGCACGGTGATCTTCTTCAGGTCTTCGGTGAAGTCCGTCTGGGAGAAGGCGACGATGCCCTCATAGTGCGCCTTGGCGCCTCCCATCATGCCCTGACGCCACCAATTCCAGATCACCCCCTGAGAGGGTTTCGCACCCGGCCGGTTGTAACCATAGAACGGTCCAGCCGGCAGATCGTAATAGAACTGGGCTCGGTTGGCGGCGAGCTGGGCCTGAAGCCCGTCAAACACCTCTTTGGGCAGCCCGCCCGGATTGGCCGCCGTCTTCACCATCAACGGCGGCACCGCGCTGATGATCACCGCTTTTGCCACTCGGCTTTCGCCGTGGCGCGCTAGGTAGCGCACCACCTCGCCGCCGCCGGTCGAGTGGCCGACATGCACCGCTTCCTTGAGGTCGAGATGTGCGGTCAGCGCCGCGAGGTCGTCGGCGTAATGATCCATGTCATGGCCGCCACCGGTCTGGGAGGAACGGCCATGTCCGCGCCGGTCGTGGGCTATGACGCGATAGCCGTGCTTGAGGAAGAACAGCATCTGCGTGTCCCAATCATCGGCCGACAGCGGCCAGCCGTGGCTAAAAACGATGGGCTGACCTTTGCCCCAGTCCTTGTAGTAAATTTGCGTCCCATCTTTCGTCGTAATTGCCGCCATGTGACGTTCTCCTTGCTTTGGTTTCCCTTAAGCTTCATCCGACCTTCGTCCTCAAATACCGGCAGTGTATTGCACCCTAAAAGATCCGTGTTGCCCATTCCGTTCGCACCGGGCGGATTGATATGCCATCAAAACCATCCGTTCACGCCACGCTCTCAAGCGCGCCTGTTGGCGGGCCTACAGGGCGCGTCACAAGCGAGTTGCGTCCGCCCGAACCCGGAGCGGACGGTACCGGGCACCGCCTGCAGTCCCACGGTGTCGATGACGGACCTTTCAATTTCGTCCGTTACGGTTTGAAGCTTGCCACCGCCTTGGCCTCATCATCGTGCACGTCAAACACAGTAAGAAGTTTGGTGATCTGAAGCAGGTCATGCACCTTCTTGGTGAGGTTCAATAGTTTCAGCTCGCCGCCCGCATTCGAGACTGCGGTAAAACCGCTGACCAGCTCGCCGATGCCTGAGCTGTCGATATAAGTCACGTCGCCGAGATTGAGCAGCATCTTAGTCTGACCTTTGCTGAGCAGGTCGCGAATCAGCTCACGCAACTGGCTGCAACCTTCACCCAAAGTAATCCTGCCGCTCAGGTCAACCACGTTAACCGAGTTAACCTGGCGTATTGTGGCCCTCATGCTCACGATGAACTCCTCCTCCATTAAGATCCGTACTGGCCTGCCGCCGCTTCACCAGGGTGACCTCTGTCCCCTTCGCAGGGAGCTTCTTCACCTGGAAGTCATCCATGAATGAGCGGATCAAAAAGATTCCCCGGCCCGACACCTTGAGCAGGTTCCCAGGCTCCAGAGGATGCGGAACCTGCTCGATATCGAAGCCCGTTCCTTCGTCCCGAATGCGAATTTCCAGACGATCCTCGTAGATCTGAAACTGCACCCAAACGTGCTTGGCCGGGTCATTCTTGTTGCCGTGCCAGATGGCATTAATCATCGATTCGTGCACGGCCATGCTGATCTTGTGCTGCTCCTCCTCATCGAAACCAAGACTCGTGCAGACCCGATGGACGAGTTCCTCCGCCGCCTCCACGTTCCTCAGATCGCTCTCGAAGACCGCTTCGATGGTCGAATCCGCCTTCATTGGTTTTGCCGGTCCATCAAGGTCCGCCCTAACCTAACCCTGCCAACTCGCAAGAGTCAATCCGGGCCGCGGCGAAGAGATTCGCATTCAGGCAATAGAACACTCGAATCGATACCGCGAACCCCCTCATTTCGTACGGGCCGAGAAAGCCCGCGCTCGTGGGGCAAGCTACAGGACTATAAAGACACGGCAAGCCCTCTGTCAACCGGGAAGAAACCGCAAAGGTGCGCTTACCTCTCCTCGAACGTCCCTAGTAGGATGATTCGTGCGCGCCCGAGGGAGAAAGGGCCCGGCGGAAGGGGCAATCCGCAGGCCAGAACCTGAAACGGTCAACGCGCGGCGATAGTACTCTCCAGTTTGCGTTTTACGGCGACTCGGCCTTGCGGCGACGGATGTAGGCCGGCACCTCGAGATCTTCCAGTGCCGCCTCGGCGAGGGCTTCCGGTCCCGGAACCGGCGCCGGTTCCGGGGGGGGCGCAGGGGCGGGCGCGGGTGTGTCAACAAACGGTTGGCGTTCCCTTCTCTGCACTGCGCTCCTGAGGCTTTGCTGTACGGTCTTGGCCTGCATACTGGCAGCCGGAAGCCGTGAAAATCCGAGCTTCTCAGACTTGATGCCGGTCGCGATCACCGTCACTTTGACCGCGTCGCCCATAGCCTCGTCCTGAACCGCGCCGAAAATGATGTTGGCATTCTCCGCTGCAGCCTGCTGCACAATCGATGAGGCCTCGTGCACCTCGTGCAGGGTCAGGAGCGTTGAGCCCGTGATATTCAGCAGGATGCCCTGAGCGCCGTCGATGGAGGCGTCCTCGAGCAAAGGACTCTCAATCGCCTGGCGGGTGGCTGACACGGCGCGGCCCTCGCCGCTGGCCGTGGCGGTGCCCATCACGGCATAGCCCATGCCTTCCATGATGGTCTTGATATCTGCGAAGTCGCGATTGATAATTCCGGTGATCGTGATGATATCCGAGATTCCCTGGACGCCCTGACGCAGGATATCATCCGCGATCCGAAACGCCTCGAAGAAGCTGGTTCCCTTGTCGACGAACTGCATCAGGCGTTCGTTGGGAATGCAGATTACGGTGTCGACGTGCTCGCTCAGCTCGGCGAGACCCTGCTCGGCCTGGGTCATGCGACGCTTGCCTTCGAAGGCGAAGGGCTTGGTGACAACGGCCACGGTGAGGGCTCCGAGTTCGCGAGCGAGGCCCGCCACAATAGGCGCCCCGCCCGTGCCGGTTCCACCGCCCAGGCCGGCTGTAATGAAGACCATGTCTGCGCCTTCGAGCACTTCGATGATCTTCTCCGTATCCTCCAGCGCGGCGCGGCGGCCTACGTCGGGATTCGCACCCGCGCCCAGACCCTTGGTGAGCTTGGCTCCCAATTGAATCTTGATGGGAGCGTTCGAAATGCTAAGCGCCTGCAGGTCCGTGTTGGCCACCATGAATTCCACGCCTTCAAGACCCGAGGCGATCATCCGGTTAACGGCGTTGCCGCCGCCGCCGCCGACACCGATCACTTTCAGTTTGGCGCCCTGCCGCATATCGTCGGTGAAGTCCACCCGCAGATCGCCGTTATCCATGGATTCGGCCATTTCGCCTCCTGTCAAACGTCATCTGCCCCCCATTCAACGCGCGTTGCCGCGGCAGCGAGCAGCTACTCGTCGCCGTCGCCTCCAAAAATCGCTTTGAGCCGGTCGGTCCAGGCCGGCTTCTGGGAACTATCGAGAGCCTGGCGCCGGTTGCCATAAAGAACAAGCCCCACCGTCGCGGCAAAGGCAGGATCGAGCAGGTCGCCGAGTTCCTCAATGCCGGAAGGCTGGCCCAGGCGCACCGGCATCTTGAGCTCGCGCTCAGCGGCGGCCAACAATCCGGAGAGCTTCGCCCCTCCGCCCACCAGCACCAGGCCCGCCGACAAGTGTTGTTCGAAGCGCCCCCGCTCCAGCTCGTGGACGGTCAGCTCCATCAGCTCCGCAGTTCGAGGCTCGAGGATGTCGCGCAACATGGCGGCATCGGCGACTCGTGGCGGCCGTCCGCCGACGCTTGGCACTTCAAAAGAACCCCCGGGGTCGCCTGCTTCGCCATTCCTCCAGGCAACCTTCAGGCGCTCCGCCTCGGGCATGGGAGTGCGCAGCCCCACAGCCACATCGTTCGTGAAGTACTCTCCGCCCACCGGGATCGTGGCGGTGTAGCGCAGGCTGCCTTCGCTATAAACCACCAGTTCGGAAGAGCCGCGGCCAATGTCCAGGAGCGCCACGCCGAGCTCGCGCTCGTCCGGTGTGAGGCAGGCTTCCGCGGCTGCCAGCGGCTCGAGCACCGTGTCTTTCACTTCGATCCCCGCCCGATTCACGGCCGTGACGAGGTTCTCATGGGCGAGCGTCGAGGCCGTCACGAGGTGGACGTTTACCTCCAGGCGCGTGCCCACCATGCCCCCTGGATTGCGGATCCCTCGCTGGGAGTCGAGCACGTATTCCTGCCGCTCGGCATGCACTAGCCGGCGATCGCCAGGCATCGCAATGCCCTGCGCGATCTCGAACACTTTGCGAATGTCCTGCGGAGTCACTTGGCGCGGGCGCGCGCCCAGGCTGAGGGAGCCGGTGGAATTGACTCCCTTGAGGTCGAGTCCTCCCACGCCAATGTAAGCAGAATCGATGGAGAACCCGGCAGCATCCTCGGCCATCTCCACTGCCTTCTTTACCGCGAGCACGGCCGAGTCGAAATCGTTGATGGACCCTTTGCGCCAGCCCCGGGACTCGGCCATACCGAATCCCGCGATCTGCAGCTTGCCCTTTTCCGCCGGACGGCAAACCACCGAGCACGTCTTGCCGTCACCGAGATCGAGAGCCGCGACGTAAGAGAGTCTTCGTGCCATGCTGAGCTTCGCCCTATTGAGCACTCATCGACTTGACGCTAGCAACAATCCTGAATTTTTCCCAGGCGCCTCAGCGCGCCGTGTGCAATTCCGCCTTGGCGTTCGCCCGTTCCTTCGGACTCACCACCACTTGTCCCCGGTACCGCAAGTCCACGGAATCGACGGAAGGACTAGCCCTCTGCACCTGTGGCAGCAGCGCCAAAAACGTGTCAAAACGCTGGCCGAAATCTTTGTCCCCGAAGTGGACCAGAATGGTTTGGCGGCCTTCGACGAGCAGGGCTTTGAGATCTGCGAGGTCGGACAAATCGGCCTCAGAAACAGCCCACGCTGCTCCGTTCACGCGCAGCTTCAATTCTTGCGTGAATTGGTCGAAAAGGGCAAGACGCGCCCGGCGATCGGCGAGACTCATGGAACTGTCGATTCCCGTAAGCACGGGAAAATCAAAAGAGGAATCCGCCGGCTTCTCCAGAGTCACGCCATCCGCATCCACCAGCTTGACACCTCCCCCCAAATTCACGAAGGCGGTAGGCTTTCTCTCGGTAACGTCCACCTCCAGCCTGTCGGGATAAACGCGCCGCAAACTGGCCGAGCGCACCCATGGGATCGCCTCCACCTGTCGCCGGGCTTCCTCGAGTGAAAGCCGGAACAGGTTAGGTTGAGCGCCAGCTCCTATGGCGGCGGCCACCTCCGCCTGCGAAACGAAGTGATTGCCCCTCAGGATCACGGCGTCGGTTCCGGCGAGATCGAAGCGCGATGAATTCAGGACGTACCAGGCGAGCAGCAGGAACGCCGCGCCGATGGGAAGAATCAACAGCACTGCCTTGGCGATCCAGGCCAGGAACCGTCGAGGCGCGGACCCGTGCCTGCGAGACACGGGCACGGCCTTCTGGCGCCGGCGATAGCCTGGCTCCAGCTCAGCGTCGCTCGACCTGTCAAAATCGCGGGACATGTAAGCCTGTGCAGAACCTTCCTGTCACTTGCCGCTGGCGCTGCCGGCCCCGGCCTCGAGCGGCAACAGCGCTGCCGCCAGCGCCTCACCCAGCTTCCAAACGTTGCCGGCGCCAATGGTCAAAACCATGTCGCCGGATTCCAACTTCGGGACCAGGCGCGCGATCAGATCGTCATCCGCGGGCGCATATTCGGACCGGTCAAACCCCAGCTCGTGCATTCTGGCCACCAGCCGTTCCGATGTGATCCCGGGAATCGGCGGCTCGCTGGCGGGGTAGATATCGAGCACGTAGGTGCACTCCACGCCCTCGAAGCAGCGGGCGAAATCGTCCATCAGGAACTTGGTGCGCGTGTAACGATGGGGCTGGAAGACGGCCCAGATCCGCTTCGCGCCCCAATCGCGGGCGGACGAGAGGGTGGCCCGGATCTCCGCGGGGTGATGTCCGTAGTCGTCCACCACCGTGATGCCGCCCACCTGGGCTTTGATTTGAAACCGGCGATCCGCGCCCCGGAATCGTTCGAGCCCCTGTTTGATCTCGTCCGCTCCCAGGTCGAGCTCCAGACCAACGGCCACCGCAGCGAGAGCGTTCTGGATGTTGTGCCGGCCAGGGACACTCAATCGGATTCGAGTCAGGCTGCGGCCTCGAGCCACTGTCGTGAATTCCGTACCCGACGGGCTGATCTCGATCGATTCCGCGGTCACATCGGCGCCAGGCTCGATTCCGTAGGTCACGAGGCGCCGCTGGAGCAGCGGCCGCACGCTCTCCATCGAGGCACGCCAGGGCGAATCGACGCAGGCAACCACGGCCCCGTAGAACGGCACGCGGTTCATAAAAGCGGCAAAAGCGGCGGTGATCTCATCGAGGTCGCGATAGTGCTCAAGATGCTCGCGGTCGATATTCGTGACCACCGCAAGCGACGGCAACAAGTGGAGGAAAGACCGATCGCTCTCGTCGGCCTCCACCACCATGAGCTCGCCCTTGCCGAGGCGAGCGCTCGAACCAAACGCGTCCAAGCGCCCGCCGATCACTGCGGTGGGGTCGAGCCCGGACTCAGCCAGCATCAGAGCGATCATCGAGGTCGTCGTCGTCTTGCCGTGCGCCCCAGCCACGGCCACGCTGAACTTCAATCGCATCAGCTCGGCCAGCATCTCGGCGCGCGGGATCACCGGAATCGCGAGCCGCGCAGCTTCCAGAACCTCCGGATTATCCGGCCGCACGGCGGAGGACGTGACCACCACCTGCGCGCCCGCCACCTGCTCGGCGGAGTGACCTTCAAGAAAGCGCACGCCGAGCCGGGCCAGGCGGGCAGTGACGGGGCTCGACTTTGAGTCCGACCCCGACACCGTGAAGCCCAGGTTGAGCATGACCTCGGCGATGCCGCTCATGCCGATCCCGCCGATTCCCACAAAATGCAATTTGCGGATCTTGCCCAGCATCTAAACCATTGCCTTCAGACTTGGTGTTCACTTCCGCGTCGCCCGAGCGTCTCGATCAAATCGGCGATGCGAGCGGCTGCGTCCGGCACGGCCATGCTTCTGGCAGCCTGTTCCATGGCCGTCAAGCGCTCGGGCCGAGCGGCCAGTTCATCGATCTCCGCCACCAGACGCTCGGGCGTCAGATCAGATTGCTCGATCACGCGCGCCACCCGGGCGCGCTCCAGCGCCCTCGCATTTTCGATCTGATGCTGATCGGTTGCGCCTGGAAACGGGACCAGCAGGGCTGCCTTCCCCGCTGCGAGCACCTCGCCCAGCGTGCTGGCGCCGGCGCGCGAAATCAGCAGGTCCGCGGCCGCAAACGCCGACGGCATGTCGTCGATAAAAGCGTGGACCCGCGCTGCCACACCTGCCCTTTCGTAGGCCTCGCGCACGGCGACTGCGTCGCGTTCGCCGGTTTGATGCACAAACTGCCACCGTCTCAAAGCCAGCAGCGGTAGAGCCTCCAACACGGCACGATTGATGGCAGCGGAACCCTGGCTGCCTCCGAAAATCAGTATCGTGAACGGCGGCTTGTGATCGCGTGCTGGAATGTCGAAGAACGCGCGTCGAACCGGCAGACCGGTCAGCCGCGCCTTCGATCCGAAACACCGCGAAGTCTCTTCGAACCCGGTCGCGACCAGAGTGACCAGCGGCGCGAGCACTCGGTTCGTGAACCCCGGTGAGGCGTTCGGCTCCACGATGATGGTTGGGATGCGCAACACGGCCGCCTCCAGCAGCACCGGTCCGGCAACGTAGCCACCCATGCCCATCACCACATCAGGCCGAAACGATCGCAGCGCGCGCGCCGCCTTCCAGAAACTGCGCGGCAGCACCAGGGCGTTTTTAGCGAAGCGCCATCCTCGAATTCCTTTAAGACCTGCAGCCGGAAGGGCCCGGTAAGCGAATCCGGAGCGTTCGATTAGCCGTGATTCCAGGCCGCGAGCCGTGCCGAGAAACTGAAACTGCGGGTCGCCGGACACGGATGCTGTCCCCCGCCTCACCATCTCTTCCGCCACCGCCAGCGCCGGGAAAATGTGGCCTCCCGTTCCGCCCGCCACCACTAGCACGCGTAGTGGGCGCACGCCTCGGTGAGTTGCAACACGTTCTTTTCGCAGCAAGGCTACAGCCGGTTCCATCAGCGCTGGATCAGTCTCAAGTAGCATGTTGGGAGATGTTGAGCAGAACACCGACTGCCACAAGCTCCATGAGAAGAGATGAGCCCCCGTAGCTGACGAGCGGCAACGGAATACCCTTCGTGGGCAGCAGACTCAGTACCACGCTCATGTTCACGAGAGCCTGGCCCACAAGCATGGTGGTCAAGCCTACGGCCAGCAGGCGTCCAAAGGGGTCCCGGCAGCGAGAGGCAGTGCGCAGTCCGCGCCACAGCAGGATGGCAAACAGCACCACCACGGCCAGCGCGCCCAGCAGGCCCAGCTCTTCTCCGATCACTGCAAAAATGAAGTCGTTGTGAGGCTCGGGAAGGTAGAAAAGCTTCTCCTTGCCTTCCATCAGTCCGACACCGGTGAGCCCGCCTGTGGCCACGGCGATCTTAGCCTGAAGGGCTTGAAAACCCATTCCGAGCGGGTCTTTGTTCGGATCAAGGTAAGCTTCGATCCGCTTCCACTGGTAGGGTACGCGGTACACCATGAGGTAGAACGCGGGAATCGCCGTGGCCAGCGCCAGGCCGAAGTAGCCGAGCCGGAGCCCGGCGACAAACAGCATGGACGCCGCTACAAACAAGATGGCGAGTGACGTCCCGAGGTCCGGCTGTTTAAGGATCATGCCCACGGTGAGACCCGTGATCATGCCAACGGGAAGTAGCGTGTGCGCGAAATCATTCACGTCATCGCGCCGCAGACTGAGAAAATAAGCGAGGAACAACACCAGCGCCAGCTTCGAGAACTCAGACGGCTCGAAGCTGAACCCTCCCAGATGAAGCCACCGGTGCACGTTGTGGCTCTTGCCGGAGAGGAGCGCACCCAGGAGCAACACCAGTTCCAGGCCGACCACAGGAAACACAATGGTCGGGCTCTGCAGGCGCCGGTAATCGAAGTTCATCAGCGCGACCATCACCACGAGTCCCGCTGCCGCCCAGATAACCTGCCGTACCACGAAGTAGTAGCTGCTTCCGTAGCGCTCCGCCGCCATCACCGCCGAAGCGCTGTAGACCATGAGCGCGCCGAACAGCACCAGCACCACCACGGCGCCAAACAGAATCTTGTCCGACTCAAGTTTTCTCGCCATAGATCTCCAACGCAACCGCCAGAATCCGGGAGCGGACACCAGGAAAACTACTCCTGCGAAGTCTCCGTGCCCGGCGCCTTCTTTCGGCGGCGCTTTCCGCGAGTCGGTTCTTCTCCGGAACCCGCGATCAGGCCCGCCGGGCTCGTTGCATCTGCCGGTTTCGTGGAATCGATGCGGCTCCCGCCGGCAGAAGGAGCCTCGGGGGTAACTTCGAAAATCAGGGGCTCGTCGCGGGGAAGTTGCATGTCCCCGCCACTCGGGGTTGGCTTCAGGTCCAGATCGAGGTTGTAGGCATTGCCGCGGTCGAGAACGATGTCGGAGAAAGGCTCGTCCGCATCCATGGGCAGCCGCTGCTCCGAATCAAGCTCGTACACATATATCCGATCAGGCGAAGTTTGATCGGGTTCAACTGCTGGAGGCTCCGGAGCCTTGAGCCTCTCTGCCTCCGGCCCGCGAGCCGAAACGGAGGGGCCCGGTGCAGGCTCGGGCGCGGCCGGTTCCTCGTAGGGGAGCGTTTCCTCCGCTGCGCTCGCCGGTACAAGTAGCGGCGGCACTTCCGCCGGCGCAGAGAGCTCCGGCGATTTCGGTGGTAACTCCGCCTCTACGGCCTCGCTGATCTCGTCCTCCAAGAGTGGTTCCGGCAAGCTTGTTGGCAGCTCCGCAGGCGGAGGAGCGCTGGGACTCGGAAGGCTTGGGATCGCGGTCGGCGGCCTAGCAGTG
Organism: Terriglobia bacterium; assembly: GCA_035946735.1. Classification (GTDB taxonomy): domain Bacteria; phylum Acidobacteriota; class Terriglobia; order UBA7540; family UBA7540; genus Gp13-AA77. The sequence continues at coordinate 47,429 of DASYYZ010000035.1, forward strand.
CCCCATCGAGCGGGCCCGGTCGCCGGCGGTGCTGTCGCGGGCGGCGAAAGCTGAAACGGTTCGGGCGCACTCTCGAGAGTGGTCGCGACCCTGCCAGAGCCGGCTTCAGGTTGAATCCGGCGCGCTCGAGCGTCTCCTAGCCAGCTGCGGCGCAGACGCGCCACATGCCCTTCTTGCGCGAGCCCCTCCACAATTTGCTTGAACCGCCGCCCGCGCTCCTCGTAGTCCTGAAACTGATCGAAACTGGAGCAGGCAGGCGAGAGCAGGATCACGTCGTCAGGCCGTGCGCGGCTGAAGGCGCTGCGGACGGCCGTCTCCAGATCGCCCGCCGGGACGAGGTCGACCGTGCCCGCGAGCTCGCCCGCGATGCGTTCAGTAGCGGCGCCGATGAGCAGCACCTCGCGCACGCGGTTCTTCAGCAGCGGAATCAGCGGCGCATAAGGCGCGCCCTTGTCTTTGCCTCCGAGAATCAGGTGAACCCCGCCGTCAAAAGCCCCCAGCGCCTTGACCGTGGCGTCCACGCTGGTGGCTTTGGAATCGTTGTAGAACTCCACGCCCAGCACCTGACCCGCCAACTCGAGCCGATGCTCCACGCCGCGAAATTCGCGCACCGCCTTCGCAATGGCATCGAAATCAGCGCCCAGCACGCAGGCTGCTGCTGAGGCCGCCAGCACGTTCTCCAGGTTGAACGCTCCGCGCAGTTTCACGTCGCCGGGCGAGAACAGGTCGCGCTGCAGATGCCCGACCCGATAGACCACCTGTCCCCCGGAGAGCAGCAGTCCTTCGGGTATATCCTGTGTGCGGCTGAAGAAGGTCTTGCGGCCGTGCCCGCGCTCCGCGAGTCCCGCCACGACAGGATCATCGGCGTTCAGCACGGCGTAGTCGCTTTCAGTTTGATTGCTAAGGATTCGCGCCTTGGCATCGACATAAGACTCGAACGAGGGATGCCGGTCCAGGTGATTGGGCGTGATGTTCAGCATCACCGCAACCTGCGGGTTCATCGAATCTGTGCCCTCAAGCTGAAAACTGCTTAGTTCCACCACGGCAACGCTTTCTGCCGTGGACTCGTCCACCATGGAGATCAGCGGAGCGCCGATATTGCCTCCGACAAAGGTTTGAAATCCGGATTCCTGCAGCATACGCCCCAGCAGCGCCGTGGTGGTGGTCTTGCCGTTCGAGCCTGTGACGCCCACCAGGTTTCCTTTGAAAAACCAACTGGCGGCCTCAACTTCTGCAACAACCGGGATTCCGCGCCCTCGCGCCGCCTGAAGCGCGGGAAGTTCCCAGGACACGCCGGGACTGGTGACCACCAGGTCCTGGCGTCCAAAAGTCTCGCTGCCATGCTGGCCGAACTCCACTCCGATCTTCCGGCCCAGCAGATGCGGAATTTCAGCGGCAAACGACCACGGCGGTCGCGAGTCCGAGACCGTCACCACCGCTCCGCGCCGGTACAGAAAGTCGGCCGCGGCGCGTCCGCTGCGGGCGAAACCCGCCACCAGCACGCGCTTCCCCTCGAGATTCTGCATTCGGGATCGAAGCGATTCGGCCTTGCTCACGTTTATGCTTTATGGGCTATCCCGGCTCGCGGCAGTCTGAAAGAACCCGACGCTACATCTTGCATTCTACTCCGGGCGGCTGCCGCCGGACAGTATTGCCTTTCAGCGTATCTTCAGCGTCGTAAGAGCAAACAACGAGAAGACCAGAGCCACGATCCAGAAACGCGCGATAATTTTCGACTCCTTCCACCCTTCAAGCTCGAAGTGATGATGAATCGGCGACATGCGAAAAATCCGCCGGCCAGTACTCTTGAACCAGAACACCTGCAGGATGACCGAAAGCGCCTCCACCACGAAGATGCCTCCGATAAATGGCAGGAGCAACTCCTGCTTGATCATGACGGCCACGGCGGCGATCGATCCGCCGAGCGACAGCGAGCCCACGTCGCCCATGAAAATTTCGGCGGGATAAGCGTTGTACCAGAGGAATCCCAGGCTTGCGCCCACCATGGCACCGCAGAAAGGGGTGAGCTCCGCGACCCCTGGCAGGTGCTCTACGTCCAGATATCCGGCCCAGGCCGCATTGCCGGCCACGTAGGTAAGCGCCGTCAATGCCGAAGCGGAGATGATCACGCAGCCAATCGCCAGGCCGTCGAGTCCGTCGGTAAGATTGACCGCGTTCGACGAGCCTACCAGCAGGAAGATCACAAAAATGAGAAAAGGCAGGAAACCCAACGGGTAAGTCCAGGGATTGTGCAACAGCGAGCCGATCAGGAAGCTCGGATGGATGCGCTTGTAAAACGGAAAGGTGAGATCGGTGGAGTAGCGCCCGGCCGCAGCCAGCAGCATCAGCGCCACACCGAACAGGAAAGCTACCAGAACCTGCAGGAGTATCTTCGTGCGCCCGGTGAGCCCCAGATTACGCCGCTGCAGCACCTTCTGGTAGTCGTCCCAGAAACCGATGCTCGCGAAAGCCAACGTGACGGTTACGGCCAGCCAAACAAAAAAGTTGGTGAGGTCGGTCCAGAGCAATGTGGGAACAATGACACATAGGTTGATGAGAACCCCGCCCATCGTGGGCGTGCCCGCCTTGGCGCGATGGGATTGCGGTCCCTCCTCGCGGATGAACTGGCCGATCTGAAATTCCTTCAGCTTCCCGATCGTCGCGGGCCCTGCGATGATTGAGAGCAGCAGGGCCGTAATGCTGGCGAAGCCCGTTCGAAGGGTGATGTAGCGGAACAGGTTGAGCACGTGGAGATGAGTGTGAAATCTGAGATAGAGAAAATAGAACATAAAATCGGCCGAACGCCGTCACTACCATTCAAGGGAGCGCGTAGCGGCGGGTTTACCCCGCCACGCATGGCGGCGCGACGCCGCCTCTCCTTCAGCCTGACCCACTATCCATCAGCTGCTCCAGCGCTTTTTCCAAGTGGACTCCGCGCGAGCCTTTCACCAACACTACATCTCCGGCCTGAACGATGGACCGGCAGAAGCGCCCCGCCTCCATGGATTCGGCGAAGAAGCGTGCCTGACCTCGCAGAAAGCCCGCTTCGACCGCGCCTTCGATCATGAAGCGCGCGTTACCTTGCACCGCCAGCAGCCAATCGATTCGATTCTGAGCGCAATGGCGGCCCGCAACGCGATGCAGCTCCGGCGAGGACGGTCCCAGTTCGAGCATCTCCCCGGCCAGCGCGATCCGGCGCGTGGCTCCAGGCCAATCCCGCAGCAGTTCGAGCATCTGGTCGAGCGCGCGCGGATTGGAGTTGTAGGAATCGTCGATTAGCGTTCCGCCTGACGCAGCCCGAACAATCTCGGCCCGGTGCGGTAAAGGTTTGAAACCGGCCAACGCCCCCGCCGTGGCGCCAGGCGACACGCCCAACAGTTTTCCCACGGCGAGCGCGGCCAAAGCGTTTGCAACGTTGTGGCGACCTGGAAGCGGGAGGTGAAACTCGGCTTCGCAGTCCGGACCGCGAACCCTGAAGATGCTTTGCAGCGAATTCCCGGACTTCTCCAGCCGGTAGGCCACGGCGCGGTAGTCCGCGCCCATGCCGAATCCGTAAGTCGCCACGCGGCCGGTGAAGCTCTGGCGAAAGCCCAGAACCCTGTCGTCATCGTAGTTGAGGATCGCGGTCGCCGGGGAGGCGAGATTGTCGATCAATTCGCGCTTGGCGGCCGCGATTCCCTCCAGGGAATCGAAGAACTCAAGGTGTGCCGGAGCTACGTTGGTCACCACGCCGAGCGCGGGAGCGGCGATCCCGGCTAAACGCGCGATCTCGCCGGCGTGAGACATCCCGAACTCGAGCACCGCGACTTCATGCGCGTTGCTGAGGGCGAGCAGCGTGAGCGGTACGCCGAGATGATTGTTCAGATTCTCCGCTGACTTGTGCACCGCGTAGCGCCCCGCCAGCACGGCTGCGATCAGCTCTTTCGCGGTGGTCTTGCCTGTGCTGCCCGTGACCGCAACCACCGGCCGGCCCCATTTCCGCCGCACCGCCTTCGCGAGGTCCTGCAAGGCCAAGACCGTATCCGCCACGCCGATCAGAAACGGCGCGAGAGACACGGGCGCCGTAGCCGCCCATTCCCGATGCACAACCGCTCCCGCGGCGCCGCGTTCGAGAGCCGAGGCCACATAGGCGTGACCGTCAAAGTTTGGACCCGTGATGGCGAAGAAAAGCGCGCCCGGGACGAGCGTCCGCGAGTCGATGGAATAGCTGTGTGCGACCCGCTCCGGCGCTCCGGACACCGATCCCAGAATGCCGGCGATTTCCGCCAGCGAGAGCTCCATTTTGACTACCCTTCCGTGTCAGCCAACCGATCAGGCGCGGCTCTGTTCTTTTGGCGCACCATAACCCAGACTTTCGAGCGCCTGCCGCGCGACTTCGCGATCGTCAAACGGCACCCTTTTGTCTTTGAAAATCTGGTAGGTCTCGTGCCCCTTCCCGGCGATCAGCACCACGTCGCCCTCCCGAGCCTGCTCCAGAGCGCGGCGGATGGCGGCGGCGCGATCAGCCTCCAGGTCGCACGGCTTTCCCGTCCTCTGCAGGCCCACGAGCGCATCATTCATGATGGTCAACGGATCCTCGCTGCGAGGGTTGTCTGAGGTCAGCACGATCAAGTCTGCCAGCAAGCCCGCGGCCTCGCCCATCAGGGGCCGCTTGGATCGGTCGCGATTGCCTCCGCATCCAAACACGACAATCAGTCGTCCGCCGCGAGTGAACTCGCGGGCAGTGCTAAGAGCACTTCGCAAGGCATCGTCAGTGTGGGCATAGTCCACGAGAACCAAAAAGGGTTGGCCTGCCTCGACGCGCTCGAAGCGGCCAGGAACCAGGCGCAGAGCCGCGACGCCCTGTTGAATCTGATCTCCGCGAATACCGAGGCTCTGGGCGGCGGCCACCGCCGCCAGAATATTCATAAGATTCGGCCGCCCCATCAGGCCTGAGTTGATTTCGAGCGGCCCCTCGGGTGTCATAAGCTGCGCCTTGATGCCTGAAGAGTCCTGAACGAATCGTTTGGCGCACACCATAGCTTCGGGGCGGGAGCCGTAGGTCACGAGATGCGGATACGAAAACTCCAACAGTCGCGCTCCATAGGCGTCATCGACGCCGATAACCGCCGCGCCGGGCGGCGCAGTCCCCAAGCCTTCGAAGAGGCGCCGCTTCGCTCGAAAGTACTCTTCCATCGTGTCGTGATAATCGAGATGGTCGCGAGTGAGATTCGTAAAGATGGCAGCCGCGAACGGGAAACCCCAGACGCGTTCCTGCGCCAGGGCGTGTGATGAGACTTCCATGACGACAATCCGGGCGCCGGCTCCTGCCAGCTCGGCCAGATGCGCAGCGAGATCGAGTGATTCCGGAGTCGTGTTCGATGCTGGAACAATCTTGCCGGCCACGTGATACTCAATCGTGCCGAACAGTCCGGCGGAGAGTCCTGCCGTCTTGAAAATGCTTTCCAGCAGGTAGGCGGTGGTCGTCTTGCCGTTAGTCCCGGTGATTCCTACCAGACGCAGCTTGCGCTCCGGATGTCCGTAGAATCGCCGGCTGGCTTCCGACAGGGCGCGTCGAATCGCTGGGACCTGAACCCACTTTGACTGCGCCCCGGCGTTGCCCGCCGCAGCTTCGCGTTCACTTACAATCGCCGCCGCACCACGATCGAGCGCCTCAGGAACAAAGCGGTGCCCGTCATCCTTCTCACCCGCAATGGCGAAAAAGAGGCTGCCCGGCGCTACGCGGCGCGAGTCATAGGCGATGGAGCGGATTTCCAAGGCGGGGTCGGCCTTGAGATCGAGTCCGGCAGGGCCCTCCAGCAAGTCGAGCAGCTTCATCCTTCAGCCTTCATTCTATCGTGGAGAGACTACCGTTCGAACCGGACCCGTATTTTTGTTCCTTGCGGTACCTTGCCGCCAGCCTGAGGGTATTGCTCCGAAGCGAGTCCACTCCCGCTGAAGACCAGGTCGAGGCCGAGGGCCGCGCATTGAGTTGCAACCGGGCGCTGCGCAAGGCCCGTCAAGTCCGGAACTGTAACCAAGGGCCCGCTGGGGAGCACCATCGTGTCGGGCGGTTTAGCGGAGGCGTTCGTCAGGGCGACAGGCTTTACGCTGGAGGCTATCTCATCGCGGGATAGGCCGTCGTGCGTCGAGATCTCCGGGGGCGGTCCATCTTCGATCGCCTCAGAATGCCTCGCAGGCTTCCAAAGAGCTGCGGCGCCGGGAGGGACGCGATTCGCCGCAATCGTCGTCGTGGGCCGATCCTTCGGCACGTTCATGCGCGTCAGGACCTGCTCCGCAATGGATTTGAAAACAGGAGCCGCCACTTCAGCTCCGTAGTAGGCGCCCACCGGCGAATCAACCGAGATCAGCACGACGATGGCAGGATGCCCAGCAGGCGCCATGCCCACGAAGGAAGACACAAAGTGGCGGTGCGAGTACGCTCCGGAAGGATCAATCTTCTGTCCTGTTCCGGTCTTGCCGGCCGCTGAATAGCCGTTCAGTTGCGCCTTCCGCCCTGAACCCTCCTGAACGACGGTGGTCAGCATGTGCTTCATGATCTGGACGGTCCGCTCGCTCAGCACTCGCCGGCTGGGGCGGGGTTGCGGCTCGGTCAACAGGGAGCCCCGCTCAAAATGATCGATGATCCGCGGCGGAACCAATACGCCGCGATTCGCTATGGCCGAATACGCGGAAACGATCTGCAGCGCCGTCACGCCTACTTCCTGCCCCATGGAGAGCGCACCGATCGAGATGCCGGACCAGCGCTCCGGCGGCTTGAGCAATCCTTGTTCCTCGCCGGGCAGATCAATGCCGGTGCGCGCGCCAAACCCGTACCGGCGCATGTACTGATAGAAGCGATCCTGACCAAGACGCAGCCCGATCTTGATGGCAGCCACGTCGCTGGAATGCGCCAGAGCCTGCTCGATGGTCATCACGCCGAAGCGCTCGTCATCATGGATCACATGGCCATCGATGGTAATCGAACCCATCTGGCAATCGATCATCTCTTCGGGCGAGGTCAGCCCCTCTTCGAGGGCGCCGGAATAGGTCACCAGCTTGAACATCGAGCCCGGTTCATAAACCCACTGAATTGCCCGGTTGTTGCGGGTGTCGGGCTTGAACTGGTCATAGCGATTCGGATCAAACGTAGGCTCGCTGACCATGGCGAGAATGCGGCCGGTGGAAGGCTCCTCCACGATCGCAACCGCGCCGGCAGCATGGTGGTCCGCCACGGCCTGTTCCACCGTGGTCTGCACAATCCCTTGAATGTCGGCGTCGAGGGTCAGGACCACATTGGCGCCGGGCTGGCCTTTCCACTCGGTCGAATGAAACACGTGGCCGTGGGCGTCTTCGCTGAGCAGCATACGGCCCGGCTGACCGGCGATCATGCTCTCCAGGCCTGACTCGAGCCCGGCCAGACCCTGATCTTCGGTGCCGGCGTAGCCCATGACAGCTGCGGCCAGAGACCCCCTGGGATAGACGCGTTTCATCTCTGACTCGACCGAGATTCCGGCCAAACCGAGGCTTCGTACGCGCTCGGCAAGCTTGTCTGAGATTCCGTGCTTCACGAAGAAGAATCGGCGGGCATTATGGAGGCGCGACTCGAGCTCGCCTGCCGCAACGCCGACCAGCGGCGCGAGCAGGGTGGCGGCGATGCCGGGGTCCTGCACTTCGCGCGGCGCCGCGCCCACGGATTCCACAGGAACCGCGATAGCAAGTTCGCGACGCGCGCGATCATAGATGGTGCCCCGCAAGGCAGGCAGGGGCCGCGTGTGCTGTTGCTGCTTCTGCTCAACGGCGAGCCATTTGACGTACTCGATCACCTCGAGCCCGTAAAGGCGGCCCAGAATCAGCAGAATCCACACGGACAGAAAAACGCCGAAGGCGAAGACGCGGTGCGGAGAATTAGCATTGACGGGCCGGGCGGGATTTACCCGGCGAGGAAGCGAGGAGGAGCGGCCCATTATGACTCCATCAGCGGGTGCGGCGAAGCTCTGCCATGGCGGCGCTGGGGATCGGGCGGCTCTCAGCGAGCTGCGGCTCAGCCGGAGAGAACTGACCGTCCGGCATTTGATCCGCATTCACCACCTGCGCGGGGTCCGCCGGCTTTAGACCCAGTTCCGATTGAGCCTTGCCATCGATGAACTCCGTGTTATCGAGACGCTGCTCCTCCGCTTTCAGTTCGCGGTTCCATTTTTCCAGCGAGATCTGCCGCTGGCGCAACTGCTCGATCTGGTAGCCGTAACGCACGCACTGGAAGTGTTGCCAGGCATAGGCGAAGCAGAGGAGAAAGGCAAGGCCGGTGAGACCTGCCAAGGCGTAAAACTTCCGGTGTCTGGAATGGTCCACCTCGCGCACGAGCCGCGAGTTGTCGATGCGCTTGACGAAATAAACCTCACGCACGGGGGCGCGCCCCGAGGCCAGGGTGTGACGAGAACGTCGCCGCGGAGCGGGAAGAACTTGAGCGGCAGTCGCCATGGTAACCTTCCTCCGTTTTCGCCGGTTACCGGACCAATCCCGAACCGGCGTTGTCCCCGAACCCTGCTGCGGGATCTTCGACTCTTGCCGCCGCCCGCAGCTTGGCGCTGCGCGAGCGGGGATTTCTGTGAATCGCCTCCTCGTCGGGACGCACCACATGCCGCGTCAGAACGAGGGCCTTACGCTCCTGCCGCCAGGCCGCCATCGCCTGCTTCACCAGCCGGTCTTCGAGCGAGTGAAAACTGATCACCACCACCCGGCCGCCGGGCGCGAGCACCGTCAGCACGCGAGCCAGGAACTGCTCCAGGTTGCCAAGCTCGTTGTTCACGGCCAGACGAAGCGCCATGAACGTTCGGGTGGCGGGATGAATCTGGTGAGGGCCCGGCCGTGAGGGAATCGCTCGCGTCACCACCTGCGCCAGTTCGGTGGATGTTCGAATCGGCCGGGCCCTCATAATGGCTCGCGCGATTTGGCGCGAGCGGCGCTCCTCTGCAAACTTGAAAATCAGGTCAGAAAGCTCGCGCTCGCTCGAATAGTTCACCAAATCCGCTGCCGAAACTTCGCTCGCCGGATCCATTCGCATATCGAGCGGCCCTTCAAGGGCGAAACTGAAGCCGCGCGAGCGATCGGCGAGTTGCATGGAGCTCAAGCCCAAATCGGCGACGATGCCGTCCGCCGGCGGGAACCCGGCAGTCGCATGCAGGGCGTCGATTTCGCCGAAGTTGCCTTGCGCGAGCGTCACCTTTTGACCACTAGAGGCCAGGCGCTCGCGCGCCGCAGCGATTGCTGAAGGGTCGCGATCGATGCCGAGCAGGCGCCCGCTGGTAAGCCGCCTGAGAATGGCTTGCGCATGCCCCGCGCCGCCCAACGTGGCGTCAATGTAAAAACCGTCCGCACGAACATTCAGGAACTCCGTTACTTCTTCGACCAGCACCGGTTGATGGATGCTTACGCCTTGGCCGCCTGCCGCCTCGCTCGCCACATTTCACTTCATCATAGGCCCTAGATTCCCAAGTCGCTCCAGGCCTTTTCGTCGTCCAGCGTGATCGGCTGGTTGTCGAGGTACTCCGAGAAACGTTCGGGCTTCCAAACATCGAGCCTATCCGGGTAGCCCATCACCGCGACCTCACCCAGCACCCCGGCGGCATCCCGCAATCGGGAAGGAAGCAGCACGCGGCCCTGCGAGTCCATGTCCACGAGCTGGCCCCAGTAGTTGGTGCGGTCCAGGAATTTGTTGCGCGCCGGATGCATGGTCGGCAGCTCAGCCAGTTTCTTTTCAATTCGCTCCCATTGCGCAAATGGGTAGAGTGACGCTTTGTCGCCGCGCAGGCTGGTAACGTAAAACTTGGATCCAAAGTCCCGGTCGATGATGTCTTTGAACTCGCTCGGGATCTTGAGCCGCCCCTTGGGGTCCACGGTCGCCTTGTGTGCTCCTCGAAACACTCTTTTACCTGAGCTCTGTCCACTTTAGGACACTTTTTTATACAGCAGAACCATTTTTTACCACTATATCGAGGCGGCTGTCAAGCCTTTTGTTTGGAAATTCATTTATTTTTCAAAGGTTTACAAGAAAGCTACCGATTGCGTGACAAGGGTCAGATTACCACTACATCTAGCAGTCTGTTGAAAAACGATTTGTCGGGCCTCGTTAGGGCGGGGCTTTTCAGCCCCGCCGTCACAAGCCCTCCAAAACCACTGAAAACATTGAGCGGAGCCGAGCTTCACGCTGGCCCCCAAGCGCCCCATCTCCTGGGATTCACTCCTGGAATCTCGGTAGTGTCCTAATTTGAACGGCATTAAAATTGCCTATCCAGCAATGGCAGCGCTAACGACGGCTCTTATCCACTCAGAAACCGTCTGGCTTACCTTAGCTGCCTTGACTTGAATCGCCTTCAATTCTTGGGCAGTAACACGCACTCGCAAGGCTCTTACCTTAGCGCTACCATTCGGTAGTGGCGGCCTCCCCGCCTTACGCTTCTTCGGCTGCTTCACCGTCCCTGAACTCCTTGGCGATAGCGGCTCGTACCGCCAGCAGCGGTGAGGTAATCGGATGGACGTGTAACACGGTCACGTGACGCTTGGGCTGCTTTGGATCGTCCGTATCATGTGACCAAGCGTACAGCATCTTAGCTTTAGGATGACCCTTCAACTCGAAAACCTCGACAAGCCCTTCCCACACCGTCTGGCCTCTGAATGTGTCTTTGACTGGCACGGTCTTGACGTGCGTGGCTTCCGCGCCATGTAATTTACGGATGATGCTTTGCAATTCCGAAATGTAGGCTTTGGCCGTCATCGCGGAGGCTCCAGCTTTTCATTCTTGATCTCGATGGCTAATGTGAATCCTGCAGGAAAAGAGCCTTCATCACTGCTGATAATCTGCGCCAAATCACCAAAAGCCTCTACGAATTTGAAGATCGTAAGCTCGCACGTCGAACCACCGACCTGCGTCCAAGGATGGTTGCAGATTGGACACTCCTTCAGGAAGCCAACCTTTTTTCTCCGCGCCTGATATTCCTTTGGAGAGACCGACACGCTGACGCCACATTCCTTGCAAACAAAACTCAGTGCAAGGATGTCCGACAACTCTATAAATTTCTTGGCTACGGTTGTCATGCGGCTTCCTCCAGAAGATCGGGCACGCTCCAGAAGTCGCGCTCGATTCCGGCTTCCATCGCCGGAGTGCAACGCAGGGAGGCATGGCGCAAGCAGAAGTTGTAATAGGCAAAGTGGAGGCCGACCGCCGCTTCGAAGTTCTCACGCTTCTTGCTGAAAGCGTAGGTCAGGCGGGTCAAGCGCCGCATGTGAAGCCGAGTGGTTCCGTTCAGGCGCTCAACGTAACTAGTGGAGGCCAGTTGCATATCAGGGTTGCCGGTGACGCGGCGTCTCTCGACCGAAAGAACCTTCGGAGGGCTGTACTTGCGCTCTGGACTCTGCGAGTCATCCTGCCCGTATTCCTTGATGACTTGGGCGTAGTCCACTTCCGAGCCGAACGCCAGTTCTACGGCGTCAACGTACGCCCTCAGCGCATCGCTCGACAGTTGAACGCGCCTGGAGAGCCGTGAGGCCATGTCAGACACAAAGGCATTTGCCGTGGCTTTGTCGCGTTTGCCAACCTTGAACGCGGGCACTAGCTTGGTATCGGCGTCGATAGCGCAGAACGTCCAAACGTCTCCAACTTGCGGGTCATCTGTGGGCCGGACGTGACGCTCCTTCTTGCCGATGAATCCCCAAATCTCATCGACCTGTAGATTCTCACAAGGCAGGTTCCGCATCTTGCTGTCAAGAAGAGCCGCGCATCCTTGGCCGACCTTCACACCAAGACGCATAATCGTGTCACGATGCACGCCCGTCATGCGCTCGATTGACCGGATGCTTGAGCCTTCCGCCAGCGCTCCGATTATCATCGCCTGCTTTTCCGTGCTGAGCATGTTCGCCATTTGATCCCCGCCTCCGATAAATACTGTACCCCAATAATCTAAGCTTGTCAAGAAATATTTTTGTGGTACGATATTCCGGCCATGAGAATCATCATTGCCGCCTTCGTCTTCGCAGCCTTGGTGGTATATGGGGAAAAAGCCAAAGCCCAAAGCAAGGCCAGTGAGCATAACTCCGCCGCAGCGAAACAACAATCGGACGGCACGGGAACGGGGACGGTCATCGTAGTAAATCAGCAGACCACCAAGGGGGAGGAACAGCGCCATGAGGCTAAGGCGCCAAGCTACCACCATGAACTGCTTTTGCCTCAAAACCTCCCCAACCTCGCACTGGTGATGATCGGCATTTTTGCCGTTGCGATGGCTTACCATACTCTCAGGGCGCTCAAACGCCAAATAGACGCAGTGGTTTCCAGCGAACGAGCACGAGTTGTCCCTGAACTGGTTCGTTACACCGACTTGGTTACGATCGGTCTGAGGTTGGTTAACATGGGACGTACCGTAGCCCAGATATCGGGCTACGAAATGCACTGCGGGTTTTTCGACTGGAAAAGACAGGTACTGAGGATAGGACAGATCAATTCCGGCGGAGTCGATAAGATGCTCGGAGGCTCCGAAAACATCGAAGTTGCGGGCGAAATCGTTGATATAGATAGGTTTGTCAGAGATAAATCTGCTGGCCTCGACACATATGACAATTGGCTTGTGCTCTTGGTTGTAGTGAGGTATCGGCACGTCTTTAGCGGAACGGAACCCGAGGCCTACATCTTTCGCTTCGTTTACACTCCCACAACCAAGAGTTTTAGACGAGAAGAGGTGACAGACGCGGACAGACTCCAAGCCCGTGAGAAGACGATCTCCCCCGTGCCACAGGACGGTGATGACAAATATTACGGACCAAATTAGGACACTACCGGAATCTCCGCTGGCTTGTCAGAGGGGGTGCTTCTCGCTCCCGACTCATCATCCTCGATGCCCATAACAGATACCTTCGTCAGAGCGCTCCTGATACCATGCTGGATGGCGTCACGAGGACGGTGCTGAAAAACTTCACGGAGCCCCGATGAAAAAGGACGAGGTTCGAACCCGGATCGCCGAAGTAGGAATCATCCCCGTGCTGGAGGCTTCGTCACTCGAGGAGGCGCGCTTTGCCGCCACGGCGCTTGCCGAGGGCGGCATTCCGATTGTTGAATTCACGATTCTCGATCTTCACACGATCGAGACGCTTCGGGAATTCGTACTCTCTTCAACGAACGTGCTGATCGGCGCCGGAAGAATCCGGGACCGCGACACGGCGCGCCGCGCCCTCGACGCCGGAGCGGAATTTCTGGTGACTCCCGATGTCGGTCTCGAGACCGTCAAGGTTGGTGTTGAAGAAGACAGATTCGTGATGGCGGGGGCCCTGACAGCGAGCGAGGTTCTGACCGCTTGGAATGCGGGTTCCGACTTTGTGAAGATCTTCCCCTGCGCCCAAGTCGGCGGACCTCAATACATCAGAGCATTGAAGGGACCCTTCCCGGACATCCCCCTGGTGCCCACGGGCGGCGTGAACTTGAACACAGCCGGCGACTTCATTCTCGCCGGAGCAGCCGCGCTCGGAGTCGGCGCAGAGCTCGTGATGAAACAAGCCATCAAGTCACGTGCGCACGATGTGATTCGCGATTTGGCTCGCCGGTTTGTGTATGCCGTGCGCGAGGGGCGCAGTAATATACTGCACACCAATCATGCCAAGGCGCGATTGGGCCCACTCTGACCGCTGGAATCTTTTTGCTCCCGGGCCGGGCGTTTCTTCGATCGCCGCTTCTCTTTTGTAGACTGAATGCTAGCTATTGACGCCGCTCGCCAGCATTCCGCCATCCACCAGCAGAATATGACCCGTGACATAACTCGCTGCTTCTGAAGCCAGGAAAACTGCGGCGCCAATCAACTCCTCCAGCCGGCCGAATCGTCTCATCGGCGTGCGTGACAGAAATTCGCGGCCGCGCTCGGTGCCATCGAGCAGACCGGCGTTGAGATCTGTGCGGAATACGCCGGGCGCGATGGCGTTGACGGTGACGCCCTTCTCGGCCCATTCAATCGCCAGAGACTTGGTCAGCGATGCGACTGCGGCTTTGCTGGCCGAGTATGCGGTCACCTCCCTGAGACTCACGAGAGAAGAGATCGAAGCGATATTGATGATGCGCCCGTAGCCACGTTCGATCATGTGCCGGCCGAACACCTGGCACGCCCGAAGGGTTCCGGTGAGGTTTGTGTCGAGGATGCTCAGCCACTCGGGCTCGGGAAAATCGAGCGTTGGCATACGCTTCGTCCGGCCCGCGGAGTTGACAAGGATCTGCACGGCTCCGAACTCGCTGAGAACCGCGTCCCGCAGGCGCTCGACGCTGGAAGATTCCGTCACGTCGCAGCTGACGTCAAGCGAACGGCGGCCGAGCGCCCTGATTCCATCGGCAGCGGAGCGGACCAGGTCGGAGCGGCGCCCCGTCGCCACGACATCGGCCCCCGCCACCGCCAGACCTTTGGCCAACGTCAAGCCAATGCCACTGGTTCCGCCGATGACAACGGCGGTCTTGCCCCTGAGATCGAGAAGTGGATGGCCCATAGCGCCCTCACCCTGGAAGCTTGGTTTTCAAACTCAACTTACAGCTTAACCATGCGGTTGAAAAAGGCAAAGCCGTTTATGGTGACGCTTGCGGCGCGGAGACGATTTCAGGCTCTGACTTGCGGGCCTCGCGCCACAGCGCCAGGTAGCCCTGCAGCGTGCGCATCATCTTCCTGAAGGAGTCCAAATCCAAAGATTGAGCGCCATCGCTGTAGGCTTTTTCAGGACACGGGTGGACCTCGACAATCACCCCGTCCGCTCCAATCGCCACCGCCGCACGAGAAACCGCGGACACAAGGCTGCGCTTGCCCGTTGCATGGCTGGGATCCACAATCACCGGCAGGTGTGTCAACTCGTTGAGCGCCGGCACAGCGGCAAGATCGCAGGTATTTCGCGTGGCGGTTTCGAAGGTACGAATGCCTCGTTCGCACAGCACGATATGGGGATTGCCGTGTGCCGTGATGTATTCGGCCGACATCAGGAGCTCCTTGAGGGTCGAGCTCATGCCGCGCTTCAGCAGCACCGGCCGGCCGCACTTGCCGAGCTCTTTCAGCAGCGAGAAGTTTTGCATGTTGCGGGCGCCCACTTGCATGATGTCCGCGTAGTCCGCCACCAGGCCCACGTCGCGGTCGCTCATGACCTCGGTCACCACCGCCAGGCCGGTGGCAGCGCGGGCCTTGGCCAGAAGTTTCAGGCCTTCGAGCTCCAAACCCTGAAAGTCGTAGGGCGAGGTCCTCGGCTTGAAGGCGCCGCCGCGCAGGATCCTGGCGCCCGCCTCCGAGACGCCTTGCGCCGTCTCCATGATCTGCTTTTCGCTCTCCACCGAGCACGGCCCCGCCGCCACCGTGAATTCGTCGCCGCCCACCTCGACGCCATTCGCACGGACGCGCGTACGCTCCTTCTTGAATTCCCTGCTCACGAACTTGTAAGGGGCAGAGATGCGAACCGCGCTCTCAACGCCCGGCGCCGCTTCCAGGCTTTCGAGGCAGGCGGTGACATCGCCGATGCCGACCGCGCCAATCACCACCCGCTCCTCGCCGGCGATGGAATGGACCTTGTATCCAAACTCGCGAATGCGTTCGCAGACGTGCTCGATCTCTTCCTTGGTGGCATGACGGCGCATGGAAATAATCACGGCGTTTCACCTCCCGTCGGCAAGCTGTACTCCCTCGCCGGCTGCGGTGCGGAGTTGACCTTGCCTGAGTGGTAGCGCGACTGAACGCGGGTCGACCGCTACTTGTCTTTATGCTACCAAACAAACGCTCGGGCCTCGTGAATTCGTGAGCGAATACGGCAACAGGATTCTAACGCCGGAATCACCGCGGGGTCGCCCGGCGATACCCGCGTGAACCAGCGCACCTGCCGGAGCGGTGCAACTTAGGTGAAACCTAAAAGGTGTAGAATACGTGCGGACGAAAATCTGGGAAGGGGTTTTCAGGCCATGAAAACAAGCCAGGGACGAATGCGAGCTTGGATTCCGGTTCTTCTGACAGCAGGCTTGATCGCGAGCCTGGCGGGCGTCTGGCGTGATCGTGCGGCCACAACCTGGGCGCAGGAGAAATCCGCGCCCCGCGAGATCAGTCTATCCAGCAGCAAGATGCTGATCACGCCTGCGCCCGGGGATCCCCAGCGCAGCAACAGCTTTCCCACGGCGGCGGTGGTGAGTCCTGACGGTCGGTATCTTGCCATCCTCAATAACGGCTACGGGACGGCGGAGTCCGGTTATAACCAGTCGATTGCCGTGCTCGACCTCGAAACCAACCAGCTCTCGGATTATCCCGACGCTCGGCTCGCCAGGCGAGGACACCAGACTTATTTTCTGGGTCTCGCTTTCAGCCCGGGCGGCCACCATCTCTACGCTTCGATCGCTTCGATCACCGACTACAATGGCATCGAGCCTGGTGACACCGGGAACGGCATCGCGGTTTACAGTTTTGACGGCGGCCGCATCGCGCCGGAGCATTTCATCAAGATTCCCTTGCAGCCGCTCAAAGCCAATCAAAAAACGAAGGTGAACCGTTTGCTGCCGGCCGGCATGGCGATTCCCTACCCTGCTGGTCTGGCCGTGACCGGCGAAGAAGGTCACGAGCGCTTGCTCGTCGCAGACGATCTATCCGACGACGTCCTGCTGCTGGATGCCACGAGCGGCGAGACCATTCATCGCTGCGACATCAGTACGCATGACGACGTCCCGGCTTCGTATCCCTATGCGGTGGCGGCCACGCGCGATGGCAAGCGCGCCTGGGTGAGTTTGTGGAACGCGTCTGAAGTGGACGAGCTGGACCTCGGCGCCGGAACGGTGGCGCGTCGCATACCGTTGCTGCCGCCGACTGAGCCCACGCGCCCGGGATCGCATCCCACGGCTCTGCTGCTCGGTCCTGGTGAAGATCGACTCTACGTAACGCTGGCCAACGCCGACCGGGTGGCGGCGGTGAATACCGCCACCGGGCAGCTGACAGCGCTGCTCTCCACTCAGTTTCCAGGCGAAAAATACTACGGGACCTTTCCCAACGCCCTGGCGCAGAATGCCGCCGGCGACCGGCTCTATGTTGCCGACGCCTCTGCGAACTCGGTGGCGGTGTTTGACGTCGCGCATCTGGATTCGTCGTCAAGTGGAATTGCCGTGTCAGCCTTGGGCTTCATCCCTACGGAGTGGTATCCGACCGCGCTTGCTGTACAAGGCGGAGACCTGTTCGTGGTCACCGGGAAGGGTCAAGGGCCGGGGCCGAACTCCACCGTATTGCCGCCGCAGCCCGGCCAGCAAAGCACGAGGCCCAATCACCCTTACATCCCCACCCTCATTCACGGTTCGGTGGCGCGGCTCAATGTGCAGAAGGCGCAAAGCGAGCTTTCCGAACTCACCCGTCAGGCGGTGGAGAGCAATCGCATGCAGAACCAGCCTGCGCCGATACGGTTCGCATCCGGCAAAAGCCCGATTGAACACGTGATCTACATCATCAAGGAGAACCGCACCTTCGACCAGATCCTGGGCGACATGAAAGAGGCGAACGGCGATCCCTCGCTCGTGATGTACGGCGAGGACATCACGCCCAACCAGCACGCGCTCGCCCGGCAATTCGGCATCCTGGACAACTTCTACACCAGCGGCGAAGTCTCGGGAAACGGGCACGTGTGGTCCACCGCCGCCATCACCAGCGACTACACGGAAAAGACCTGGGAGATCTCTTATCGCGGCGGCGAGCGCCTCTACGATTACGAAGGCGAGGTCGAAAACGCATATCCGCTGCAGCAGGGTATCCCGGACGTGAACGAACCGGCCACGGGCTATCTCTGGGGCGACGTGGCGCGCGCCGGGCTGACCTACCGGCATTACGGCGAATTCGTGGCCACGGAGTGGTGCAATGATACCGAGCCCGGGCAGTCGCCCGCTGCCGGCACGCCGCACCCTCAAGGTGAAGACTGCGCCAAGCCTTTCATTCGCCCGGGCGATCCCTTGCCGCCGAATCTCGGGCAGCCGCAAGGGGCGCCGAATCCATGGCCCTGGCCGGTGCCGGTGATCGCGCGCGACGTACCCACCAAACCTGAGCTCGTGGGACACTTCGATCCACGTTTCCCCGACTTCAATCTTCTCTACCCGGACCAATTACGGGTGGACGAGTTTCTGAACGAGTTCAACGGCTTTGTGGAGGCCCGCAAGCAGGGGCAGAAGTCCGGCGAAATGCCTCAGTACGTGTTGCTGCGGCTGCCGAACGACCATACCATGGGGACGCGTCCCGGCGGCCCCAAGCCCGAAGCGTCCGTCGCCGACAATGACCTCGCTGTAGGCCGAGTGGCCGAGGCTATTTCGAAGAGCCCCTACTGGGATGACACGGCGATCTTCGTGCTCGAAGACGACGCCCAGGACGGCGCGGACCACGTGGACTCCCATCGCAGTCCGGCTCTCGTGATCAGCCGGTATGCCCCCGGCTCCGCGGCGCGGCCCTTCGTGGATCATAGCTTTTACACAACCGTGAATGTGGTACGCACCATGGAAGTCCTGTTGGGCCTGCCGCCCATGAACAACAACGATGCCTGGGCGCAACCGATGGCGGAAATGTTCAGCGGACCGCCGACCCAGCAGCCATTCACCGCCGACGATCGCAACCTAAAGAATGGTCTGCTCTACCAGATGAATCCTCCCAGAGCGCCCGGCGGGAAAGCGTCCGCGCGCATGGACTTTTCGCACGCCGACGCAGTGAATACCGCTGAGCTCAATCGCATCTTGTGGCGTGAACGCAAGGGCAACACGCCGATGCCGCCGCCGAAACATACCGTCTTTCCGGCAAGCGAGGGAGATGGAGACTGAGCGGGCGAGTCAAGAGTCGAGAGATGCGAAACAGGGACACGAGCGCGTTGCACAGCACGCGGGAGGGGATAAATGAATCGAGAAGTGGCTCTGAAGATCGTGTTGGCGGTGGCAGGATTGCTCTTTTTGGCGTCAGCTTATCCCTTGATGGTGTTTGTGCGGCAAGAGCCTGCGTTGTCGATGATGTTCAGCCTTTATGTCACGCTCGGCGTTTTCTTGCTTCTCGCAATCCGCAACCCCTCGGCGAGTCGCAGCCTGATCGCTTTTACAGCATGGTCGAGCTTCGCTCATGCCGCCGTTATGGGCACTCAGGCATTGCGGAACATGATTTCACGAGGAGAACTGGTGGGTGTGGCGGTGCTCATCGTCATCGGCGCAGCTTTGATCGCGCTAGCGCCCGCAAAGCAGAGTGCCGCACCTGATTCACCTCCGTAGTAGTATTTGTCAAGCACGTTCACGGCGGGCTGGCGCAGACGGCCAAGACGGCTTGGTAGTGGTTCGGATTGGCAGGATTGTAGCGCGGGTGTCCCACCCGCGCCGTCCGAGATCGAGCCAAGAGGACGGAGACGAACCGCGAGCGCGGACACCCGCGCTACAGGCACCAAGCTGAACCACTACCGACGGCTTTGAGATTTGACTTTCGACTCTTGGCTGTCGACGGCTCTTAGAATTTCCAGTCGATTCCCAACTGCGCGCCGTTTCCGCGAACCATGCCCAGCGATTGGGCGGAGTCATAGTGCGTGTAGCCGACTTTGGCGGAGAGATAAGGCGTGAGTTTGAAGGTGAGGGCGGGATTCAGTAGGAGAGCACGTTTGAGGGCCTGGCCCGAGTCCACTTGCTGCACGCCGCCGCCGATGGAGACATCGTATTCGACTCTCCTTGACAACTGTCCGTAAACACGGGGAGTGAAAAGCTCACGCTGATAGAAACGGGGCGTAAAGAAACCGAGATAGACGTTTTTGCGCGGGCCGTTATACCCGAAGGCCAGTGCCGACCAGCCGAGGTCGAGCGCCAGCCGTTCCCGCTCCAGCATTCGCCGATTGAAGGTCAGAGTGCCGCCGCTCCCCGCCTCCTGATCAATTGCCGTAGGGCCCGCTGTCGGAGTTGAGCCCGGTACAGCTCTAGATAAGAGATGCTTGTAGGCTTCGCTGGAGAGCTGCTCCTGGAAGTAGGTCAGATGAAGGCTGGTGCCCGAGTCGAAAGCGACATTCGCGCCAGCCTCGAGGCGTCTCGAAACAATTCCGAGCCGGGTGGCGAGCGGTGTATAAGTGATACCCAGATGGCTCCAGTTTAAGTCAAAGCTGACGTGTTCGTTTAGCGCGTAGCTTCCGCCTGCAAAGCCAATCGGCGCGGTCGTGGCGCTGCGCTGGGGTCCGTCGCCCTGCGGAAGGTTAACCAGCGCTCCCGGACCGAAATGTTGAAGTCCAATACCGGCGCGCAAGGTCAGCCCCCCAAAAAGGTGAGTTGTCTGGCGATAAAGAAAGTCGGTCGGCGCCGCCGCGCCGCCGAAGAAGCCGGAAGGGCTTTCGGTGGGAAGCGCGTTGAAAGAAAGGCTCGAACTACTGCGAGGCAGGCCGCTGAAATCGAGCCGGGAGCCGAAGGTGAGCGCCCGCAGATCCTCCTCGACCAGGGTGGCAGGAACCCCGGCAGCGGGAGTGCCCAGCTCGCGCGAATAGCCCACCGTCAAATGCAGAGCCGTGGACGATTCCGACCAGAACTTTTCCCTCAGTTCCGCCACTTCGGGATTTCGTGGCGAGACGCGCGCCGCGCGGCTGAGCAGGGCTCGGGCCTGGGTGCGCCGGCCTCGAGCGCGCTCGATGCTCGCGAGCAGGAAAAGCGCATCGAAGTTCCGGGGCTGCCGGCTCACAACCTCGCCGGCCTCGGCCGCCGCTTTCGCGAGGTCGCCGGTGTAATAGCGGGTCTGCGCTGCGCCCAGCAGCGCATCCAGATTGCCGGGCCGGCGCTCGAGCACGCGCTCGAACTGGCGCAGGCTGCTCTGGTACTGCCCCTGCTTCAGCTCGAGCTCTGCCAGCAGAAGCCGGGCATCGACGTTGCCGGGCTCCACGGCCAGAAGCGAGGTCAGCCGGCTTCGAGCCATAGGATACTGATGCGTTTCCGCCTCGAGCCGGGCCGCTGCAAAGAGGTCGCTCGTGTCACCGGAGCGTTCAGCCGCCAAGCGGCCATAGGTGGCCGCCGCCTCGGCGAGCTTGCCTGACCACACCTGCACATGGGCCAGTCCATCCAGGGCTTCACGATCCTCGGGCGCCTGATCGAGCAGCGCCCGAAACGCCCGAATCGAGTTCGCATACTCTCCGTTCCATCCGAGAAGGCGGGCCATCTGAATACCGGCGTCGCGATCGCCGGGCCTAGCTGCGAGCACGCTGCGGTAAGCCGCGATGGCCGACCGAAAATCTTTTAATCCGGCTTCAGCACGGGCCAAGCCTTCAAGAGCGTCGGCGTCTTCCGGATGCACGGCAAGACGCCGCTGATAATAGGCTTTCTGTTCTGCTGGAGAGAGCTTTTCAACGCCTTCCTGGGCAGGCGACGGCAGTGCCGGAACAACCCCGGCGGGTGCTTGTCCTTCGACCGCGGAAGTTGGCGGGGTGGGGGCTTGAGCCAGTGTCTGCGCGATCGCTGTGGAGTCGATCAGGCAAAAAGGCCAGGTTAGTCCCGCGAAGCCCAGGAGAATGGAACGTATGGCGCGTGCCCTGGCTCTCGGAGCTGCTCGCCGTTCGGCAGTTTGTTGAAAAACGGTCGGGCACCTCGCGAAAGAGCAGGGCTTCAGCCGCGCCGGCCCCGAGCTACCCAATGTTTTCAATAGTTCTGGAGGGTGGCGTTGCGGCGGGGCTGGAAGCCCCGCCCTGACCGGGCCCGACGAATCGTTTTTCAACAAACTGTTAGAGCCGATCCTGGACTTAGCCTCGTACATATCTCAACTCGCGGCCTCGGAATGCGCAGCAATGTGGACTACCTTTTCCCACTTGCGAGATCCCGTCAGGAAGCGGACGACGCCTTGAAGCCGGTACCAGAGGACGAGTTGGCGATAACCGAAATTCTCCAGCAGCGCATAGGCCAGAAGCGTGGCGAGCTCGCGGGCGCTCGAATAACGGTGATACGTCACCTCCTCCAGCGCCACGGCGCTCACCGAGAGGAATCCCGAATACGCGAGGCTGAGCAACACAACGGGAAGGAGGAATCTGAGGCGCGCCGGGTCCACGCAAGCGGCCAACGGAATAATGAGATATCCCATCGGCTCCACTAGCGCTCCGATCCCCTCCACCAGCGCGTGAAACGGCAAGCTGATGAAGCCAAGGACCCCAAAAGACGGATTGAAGAACATGCCGGAAGCCTTCCGCATCGTCTGGAGCAGGCCGAGTTGCCAACGGCGCCGCTGGCGGGCCAGCATGGCCACCGTGGCCGGGCACTGCGTCCAGCAGACAGGATCGGACGTGAACGAGATCCGGGCCTTGCGGCCATGGTCCACCGCCCAGCGCTGCAGCCGGATGACGAGCTCCATGTCCTCGGTGACGGTGTCGAGATTGAAACCCCCGGCTTCAATTGCCGTCTCAAGGTGGAACATGGCGAACGCGCCGGACACAATCAGAGTGCCGCCGGCGAGGTTCCAGCCGGTGCGTCCGAAAAAAAAACTGCGAAGATACTCGACCACCTGAAAGCGTTCCAGGGCGCCCCGCGGCAGGCCCACTTTTGCGACTTGGCCTCCCACCACCGTGCACCCGTTCAGCACGCGCACCACGCCCCCGCTCGCCACAATCGGAACCCGCGAACGAAGCACCGGGCGCATTAGCCGCAGGATTGCATCGTGATCCAGGACGCAGTCAGCATCGAGGGTGCAAAAATAGGGCGTGCGGCAGTGGTTCACTCCCGCGTTGAGAGCATCCGGCTTGCTGCCCCTTTCTTTGCTGATCACGAGCAGGCCGGGGTTTTCGGGGCTTACATAGAAGCAGCGAATGGGCCGGCTGGGCAGGCGCGGCCGGGATATCCGGAAGGCGGGAATCATGGCGAAGGCGGTCAACAGGCGGGCGAGAGTTTCGTCGGAGGAGCCGTCGTCCACCACGCAGATGTGGATCTCCGGGTAGTCCGTCTGCAGCACGGACCGCACCGAATCGACAATCACATCCTGCTCGTTCCAAGCGGGGATAATGATGGTTACCGGAGGCGTCAGCGGCGAGTCACGAAGCTGCTGGAGACCCTCATAGGTGCGGCGCCGCCGGTGCAGCCACACAGATACAACAGAAAAAAGCATCAGGACGGTATAGGTCCCGTTGCCGATAACGAAGTACGCGGCGAGCAGCAGGTTGAACAGATCCGCCGCGCTGGATACCAAAGACCGCAAGATCAACAGCTCCCTGCAAAGTTCTGAATTCACGCACAGGTGAGAGACTCACTACGCGATCACCAGAGATTCAGGCTGGCTCAGGTCCCGGTGGTTGAGACCTTGGACAAAACGCTGAGCGTGGGGTCCGGATTCAAACAGAGCTCGCTCCCCACGGCCTCGGAATCCTTCCGCGTGCCACGGTTTCCCAGGGCCGTAAGCAGCGCTTCAACCTTTTCCGATGCGGACCGTCCCTTCCAGCGACTTGTGTCGCTCCCGCATCCGGGGTCACCGAAGGTCTCGAGGAGCGAGGGAAGCAATCCTGCCTTGCCGATCTGCTCCGCGATCTGCTCACGGCTGTAGCGATCCTGGGTGGTTGAGAAGTGGTCGAGGAGCGTGCTGATGCCAGGACTTCCAAGCGCACACAACTCCTCCGCGGCGGCTTCGCGCACCCGCCAGTTCGGATCGGTGAGACAGCGGCTGAACGCGCTCGAAGGCGTGAGCTTGTGTCGAGCCAGCGCCCTCACCGCCCGCAAGCGCACGAACCACTCCGGATCGTTCGCGAGGTCCCGCAGCAGCGGCACGCATCGAGCATCGTCTACGTAGCCGGCCACGTCCACAACCCGGGCGCGAACTTCGGGACTTTTGTCGAACGCCAGACGTCCGAGAAAAATCTCAGCCAGCTCGGGTTCCAGGGGGGGCAATTCGCGTTCCTGTTCGGCACAAGCCGCAGCCGCCTGCTCCGCCATGGCCGAGACGATCCCGGCCGCAAGAGACCGTACCTGCCAGCATGGATCCTCGAGAAACGCGCTGAGGCGCCCCGCCTCAGAAAGGGGAAAGGCGGCAAGCGCCATCTTGAGCGGGGCGCTGGAGATCGGGGGAACCGGATCCAGGGCGGCAGAGCGCAGCCTTTCTGCAAGCCCCGAGAAGCTCTCGGGCTCTCCAATTTGCGCCAAGGCGCGGGCGGCCGCCGAGCGGACAGTGGCGTGAGGGTCAGCCAACGCTTCCACGAGTAACGGCCAACTGGGACGATGGCGGATGATACCGAGATTCTCGGCGGCTTCGGCTCGCAATACGAAGCCGAGCGGATGCGCGCGCCCGCCGGCGCGGCCGTCATGGCGGTTCTGCGCAGGAGATTGAGAACCTTCGGCAACCAGACGCCCCTGCCAGGGGCCGATCAGGCCCAAGTCCTCACATAAACGTCTCAAAAGGGGGACCTTTTCTGCGGACAAGTCCCTATCAGCCATCAGCCAGTTTTCGAGCGAGGCCTGTCTGGATTTTGCCCCGAGCGCCCGAAGCTGGCGGAGCACGTCCTCATATTCGATGGAACCGGCGAGCAAAGCCCCAAGCAGTGGTTGGACTTCACTTCCAAGTTCGAGAAGGTGGCGCCCCTGCAAGCGCCGGCTGGCGTTCCGCAAAAGTGCGAATAGCGTAAGTCCCGTCACGCAGAGCAAAAGCAGCAGTGCTCCGGGCCAGGCGAAACGCAGGATAAGTCCATTCGGCATTGGGGCGCACGTCTCCGGCAGCTCAAACAAGTACTATCGGCAGAATGCAGGAAAACACTCGCTGAGGGATTGGGATCAGCCTTGAGGCTCCTCCGATGAAAAGGAGGGTTGGGAGGTTTGAGAGGCGCCAGAAAAGAGAGGCTGGAAGACCGTGGGTCGGCTTCCAGCCTCAGGCGCAGATGACCAATTGCGCGAAACCTCAGAATGTGAAAAGGTCAGACAGATCGTCGAGGGCCGGCGAATTCGTAGGCACGTACGGGTTCGACGCGTTAACGGTCGGATTGGGCAAGTTATCCCGGCTGCGGCCCGTGAACGAAGTCAGACTCCAGTTGCGCTCGATGAACTTCAACAGCGAAACGTGGTCGCCGTAAGAATGGTTCGGTCTGAACTTTCCTCATTCACTTCCTCCTTTTGGATTTGATCCCCTCGTCTAGTTTTGGTGCGGGCTCGTTATGCGGATGTTATTACCGTGTTAAGTCTTCGCGAAGTGTAACAGGTCATCGCATGTCAAATTGCGCAGCCGTTTCGCGGATCGGCGACCAGCGCGCACATCCGGCCACCCAATCTGTTGTTACGGACAATCTGGCCCAAGTGCGGCGGCCGCCAAGCGTTTTTGCTTCCCTCTTTCATCCATTTCTCATAAAATGCGGCCATGAAAACTATGACACTGGCGTTGCTGACGCTAACGGGTGCTTTGAGCATGGGAACTCTGGAATCAAATAAGCAGTTCGAGACGGTGGGCTCTATCGAGAAGACCGACCCGGGCTTTGACGGGTTGGTGCCCGCCGGCGCCAGGATCGAGAAGGTGGCAACTTGCTGCAAGTGGCTTGAGGGTCCGGTGTGGATCCACCCCGGCTCCTTGTGGGGCTACCTGTTGTTCGCCGATATTCCGGGCAACCGCATTTTGAGGTGGGCGTCGAACGGCACCGTGACCACCTTTATGAATAAGACCGGCTATCTTGGGACCGAAACGTTTGCCGGGCCCGAATCCGGGTCAAACGGGATGACGCTCGATCGCCACGGGCGCCTGACCGTGGCCGGCCACGCGCGGCGGAACGTCTACCGGCTGGAGCGCTTGAACGCCAACGCCACCATCACGGTGCTGGCTGACCGTTACCAGGACAAGCGTCTGAACAGCCCCAACGACCTCGTCTATGCTCGCGACGGCTCGCTCTACTTCACTGATCCGCCTTACGGTCTGCCAAAGCAGGACGACACCGATCCCGAGAAGGAGCTCAGCTTCAATGGCGTCTTTCGAATCCGGGACGCCACCTCCCAGAAGCCAGGCTCGCCTCCCGATGCAGGCAAGCTGGATCTGCTCATCAAGGACCTGACACGGCCTAACGGCATCTGCTTCTCACCGGACGAGAAGATTCTTTACATCGCCGTCTCCGATCCGCAGCACAAGGTGTGGATGCGCTATGACGTGAAGCCGGACGGTACCGTTGCTAACGGCAGCGTGTTCTATGACGCGACCTCAGCGCCCGGCGACGGCGGCCCTGACGGCATCAAGGTGGATAAGAAGGGCAATATGTATGGCGCGGGTCCCGGCGGCGTGTGGGTGTTCTCCCCCGAGGGCAAGCATCTCGGCACCTTCAAGATTCCCGAGCGCGTCGCCAACTGTAACTGGGGTGACGACGGCCACACTCTGTACATCACGGCCAGCAGCAGCCTGTACAGAGTGCGGCTCAGCGTCGTAGGGGTTATGCCGTGAGCGGTGTCGCGTTCGCAGCGTGTTGGAGTGGCGGACCCGCCCCGTTCATACCTGGCCTATCCGCGTAGGCTCCCGTTGATCATACATCCCATCGAAGCAATGAGGCAGAGGCATGCCCCATGAAGGGTGCGGAATCGCTCTTTTCAGGCCAAATTTGAGTCGCGATCGACGTGCCTGGAGCGTTGGACGGCAAGGCTGATTTTGTGGTAAATTATGGTGTGGTTCGGGTCGCAGACGGCCTTGAAGGCACTGTGAGACCTAGGGCTTTCACGGGCCAGACGCGGGTGCTAGGCGCGGCTCCAACCCCGCCCGAGAACAAAGAACGATTTCAACCAAGACCAATTCTAAACCCGTGAGCAGCAGCAGTTTACGCATGGAGCGCCAGCCGCCCAAGAGCACGGCAACAGCGCTAAAGGCGTCCGAACCTGGCAATGAACCCCGTAGTGCGCGTCAGGTTCGACGCGTTGGGTAAGGAAGGAAAATACACCGAGTGAGCGAAGCAAGCGAGATCAGACCGAAAACTTCAGTTGCGCCCGAGGTCTACGACGCCCAGAGCATCAAGGTGCTTGGCGGAATCGAGGCCGTGCGGAAACGGCCCGCGATGTACATCGGCTCCACCGGAGCCCTGGGGTTGCATCACTTGGTGTGGGAGGTGGTTGACAACTCGGTAGACGAAGCATTGGCCGGGCACTGTGACAAAATTCAAGTGATCGTCCACGCGGACAACTCCGTCACCGTGATCGACGACGGCCGCGGAATTCCGGTCGGCATGCACAAGGAAGAAGGCCGCTCGGCCGCTGAAGTCGTCATGACGGTCCTCCACGCGGGCGGCAAGTTCGATACCAAGAGCTACAAAGTGTCCGGCGGACTGCACGGCGTCGGCGTTTCGGTGGTGAACGCGCTTTCAGAGTCCCTCGACCTGGAGATCTGGCGCGAGGGTTACACGTGGGAGCAGGAATACGAGCGCGGCGAGCCCAAGGCGCCGCTCCGGAAGGCCGGCAAGACCGAAAAGCACGGCACAAAAATCACCTTCCTGCCGGACCGGCAAATCTTTGAATCCATCGAGTTTCACTATGACACCCTGGCGCAGCGCTTGCGTGAAGTCGCCTTTCTCAATAAAGGTCTCACGATCACACTGAAAGATGAGCGCGGCGACAAGCAAGCCGAGTTTCACTACACGGGCGGCATCTCCGAGTTTGTCAAGCACCTCAACAAGAATAAGGAAGTGCTCCACCCTCAGCCCGTCTACGGCGAGGCCGAGCGCGACGAGACCCTGATGGAATTCGCGCTGCAATACAACGACGCCTACGCGGAGACCGTCTTCAGTTTCGCCAACAACATCAACACGGTGGATGGCGGTACGCACCTCTCCGGATTCCGGTCGGCGCTCACGCGCGCCATCAACCAGTTCGGCCAGAATCAAAACCTGTTTAAGGATGTGAAGGAGAATCTGCAGGGCGAGGACGTGCGCGAGGGCCTGGTGGCTGTAATCAGCGTGAAGCTGCCGCAGCCCCAATTCGAGGGTCAGACCAAGGGCAAGCTGAATAGCGACATCCAGTCCACTGTGGCGAGCTTCGTTTACGAGAAGCTCATGGAACACTTCGAGAAAAATCCCGCCGTGGGGCGCAAAATCTGCGCCAAGGCCATCGACGCGGCTCGGGCTCGCGAGGCGGCCCGCAAAGCGCGCGAACTCACCCGGCGCAAGGGCGCGCTCGATTCCGGCGGATTGCCCGGCAAACTGGCGGACTGCCAGGAGCGCGACCCCGAGCGCTGCGAACTTTTCCTGGTGGAGGGCGATTCGGCCGGCGGCTCGGCCAAGCAGGGCCGGGACCGCCGCTACCAGGCGATTCTGCCGTTGCGAGGAAAGATCCTCAACGTCGAAAAGGCCCGGTTCGACAAGATGCTGGGCCACGAAGAAATTCGATCGCTCATCACGGCCCTCGGCACCGGCATTGGCAAGGAAGACTTCGACGTCGCCAAGTTACGCTACGGCAAGGTGATTATCATGACCGACGCTGACGTCGATGGCTCGCACATCCGAACCCTGCTGCTGACTTTCTTCTACCGTCAGATGCCGGAGTTGGTGGAGCGCGGGCACATCTTCATCGCGCAGCCGCCGCTCTACCTCATCAAGAAGGGCAAAAGCTCCCGCTACATCACCGACGAGAAAGAGTTCCGGCGCGAGATCATGCGCCGCGCCACCGAGGACCATGCGGTGGAGGCCGGGAGCGATGGCAAGGCCGTACGGCTCGAAGGCGGCGAGCTCACCAATTTCCTGATGGCGCTCGGCGAGTACAACGATCTGTTTGACAAGCTCGAGAAACGGACGGGCGAGGCCCGCATCGTGGAAGCTCTGCTCCGGGCCGAGGTGGGCAAAAAGGCTGAACTGGAGAACGAGTCCAGGCTCGAGACTGTCGCGGGCGATCTCCGTGCGGCCGGCTTCAAAGCATTACTCAAGCTCGACGAGGAGCATAGCCTCTACACCCTGACCGTTTCGAGCGCGACCATGCCGGAGCGCATCGTGGACTGGGAATTGATCTCGAGCGCCGACTACAGGCGATTGCTCGATCTGCACCGGCGCGTCCGCGAGTTCAACAAGCCTCCGTTTCTGCTGTCCACGAACGGCACTAAGCTCGACATCGCGGATCGCAAAGACCTGCTCGAGCACGTCATGAGCATGGGTAAAAAGCTCCTGACCGTACAGCGCTTCAAAGGCCTGGGCGAAATGAATCCTACCCAGCTCTGGCAGACCACCATGGACGCCGAGCAGCGCACGCTCCTGCAGGTGCGGGTTGAGGATCAGGTGGAAGCCGACTCCATCTTTACCGTGCTGATGGGCGACGTGGTGGAGCCTCGCCGGCAGTTCATCGAAGACAACGCCCTGGACGTGAAGAACCTGGACATCTGACGGTTGCTGCCTCACCCGGAGCATGGGCACTGTGATTCGCATTCGAATCGCCGGTCTCGCCGCTGTTGTGTTTCTCGCGGCCGTTTGGGCGCCAACCCAAAGTAGTTCAAATCCTCCTTCCGCGCCGAGGCATTACGTTGGATCAATCGCGTGCCGGCAGTGCCACGCGGCAATCTACGCGCGGTGGGACAAGACGCCGATGGCCCACGTGGTGCGCGACCCCAAACAGTATCCCGACGCGATTCTGGCCGACTTTTCTCGTCCCACTTCTGCGGTCACGTTTACTCGAAACGATATCAGCCTCGTCTATGGCAGCATTTGGAAGCAGCGCTACTTCAAGAAGGTAGGCGGCAGCTACTACGTGTTGCCCGCGCAGTGGGACATCGCTCATCATCAGTGGCTCCCCTATTTTGTGAAGGATGACTGGTGGGCGCCGTTCTACCCGCCCGACAACATGCGGCGGCCCACCGCTCCGCTCTGCGACGGCTGCCACTCCGTCCACTTTGACGTGCGCACCCAGACGCCGACCGAGTGGAACGTGGGCTGCGAACGTTGTCACGGACCAGGAAGCGTCCACGTGGAGCACCCGCTGCCGGGCACGATCGTCAATCCGGCGCGGCTCGATTCTGTCGCCGCCAACGACGTTTGTATCCAGTGCCACTCACAGGGGCGTCCGCTGCAAAACCCGATCGGCTCGCAGTACTACGATTGGCCGGCGGGCTTTGAAGTAGGCCTGCATCTCGCGGACTTCTGGAAACTGGAGGTCAGCAGAGCAGGCCAAGCCGATTTCTATTTCTACCCGGACGGGACGGCCCACAAGAATCGGATGCAGGGCAACGATTTCGTTCACAGCCTCATGTATAGGCGCGGCGTCACCTGCTTCAGTTGTCACGATGCGCACGGCACGGAAAATGAGGCTCAACTACTGAAACCGGCCGCCGTGCTTTGCCTCGAATGTCACAAGCCCGGTTCGCCGCTTGGCCCCTTCACGCGGTCCATCGAGGAACACACACAACACGCAGCCGGGAGCCCCGGCAGCGAGTGCGTCGCCTGCCACATGCCGGAGATCGAAACTGAGGGCGTGCCGGGCGCATTCGTGCACGCCCACACATTCCGCTTCATTACACCGTCCCAGACGGAGCGCGAGAATATTCCAAACCCGTGTACTTTGTGCCACCAGGACAAGTCTCCGTCCTGGGCGACCGAGGCCTTGAAGCGTTGGCCGGGGAGGTCGCCGTGGCGCATGGAATGACGGAGAGGACTCCTTTCAGCCGGCCGCGGCCCCAGGGACACGCTCTGCGGCGCCACGCGCTCTATCGGATTACAAAGGCGCAATGGGGTGGTGATTTCGTCCCATGAGCCCTCTGATTCGAACGATGACGTTAACCGACATTCCGGCCGGGATGCGCTTGAAGGATCTCGCCGGCTGGAATCAAACGGAACAAGACTGGCACCGCTTTCTTGAGGACAGCCCCAGCGGATGCTTCGTCGCAGCGCAGGATCAGCGCGTCGTGGGGACCGTCACAACAATCACCTATGAGAACCGCTTAGCCTGGATCGGCATGGTGCTTGTCGATCCCGAGTTTCGCGGGAGGGGTATCGGGACAACCTTGCTCCGGCAGGCCATCGATCATCTTGATGCCAGAGGAATCCCGTGCCTGAAACTCGATGCCACGCCGCAGGGCCGGCCGATCTATGAACGGCTCGGATTCCGACGGGAATACGAGATTGAACGCTGTTTTCTGGAAAAAGAGGCTGGTGCGCGCCCGAGCCCTATCGCATCGAGGGAGGCGCAGGAACTCAACAGCGTGTGGGAAATGGACCGGGAGGTTTTTGGCGCAGACCGCAGTACGCTGCTTCAGTCGATTGCAAAGGATGCCTCCGAATACGCAATCGTAGCGCGAGAGGCCGGCGCCTTGACGGGATACGCCTTCGGCCGCAAGGGCTCGCGGGCAGACCACTTGGGACCCTGGGTCGCTTCGAACGCTTCAGCAGCGCGGGAAATCCTGGATATTTTTCTGCGGACATCGCGGCGCGAGATTGTGTTCGTTGACGTGGTGAAAGACAACGCCTGGGGACCGGAGCTTGCATGTCAAGCGGGCTTCCGGTTTTCGAGGACGCTCACCCGGATGCATCGGGGCGAGAACCCGAAGCCGGGCCGCGTCGATCTTCTGGGCGCGATACTCGGGCCCGAGTTTGGCTAGCTGACAAGTTTGCCCTCGGGACCCGATCGTCTGTTATCGTCGCTCCATGGCCGACCTTAAGCCTGCGCGAGTTTTCTACGGCTGGTGGATCGTCGCTGCCGCTTTTCTGAATCTCTTCTTTGCCGTCGGAATTGTGTTCTATGGGTTCCCCGTCTTTTACGTGTCGCTTGTTGACTCGCTCCACTTCTCGCGCCAGCAGGTGACGTCGGGAATCTTTTACGGGTTCGTGGTCGTCGCTCCGGTTTTTGGGCTGCTCGTGGGCGCCTTGATTGATCGCTTGGGAGCGAGGCTCTCCATCCTTCTCGGCATCGCCTTAGTGGGACCCTCGCTCTTCCTGATGGGCAGCATTACGAGCCTGCGGCAATACTACCTGCTCTGCTTTGCGGAGGTCACCGGATACGTGCTGGCGGGTCCGATCCCCAATCAAGTCCTGGTCGCGAACTGGTTTCGAGCCCTGCGCGGCAGGAGCATGGGCTGCGCTTACCTGGGCCTGGGTCTGGGCGGAGCGGTCTCGCCCCTTCTCATCCACCGGCTGATCGCGAGCTTTGGCTGGCGCCGGACTTTCGAGTTGATCGGTGCGGTCATCATCATTGTCCTGTTTCCTATTGGGATCTGGGTGACGCGCTCGACGCCCGGCGACATGGGATTACGGCCGGACGGCGATGGGCCAAAGTCTGCCTTGCCGCCGAGCTCAAGCACGAAGTCCATGCCCGTCGGTCAGGCATTCAGAACCGCTAATTTCTGGCTGCTGCTTACGGGCAGCACGTTCGTGATCGGTGCTATCGGAACCGTGATCTTTCATTTCATGCTCTTTTTGAGGGACGAGGGCTATTCTTCCAGCTCGGCCTCACGGGCTCTCAGCGTTCTCCTGTTCTCGAGCCTGGCTGGCCGCGTTGTGGTGGGCTACTTCGCGGATCGTTTCAGACGCAAGAACGTCATGGCGTTGTTTTACCTGGCGCTCGCGTTGGCGATCCCTTTGTTGTTTCTGCACCATCACACCCGAGCGATGCTGGGGTTTGCGGTCGTCTTCGGATTTGCCATGGGCGCGGATTATATGCTGATACCGCTCGTGGCCGCCGATTGCTTTGGACTCTCCGCGCTCGGCAAGATCCTGGCCCTCGTGATCATGGCCGACTCGCTGGGACAGACCTTCGGACCCGTGATGGCGGGCCGAATTTTTGATTTACAGCACAGCTACGATCTCGCCTGGATCATCATAACGGTCGCGGGCGTGCTGGGAGCAGCTGCTATCTCCCTGATATCAACAAATAATGAGAGACTGGTGTAATCTGCGCAAGGCCGGGATTACAATCGTGTCGTGAATCAATGATATCGATTGACTCTATCGAACAACTGGAAGATCGGCTGGCGGCGCCCAGCCTGCAGGATCAGGAAGCAATGCGCCGTTTGCAGGGCGATATCTTGATTCTGGGCGCTGCGGGCAAGATGGGTCCGTCGCTCGCCAGGCGGGTGAAACGTGCTTGCGAAGTCGCTGGACTAGACCGGCGGGTGGTCGCGGTGTCCCGTTTTTCCAGTCCTGAGATTTTGGATGACCTCGAGCGCTCGGGCATCGAGACCCTGCGCTGCAATCTGCTCGATCGTGAAGAAGTCTCGCGCCTGCCGCTCTCGGAGAATGTCCTCTTCCTCTCGGGCCGCAAGTTTGGGTCGAGCGACCGGCCGGACCTCACCTGGGCCACAAATACGGTTCTTCCTGCCGAGGCAGCGCTTCGTTTCCGGGACTCCCGCATTGTGGTCTTCTCCACCGGAAACGTTTATCCCCTGGTGGATACTCATGGGAGCGGTTCAGTCGAAACCGACCAGCCCGGACCCGTCGGCGAGTACGCGCAATCCTGTCTCGGCCGGGAGCGCGTGTTCGAATACTATTCGCGCGAGTGCGGTACCAGGTGCCTCCTGTTTCGTCTCAACTACGCCGTGGACCTGCGCTATGGAGTCCTCGTCGACATCGCCCGCAAGGTCTACCATGGGGAGCCGATCGATCTCACCGTCGCTTGGTTCAATGCCATCTGGCAGGGCGACGCCAATTCGTACGCGCTGCGCAGCCTGGAGCTCTGCACCAGCCCGCCACAGGCCTTGAATGTTACCGGCCCCGAAAAGATCTCGGTGCGCGATGTTGCGGGAATCTATGGGCGGGTTTTCAAGCGGGAGCCGGTTTTCGCGGGTCAGGAGTCTGGCCGGGCCCTATTGAGCGATGCCGCGCTATGCCACCGTTTGCTGGGCCGGCCCGAGGTCGATCTCGAAACGCTGATGCATTGGGTGGCGCAGTGGGTTGGGCACGGTGGTCCGACTCTCGACAAACCTACCAGGTTCGAGGTTGCAAACGGAAGGTTCTGATCTATGTCAACCGCTCCCCCGATCGAGCCCGAAGTCCGATCCATCTTGCAGCGCGGTGCAGTGATTCCCGCTCACCCACTGGCGCTGAACTCGCGTCGCAAGCTCGATGAGCGCCGCCAGCGAGCACTAACACGCTACTACTGCGAAGCCGGGGCCGGCGGGGTGGGCGTGGGAGTCCACACGACGCAGTTCAGCATTCGCGATCCGAAGATTGGGTTACTGGAGCCGGTGCTGAGCCTCGCCGTCGACACAGTTCGCGAATGCGAGAATCGCCTGGGCAAACGCCTGGCGAAGATTGCGGGCGTCTGCGGCCCCACCCTGCAGGCGGTGAACGAAGCCCAGCTCGCGCGTGATTTGGGATACGATGCCGGCCTCTTGAGTCTCGGAGCGCTGCGCGACGCGTCTGAATCTGCGCTGATCGATCACTGCCGCGCGGTTGCCGAGATAATCCCGCTCTTCGGTTTCTACCTTCAACCCGCCGCTGGAGGGCGACCGCTCGACTATCGGTTCTGGTGCCGTTTTCTGGAGATTGGCAACGTGGTGGCGATCAAGGTAGCGCCTTTTAACCGCTATCAGACTCTGGACGTGGTACGGGCGCTGGAGACGAGCGGACGGCGAGCAGACGTTTCGCTCTACACCGGCAACGACGACAATATTGTCGGCGACCTGATGTCAGAGTTTCGCTTTCGAGCGCCCGGCGGAACGACTGTGATTCGCTTCGCGGGCGGCCTTCTGGGCCATTGGGCGGTGTGGACCCGGCGCGCTGTCGATTTGCTCGAGGCTGTTCAGCGCTGTCGCGAGAATGGCGGTGAAGGCGCTCTCGAGCTGCTTGCGCAGGCGGCCGAGATCACCGATGCCAACGCAGCGCTGTTTGACCCCGCCAACAACTTCGCCGGCTGCATTCCGGGACTGCACGAGATCCTGCGCCGGCAGGGATTCCTCGAGGGCCGATGGTGCCTGGACCCGAGCGAGGATCTGTCACCCGGACAGCTTGAAGAAATCGACCGCGTCTGCCGGTTGTATCCGCACCTCACCGACGATAGCTTTGTGGCCGGACATCTGAGCCGGTGGCTGGCCTGAGGGAAGTCGCGCTGGAGCCTCCCAGTCAGCCAATCCCCCAATCCCTCAATCACTCTACGTTTCAGCCCCGTTGCGTAAAGACGTCGCCTTAGTACCTTAGGAGTTGAATTCTGACATTTTCTGGCAGAATATTTTCGAGCACGTCAGTTTGGCCCTGTGTTTATGCGGCTTCGAGGGCAGTTTAGAATGCGCCCAACTTCCCTGTTTTGGTTCCGGCTACGCCGGGTTAGGTGAAGGGCGAGAAGGCCAATCCCTTGGTCCTCTTGTCGACCAGTAATTTCAAGGCAGGCGACTCGTGATTGACGATCACCGTCACGGTCACGGTTCCCGCTGAAGACGACTTCGCGCGTAGAATATCGAACTCTCGAATCTTGCCATAGTCGCCGTTGGGTCCCCAGTCCTTCACGAAATCGTTATAAGTGTAGGAGGGGCTTGCCTGCCAGAGCCGGTAGGCTGTCTGGTAGTCCCCGCGCTGGACCGTCTGAAGAAACCGCGAGACAGCGTGCTCCTCAGGATAGTCCCAGAAGTAATACGCGGCGCCCGCGAAGATGATCGCCGCGAGCGGGACGAGCAGAACATAGCGCCCGATGTGGCGGGGGGGCTTCGGAGGCGTGGTGTCGAGTAGCGACATTGGTGTGTTGAACTGGATTGCGCGAACTAAACCGCTACGTGCTCTCTGACTTCTCGATCCAGTACGGGACTTGCGAGTCGTTTCAGTTTACCTGGACTCTCGTGCTGCGGGCCGCACTGTACAAGCCCCAAGATGCCCGCAGGGCACCGCCATTGTCAATTCGATTCTTCTGTAGCGGCGGTGTCGACGTTCATAGAGCGCCGCCACAACGAAGTGGATCCCTGAGTGGCGAAAAGACGGTCCATCGCAACCGTGACGATTGCAACCCGCGGCCTCAGCAGTTTGTTGAGAATGTTCCAAGACGTCGTTCTGAAACTGCAGGATACAGAGAATTTCAGTAATTCGTCTTTTGACCGGTAAGATCTACCTGTGCTTGCAATGGCAAGATAACACAAGACTTCGATCGGCTCGCCGGGGATGCCGACGGGTGTACGACTACGTCATTTACCCTAAGGTAGCCACCAGTCCACGCTCAGGGCTCTACTGGATTCACAATCACGCTGGCTCTCCATAAACTAGTTTTATGAACCGGCGTCCGCGGGTAGGCGGCGTAGGTCAGAGCGCCGGGCCCGGAGCAGTCCGCCAACCCACGCTTAATCCACTTAAGGAGAAGTCAATTTATGGCGCAAGTTCAACCTGCAAGAACCTCGCGGCCCGTTTTGTCGGCCAGCAGCTTGAAGGGCGACAAAGTCGTGAATCTGCAAGGCGAAGATCTGGGAAGCATTGAAGAAATCATGATTGACCTGGAGCGGGGACGCGTTGCTTACGCGGTCCTTTCGTTCGGGGGCTTCCTCGGCATGGGAGACAAGCTGTTTGCCATTCCGTGGGAGGCGCTGACGGTCGATACCTCGGAGAAGCGCTTGGTTCTCAATGTCGACAAGGAACTTCTAAAACGCGCTCCGGGATTCGACAAGAGCAATTGGCCCGACATGACGAACCGGGCTTGGGGTACGGAACTGTACGGCTACTACGGATATAAGCCGTATTGGGACTAGAAGCGCGAGTGAAAAACAAAATCTTCACCAAAAAAGGAAGGTAAATTATGCAAGAGAAGCATGAAGGTAAAGGGCGGCAGCACGAGAGCATGGGTTCGCAGCACGAGGCTTCAGGGTCCAATCGATGCTCAAAGTGCAATCAGACGTTTGGTTCCGCCGAGGAACTCCGCCGGCACGAGCAACAGCAGCATCAGCACCAGCAGGCCCAAGCGCATTCGGGCCAGCAGGAGCAAGGCCGTGGTCAGCAGGAGCAAGGCCGCGGTCAACAGGGGCAACCCGGTCAGCAGGGACAATCGCACTCCGGCCAGCAGGAGCAAGGCCGTGGTCAGCAGGGACAACCTGGTCAGCAGGGACAATCGCACTCTGGTCAGCAAGAGCAGGGCCGTGGCGAGAAGGGCCAAGCCGCCAAGCGCTAATCGCGGCTAAGGCTCTGCTTCCCCAAGCCGACGGATAGTGCGGAGTTGCAGACACTCCGCACTATCCCGTTTCTGCCGCAGACTCTCGAATGGAATCGTTCCAGCCGAATCTCACGGCACCACGCTGGTCGAGATCGCGGGTTGGGAACTACACGACAGTTTTTACAATCATCTTCCCTTCCTGTGACATTCATGTCACACGCTTACTCCAAAATCCACATTGTGACCCGGCGCTCAGCACGGCCGCTTGTGTCTGAGCACCCAAGTGCGGTCAAGCCGGGAAGTCGTCGAAGGCGTGTAATAGAGTTCTTGGTATGGACCCGCAGGCTGGCTTGCCGGCGTATTATGAAATCACATTTGCACGCGGAAACCGCCCCGAGAATTAGACGCTCCGGGCAGCGGGGGCCGGGTTGCGAGATGAGTCGTTGGAGCAGGAAATGTCGCCGTTCGGCCCAGCGGCTACTCCAACGAGTGCTTTTAAGCTATCTGCAGGGATAGCCGATATAGAATGGGCAAGGAAGTTTGGAGATCGATATGAGCGACACAATGGATGAGGCGTTGGGACGACTTTTGCGATGGGTGCGGCGGCATCCCATGACAGTTACAACTGCTGCCGTGGTGCTGGTGGCGGCGTTGGCGGTACCTATCGCGCGTCAAAGCGTCTCATCACAGAGCGCACAGCCTCCAGCCGATCTTGGTCCCGACGAGACTCCTCTGTTTATCTAGGCCGTGTTGGGTCGCAGCACCCAAACAAACCTGCCGTTTCCACCCGAGGACCCCACCAAACTGAGCTTTTTCTGACCGGGGAGCAGACCTGCCTTGGAATTGAAAATGGACAATAAGAGCTTTTGTGGGATAATGGCCCCGCTTGCCGAGTGCACGAGCAAGCGTTTACCACGTGTGGGGACCGGAGGATACAACATGGCTTTCTGCGCGAAGTGTGGAGCACAAGTTAGTTCTGGAGCAGGTTTCTGTGGCACTTGCGGCGCGCCCATCGGAAGCGCGCCACCTCCGCCTTCGGCCGCGCCGGTTGGGCCGCCGATGGCGTCAAACATCAGTGCTATGCTGACTTACATTCCTTTTGTGGGCTGGATCATTGCCATCGTTTTTCTGGTGATCGAGCCTTACAAGAGCGACAGATTTGTCCGCTTCCACGCATTCCAATCGGTGTTTCTTGCGGTGTTTTCCTTTGTTCTTTACTGGGTGCTGAGCGCATTTGTTTTCTCCAGCATTTTGGGCTTCGGGTTTGGACTGTTCTGGGCCGTGTGGGGATTAGTCCGCCTGGCGATTTTCCTCTGCTGGCTGTTTATAATGTACAAGGCATACAACCGCGAGCACTACGAGCTGCCCTTCATCGGTTCGATCGCGGCGAAACAGGCTGCTTCGAGTTAGTTTCGTACGATCCAGACGGGC
Source organism: Terriglobia bacterium (assembly GCA_035946735.1). Classification (GTDB taxonomy): domain Bacteria; phylum Acidobacteriota; class Terriglobia; order UBA7540; family UBA7540; genus Gp13-AA77. The sequence goes on from DASYYZ010000035.1 coordinate 85,779, forward strand.
AATTTCGGCGGGGGAACGCTAAGGCTTGGTGAGAGTGGCGATAGCGGGAGTTGAGGAACAGACTTCGTCAGTGGTGACGAGTCGAACGCCTGCCGCCAGCATCTCCGCAATGGCCTGACGGCCGCCTTCTCCGGTAATAGCGCAGATCGCGTCCACCACCAGATCCACCGGCCGGTGCAGACGCCGCAGGGCCAGGGCCGATTCCTTCACGCAATAGTCCGTGGCCACTCCGAAGACGACGAATCGGCTGGGGCCAAGGGCCGCAAGCACGTCGCCGAAGTTGGGATTGGCCGCCACCGAATAGTCCTGTTTCTCAATCTCCAGAACCATCTCCTGGGCTCGATCGGAAGACGCGTGGAACGCGCCCGGCCGATTCGGCACCACCACTGCGTCGGCTCGCCTGGTTTCCGGAATTCGGCGCTGTCCGGGCGTGCCCACCACGCAGTGGGGCGGCCACCGGGCGAACGAGGGATCGTCCGCTGAGTGCGCATCCGCCGAGGCGATCCAAGGGATTCGGTGCTCGCGGGCGTGTTCCACAAGCTTGCGGAGGTTCGGCAGAATCTGCTCGGCGCCCGGCACGTAGAGCGCGCCGTTTGGGTCCATAAAATCCACCTGGGTATCGACGTCCAGGAAGACGATGGCATCCGGGCTGGTCACGTACTGTTTGCGCACTTCATCAAGCATGCGCTCGAGGGCGGCGCTGTGGGCGACAGGATATTGGGCGCCGGCGTGCAGTGATTTGTAGCGTTGCGGGAGGCGCTCCAGGCCCTGCAAGGTGCGATCGCGCGCTTCGCGGATCGGAAGCGAAGGCTGAAGGCGCCGGCCGCCTTGCATCACCAGCTCCAGAAGCGGGGCAGCCTCAGGATAGGATTCGTCCCAGCGCGTCACAAGGTCGTGGTGGAACAGGTCGCGGCCGCCAGATCCCGCCCGCGAGAAGCGAAAAACCTGTTTGCGCCCGGGCCAGTGCGCCTTCTGCTCGCTGAACTTGGTTTTTAGCTCTACCTGTCCGTCGCGCTCCACTTCCACCAGCTTGTAAACGACTCCCAAGGAAGGCACATCGTGCGATGTCGCGAGATCCGTTCCCACGCCGAAGGCATCGATAGGGGCGCAGGCCGCCGCCAGCTCGTGGATCTTGTATTCATTCAAATCTCCGCTGGCGAAGACTCTAGTCTCGGTGTGCCCATGCTGGTCGAGGATCTCGCGCACGCGCTGGCTTTTCTCGAGCAGATCGCCGCTGTCGAGCCGCACACCGGCGAGCTTTCGCCCCAAGCTGGCGGCTGTTTCCGCTCCCGCCAGAGTATCGTAGGTATCGATCAGCAAGGTGGAGTCGGGAAAAGTGTCAAGCAGAGCCAGGAAGCTCTCACGCTCGCTCGGATACGATTGCGTGAAAGAATGGGCAGCCGTCCCTGAAGTGGGCACGTCGTAAAGGTAGCCGGCGAGCACGTTGGAGGTGCCGGCGCAACCGCCCACGTAAGCGGCCCGGGCCGCGCGAACGCCAGCCTGGGGTCCATGAGCGCGCCGCGTGCCGAACTCCCACACCGGACGGCCGCCGGCGGCGCTGCAGACGCGGGCGGCTTTGGACGCGATCAGAGTTTCGAAGTTCGCCACCGAGAGCAGGTAGGTTTCGACGATCTGCGCCTCGATGATGGGCGCGGACACCTGCAAAATCGGCTCGCCGCCAAAGATCAGCGTCCCCTCCGGCACGGCGTACAATTCCCCGGTGAAGCGGAAGCTGCGAAGATAGCCGAAAAAATCGTCGGAAACGGTGTGGAACACGGGGAGACTGCGCAGAAACGTGACATCCTGATCGGTGAAATGGAGATTCTCGAGATACCCGAGCGCCGAGTCCAGCCCGGCTGCCACCAGGTAGGACCTCTCCGGGGGCAACTGCCGCACGAAGAGCTCGAACGTGGCCCTGGTTGGGACGCGGTGCTCGAAATACGCCGCCGCCATCGTCAGCTCATAGAGATCGGTCAGCAGCGCCCGATTGTTATAGGCCTCGATCATGGATCGATTTTTAGATGTTCTGGAAGACAAATCCTATTGCTGTTTCTGCGAGGATCATGAGATTGAACGTCGCACGGCTCGCTTCGCACCTCGAAAGTCAGTATGGTTTTGGCCGTAAATGAAGTCAAGCGACCGCGGCGGTGGGAGCGGCTTGGTGAGATTAGTGAATATGCCGTCTCGCATGGCGGTTTCAACGCCAGCGACAGCAAACTCAGGGTGGGCCTAAACCGCTGAGCCGGGCACTGCGAGCAGGGACTTCAGGCCAGCACGAAAATTGAAAATCGCAAATCAAAAATTTTAGTCGCCGGCGATTCTGTAGTTGGTCCCGTAATTGATGTTGAAAACGTTGTAGACCATGAAGTAGGAGATGAACGGCTGTATCTTCGAGAGTCGATTCTTGGGAACGAAGACGAGGTCTCCGGATTGGAGCGCAACATCGTTCTGCAGTTCGCCTTTGTCGAGAACGCGCTTCAGGTTGATCAGCCTGCACTGGACCCAGTCATTCGAGGTGCGCCGGAAGAGCAGCACCTGGGAGTGCTTGGCGGTATTGAGCAGGAATCCGCCGGCAGCCTCGATAGACTCGGCCACCGTGAATGGGCCGTGAAGGATGAATTTACCCGGATTGGTCACTTGTCCGCCCACCACGAAATACGGTTTCTCCATGTTCGTGATGGTTGCCGAAACCATAATCGGCGGAGTCAAGATGCCCGCGTAGGCTTTCCGGATGGCGTCGTCCACTTCAGGCAGCGTCAGACCCTGGACATTAATGTCGGGTCCCCCGACCAAGCTGATAACGCCGTCGGGCAGCACGGTGACGGTCTCGTCCAGGGCCCTCATGATGGTGAAGAACAGGTTCACCTGGTCGCCAACCTGCACCCGGTAACGCGCGCCGGTGGCCCGCAACACCGGTACATCGAGCTTCTCGCCGTAACCTTGGACCGTCGCCAGAATCTCCTTGGTGGCGGGATCGGCCGGCCTTGGGACAGAGGATACCGGTTGCGAAGCGGCTGCCGCGGATTGCGACTGGGCCGAGGGCGACTCCGGAAGCTGAGCCTTCAGCGCGGGCGGCAAAGTCACAACCAAAGCTAATAGTGCGGTAATCTTCATATTCGTCATCCGCCGAACTCTCTTCTTGGAATGGAGGCTATTATACCACGCGCATTCGTGCACGAGTCGGCGATTCGAGGTTACTTAGTGAGTATCTTAAAATATGACTACAACCGCGAATGTAGCGCCGGTCTGTGACCGGCGTCTTTCGCCGCTTCCCTTACGGGACAGGCTCCGAGCGGCGCCACAGCGAGCGACGTCGCAGTATTCTGCGATCTTCGCTAAGTAACCCCGTTAGAAGGATCCATTCACCATGGTTGAGCGTGCCGCCGAGATCGGGTTCCTGCTGGTGCTGGTGGCGGGCATTCCCGTGATGAGCTGGATCACTGCCCATGACCCGCAGGTGCGCACGGCGCCACGTCCGGCGCTCTATGCCTCAGCGGCGTTATCGGAGTGGATGTTTACGGGAATGGGCCTGGCAGCCGTGAGGGTTGCGCGGCTAAGCGCGGCTTCGCTCGGCTTCCGCTCGATTCCGTGGCCGAGCTTCGCTTATTGGACCGGTCTCGTCCTGCTAATCTCCGGCGCCGGACTCGCCCTGGTCCTGCTGCTCGAGCGCCGGGGATGGTGGCCCGACGAGTCCGACCTGGTCTACCTGCTGATGCCGAAAAGCCGCGCGGAGAAAGCGTGGGCCCTGGCTTTAGTGGCGCCGACGGCGGCGCTTGCCGAGGAATTCCTTTATCGCGGCTACCTGTTCGCAATGATAGCGCGCGGCCTCCACTCCACGGTCTGGGCGTGGGGGCTTTCCTCCGCAGCCTTTGGCCTGGCGCATCTCTATCAGCGGCCGAGCGGCATGGTCCGTGCGGCCCTGCTCGGCGCATTGCTGGCATGGCCGCTGGCACGCACTGGAAGCCTCTACCCAGGCATGGCAACGCACTTCCTGATTGACGCGGTGGCCTTCGGGTGGCTCGGACCGAAAATGTTGAGGGGTGAATAAACATTGTTTACCGGATGGAGTGGCAACGACATTGTCTTGTATGTCGTCGCCCTGACCCTACTCTTGCCCCTGCCAAGCTATGATGTCCATCGAAAGAAGCGAGCTGTCCTTCAGATAGTAGAAACGCCAACTCGACCAGGGCCAGTCGGCTGGTTGGCTTAAGCGGTCGGAGTCAAAGATGCGGGCGCGCCGACAGGCGTTCGCGGTGAGGTAGTGAGGGGGGTTGTATCCGTAATAGCATGGGCCGTCGTAGTGACACAGGCTCAGTTTAGCTTTCATGGCGACGACATAAGAAGCGATGTCGTCGCCACCCTCGGTGGCCAGGGGTCGGCGCGCGTGGTTGTTTGTTATAATGGGTTTACCTATGTCGGGAGAACCGGCTACTCAGTTAACTTTTTTTTCTCCGACGCGACCGCCAGTATCGGATGAGCGGGATACGACGTCCACATTTCTGGACAATCTGCGGCTGCCGATTCATAGATGGTTCCGCTATTCTGCAGGTTTTTCGGCTTCCTGGGCGAGACAGCTCATCGCGGGAGAGTCCGCCAGAGGACGGAGACGGGTTCTCGATCCCTTCGCGGGCTCCGCAACAGTCCTGTTGGAGAGCGAAGCATGTGGCTCGCCATCACTCGGAGTGGAAGCGCACCCGTTTATCGCACGAGTTGCCCGGGCAAAGCTCCGGTGGCGGGTCCGTCCTTTGGCCTTTAGAGAGTTCGCAATGACTGTTCTAGAGCGGGCGAAACGGCTCCGCCCGCCCATGAGGGAATATGCGGCGTTGCTAGAGAAATGTTTCCCGGCGCAAGCGCTTTCAAGCCTCCAATCATTATTGGTCGCCTGGGAGGCGGTGGCGGATGAGACCAATGTTTCTGAACTAACTTGGCTAACCCTGGCCTCGATATTGAGAGAGTGCTCTCCCGTGGGTACGGCACAGTGGCAGTACGTTCTCCCGAAAAAGGAGAAGGCAAAATCCGCCGATCCCTACCAGGCATTTGCAGCGAAGGTTGATCTGATGTGTAAAGACATGGTCGTACGCCAGCACATGCCGCTTGGGCCCGAAGCCGTCGTGCACAGGGACGACGCTCGGCTCTGTTCGTCCGTTCCCGATGGCTGGGCCGATCTTGTGGTAACGTCTCCTCCATATGCCAACAACTACGACTATGCGGACGCGACCAGACTTGAAATGACGTTTTTCGGAGAGGTTTCGGACTGGCGCGACCTGCAAAAGGCCGTCAGGACTTACCTCGTTCGCTCATGCACTCAGCACGCGGCACCCCTCATGCCCCAGACTTCGGACATCGTTGGAGGCCCACTTCTACGTCCTATTCAGAGCGAGATCTCGCAGCAATGCGAACTGCTTTCGGTGCAGAGAGAGAAACATGGAGGGAGGAAGCCATACCACACGATGATCGCTGCGTATTTCACCGACATGGCGAACTTCTGGGTTACCCTCCGTCGTGTAACCGCTGAGAACTCGTTGGTTTGCTTGGTCGTGGGAGATTCAGCTCCTTACGGAGTTCACATACCTGTCGATCAGTGGTTAGGCAGACTTGCCGTTGCGGCGGGCTTTGGCTCGTATCACTTCGAGAAAACAAGAGACCGAAACGTGAAGTGGAAGAACCGTAAGCACCGCGTTCCGCTGCAGGAAGGCAGACTCTGGGTGCAAGGTTGAACGATGGCAGAAGCGCCGGGACACAAACTTGGCCAAATTATTGGTGAGGTGCTGGAGCAGAGTGTTGAACCCCTCTTGCGCGCCTTCGCGGACAAGCATCATCTGTACCTCGACAAGAAAGGGCCTCGCGGCGTCAGAATCGGCAACACGGTTACGTGGACCGATCGGAAGGGTAACAGTCACGATCTAGACTACGTCCTAGAGAGAAACGGAACTGACGGCAGCCAAGGAACGCCGGTCGCGTTCATCGAGACCGCCTGGCGGCGCTACACAAAACACTCGCGCAATAAAGCCCAAGAAATCCAAGGGGCCATTGTTCCCCTCTGCGAGACCTTCAGTCATGTTGGGCCATTTTGCGGGGCAATACTGGCGGGCGAATTCACTGATGGTGCCCTGTCTCAGCTAAGCTCGCTTGGTTTCACCGTGCTCTATTTCTCTTATGAGACCGTGCTTGCGGCGTTCGGCCACGTCGATCTTGACATGAGCTTTGAGGAAAACACGGCGACTACCGCCCTGTCGCGCAAGGTGAAAGCGTGGAAACGCTTGAGCCCGAAACGTCAGACCTTAGTTGCAACAAAGCTACTTGAGCTCAATGGGGAGGAAGTTGAGGAATTCCTGACCGTGCTCGAACGAGCTGTTACTAGGCGGATTGAGATCGTCCGAATTCTCCCGCTGTACGGGCACTTTGCTGAGTGTGCCTCCGTAGAAGAGGCCATTGCCTTCATTCAGCGATACGAAGAACGACGCCGCGAAGCCGGTCCCCTCGTCAGGTACGAAATCCAAGTGGTGTACGCCAATGGCGACCGCATCGAGGGCAGATTTAGTGGAAAACAAGATGCGATCAAGTTTCTAGCCCCATTTCTGCCGCCGTCTGACGAAGGGAAAGGAGACGTTTGATCATGAAGGAGCTTCTGCCAAGAAGGGACTGGTTGTTTGTGGTGCGCACACCATTCCACCTGGCTGAGGTAAAGGCAGGGGAAAAGACTTGGTGGTGCGCGGACAGAAGATGTAAACGCGGCGACCGCGCATTCATATATGTGCCACTTGAGGGAGTACGCTGGTTCCTCCGGGTGATCGACGTCCTTGATCCATCTCAGTCCCAAACCTTCTGCGAGTCGTTTAAGATGGCGACCGTCGTGGCCAAGATCCTAAACGTCTTTACCCCTCCCATCAAAGCGAGACAACTCAGGGCAGACCCAAACGTGCGGCTGGAGGGATTCGTCGGAAGGAACTTCCAAGCAAAAGCCTTTATGATTCGATCCGATGCCGCGACCGACGCCATTCTAGCGATCACTAAGCGTCCACGCTCGGAGGCGAAATCGCAGCACTCCCGGCTACTTCAGCGCGTTAGAGATCTCGAAAGGCGATATGCAAGCAGATAGCATGCAGTCACAGGGCTCGCCGGGGGTGGTGCATCTATAGTGGTCGGCGTTGTCAAGCACAAGTTAGACGCACCACTCAGTCTGCGTGCGGGCGCCGGGTCAAGGGCGGTCCCTCTGGCCACCATGGGTGGCGACGACATCGTCTTGTATGTCGTCGCCCAATCTTACAGGGCTCGCGCTGATCCCGGTAGGGGTCAGTTTGGCGTAGCGGCGGCTTTATGCGGCCGCAGAATGGCGGGGTAAACCCGCCGCTATGATCGCTTGCAGCTTGCGTTCGACAGCAGCGATGGTCTTGGCGTCGGTACGGAACGCCTCATGGCTGCTTGGAATTTTGACGCGCGACGAGCCCGATTTTTGTGCCCGCAAATAGTGCAATCGTAAAGTTATTGCACACTTTTCCCGACCTTGCGCCTTTTATTCGCCCACTGATTAATAAGGACTTAGAGCCGCGCATCCGTAATGAGCTAGTCGGGCGAGTCCACGATCTTTTCCTGCGTACGCTGTTGTGGGGATCGCTCTGGGAGTCGCGGGGTTGGCGAGCAGCTACCGGCGCTCCCAGCCTCCCGGGTCGCGGCGGGGAGAAACCAGTAAGCCGGTGGCAGGCGTATCCAGAAGAGCTATCGGAGGTTGCGATGACGGTCCTTATGGATGTAAGCGTATGGCTGGTGGGTTCCTTGGTGCTGGGATTGGCCGTCGGAGGTGTTCTCCGGTTCGCCGGCCAGCGCCAGATCGATGAGCAAGAGGCGATCACGTCGTGGGCGGCGACTCACGACTGTTGCCGAACGAGCCGGTCAGAGCCGCGCTTGCAAGGTCAGGCATCAAATCTCTCCCTTGGCCCTACACATCTGATGCGCCCGTCGCAATAAATCAAGTGTTCGCCGCCGCTTGCAGCCGGTTTGTTCAGGCAGGGCTATTCACGCCGTCGTGTTTGAACAAAACTAACCCAGGGGAGTCCACCGCTCGCCGTAACATCACGGGAGGCGCGATTGAACTCAGTGGACAAGCGGCAGTTATCGCGTCCGAAGCCGATGGAGATGGATGCTATCGGAAGCAACGCCAATTTGATCGCTCAAATCAACTGAAGGCGGATGTGTTCGCGAAGGATCTCGGGACTTTTTCCGGACAGAATGAAGGCGCGTTCCATGGTGTGCCGCAGTTCGCGAACGTTTCCCGGCCACGAGTGGCGCTCCAAAATCACCCGGCTACCGGATGAAATCCTCTTGGCCGACGTGCCGCTCTCGCGGCAGAATCCCGTAAGAAAGTGGAGGCTGAGTGGCAGAATATCCGCCACCCTTTGTTGCAGGGGCAGGATATGGATCGGGAAAACCGAGAGGCGGTAGTAGAGGTCCTCGCGAAATGTCTTTTGGCGAACACGCTTAGCTAGATCCACATTGGTGGCGGCAATCACCCGAACGTCCAGACGAAGCACGTCCGAGCTGCCCAGGCGCTGCACTTCGCCGCCCTGTAAAAAGCGCAACAGCTTGGCTTGCATGCTCGCCGGCAGGTCTCCAACTTCATCCAGGAACAGCGTACCCCCGTGCGCTGCCTGAAGACGGCCGACCCTCGTCTGAAATGCTCCGGTAAACGCTCCCCGGGTATATCCGAAGAGTTCCGCTTCAAGCAAAGCCTCGGGAATAGCGGCGCAGTTCACGGTTACAAAAGCCTGTCGGCTTCGGGGACCGAGGAAATGGATCGCGCGCGCCACCAGTTCCTTTCCCGTACCCGTGCCTCCAAGAATTAGTACTGTGGTGTTGCGGGGCGCCACCATCCGCACCATGCGATACACTTGCTGCATCTCACGGCTCGACCCGATCATGTCGGGCAGAGGCTGTTCCGGGGGCTCGAACTCGCTTGGCCCCTCAGTTGGCGGCATCTCAGCAGGGCTCGAATCGGTCTCGGCCGCCACGCTCGTTTCCTGCCCCCGCAGCAGGTCTTGCAACAGATCTGTAATGACGCCGGGGGTCGACGGGTCCGCGGAGCGCGCGTTCGCTGTCGGGAGACCTGTGGCTGCATCCAGCGCGTACACCGCCATGTCCGGATGTTGCTGACGCGCCATCTCCGCAACTTCTGTGACGTCAAGGTCAGGCAGCCAGTGATCCAGGAGCAGCACGGCGTAACTCTTGGCGTGCAGCTTAGCCAGCGCCTCCGCACCTCCGCCGGCCTCTTCGGCGATCCAATTGGCCGCGTGCAGACGGTTCACTACCCGCTCCCGCAAATCAGGATCCGCGCTGGCGATAAGCGCGTTGGCCGAACCAGAATAAGGGACGGGCAAGCTCACCGTGGTCAACCCCATCCGATAACCTTGCCTGTTCAGGGTGATTTTGTCAAGTTAACTCTTTATTTGTTGGTAATTCAATTGTGGTTGTGCACTGCTGTGTAGAACCAAACCAACCCGAATTGCCTGATTCTTCGTAATCTGGATTCTGTGATAGTATTGCAAATAATCGACCATATCATTTCGGCGGCCTGGGAGGGACGCTTGGCGCAAGCAACGATTCTGGTGGTGGAGGACGAAGGCATCGTAGCCATGGACCTGCAACAACGTCTAAGCGGCATGGGCTACT
>DASYYZ010000036.1:0-24012 GCA_035946735.1 Terriglobia bacterium
TCGCCACTCTTCAGGCTGGAGAGCATCTCCTGGGTCTTGCGCCGCTGCCGCTGCTGCGGAACAATCAACAGCACGTAAAAAACCACGAAAATCAGCAGAAAAGGCAGAAGCCCCACCAGCGCCTGGCTGGAGCCGGAAGAAGCCGCCAAGAAAATCCAGTTGAGTTGCATGTGGCCGATCCGCCGCGCACGCGGCCTTGGGATTAAGGTTCCCGCCAAGATCGAGCGGGATTTCGAAAACAGGTTACCCTGCTTGCACGCTTCCCCTCAGAGGGCCGGAGATGAACTGAACTCAGGTCCAAATCGAGCTTTAGACCTTAAGCCATTATACTCTCCGGACCGGATAGCGTCACGGATTTCGCGGATGGTGTCAAGATAAAAGTGCAGGTTATGGTGGGTGGCCAGCATGGGTCCAAGCATCTCCCCAGCCACAAAAAGGTGCCGGAGATAGGCCCGATTATAGCGGCTGCAAACGGCGCAGGCGCAGGCGGGGTCGAGCGGCAAAGGATCGCGGGCATAGCGCGCGTTCTTGATCACAATCCGGCCGAGCGAAGTAAAAATCGAACCGTTGCGGGCGTGCCGTGTGGGCATTACGCAATCGAACATGTCCACGCCGCGGGCTACACACTCCACCAGATCCTCCGGCGTGCCGACACCCATGAGGTAGCGAGGCTGGTCAGCGGGCAGCAGGCCGACGGTGTGCTCCACCGTGTCGTAGGTGGCCGGCTTCGGCTCGCCCACCGAGAGCCCTCCCAAGGCATAGCCTTCGAAGCCGATCTCCAGGAGGTCTTCAACGCTCGCGCGGCGCAGTTCAGGATCGATACCGCCCTGAACGATGCCGAAAAGAGCGGGGGTCAGAGATCGGGGGTCAAGGACCACAGCAGGGGCTGAGGGCGAGGGATTTGGGGCCAGGGCTTCAGTGCCGGAGTCGGGGGTCCGACCATCTTCACCTGTAAAGTCCGACCTGTCACCCGCCTCCCGAACCCTAGCCCCTGAACCCTGGTCCCTGACCCCGGGATAGGTCTGCCGGCATCGCCTCGCCCATTGAGTTGTCAGCTTCATGGCGCCGGCGGTGAGGTCCGGGCTCGAAGGATACGGAACACATTGATCCAGGCACATCATAATGTCGGAGCCGAGCGCCAACTGAATCTCCACCGCTTTCTCCGGCGAGAAGAAATGAAGCGACCCGTCGAGGTGGGAGCGAAACTCGTATCCGTTCTCGTCGACCTTGCCCAGGCCTTCCAGGCTCATCACCTGGTAGCCGCCGCTGTCGGTGAGGATGGCGTGCGGCCAGCCCATGAAGCGGTGCAGCCCGCCAAAATCGCGGATCAGTTCGTGGCCGGGACGAAGGTACAGGTGGTAGGTGTTTCCGAGCAGAATGCCGACGCCGAGCGATTCCAGGTCAGCCTGGTTGATCGCCTTGACCGTACCCGCCGTGCCCACCGGCATGAACACAGGGGTTTCTACGATTCCGTGCGGTGTATGGAGTAGTCCGGCGCGAGCGCGGGTGGTCGGATCGCGGTGGGTGACCTCAAATCTCAAAGTGAATCTGTCCGTCAGTCTGCCTCAGCCTCGCAGCGTGACAGCCTTGCAGTCTCAGACTGCGGCAGACCGGCCCGAGCGCGAGACTGAAAGGCTGAGAGACTAATGGACTGAGGGGCTGAAGTGCTACATCGCCGCGATCCCCACCTTAGCCAGAACATAGACGGCCCAGACGGCAACGAACGCGAAGAAGACCGTAAGCGGCTTCGATCGCCCGCCGGTGGCGGCTGCGAATCCGATGCCGAGGATCGCCATGTACCAGAAGGTGAAAAGATCGAGCGAGGTGGCCAAGGCGAAGAGGGCTTTCGAGGTGTGCGTCTGGTCCATGAAGAAAGCGAGGGACGTGGGTACCGGCGCATTCGGATTGAAGTGGTCGGGATCGCCGAACAGCATAACCAGGATGCCCACGAGAGCGCCCAGTACGCTGATCATGCCGGCATAGCACGTCACCGCGAATGCCGTCTTGAAGTTGGTCTTCGCGCCGAAAATGAGGTTTGCAATGCCGAGGCCCACGGCAGCAACGATGAGAATGCCGATGGGTGCGCCTAGCAACCCGATGGCGTGGGTGAGGATCGTCCCAAACTTCACCCCCTGGCTCACCGCTTGATCAACTTGGTCGGGGGTCATGCTGGACGCGCGCCCGCTCTGCTCGAATTGCATCCGAACAATGCGCTCCATGCCGATCTTGGCCAGCATGATTTCGGAGAAAGCAATCGTCGCAAGTATGCCGATGATCAGCGGTGCGATAATGTCCGGCTTTCGGACGACGTCCGCAAAAGTTTCCCCCGGCGACACGAAAACGCCCACTACTCGCGACACAAAAGATTTCGGAGCCTCGTCGACAGGAATCACAGAACCGGCAGTACTCATAGCGTTCCCTCCGTTGCGCCGTAGAGTTTAAGACCGCCTTCGAGCGTTTCACTCTACCATACGAGCGACGAATTCAAAAGTGACGCCGGTCCATGCTAGCCTTGGCACAGCCATCTCCGCCCGCGCGGCGATTCCCCTCGGAAACAAAGGTAGGGGGCTTATTTGAAAAGTACGTCAAGAGCTAAATACGCATTTGGCACGATAATTGCTCGGCATGCGGGATATAATCCCGCACATGCACACAATCATCGATTGGGTTTCAAATCATATTACGCTCGCTGCGATTACAGCAGTAGGCGTAACGGTCCTCAGCTTTTGGAAAAAGATCATGACTAGGGTAGAGGCTTGGAGAGGGTTACGTATGGGGGGAGAGGATTATAAACGAAGGATGGCCGAACCCAAGATTACGTCATCAGAGTTTTGGGGAATCTTTCTACCACTAGAAAGCGGAGGCGCATTCATGGCTGCGGCGAGGCCAAAAAACGTCAATCCTTATTGGACATCGAAAGTTCGTGCCGAAGTGGGTTATCAGGATTTGACTGGACTAAACAAATCTACATGGGCTCCAAGGCCGCTTTGGAGCACTGATGACGGACGGCTGTGTGAAGAATCAGCCTTGATCGCGGAACGGCTTATCTTGTGTGCTGAATCGTCCGGTGAATGGTGGCTCCCCTGCGCTTGTGTGGATATTGAAAACGAACCTATGAAAGAAATCATGCCAGGGTCGCAGGGAAGCCCAAATGGAAACAGCCGAATTGGGCTATTGATATTGGAGAAGTCAGATTGGCTGGTAACTGTCACTTTGAAGTCAACCGGCTTCCGAGCATTTAGAAAAAAACTCTATTACCGACTGCAGAGCGACAAAAAGGGAAGGCCCATATTGAGCCCATGTAGCCGGTGGAAGGGAAGCTTTATTCGATACAAAAACAAGTACTTCGGTTAAGCCCCAATAGCGGTCAGCATCGAAACAAAGAATAAATTGCAATTTCGCGCGCCTTCCCGCATCATCGAACGTTTGACTGTAGGGGGTGAAATCCTAGCACGATGCTTTATGACAAGCTAAGGGGACCTCGCACCGGATGCCGGCCAAGCCGATCGAAATTGAAAAACCCGCAGGCAAGCTCGGAGTACTGATTCCCGGGATGGGAGCGGTGGCCACCACCGTTCTCGCGGGCGTCGAGGCGATTCGGCGCGGCCTGGCCTCGCCCATCGGTTCGCTCACGCAGATGGGCACCATCCGCCTCGGCAAGCGCACCGAGGGGAAGAGCCCGGCCATCAAGGATTTCGTGCCGTTGGCCGCGCTCGACGATCTTGTCTTTGCGGGCTGGGACGTATTCCCCGACAACGCCTACGACGCCGCGATCAAGGCCGGAGTGCTGGAACGCACGCTGCTCGATCAGGTGAAGGATTTTCTCGAAGGCATTCGCCCCATGCCTGCCGTCTTCGAGCAGAAATTCGTCAAGAATCTTCATGGAAAGAATCTGAAACGATCGAAATCCAAGATGGAGCTTGCGGAGCAGGTGATGGACGACATTCGCGAGTTCCGCCGGCGGCACGATGTGAGCCGGCTCGTAATGGTCTGGTGTGGCTCCACCGAAACATTTCTGAAGCCTTCCGCGGTTCACCAATCGCTGGCTGCGATCGAGCGCGGTCTCAAAGCGAACAGCGCCGAGATCGCACCCAGCATGATCTATGCCTATGCGGCGCTGAAGTCCGGCGTTCCTTTCGCGAATGGCGCGCCCAACCTCACCGTCGATACTCCCGCGCTGCAGGCTCTGGCGCTCAAGAAACACTTGCCGATCTGTGGCAAAGACTTTAAGACCGGCCAGACGCTGATGAAGACCATTCTCGCGCCCGGGCTGAAGGCGCGGCTGCTCGGCCTGCGCGGCTGGTTCTCGACGAACATTCTCGGAAATCGCGATGGCGAGGTGCTGGACGATCCGGGCTCATTCCGCACCAAAGAAGAAAGCAAGCTTTCGGCGCTCGAATACATTTTGCAGCCCGACCTGTATCCCGATCTTTACAAGAACCTCTACCACAAAGTCAGGATCAACTACTACCCTCCCCGGGGCGACAACAAGGAGGGCTGGGACAATCTCGACATCTTCGGCTGGCTTGGCTACGCGATGCAAATCAAAATCGACTTCCTCTGCCGTGACTCGATTCTGGCCGCGCCCATAGTGCTGGATCTGATCCTCTTTCTCGACCTGGCCCAGCGCACGCCCGATCTCGCCCGCCTCGGCATCCAGGAGTGGCTCTCGTTTTATTTCAAGAGCCCCATGGTGGCGCCCAAGCTTTACCCCGAGCACGATCTCTTTATCCAGCTCATGAAGCTCAAGAATACGCTCCGCCATCTGCGCGGCGAGGAATTGATCACGCATCTAGGACTGGAATATTACGACTGATTATTGGTCCATTGACCGCAGTACTCGATGTGGCTACAATGTACACAGAGGCTCAAGAAAGATGATTGAGGTAGGGGTCCGTCAACTTAGGAATGGCCTGACGCGATACTTGAGGCTGGTGGAGAAGGGCCAAGCTGTGCTTGTGACAAGCCGCAAACGTCCCGTTGCGATGATAAAGAAACCGGACCGTGTCTCGGCTCAGACGGAGGAAGAGATCGTCGCTGCTCTGGTGGCCGAGGGCAGGCTCATCGGACCGATCAAACCCGGACCTATAAAGCCTTTCAAGCCAATCAAAATGCGGGGTAAACCGCTCTCGCAGACGATCATCGAGGACCGCCGTTGATTTTTCTCGACGCAAGCGCCGCCGCGAAGCGTTACTGCGAAGAGCGCGGCTCGAACCGTGTAAGAGATCTCTATGGGGAACCTGTTCCGGTTTGCTCGATCGCCCTTCTTCGTTCCGAGTTGGCGTCTGCTATCAATCGCAGACACCGTGAAGGCGATTTGAGCGGCGCGAAAAGGTACGCCGCCAGAGAACTCGTGACACAGGACCTCACTTGGCTGCGGCTGGTTCCGGTGGACGACGAACTCATCGGCACATCGGTCAAGCTGCTGGACTCGCACGCACTTAAGACGCTGGATTCCCTCTACCTGGCGGGCGCGTTGAACCTCCAGCGAGTGTCCAACATTCCTGTACTTTTTGTTTCGGCCGACCGGCAACTTCTCCGCGCCGCCAAGGCAGAGGGACTGAAGGTGCTCGACCCGGAAACGGCGTAGCGTACGACACGCTTGTCCCATGTGGCTACTGTCGTGATACTGGTATGTCCGTTAAGGTCAATCACGCGACCGCTCTTCTGCTTCTCGCGATCTTCTCACCGATGCTCAGCGCCAAAGAACGGTCGGACGCGGAGGCGCGCAAGGTGGCGGACCGTGTGCTGCAACGGGCCATCATTATTGATACACACGCCGACACGCCCCAGATGATGCTCGACGAGAACTACGACCTCGCTGATCCCGCAAGCCCGTTCATGGTCAGCATCCCCAAAGCGCGGACAGGCCACCTCGGCGCCGAGTTCATGTCAATCTGGGTGGATGTGGACTGGCCGAAAGACGATCTCATTCACCGCGCTCTCGACCTCATCGACGCGGTGGACGAACAGACGGCCCGGCACTCCGACGCCCTTGAGCTCGCCCGCACGGCCGACGATGTTGCGCGCATCCATCGCCAAGGCAAAGTCGCGGTCCTGATGGGCGTCGAAGGCGGCCATATCGTCCAGGGCGACCTGCGCACGCTCGATGTCTTCTACCGCCTCGGCGTGCGTTACATGACGCTGACCCATACCAAGAACGACGAAATCGGGGACTCTTCCGGCGATCAGCCGCATTGGAAGGGCTTGTCGGATTTTGGACGCCAGACGGTCGAGCGCATGAATCGCCTCGGCATGATGGTGGACATCTCGCACGTTTCCGATGACACGTTCTATGCCGCCGTGGCCGCGTCCAAGGCGCCCGTGATAGCTTCGCACTCGTCTTGCCGGGCGCTGTGCAACGCACCGCGCAATATGACCGACGATATGCTGCGCGCCCTTGCCACAAACGGCGGCGTGGTCGACATCAATTTCTACGATGGATTCCTCGATCAGAACTTCGCCAATGCCTATAAGAAGGTGGAACCGGCCATGGAGGCGGCGGTGAAGGCTGCGCGGGATGAGCGCACCCGAGCGGGAAAGCGTCTGACCTACGTCGAAGAGGGGAAGATCGACGAAAAATACTATGCCGGCTTGCCGATTCCGAGTTACACGCGCATCGCCGATCACATCGATCATGCCGTGGAGGTGGCGGGAGCGGATCATGTTGGCTTAGGATCAGATTTCGATGGAGTCTCAGGCCTGGTGCCGCGCGGCATGGAAGATTGCTCGAAGCTACCCGACCTGGTTCGCGAGTTGGCGCGGCGCGGCTACAGCGAGGACGACCTGGTGAAGATTCTGGGCGGTAATGTGCTGCGCGTGATGCGTCAGGTCGAACTGATTTCCAGATCACTGCAATAATCGGGAGGAAATGATGAGGAGTTTTCTTGCGGGCATTGCCAGCCTTGCGGCCTTGACCTGCCTTTTCACGAGTGCTATATGGGGACAATCGCAGTCCCAGACCACGAAGAAGCCGAGCTCGACCACGCATCGTGCCACAACGCATTCGCCGACGGTGCACCGCTCGCTGCTCGATCCATCGAGCCTGAACCAGAAGGCCCCAGCCACTTTCAAAGCGAAGTTCACCACCACTAAAGGAGATTTCGTGGTGGAGGTGACTCGCGCTTCGGCCCCAATTGGAGCCGACCGCTTCTACAACCTGGTGAAGAACGGGTTCTATAACAATTGCGTGCTCTTCCGCGTGGTGCCGGGTTTCGTGGTGCAATTTGGAATCAATGGCGACCCCAAGATCTCGGCGCCCTGGAGTCATGCCAACATCGCGGACGATCCGGTCACCGAGAGCAACAAGCAAGGCACCCTCACCTACGCCACGGCGGGGCCGAATACGCGCACCACCCAGGTGTTCGTCAACCTTGGTGACAACTCGCGCCTGGACGCCCAGGGTTTCGCGGCCTTTGGCCAGGTAATCGAGGGCATGGATGTGATCGCGAAGTTCGACAGCGAATACGACGATCAGCCGACCAACGCGCAGGGCCAAATCGAAGCGCAAGGGAACACGTTTTTGAAATCGACTTACCCGAATCTCGACAGCATCAAAACGGCCGTGATCGTTCCCGCGGCTCCTGTGGCCAAGAAGCCTGCTGCCGCCACCACCAAGAAGCCGGGCGCCGCGACCACGAAGAAGCCAGCGGCAAGCAAGACACCGGCCACCAATCCTTAATTCCACTGGCCTTACCAACGCGCGTCGAGAGCGGGAACAGGGCATCGCGTGCAGTGCACTTGGAGACGAAAGGACATTAATGAGCGACAAGAAATCTGGACTTTACGCCACTTTCGAGACCAGCGAAGGCGAATTCGTTTGCCGGCTCTTCCCGGAGAAGGCGCCCAAGACGGTGGAGAACTTCGTGGGCCTGGCGACCGGCGCCAAAGAGTTCAAAGAAAGTGGCAAGCCGGCCAAACGCGCGTTCTACGATGGTCTGGTCTTCCATCGCGTGATCCCGAATTTCATGATTCAGGGCGGCTGCCCGGAGGGTACAGGCCGCGGCGGCCCCGGCTACAAGTTTGAGGACGAGTTCTCGAAAGACCAGGTTTTTGACAAGCCGGGCAAGCTGGCGATGGCCAACTCAGGTCCAAACACCAATGGCAGCCAGTTCTTTATCACCACCACAAAGACGGACTGGCTCAATCACAAGCACACGATCTTCGGCGAGATTGTCGATGGCATGGGCAACGTGCTCGCGATCTCGAACCTGCCTCGCGACCGCTCCGACCGGCCTTTGAAACCCGTGGTGATCAAGAGTGTGAAGATCGAAGAAGTGAAATAACACTCTGGCGCCTATACGCCGTGTGGCTCTAACCGGGAGGCACGTGAGACGGAATGGTACCCGTTTTCAGTTGGAACCCGGATAAGGCTCGCCGCAATGCGAGAAAGCATGCCGTCACTTTCGAAGAAGCAGGGTCGGTGCTTCGAGATCCTCTCAGCGTTACCATCGGCGACCCTCTGCATTCAACCGAGGAATATCGGTTCGTTACCATGGGAGCCTCAGATAAAGGCCGAGTCCTGGTGGTGGTACATTCAGACTTCGGAGAAATGATTCGCATCGTCAGCGCCCGACTCGCAACTCGGCGTGAAAGGAGGGGGCTATGAAGAGGGTTTGCTCTAGGAACCAAGGCGACGAAATGCTTCCGGAGTACGATTTCTCTGGTGGGGTCCGGGGGAAATATGCCAGTCGCTTTGCTAAGACAACCGTTATGGTGGTTCTTGATCGTGAGGTTGCGGAACTGTTCCCCGACCCACGTTCCGTGAACAAGGCCCTTCGCGCCCTAGGGCACATCATTCGGGACCGCAGCCAGAAGACTGGTCGACGGCGTTCAGCAGGTTCCTGACTCCCGGTCAAACCCCGATCACCCCCACCAACTCCTTCACCGCATCCGCGGACTTCTTCAACGCCGCCTGCTCCTCCGCCGTCAGCTTGATCTCGATGATCTGCTCGATTCCGCGCGCCCCGAGTTTCACCGGCACGCCGACGAACAACCCGTGGATGCCGTACTCGCCCTCAAGGTAGGCCGCGCAGGGCAGAATTTTCTTGCGATCGTTGAAAATCGCCTCCACCATTTCCACCGCAGCCGCCGAAGGTGCGTAGTAGGCGCTGCCGGTCTTGAGCAGCCCGACGATTTCCGCGCCCCCGCCTGCGGTCCGCTTGATGATGGCGTCGAGCTTCTCTTTGGGCAGCAACTCGCCCACCGGAATGCCGGCCACTGTGGTGTAGCGCGGCACCGGAACCATGGTGTCACCGTGGCCGCCGAGCACGAATCCCTGGACGTTCTGCACCGAGACGTCGAGCGCTTCGGCGATGAAAGTACGGTACCGCGCCGTATCCAGCACGCCGGCCATGCCGATCACCCGGTTCTTGGAAAAGCCGCTCACCTTGAAAGCCGCTTGCGCCATAGCATCGAGCGGATTCGTGACAACGATTAAAATCGCTTCTGGCGACACTTTGGCCACCTGTTCGATCGCGCCCTTCACGACATCATAGTTGGCTTTCAGCAGATCGTCGCGGCTCATACCCGGCTTTCGCGGGAAACCAGCCGTCATCACGACGATGTCAGAGTTGGCGGTGTCGGCATAGTCGTTGGTTCCCTTGACCTTCACGTCATAGCCCTCGATCGGTCCCGATTCCAGCAAATCCAGGCCCTTGCCCTGCGGTACGCCTTCCAGAATGTCGATCAGCACCACGTCAGCCAGTTGCTTGTCTGCCAGCCGGTGAGCTGTTGTCGCGCCGACGTTGCCGGCGCCCACCACGGTCACTTTTCTGCGCATCATCCTTCTCCTGTTGGGAATCGTTCGCTGAAACTGAATGTCGCTCGTAACGCTCAATGCATCGGAACTCTTTAGCATAATCGATCAAAAGCCGCCGATGCGCGCAATCACGAATGGTCAATGAAGCGGCGCACTAACGCCCACGTTCACTTGGCCAATCCCCGCTCCGCCGTGCGAATGAAATCCACGAGTACGCGCACGTGCTCGGATTGGAACTTCCGGCACTCGATGGCCTCGAGCGCTTGAGTAGTGTTCAGCTTGGAACGGCTGAGCAGGCGAAAAGCCTGGTCAAGCTCGTCCATGTCTGTCCTGCTCAGCCCCCGGCGTTCCAGCCCGAGGCTGTTGGCGCCAAACACCTCGATGGGACGCGGCGCTGTGGATCTGGAATAGGGCAGGATGTCCCGATTCACAATAGTGTAGCTGCCTAGGAAGCTGTAGGCGCCGATCCGGGTGAACTGTTGGATGCCGCAGAAGGCGCCCACCGTGGCATGATTGCCGATCACGACGTGGCCTGCCAGCGAGGCACCATTCGCCATGATGATGTGGTCGCCCAGCTGGCAGTCGTGAGCGATGTGAACGTAGGCCATCAGCAGATTGTGATTGCCGATGCGGGTGACGCCTTCGCCGTCGGCCGTGCCGCGATGAACCGTAATGTACTCGCGAAAGGTGTTGCCGTCACCGGCCTCGAGCCGGGTGGGCTCGCCGTGGTACTTCGTGTCCTGCGGATCAAAACCAATAGCGGCAAAAGGAAAGATGCGGTTGCCGCGGCCCAGGCGTGTCGTTCCCTGGAGCACGGCATGCGTCATCACTTCGCAGTCTTCACCCAGCTCCACGCCTTCGCCGATCACGGCAAAAGGTCCCACGCTGACGCTCGAAGCCAGTTTCGCCTCGGGATGGATGACTGCGGTCGGATGAGCCTTCATTGGGCTGGGCGATCGACAATGGCAAACCGGACCGTCGCCTCCGCCACCAGCCGGCCGCCGACGAGTGCGCGGCCTTTCATGGTGCCGAAATGATTGCGCCGGTTCAGCAACTCCATTTCGATGCGCAACTGATCGCCGGGGATCACCGGACGCCGGAACTTGGCGTTTTCAATTCCGGTAAAGTAGATCAGCTTGTCCTTGATGCCGGGCTCCTCAGCGTAGGTCATGATGCCCGCCACCTGCGCCATGGCTTCGATCACGAGTACACCAGGCATCACGGGCACGCCGGGAAAATGCCCCTGAAAAAAAGGCTCATTGATCGTGACGTTCTTCAAGCCGACGATTCGCTTGCCTTGCTCGAGTTCAATGATCCGGTCCACCATCAGGAAGGGAAAGCGGTGCGGAAGGATCCTGAGGATGTCGGTGATGTTGAAGACCACCGCCTGTTCGTTCTCCGGAGTTGAAACCGGATCAGCCACGTCTCATCTTCTCCTTGGACTCTATCCAGGCGCGCCGCCAGAGGCCGCCGCGGCGAGGATTGTGCTGCCCCCGAATCGCCGGGCCATTATAATCGAAACCTGGATCGCTTCCCAAATCTCGCGGGGTTATCGAGCCTTCAATTGCTGATGTCTCGCGCACTTTTTGGGGTCAGCCAAATCAGCCGGCTCGGGGGGAGGCCCCTAATCTGATAACACACGGAGAAAGGCGCACAGATGATCTCGCGACGGCAATTCCTGGGAACGCTCGCTGCCACGGCGTCCTCAGGCGTTTTGCAAGCGCCGGCGGGCTTCCCCAAGCCCGGCCGGATCGCAATCGGCGTCTGCGCTCCAGTTCGCGACCTGGATACGGCTGAGCGCTTCGGGTTTGACTATCTTGAGCCCCCGGCGGCCGCCGTGGCCGCCATGACAGAGGTCGAATTTCAGGCCTTCAGAACTCGCGCCTCCTCCTCCCGGATTCGTTGCGCCAGTTTCAACAGCTTCGTCCGCAGCCTCAAAGTGGTGGGCGAGAACGTGAGCCGTACGGACCTTCAGAGCTATCTCGATTTGTGCCTTGGCCGCTGCCATCAACTGGGCGGTGAGATTGTGGTCTGGGGCAGCGCCAGCTCGCGCAATGTTCCGGAGAATTTTTCGCGCGACCGTGCCTGGAACCAGATCAAAGAGTTTCTCCAGATGGCAGGCGATACGGCCCGGTCCCGGCAGTTGGTGATCGCGATTGAGCCGCTCCGGCATCAGGAATCGAACATCATCAATACAGGCGCGGAGGCGCTGCGCCTGGTCCGTGAGGTCAACCATCCGAACGTTCGCATGATTATCGATTACTATCATCTGCGCGTGGAAAACGAGGATCCGGAGATCATCGTCCGGGCGAAGCAGGAGATTGTCCACTTCCACTTCGCCAATCCTGAGGGACGGCGCTGGCCGCGAAACCCCTCGGAGGACCGTGAATACGCGCGCTTCTTCGCATTGCTAAGACAGATTAACTTTCGCGGCGGAATCTCCATTGAAGGAAACGGCACGTTTCAGGAGGACGCTCGCGCCAGCCTGGATTTCTTCCGGCAGGAGCTTTCGGATGCATCCTCTCTTACCTATGAGCCCGGGAGCGCCTCCGGTAGCGGCTAAGATCGGGCTGTGGCTGATTAGCTCAAAATGAGGAACGGACAGAACTCAGTGAAGATCATCTACTCGGACCGTTACGACCTCAACCTCGGGGACCACGTTTTCCCATCCGTCAAGTACAAACTGGCCCACGACAAGCTGATTGCCGATGGGGTGGCGCGCCCCGAGGAGTTTGTGGAGCCGGAGCCTGCAGCGGATGAGGATGTCGCCTTGGTCCACACTCGCGACTATATCCACAAGCTGAAGACCCGCACCCTCTCCTATGCCGAGCTCCTCCAACTTGAGATTCCGTATTCGCCCGAGCTTATTCGGGCCGTCTGGCTGGCGGCGGGTGGCTCCATTCGGGCAGCCCGCCAAGCGCTTGATGACGGCGTAGCGATAAACCTTGGAGGCGGCTTTCATCACGCCTGTTCCGATCACGGCGAAGGTTTCTGCGTGATCCACGATGTCGCCATCGCCATCCGGCGTTTGCAGAAGGACGGCGCCATCCGCACCGCTTTGACCGTCGACTGCGACGTTCATCAGGGCAACGGTACAGCGGAGATTTTCGCGGGCGACTCCAGCGTCTTCACGTTTTCCATGCACCAGGAAAACAATTATCCGTTCTACAAACCGCCCAGCTCGCTCGACATCAACCTTGCGGACGGCGTGGAGGATTCCGAATATCTGGCCGCGCTCGAGGATGGCCTGCAGCAATCCTTTGCCGCGATGAAACCGGACCTCTTGCTTTACCTGGCGGGCGCCGATCCGTATCGCGAGGATCAACTGGGCGGCCTCAAGCTCAGCCTGCAGGGCCTGGAATTCAGGGATCGAATGGTTTTCGAGGCGGCGCGGCAGCATAACGTGCCGGTAGCCGTAACCCTCGCGGGCGGCTACGCCCGGCACCTGCCAGACACGGTGCGCATTCACAGCAACACGGCTCGAATTGCGAAGGAGTTTACAGCGACGAAGTGACCGCCTGGGTACGGCACGGGCCTGTGACGGCTTTACAACACTTTCTTCAGGTCCTTCCAATGCACCAGGACAATATGGTTGTCCACGAGCGCCTGGCGAAACTCCGGGCTGGTGACCGCCTTGAAGTCGCGAGCGCGCCAGGCGGCCCCGTAATCCGGGTGGTCGACAGTGACGGCCTCAAGCTCGGAGTCGTCGTGGCCGAGGTGCACGATGATTTCGTTCAGTCCCGGCTTCAGCTTGGCAATCGCCTGCAGGTAGGACTCGGTCCAGGTTTCGGGCTTGACGCTGGGCTCGAACATCACCAGCGAATCGAGCACCGGGTCGGTGGGTGCTAGCAGAGAGAGCATTTTTGCCTGCGGACCCGCCATCCGTAGGGCCAGAAAAGGCAGATGATATTCGTGTCCTACTTTGACCAACGCAGCGTAGTACTCAGGACGGGCCGCGAGCGTTCCCATGTGCATGTCGAGGTGCGTGGGATGAATGCCCATTTGTATCGCCCGGTCAATCTGGGCGCGGATTTCGCGCTCCACATCTTCGGGCGAGGCGTGCTCGGCAACAGGTGCAACCCAACGCCAGAAGTATCCATCGGGAGCGAGCAGCGACGGCACCTTGTCGCGCGGCGCAACCGGCCCCCAACGATAGGTCTTCCACTCGCTCGTGAGCGTGAGGTGCAAGCCGAGGTCAGCGTCGGGATGCGACTCGGCCCAGGCGGCGACCTCGGTGAGCCACGGGCATGGAACCATTACGCTCGCGGACGTTACCGCTCCGGATTCGAGGGCAGCGAAGCTGGCCTCGTCCACCGAATGCGCCACAGCCAGGTCGTCGGCATGAATAATGAGGAGCTTTGAATCCGCCGGGTAGCCCAAACGCTCCGCAATTGTCTGCGTCCCGGGTTCGTGCCGTGCTTGCGCGGATGCCAGCGATGCTGTGAGCGCACACATCAAAGTTACGATCAGTAGAATTCTCGTCGCACTCTGCAAATCTCGCCTCCGAAGTGGCATCATCCCAAGGCATCAGAACCTGGTCCGCGAGCGCGTCCCAGGCGTGCGCCACACCCGCTCGCCTTGCCAGAACCATTATCCACCCTGGTCGCATCACGGCTTACTCTGCGAAGGGACAGGGAAGTTCTCAGGAGCGGATCTGGGTGAGGCCTGAGTTCAGCGAACCTTGGCGATATCCTTCGAGATCGAGGGTAACGTGACTAAAGCCGAGTCGCTTAAAGATCTCGACGAAGCGACGGCCCATGAGGGGATCAAGCGCGCGTGGCAATTCGTCCGGAGCTATTTCAATGCGCACCAATTGATCATGATGCCGCACGCGGAATTGCGCGAAGCCCAGCCCACGCAGCGCTTCCTCGCCCTGTTCCACAACGCGTAATCGATCCGGCGTTGCTTCCACGCCGTAAGCGATGCGCGACGCGAGGCACGGCGACGCCGGCCGGTCCCACACCGGAACGCCCGCTTGCCGGGCAAGCTCGCGAATATCGGCCTTGTTGAGACCAGCGTCCAGCAGGGGCGTCAGCACGCGATGTTTGCGGGCGGCTTGCTGGCCGGGACGCCAGTCGCCGAGGTCGTCCAGGTTCAAGCCATACGCCACGGCGGCGTAGCCGCGATGGGCAGCGAGCTCATCGAGCTTGTCAAAGAGCTCGTCCTTACAGAAGAAGCAGCGGTCGGGGCGGTTGGCGCGATACTCAGGATTCGAAACCTCGCCCGTCTCAATGAACTCGTGCGGCATCGCCATTTGCGCGGCGCACCGCCCGGCGAGCTCGCGGTCATACGCCGAGAGACTGGCGCTGACCGCGGTGACCGCGAGCATGGAATGCCCGAGCACCTGGTGCGCCGTGTGGGCGAGGTATGCCGAGTCGACACCGCCAGAATAGGCCACCAGCAATGACGGAAGGGCGCCGAGTTCAGATCGAAGGCGCGTCTGTTTGGCTTCGAGTTCACTCATGGCTCACGCTCGCTACAGCATAGCCCGCCCGTCCGGCCCAAATCAATCGGGCACCGTCCCATTTCATGAGCTTGAATCACGGGTGGAGGGGACCGTCGTGGTTCGCGAATTTGCTAACATGAGAAAGATGCGGTGCCGGCTTCGGACCTTGGCCCTCCTTGTGATCCTGGTTGCTCCGCCGGCCAGGGTGTCGGCGTGCCCGCCCGAAGACCCCGCCTCTGATTACGCGCTGGCGGAAAAAGCGTTGCGGACGCTCCTCGACACTCCTCTCGGACGGACGCTGCCAAAGCTCCGCTGGAAGATTGCGATCCTCGACACTCGCGAGACAAATGCCTATTCCAACGGTCAGGGAACAATCTCCCTCACCCGTGGGCTCGCCTTCATTCTGGGAAATCACCTGGGCGTCTGGGCGGCGGCGATCGCACACGAAATGGGACACTCCGTCACCCACAGTCCCGAGGCACAGACCGCCTTCGAGGCAGAAGTGCGGCGCGCATACGTTGCGGCAGGTGGAAACCCCGATGACCCGCAAGCCGCCTGGGCTTTCCAGGTGCAATCGGCGCCCGGAGGTCTACTGAACCTGAGCGGGGAACGACGCACCGAATCGGAAGCGGACCGGCTGGGTCTTTTCCTGATGGCCGAGGCGGGTTTCCATCCGGATTTTGGCGTGGCGCTCGACCGGTTGATGCGTTCCGCGCTCCGCGATCAGACCAAATATTCGGTGTTCCTGCTCAACCACCCGCTGTGGTCGAGCCGGGAGGAAGAGACCCTTCGTCTCAAGAAAATTGCGCTCGTCATCCTGAGCTGGCGCTGGCCCGATGTATCCCTGTCGCCCGGCGGTGCGGCGCCTCCCATCGGCAAGATTCAATCCGTAACCGTCGCCGAGGAACCGGGCGGCGGCGCGCTCAGTCTGCAAGTAGCCTTCGACCTTCGCAACAGCGCCCGCCGTCAAGTTCGGGTGGCGGCGGTTTTGATAGATCATCATCGCAAGCTGCGCACCTCGATTCCTGCTTACCAGGCTCCGGATGGGACTTTTGCTCTGAATTCGATGCTGCCGGCGCTTGGACGCGATTCTGCCGCAACGACGGTGCGAATTCCATACGACGCCCTATCATTAGGCGGTCAAAAGTTGACGGCGGAGATTTTTCTGGTGGCTGATGACTGGACTATCGACCTGTGGCTCCAGCCAGTGCAATTTCCGGTAAGAAGTCCACCGGACACTCGGCACTGACCGAGACCCCTGCGATGATGAGTGCTGAAAGCGTTGCAGCGCGCTTTGCAGCAGGCTTGGAAAGCCCTTCGCGAGCGCGCTACAACGCTTTGTGATCAAACCTGCTAAAGCGAGCTCAGAAATGCGAGCAAATTCGCATTATCTGTGGAGTTCAGTTTTTGGTAAGCGGTGATTACCGAGGCGGCTTCCCCACCGTGATCCAGAATCGCCGTGTTCAAATTTGTCGTTCGGTTATCGTGAAGAAGTCCGAGCAGCAGAGAGCAAGCTCCATTAGACCCGACTGTTCCACATCGAGTTGAGAGTCCCCAAAGCGGCGCGGTGCGCCATTGAGTCAGTGATGCTTGTCCTTGCTGATCCGGCTGGAACGGGATGCCACCAGACAGGCCAGGGCCCATATCGTGCAGCAGCAAGTCCGAATACAGATTTGCCGTAGCATTACTCAACGGTGCGATGACTGTGCTTACGCCCCCGTTGAGGTTCGTTTGCAATTTGATGTTCGCCCCGGTCGTCATGCTTTCAGTGTGGCAGATATTGCACCCGGTGTTTTCGAAAACGGTTTTCCCCGCCGAATTTGGAGGGCCTGGCACCACCGGTGCGAGCAACTCATTGAACTGGTGAGCCTGAAGCATGAACGAGCCCGTGGAATCCTCAGGATTGTGAGTGTCGGGAGCACATTTCGGCGGGTACGGCAAACCCGAGGGCAGATGCTGCACCGGGAAGTAGGCATTGGTGATGCCCGTCTCATTGTTGAAAGCGGCGGCGGTAAAACTGAGCAGGGTGGGAAAGGTCGACTTCTGCCCGAACCGGCCCACGTGGATATTTCCATTCTGGTCAGGCACCATGTTGGCCACTCCGCAGATGCCGGTGCTACCTTTGTTTGCACATTCCGCGGTCGCGTTTGCCTGAATTGTGGAGTCCGGAATCGAGTCGACCAAGCCGAGACCGTAGAGCTCAGGAGAACGGAGCGTGCCCACCACGGTCGCGTCCGCAGGCACGACCTCATGGGGCAAATTATTGGCTGTGCCGCCGCCTGACCCAGCCAGGCCCGAGGTAGAGTCCGTATAGGTAAAACTGGTCGCGGAAGGCACGCTGAGAATCGTGAAATTGCCGTTGTAGCCATTGACCGGAACTCCGGCGACCGTCGAGATCTGTCCTGCCAGAAACCCGTGGTTCGCTGTGGTGGTGACGGTCACGGTCGTACCCGACTGGGTGATGCCGGTCGGCGAAGCGGCAATGGTCATGTTCGAGCAACCCGCGATCGTGACGAATTGGGCCACGCTCTGGCCATGCAAGACGGGACCTCCCTCATTTTCCGGGAAGGTGCCGGTACCATCCAGGTAATTAAAGGTTCCGTCGCTGTTCCATTTCCCATAGCGGGTGCCCAGAATATTCGAACTGCCCCCGTCAACGCAGGCCACACCGGGAGGATTGAACTTACATTGTGTGATCACATTGTTCCCTCCGCCGTGACAGTTGTAACATCCAGCCTGCGTGAATACAGGGCCGAGTCCCCGAATGGGATCCCATTTGACGTTGAACGTGTCATACCCTGTCGTAAAGAGGCTGGTTTGACCTGTAGTCAAACCGGCCAGCGGTCCGCCAAGCTGTCCGACGCCGGGGGGTGGCGGCGGTGGCGGCTGGCAATTTTGCCCCAAAGGGCAGTTATTCTGGCCCAGCCCGGTTGTTCCTGCTTGCATCTGTTGCCGCGATTCAAAAAACAGAGATAAGCTGGCGCTCAACACCACGATGCCGCCCAGTGAGAAGAGTGTCTTGGGTTTCACGGAAGTCCCCTCCTTGGTTCTCAATTAGGTCCAGGCGCTGCCGTAACGACTAATAACCGGCAATGCGGCAGGGCCCTTTCCACCCCCAAAGTGGTCGGCCTCAGAATACACCTTTTCGAAGCCCTCCAGCATCTTTACTCTTTCTCCGCTTCTTTCGCGAATCGCGCAGCCTTAGTTCCGAAGCTAAACAAGAGGCCGAATTTTCGGCTTATTCGATGGCGACTTCACGTCAGATGGACGCCAGAAAACTCTGAAGGGCAAGTCTAGCCCACACGACCTTCTGCAGAGAAGTTGCCAAAGGCGGTCATAGCGACTAAAAAATCTTTAGTTAAAATGGGTCCGGGGGGAGGGTAAGAATGGGATCGCAAGCTGTTGTTTTCATGGGTACTTGTGCTTGGGAGCGCTTGCACGAGTAGCGGGGCAACTGTCAAGCCGGTTCGCTGGTAGCTTATATCTCCGCGTTACAGCTGCACCGTGGGGTCTCTGACGTAATTTCTCCTACACAGGCACAGGCACGGTCACGAATTCGGCGCCCGTCAGCGCAGATCAGATCACGATTATCCCTTCAGGAGACTCCCTCCTACTCGAAGGACCGTGGAGCGCCGACGCCGGCCAGTTCCAAGCTCAGTTATTACTTATAATGCTCAGGAACCCTTCACCGCGGGTCTCGTCTCGTGACGAGCTTCCTGGGAAAGGCAATTACCTTGTGGGCGGCAATCTAGCGCTGTGGCACACAAACATACCGCGTTACAGCAGTCACGACTCCGGTGACGGTGGTGACGGTATTGTAGGGCGGTGGACGCGAACTTAGGGAAGACGCTTGGGCGGCAGCACATAGCGTGGCGCGCCGATGCTCAGTTGTTGCGGGCCACCTGAGCGAGAACCTGCTGGATGTCAGTGGATTGGGCGAAGGCTGGGTTCATCTGCAAGGCGCGCTGAAGTTCGGCGCGCGCCTTACCGTTGTCGCCCATTTTGGCGTAGGTCACGCCGAGATGGTAGTGGAAATTCGCATCCCGAGGGTCCCTCTTCACCGCCTCTTCAAGCTGAGTCACGGCTGACCCGTAGGCGCCCTTCTTGTAGTAAGCCCAACCGAGCGTATCGACCGCTTGAGGCAGGTTCGGCAGGCCGCGGCGGGCCGTCTGGGCGAGAGAAAGCGCCACGTCCGTGTTAAGACCGTGCTCCAGCATCAGGTAGGCTAGATTGTTAGCCGCGGCAGGAAAGTCGGGCTGCACCTGGAGAGCCTTCTGGTAAAGAGACTGGGCCTTCTGCCACTGGCCGCGAGCCTCCTCAAGTTGCGCCAGCAGGGTATAGCCCACAGGTTGGTTCGGAACCGTCTGGATCGCTTTCTGATAAGTCGCTTCGGCCCGGTCGTTCTCGTTTCGGATCCGTTGAACCTGGCCCAAGACTTGGATGGCGTCAAAGTCGGACCCGTTAAGATCCACCGCCTTTTGCGCGCTGGCTTCAGCCTTATCCCACTGGGTAAGCTCGGCGTAAAGCTTGGCCAGGGTGACCTGGAAACCGCTGTTGCCCGGCGCCTTGGCCACCTGGGCCAGCGTTCGTGCGAGGGCCTTCGGAACCTGTTTTGCGTTCACGTCCAGCTGCACTACGCCGTTCAGCGCCTCCACATAGTTGGGGTCGCGATCGAGAGCCTGCTCGTACAACTTCTCGGCGTCGCCGTAACGTTTCTGCAACACCCGCAAGGCTGCCAGACGGGCATAGGGCAACGGCGCTTGGGGGGCGATCTCGACCGCCTTTTCGAGATCGGCCTCGGCCTGCGAGCTGTCCCCCTTAGCGATGCGCGCCGTAGCCCGGTCAACGAACCCTTCCGGGGAGGCCGGCGCCGCAGCAATAATGGCTTCCGCGCAGTGTTCCACCAAATCCCAATCCTGCTTCCCGGTCCCCACCGCCACGAGTGCCCGTTGCGCCTCCACCAGCGTGGGACGCACCTTCACGGCGTCCTGCCATTCTGCCTGGGCGCGAGCGGTGTCGCCTTTCTGGCTGAAGGCGGCACCGAGAAAGTAATGAGCTTCGGCATTGTCGGGCTCGTCCTTGGTGGCTTGCTCAAGAGCAGAGATAGCCTCGTCCACCTTGTTCTCGCCGGAGAGAATCTCCCCGCGCGCAATGAGCGCCCGGCCGTCCCTAGGATCGTCCTTGAGCAGCTTGTCATTCAGCTTGGCGGCGGCGTTGAAGTCGCGGTGCAGAATCAGAAGTTGGATGTAATTCTGCTCGGTTAAGGCATCCTTGGGATACTCTTTGGAAATTTCGCCGTATTCGGCGAGGGCCTGATTCAGATCGCCGGTGGCGAAGTAGAAGTCGCCCAGGAGGCGGTAAGAGCTCGGGTCAGTGGGGTTCGCCTTCTTGGCGTCCCGCAATACCTGTTCGGCCTGCTGTTTCTGGCCCTGAGCGAGGTCGAGGCGGGCCAGAGCCTGACGCGGCAGGGAGCTCTTGGGATCGACCTCGATGGCTCTCTGGAACTGTTGGCCGGCCTCGCTCCAGCGTTTCTGCTGCATGAAGAAGTTTCCCAGCGCCAGCGCCGCAGAAACAGACTTCGGATCGAGTTCTACCGCTTTCTTGAAGCTTTCTTCTGCCTGGGCCGTTTCTTTCGCGTTCACCTGCAGGTAGGCCAGATTGAGATACGACTTCGGCTGGCCGGGTTCGAGCTGGATAGCGCTCTGCATCTCCTGAAGCGAGGCCTCGATGTTGTTGAGCGCAGCGTAGGAGTTGGCCAAAAGGATCCTGCCCGGAACGTTGCCCGGGTCCTTTCCGAGGACGGTTTGCGCCACGTCCTGCGCCCGGTGGAACTCTTTGGCCGCCAGCAGCAGGTTACCCAGGGCTACCTGGGTAGGCAGATCGTTGGGATTCTCATCTACGGCCCGCGTGAGCTCCTGGTAGGCGCCGCTCCACATGTCCAGCTTTAAGTACGCCTGGGCGAGGCGCGCGTGTCCCTCTTCAAAACTCGGATCCACGCGAATGGCGTTCTGGTACTGAATGGCCGCGGAGCGGTATTGGCCCTTGTCGAAATACCGGTTCCCACTGTCAAGATATTTCTGCTTGGCCACGCTCGGGTCGCGGGAGCAGCTACCGAAGAGCATCATCAGGCTCGCCAGCCCAATGAGCAGGCCGGCGCGTTTGCGCCCTTCGCTCTTAAGTCCGATTCTCTTCGCGGCGCGAGAAGAAAAGCCGATTCCGCGCTTTGCACCGCGCCGTTCAGAATGACGTGTCCTCCTGGGCGTCCCCTCAGTCTCTGCTGGGAACGATTCCGTTGCTTGCGAGGAGTTAGGGGTCGCGTTCGCGGTCCACATACACCCATTTTACCCTATCCATTCTTGCCCCGCGTACAGGATCCACAGGCCGAGCCAGCCGCCGAAGCTGACCAAACCTTCCAGCGGATGACCTCCAGCAGCCGAATCAAACGATCTCGCACGAAGCGACTCCCGGCCTCAGCTTTCGAGCCAGCGGCTCAAGTTCGTTAAGTTATCACAAGTCGCTTTCGGGTTTGGGGAACCGGGGCGAAGCGCGGCGTCGAGTGAGTCGCTGCCCAGAATTATGGGCGGTGGTCGGTGGGCCCACCAGGACTTGAACCTGGGACCGACGGATTATGAGTGCTTTTCCCGCCGCAACACGAACCAACTCCCACCGCCTAAGCCCAACTGAAAATTAGCAAAACCACAAATCGCTTGTGATCGCAATGCCCCTTGCATTCAGTTGAAAGCTGTTTACTCATGCCGCCGTATCGCCGCTTGAGAGGAGCGGCGCACCGTCGAGTACGGCATCCACAAAATTCTTCACGCAAGGATAGGTACGTTCGAGTGCACCGGCAGGTTTTCGTGGCCGCCGGGATAGACGAGCGAAGCACCGCTGAGCGGTGTTAGGTGCATTTCGCCCTCCCCAGGATAGCCAAAGCTAAATGACGCCGACACCCAGTCGAAACTCGTCAAAGGAGACGGAGATAGGACACGATTGCGAACCTATACTCGGTGGAGTCGTTGGCGAGTCGATAGCGAGAAATTCCTGACAACGTTTGCTGGCAAGGACTCATAACAGAAATAGCCAAGCGATGAGGCGCCGATCGAGGAGGATTCATGAAGCAAAGCATCAAAGACCGTGCGAAGGGACGATTTCATGAGGTGAAGGGCAAGATGAAGGAGAAGCTTGCCAAGGCCGCCGGCGACCACAAGCGAGAGAGCGAGGGCCGGAACGAGAAGGCAGCCGGCGTTGTTCAAAAGGAGATCGGCGACAGCGAAGGCCCTCATCGTCCCGATTGAGGATGCGCGAAATCGCATCACGCCTGAGTCGTTAGGGTGCTACGCCTTCGCTTCTCGAAAAGCAACAAGTATCGGGTTGTCACACCGTGGCAGCGATTCCGATGTTAAAGTAAGGCCACCTTCCCTGACCGCTGATGAGCCGGCCCTTTGCGCGTGTGGAAGTTGATGATCGCGTTTATGAGCGCGACGTGGGACAGCGCCTGAGGAAAGTTTCCTACCAATTTTTCGTTTCACCGAGTACTCTTCAGAAAGAAGGCCCAGATCGTTCCGGATTTTCATCGTGCGTTCCAAAAGACGTTCCGCTGCTGCTCGTTTGCCCTGCAAGTTCGTAACAGTCTGCGAGCCAAAGGCTGCAAGGTAAGAAAGCGTCTTCTTCAAGGGCACGCTGCTTTGGCTGGGCCGACTCGTAGCGCATGACTAAACCTCCGCAAATGAGGCGCTGCTCGATACGTTTTATCGTGCCAACGATGCGGGGATCTGATACAGGCAAAAATCCGACAAGCGGAAGCAACTACAAGCTAGCGTCGACTTTACCGTAATCAAAACGAATTACCAGCGACATCCGCATTGGAACAGCGCCGCGGTCACCGCGTAGGATCCGCACCATGGTGGGCCGGTCGGCTCGGCGAGGGCTACTCATGAAGTCGATGGCTGTTACGGTCCCCACGAGCCGTTTGATATCTCGTTTCTAGTATCAAGGTGTCGGGGCGATACTCACGATCCGATTTCGCGGCTGAGATCGTTCCCGCTGACTGTCCTGGCAGGCGAAATTCGACCCTTTGCGAACCCAAAACCGATTTTGCGATTGGGAACTCACAGAAGTGATACCACCTCGAGAATCTATTCATCGATAGCAAGAGGAGGCTGTTCTCAATTTGACCTGGTCTGCACTCTGATCCTGACCTGTGTTCACCTGCGGGTTGTGTGACGTCACACAACGACGACCTCCGTCCAGAGTAAGGAGTAAGACATGTCTTTGACTGTCGGAGACTTCGTACTCGACCGTCTCTTTGAGTGGGGAGTCCACCGGATAAGGTGTCCAAGCTTATGATCTCGGTTCGGATCGTAGAACCTCGAACCAGCCAGGACACGCCCGTTGGAGTCTGCGATACTGTCATTGAGTTGACACTTTTGCCCATGTACCGTTTCCGCCATGAGCGACGGAGCTCCAATTCCATCCCAAAGCCATATTCCCGCGTTGTTCGCAATTACAAAGCCGCCGCCCTCGTTCAAAGCAAAGCTGTTGATTTCGAGCTTCTCACGTTCGCAGCGATACTGACTGGTTGGCCAGTCATAACTGTAGAACTTCAAGCCTACGCAATCAGTCCAGTAGAGTCGCTGCCGAGGTGCATCCCAAACAGGGCCCTCTAGAGTGGACCCCGAATTTTGGACCAGGCAATAAGTTAACATGTCGGCTCAGTCGTCGAGGCTAGGAGGGCCGATGAGCACGACACGCAAGCAGTACAGTGCCAAGTTCAAGGCGCGGGTGGCGATCGAGGCGATCCGGGGAG
>DASYYZ010000037.1:0-2526 GCA_035946735.1 Terriglobia bacterium
GCGCCTGCCCGTGCAGCCGGCGCGCGGCAACTACTACGAGGTGGGCGTGACGAAGGGGTTCTGGGGGCAGCTGCGCCTCGAGGCGAACCTATTCCGGAGGGATTTCCGGAACTATTCCGACGACGACACCCTGCTCAACACCGGGATCAGCTTCCCGATCGCCGAGGCCAGCGCCCGGATCGAGGGCGTGGAAGGCAAACTGACGTTACTTCATTGGGGACGATTCTCCGGCTCCGCAAGCTACGCAAACCAGGTAGGAGTGGGACAAGGCCCCATCACAGGGGGCCTCCTGATCGGCTCGGAAGCGGCCGCGGGTGCCCTCGATAACAGCCATTTTTGGATTTCCCAGGATCAGCGCAACACGGCCCATGCCCGGCTGCGGTTCGAGGCCACCAAGCGCCTGTGGCTGGCCACTGAAAGCTCCTATGGGAGCGGCCTGCCCGTGGAGTTCGACACCGGCGACACGGACTATTCGTTTCTGCTGGCGCAGTACGGACCCGAGATCTTGGGCCAGGTGGACTTCGCTCGCGGCCGGGTACGGCCGTCTTATTCAATCGATGCCGGCGCCGGATTGAGTTTGTACAACAAAGAAAGCAAAAAGGTCAGCTTCCAAGTGCAGGGTTCCAACCTTACGAACCACCTGAACTTGATTAACTTTGCCAGCCTGTTTTCGGGCACCGCCGTGGGCGCGCCACGAAGTCTTGGTGTGCAGCTGAAGACCGAGTTTTGAAAAAGGCAGGAGTTGTGTGCGCAAGTTGCCAGCAAGATGAACGCTTGGAAAATGGTACGCGGGTTCGATCTCGCTGTCCGGGAGTAGAGTCATGGCTACCGTCGTAACGGAGAAACGCGAGTTCCCGCTTTGGATTGGCAATGAAGAGGTGAGGACGGATGCCGTTCGCACCATCCGCATTCCCTATGACGGCAGACCGCTGGGGGACGTTTACGAGGCCGATCAATCGACTCTGACGCGCGCGATCGAGGCTGCGGAGCGTGGTGCGCAGACGATGGCGGCTCTCACGCTCTACGAGCGCGCGGAGCTGCTCGACAAGCTGCGACGCCTGCTCGCACGCGACGAAGAGGAATTCGCGCGCGTGATCGCAAGCGAGAGCGGCAAGCCGATCCGCGAGGCTCGCATCGAAGCGCAACGCGGCCAGCAGACGTTGCAGGCTTCCGCGGACGCGGCGCGCAGCCTGCACGGCGAAGTGGTACCGATGGAAGCGAGCCCGGCCGGCAAGGGCCGCTGGGCCATGACGGTGCGCGAGCCGCTCGGAATCATCGGCGCCATCACTCCGTTCAATTTCCCGCTCAATTTGCCCCTGCACAAGATCGGCCCTGCTCTGGCCGCCGGCAACAGTGTGGTCCACAAGCCGTCGGAAAACACACCACTGAGTGCCCTGGCGTTTGCACGTCTCGTTCGCGAGGCCGGCGCTCCCGCGGGCGCTTACAACGTGGTGACCGGTCTCGGCGAGACCATTGGGCGCAGCCTGGTTTTGAGCGACCGCCTGGCGATGATCACTTTCACCGGCAGCGTGCCGGTGGGCGAGGAGATTCGCGCTCAGGCCGGGCTGCGGCGGGTCACGCTCGAGCTCGGCAACAATTCATCCGTGATCATCGAGCCTGACGCCGACCTTGAAACGCTGCTGCCGCGCTCAGTGTCGGCGAGCTTCGCTCACTCCGGGCAGGTGTGCCTCTCGGTCCAGAACATCTACCTGCACGAATCGATCGCGAGCGTGTTCACGGAGCGCTTTGTAGCGGGCACGAAGGCGCTCCAGATGGGCCATCCCCTCGAAGAAAGTACAGACGTCGCCTCGCTGATCAACGAACATGAGGCCCGGCGGGTGGAATCCTGGATCGAGCGCGCACGGCGCGATGGCGCCCGAGTGCTAACGGGCGGAACGCGGCGCGGAACTGCAATCGAGCCTACGGTCCTGGTCGACGTTCCCGCCGGCCACGAGATCACCTGCAGGGAAGTCTTCGGTCCCGTGGTCTCGATTCATCGTTATGACAAGCTCGAGGACGCCATCGCACGCGTGAATTCGTCGCCTTACGGGCTCCAGGTGGGCATCTGCACCGAGAATCTCACGCGGGCGTTTCGCGCCGCCCGGGCGCTGAAATTTGGCGGCGTAATGGTGAACGACGTGCCTTCCTACCGCGCCGACCAGATGCCGTACGGCGGCGTGAAAAAGAGCGGCATGGGTCGCGAAGGGCCACGCTACGCCGTGGAAGAGATGACGGAGCTGAAACTGATCTGCTGGAAGGTGTGAGGGGACAGTGCCAAGTGACGTGCGATAAGTGAACGAAAAATTATCACAAGTGCTGGGAGTCACTCGTCGCGCGTCGCCTGCTTGTAGAAACCCAACACCCTCACTTCCTGGGCCACGAGGCGCAAAGCGCGCAGAGCGTTCTGCAGGCTCTCGGGTTCGGCAGCCGCAAGGTCGACAAAGAACTGGTACTCCCAGGGACGGCCCTGGATAGGACGGCTTTCGATCTTCAGCAGGTTTACTGCGTAGCGCGCAAAAGGCTCGA
>DASYYZ010000038.1:0-8866 GCA_035946735.1 Terriglobia bacterium
GGCCGAAACTTGATCTTCGGATTGTGCTTCGACAACACCTTCGTGATCGCCGCCGTCAGCGTCGTCTTCCCATGATCAATGTGACCGATGGTCCCAATGTTCATGTGCGGCTTGGATCGATCAAACTTTTCTTTTCCCATATCCTCTTAGCCTCAGTTGAATACTGCCGGATACTGAGCCTTCAAATGCGGGTACTTCTTCTCCGCTTCCGCGAGCTGGCCCAGGTAGTACGATTCGAGGACGCGCTTCTCATCATCGAACAGGAGGCCATATAGCTCGTAGTTGCTCGTAGGCGACCGCTGACTTGAACTGTAGGCTCCGCCCGGACCGGGAAGGTCCGTCAGCGCGTCTTGAAAACGCCCAATCTTTCTCATTCCATGTGCATAATTCATGGACCGAACAAACCGCTCGATGCTTTCTTGCTCCTGGCCCATGCCTGGATAGAAGACCTCATCAATTGACTGCTTGAGCCTCTCGTACGCGTCCCGCTGCCCAAACACGTACATGAGTGCTCCCGCATCCAGTGTCAGACGTGAGTCTCGTCGAGGATCCCAATAGCTCTTACCGCCGTGCGAAAGCTCAAACTTCATAAACTCACTGACGATTTCCTGAAGCGCAAATTGTTCAGGTGCACCAGTCTTGCTGAGCCTTTCCCGGATCATACCAAGCGCCGCCTCACTGACATCCACGGTCGCGGTGCAGGCTAAGTCTCCCGATTGAAGGGTAACGTTGAAGCGCAGAGCCGATTCAAGGCCAGGAACAGTAACACTCGGCCCGATGCGCTCGATCTTGGCAATATTCCACACGGGCCGCACGATTTCGTCAAGTTCGATCGCCTGCTCGCGCTGAAGATCCGTCTTGAATTTTCGGACGATGCTCTCAACTTCGGGCAGCTTCGAGCCGTCTTTGAGAACGATTTCCGCAAGCCAACCGTCCGGAAACTCAACGAACTGGGTCTCGCTTTCCTCCACGTACTGGAGCAAGCCTGCCTGCCTTAACGAGCCCCTCACGGATTCTTCCAAATCGCTGACCGTCATAGTACGTTCCCTAATGATCCCGCAGGCTGCTCCGGGTCGTGCTAAGAAGCCAATAAAACTGCGTTGTTGCCCGCTTCAGCTCCTCCCGCACAGCGTCAAAGGCAGGAACGGCCCACTCGGGCCTGTAGTCGGACTGGCGCCGCCGCTCGTATGCATCTCTGAGGAATCGCTCGAATTGCTTTCCGATCGGCTGTCGCATACTTGAATGCAAGCGGCCATGATCTCTTGCGATTTCCTCCGCCTCGGCCGCGTCCGTCCCAATTCCCAGCAGGTGCGCGTAACATGCGTGAAATAGGGCATAGTAGACGCGCGA
Organism: Terriglobia bacterium; assembly: GCA_035946735.1. GTDB lineage: Bacteria > Acidobacteriota > Terriglobia > UBA7540 > UBA7540 > Gp13-AA77. The sequence continues at coordinate 1,351 of DASYYZ010000038.1, forward strand.
AAAGGCGTTTCGAATCTCGAACTCCGAGCAACTGCCCCTGACCTCCGCTGTCTTGATAAAACCCTCGGCCAGCCTCAGATGAGCTTCGGCTTTTTTCTTCACCTCAGGACTAACCATTAACTGACAGCCAAGTTCAAGACCTCTGGAGCCGATGAGCGGGATTGAACCGCTGACCTCGTCCTTACCAAGGACGCGCTCTACCAACTGAGCTACATCGGCCCCTCATAACCAGTGACGAGTGATCAGTGACGAGTAGCCAAGCAAAACCTGCAACGCGCGGCCCGGCACGACGGCTCAGACTGATCACTTATCACCTGTCACTGCCTTCTGGAGCGGGAGACGGGAATCGAACCCGCGACCAACAGCTTGGAAGGCTGTGACTCTACCACTGAGTTACTCCCGCACCCCATCCCACAATTGCCGATTAACCGCTTGCGCTTGAAAATCAATCGTAGTGCTCAAGAGTCCGCAAAATCGGCAATCATCAATCGAAAATCCGCTGGTGGACAGGGGAGGGTTCGAACCTCCGTAGGCCACATGGGCCGGCAGATTTACAGTCTGCTGCTTTTGACCGCTCAGCCACCTGTCCGAAAAATGCGAAATACACGCCACAGACACTAACTGGCTAGCGCCGCCTTCGCGAACGAAAGCTCCCCCCGCGTCCTGACAGATTACCGGACAGGCCTGCGACAACCCTGCGCTGCCGCCTACAACAGATTCAATTCTACAAGATTTCTGCGCGCCCCGCCACACCCGCACGCTGGTCCTGGCCCAGCTCTGGAGCTGGCGAAGGGATTCGAACCCCTGACCCTCTGATTACAAATCAGATGCTCTACCAGTCTGAGCTACGCCAGCCGCCCGAAACCCCCCAATTGTATGTAAGCGGAAAAGAAATTGCAAGCCCTTTTTCACTCTTCGTCTGCACCGTCTATCCGCTTAAAAATAAATAGGAAGCGGGTCGCGCGGCGGCAGCGGTGGAAACCTGCCATTGAACGTCCCGGGCGTTTTGCCGTAGCGCGCGAAATAAATAGGCCAAAAGTGGATATTTACGCTATAGTATACGTTGTGACATCCAAGCAGTAAGAGAGGCTCCGCCGTCTTGCGCGATTTGACCGCTATCGGCCCGTTCGGCGCTCCACCTCGAGAACGCGTTTCGGCGCGTACCGCCGCCAACCGGCGCAATGCCTTGAAGTCCACCGGGCCCCGCACGGCGGCCGGCAAGCGCCGCGTAGCCTTGAATCGCATGACGCGCGGATTGTGCTCCGAGGAAGCTGAGCGCAAGCTCCGGGCGCGAGGCGAAGACCCCCGCGAGTTCCACCGGCTGTATCGCGATCTTATCGCCATATTTCAGCCTGGCAGCGAAGCTGCCGCGGCCGGAGTGGAAGAGATGTCCTGGGCCTGGTGGGAGAAGTCGCGCCGGATTCGCAATTGGGTGGCGGCCGGCAATCCGCGCTCGGAGGACCTGGACATTCAACTCGAGGAGCTGCTGGTATGTCAGGTCGCCGTCATGAGGCGGCAACACGAGTGGTGGGGCCGCCGCATTGGTTCAGTATTAGGTCAGCCGCTCGGCTCTCCGGCGGAGGTACGGAGCCAGATCGAGGAGCGCCTCTTCGCCTTTGGCGCGAAACCGGGGCGGCGAACATACCCGCGCGAGCACCTGGGGAAGAGCACGCTAAGGCGGAAGCTGCAGAAGGTGTATGGCGTCAGGGCCGCGGAGGTTCTGCGTCAGATGCAAAAAATGAGCAAACCCGCCACGGCGATCTCTCCGGGTCCGGGCAAAGCGTCCACAGAGGCCGCTCAACAGCCCGGTTGAAGGCGACGGAGCCGAAATAGGGACTCAAGATGCCGCCAAAGAAACCAAACAAACCCATTGAGGTTAACCCTTCTGTTTCTAATAATATGGCTGAATATCGTCGATAACAAACCCATGACCTGTATGTCCAACAGCATCAGTCACCTACCTCGATTTCAGGACCGATTTCTGCGATTTTTTGATGCGCGTCCTTTTCTGGCCCAAGCCGGTCCAAAGGTGCCAGAACAAACCCATTCAGGCTAATACGTCTGTTATGAAACGGATAGCTCAAAACGGGCAGGAACAAACCCATTGGCGGCATCCGACGCCATATCAGCCTGTTACGGGAGGTTATGCGCTCGATCTTGCGATTTTTGAATGGACCAGATTTCTCCTGGGCTGGGCGCGACCGAGTCCGGAGCACGCGACAGACCGGCTCTTTGCACCCCGGTTAGGTACCGGCCGGCTCCATTGCACAAAGCCAACAGCTCCATGTAGACTCGCGGCTATGAATCCACCTGACCGCCCCTCCCGTCTCTGCCGCTCGCTCTTAGGCGCTTTCGTGACGTTGCTTCTGGGATTGCACGTCGTAAAGGGCGCGAGTTACCCCGCGCCAAAAGAAGCAGATTTCGCGATTCGCAATTTTCGTTTCGGCGACGGCGAGACGCTGCCCGAACTGCGGATGCATTACGCTACGCTCGGCTCCTTGCGACGCGATGCCGGCGGCGCCGCGCTGAATGCGGTCCTGATTCTGCACGGGACTACGGGCTCGTGGAAGCAATTCACTTCGCCCCAATTCGCGGATGTCCTCTTCGGTCAGGGTCAGTTGCTGGATGCGAACCGGTACTACATCGTCCTCCCGGACAACATTGGTCACGGCGGCTCCAGCAAACCGAGCGACGGCTTGAAAGGCCGATTTCCCAGCTACGACTACAATGATATGATCGCCGCCCAACATCAGCTCCTCACGGACGGTCTCGGTGTCAACCATCTCCGCCTGGTGATGGGGACGTCCATGGGTTGCATGCACTCCTGGGTGTGGGGGGAGACCTACCCGGATATGATGGACGCCTTGATGCCTCTCGCCTGCCTGCCCGTGCAGATCGCGGGACGGAATCGAGTGTGGCGCAAGGCGGTGATGGACTCGATCCGGCAGGATCCAGCCTGGAAGAACGGTGCGTACACGGAGGAACCGCTCCAGGGCATTCGATCCGCTTTATACCTTCTCTTGATCGCTACCAGCACTCCGCTGCAGTGGCAGAAGAACTATCCCACCCGCGACCAAGCCGACAAATTCCTGGACGGCTACATCGAGCAACGCCTGCACAGCGTTGACGCGAACGATATGCTTTATGCCGTGGACTCCTCGCGCAACTACGATCCTTCGCCGAATCTGGAGAAGATCAAGGCGCGGGTGATGTACATCAATTCTGCCGACGACTTCATCAACCCGCCCGAACTCGGCATCGCCGAGCGCGAGATCAAACGCGTGCCGCACGGGCAGTTTCATCTGCTGCCCATCAGCGATCAAACTCGCGGTCATGGGACACATACGGTGGCGGCGGTATGGAAACAGTACCTGGAGGGTTTGCTTCAGGAGTCGGAGCCGAAACGGTAACGGGGGAAGAAGTCATGTCGAGCAAGCCAGTCAATTTTTCGGCACGCCTTGAAGGCGCTCGGAGTCCCGACGCAGTTCGAGGTATACCCTGACGAAGGCCACATGATTCATGACTCCGAGTACCGGCGGGACATCATCCGGCGAACCGTACCCTGGTTCGATCAGTATACGCGGTGAGAGGTAGCCAGTTTTGGTTGAGAGATCGAGCTGAACAAGCGGGTGAAATCCCTGAGGCGCGGCTGTGGCTTCTTACTCTTGACGTCTGCCCCTCTCACATGATCGCGGTTGGCGGAGCCGGCTCATCGGGGCTCCCGGCGCTCGAGAGCGGCACCTTCACCATGACCACGATCAGGAGCAGAAACGCAAAAAGCGCGCCCGCGAACGGCGCCGCCCATTTTACAAGTGTCACGTCATGGCCGGAGCCCACCAGGCCGGCGATCACCAGGCCGCACAAAGCTTCACCGGCGATCAGTCCCGAGGCCGTAAGCACGCCGGCGTTATCCACACGCGCTTTCTGGGCATCGTTGAAGCCGCGGCGATCGCGCAGCTTGTCCGTGACCCAGCGGATGACGCCGCCGAGGAAGATGGCGAACGTGGTTCCGAGCGGCAGATACATACCCACGGCGAAGAGCATGACGCTCCGCACCTCGATCATGATCATGGCAATGCCCAGCAGGATCCCGACAATCACGAGCGGCCAGGCCATATTGCCGCCCACGATGCCTTGGGCGAGCATGGCCATGAGTCCGGCTTGGGGCGCGGGCAAGGCGGCGCTGCCGAAGTGGTAGGCTTTATCGAGAACGGCCAGCGGGAAAAAGAGCACCAGGGACGCCACCACGATGCCGAAGAGATCGCCAAGCTGCATCTTGGCGGGCGTGCCTCCCAGAATGTGCCCCACTTTGAGATCCTGCAGCATCTCGCCCGCAACCGCCGATGAGACGCACACCACCGCGGCCACGCCGAGCACGGCCGCCACGCCGCCCGTGCCCGAGACGCCCAGCGCAACCATCAGCAGGGCCGCGATCACGAGGGTGCAAAGCGTCAGCCCCGAAACCGGATTATTCGACGAGCCGATCATTCCGACAAGGTTGCCCGAGACGGCGGCGAAGAAGAATCCCAGCACCACCATCACTATCGCGGCCATCACCGCGGCGGTAACGACCTTTGAGGTTGAAAGACTGCCTGCGCCATGGATGAAAAAGTAGTAGAGAGCGATCATCGCCAGGAACACGAGGCCCACGCCCGTGAATAGCACCTTGGCGTTCAGGTCGCGCTCCGTGCGATTGCTGGCGGCGTGGGCGGCGGCGGACTTCTTAAGATCGGAGACGGCGCGGGCCATGCCGGCGCCCAGTTGCCGGCGCATCCTGAACAAAGTGTAAGTGGCGCCCACCAGCATTCCCCCAACCGCAATGGGTCGCACCACCGAGAAGTAGATCGCCTGCGCCAGCAGCGTCCAGGAGAGCGGCTGGCTCGCCGGCTGCGAAGCCTGTATCGACGGGCCCAGGACGAAGGTCAGCAGCGGCACCAGCAGGCCCCAGGCCAGCACTCCGCCGGCAAAATTCAACGAAGCCAGTCTGGGCCCAATGATGTAACCGACACCGAGGTAAGCCGGGCTTACGTCCGGCGCCGTGAAGATGGTCGCGCCCCCGGTCAATGTCGTCGTTACGTTGGGATTGGTGCTCGTGCGCAGCAACAATCTCTTGCCGGCCGCGCTGATATTCACCGGAAAGGTGTTGCTGGCGCGAAAGACGTTGATCGCGCCCAGAAGATACATCAACGCGCCAAAACCCATGTTTGCGAACAGCACTTTAGCCGCACGCGATCCCTGCTGCCCGGCCTTGTGGATCTCGGAAGCGGCCACGGATTCGGGAAACGGAAGTTCGGGATCTTCCACCATCACGCGGCGCAGCAGCGTGACGAAGAGAATCCCGAGCGTGCCGCCGATCACCATCAGCGCGACCGAGTTCCAATACTTGTCGCTGCTGAGCCCCGGCCACAAGCCTGCCATGATGAAAGCCGGAATCGTGAAGACGGCGCCCGCCGCCACCGATTCGCCGATGGATCCCACCGTTCGCGCAATGTTCTCTTCGAGCAGCGATCCCTTCATCAGCCGCAGCAGCGCCATGCCGATGACAGCTGCGGGGTACGTGGCCGCGATGGTCATCCCGGCCTTCAGCCCGAGATAGGCGTTCGCGGAGCCGAGGATGGCGGTCATCACCAGGCCAATCAGCAAGGCACGGAGAGTGAACTCTTTCATCTCCATGGTTTCGGGCACGTAGGGGGTGTGCTTTTTCTTGCCGAGTGCGGGCTTGTAGGTGACCTGAGTGCTCATTCTGCCAACCTCGTAGATCGATTAACCGGCCGTTGCAGACGCGGCGCTGGCAGGAATCCTATTGCTTCTGCCAACACGAACCGTTTCGCTGACGCGCGCGAGGCCCCTGAACGCCAGGATCGACAACCCCGTGAAAACGACTGCCTGCGCCACGTGAACCCAGAACCATGCATCGGCGCCGCCTTCCCACACGAGGCGGCGCGCGGCGTCATGGGGCCAAATCAGAATGAAAAAGATCAGGTCACCCAGGATGTGAACTGGAATGCTCGCCTGGATCGAATTGGCGAGGTAGGCGATCGCTCCGAACGTCAGACCAACGAGATAGTAGACCAGCAGTTTTGGCCAGAAAAGACCCTGATTCAAGTGCGCCAGCATGAAGAAGAACGATGAGAGCGCGACCGCCGCCGGAGCGCGGAATTCCCTCTCCAGCCTCACCTGGCAGTAGCCCCGGAAACCTGCCTCTTCGGTGAGAGGTGAGACGAGCGAGCCCATCAGGATAATGAGTGCGACGGTCAGCCAGGGATAAGGGGAATAATCGGAGAAGAGGTTAGGGCGCATACTGACGAACTGGAAGAAGACGATCCAATAACCTGCTAAGGCGACAATGGCCAGCGACCCCGCCAGCATGGACCACGCGAACATCTGAAAGGAGATCGGCCGGGCGCGCAGATCGCGCACCTGCGCATTCGAGGTGCTGCCTGGCCAACCTTTGCCGGTGACATACCGGGCCATTAGCCAGAGAGCGAGCGCCATGGGTACGACCGACCACGGAACGGCCGGGCTGGTTCTGAGATTGACGGTAAGCAGAACTCCCCAGGTCGCGGAGCCGATGAAGGTGATAATGAGACCCATGACGCCCGACCAAACCACTCGCCCCATCAGGCTTAAAAGACGACGCATGACTCTCAGGACTCCCGGACTGCTGCGCCGAGGTTGAGTGCGCGGCTCACGGCCCGGCGAAATCGATAGGTTGCCAGATCCGAAAAAAGTGCCAGTGTGGTGAAAATCGAGCCGAGCGGGAAGGCCCAACTGAACGCCCCTCCGAACGAAATGATGAGAAAAGCCAGCGCCGAAGTTGTCAGGAAAATATCTCCGGCGACCATCAGCGAGGCGGCGCGAGGCTGGCGTTGCTCCCTCAGGCCGCTGAAGCCGGCCGCGCCTACCAGCAGTGTTCCCGCGACGAGCGCCAGCACGCCAACGCTTGTTCCCGGACTCCAGTGCCAGCGGGAAAGCAGGCTGATGATCGCGAGGAGCAGAGTCCCCAAAATGCCGACGGCAATCTGCAGGCAGGCAGGGTCTTCGCCTGGAAGCTTATGGGCCGTCCGTATGCTCTCGCCAGCTTCAGTCATAAATGGCTCGCATCGAACCACCCTAGGGTCGGCGCTTCGTTCGTAGGTCGTAAGTCGTCACACTCGATCCTCAATTACGCTCCAAGTCTGGCACGGACTTTCTCGTTCACGCGCTTGCCGTCCACCGTCTTGCCCGCGAGTTTCGCCATGACAGACTTCATGACTTTGCCGATGTCCCTAGCGCTGGCGGCGCCGGTTTCGGCGATTGCCGCCGTCACCGCGGCCTCCAGCTCTTCGTCGCTCGCGGTGGCGGGTAAGTACTCTTCCAGGATCTTAATCTCAGCCTCTTCCTTGTTCGCCAGCTCTTCACGGCCGCCGTTCCGGAATTGCTCTGCGGATTCGTGCCGCTGCTTCACGGCCGTGCGCAAGATGCCCAATGTTTCGGAATCCTCGAGTGGTCTTCCGTGCTCCACTTGCTTGAGCTT
>DASYYZ010000039.1:0-32160 GCA_035946735.1 Terriglobia bacterium
AAGATCTTGTAGATGTGGAACGCGTGGGGCGGATGGCCGTGCCGGCTGCGGTCATACAAAGCGAGCAGACGTGTGATCCGCACCTCGAATCCGGATTCCTCCAGTACCTCGCGCGCCGCCGCTGCGCTCGGCGTTTGCGCCACGTCAGCCCAGCCACCCGGGAGGGTCCAGAGCCCGTCGGCTTTTTCCCGCACCAGCAGGATCTCTTGCCCATTCGCGCCGCTGCAAAAGGCGGCCACGCGCACATCAACTTTTGGGGTGGCGTACTCAGTCTCGTTCAACAACAGCTCCCGAACTTTCACGATGTCGCTTTCAGAGCCAACGGCCAACATTTCGCGCGCGATCCCGGCGATCTGCTGGTAGCGGGCAATGTCGTAGGGGTCCTGGGCGTAGTGGAGCCCGTTCTGGGCCATAGCCTGAAGGCGCTTCGCCCACTCCAGCCACTTGGGTTCAGGCGAGAGTGTCATCACGTCCTGCTCCTTTCTCATCTCAAGCGCGACTACGCCCGGGTGTAGCTTCTGATGAAAAAGTAGATCGTCATTCCCCAGGCCACCAGCATCACCAGGCGTCTTACGGTTACAGGGCTTATGCGTCGAGCGATCGCGGCGCCCGCGTACCCGGCGATGGCGGCGCCGCCAATCATCACCAAGGCCGGCCGCCACGCAATCGCCCCGTAAATGATGAACCATACAATCGCCACGCCGTTGATCGCGATCCCCAGCAGGCTGCGGACTCCATTCATGGCATGAATGTTGCCGAAATTCGCGAGCGCGTAAGCTGCCAGCATCAGGATTCCCATGCCGGCCCCGAAGTAGCCCCCGTAAATGGAAATCAGAAACTGCGCGGCGGTGACACCGGCCAGCGCCCCGGTTCCTTGATGGTGACCCGGTCTACCGCCCACGAACCGCCTGCTGAGCGCTCCGCCAAACGAGAAGAGCAAAGCGGCGAAAAGCAATAACCACGGAACGAGGCGGGCAAAAGCGGCGCCCGGAGTGCGCAGCAACAGCCATGCGCCCAGTGCGCCGCCCACCAGACTGGCGGCCGACAGCACCGCCAGCAGCCTGCGCTCAAGCTTGATGTCCTCGCGGTAAGCGATTACGCTGGCCAGGGCGGCCGGCCACACCACCACCGAAGAGGTTGCGTTGGCGCTGATGGCAGGGACGCCGGCAAAGATCAGCGCCGGAAAGATCACGAAAGTGGCTCCTCCGACCACCGAATTCAGGGCCCCGCCGAGCGCCGCCGCTAAGAAGAGAATGATCTCGGTTGTGACTGTCACCAGGCTTGCCTTATTGAGACTGTCGTCGCGCCACTCTGAATTTTGGATTTCCGATTGCAGTCAATCAATGACCTCTGATTGTACCTGACGACTGAGAACTGATGACCGGCTGCCGATGTCCGACCAGCGCTCTTGAGTCCGGGCCCGGGAGAGAGTTAAATAGGGCGAGGAAGGAAACAGGATGGCTTCGCAACGTGAGTACGATGTGATCGTCGTAGGGTCGGGCGCCGCCGGAGGGATTGCGGCTTACGTGCTGGCCACGCGTGGTCTCAAGGTGCTTTGCCTGGAGGCAGGGCGCATGATCGACCCCGCGAAGGACTTCTTCACGCACAAGTTTCCCTACGAATGGCCGTATCGCGGAGCGGGTAAACCCGGGGAGTACGGCCGCCTACCGCAAGGAATGGAGTGGAAGATCAAGGAGTGGACGGACCACCTTTACACTATTCCTGAAGAGGATCCTTACGCGGTCGCGCCGGGATCGAAGTTCACCTGGACGCGGCTGCGCGCGGTGGGCGGCAGAACGAACCTCTGGGGACGCGGCTGCGACCGGTTCGGACCTCTCGATTTCAAGGCCAAGAGCCTGCAGGACGGCTGGGGTGAAGACTGGCCGGTCAGCTACGAGGACGTCGAGCCTTACTATGACCGCGTGGAACAGCTCATCGGCGTGTCCGGCGGCTCTGAGGACGTCCACAACACTCCGACCGGCAAGCGCCTGCTGCCGCCCTTCAACCCGCGCTGCGGTGAGATGCTGGTCAAGAAGGGCGCGGCGAAGCTCGGCATCAAAGTGCTTCCGAAGCCGCTGGCGGTGCTGAGCCAACCCTATGACGGCCGGCCGCCGTGCCACTTTTGCGGGGCCTGCAATTGGGGCTGCGACGTGAGCGCGCGATTCAGCAGCCTCGACGTGTTGATCCCGAAGCTCCAGACGCGAAAAAATTTCGAGCTGCGCACGAACGCAGTTGTCCACACCATCCGCCTCGATCGTTCCACGGGCAACGCAACCGGCGTCACCTATATTGACGCGACCAACAAGCTCGACTACGAAGTCGAGGGCAAAGCGGTCGTGCTTGCAGCCTCGCTCGTGGAATCGATTCGTATTCTTTTTAACTCCCGCGATCGCGAGCATCCGGACGGCCTCGCCAATTCGAGCGGCACGCTTGGGCAATACTTGACGGAACACGTAGCCTTTAACAATATCCAGGGATTTTTTCCGCAGCTTGCCGGCCGACCGGTCACCAATGACGACGGTCCTGGGGAATCGTGCCTGTACATTCCGCGCTACAACTACGGCCATCGGGATCACCAGAAATACCTGCGAGGGTGGCGACTCGATTTCTATACCGGGTGCGGCATGGGTCCGGGGCCGGGCGCGGGACTCCCGGGTTTCGGTTCGGCGTACAAGAAGAAAATCAAAGGGCTTTATCCGGCCGCCGTGGACATGGGCGGATACGGCGAGGGACTTGCCTTCTCGCACAATTACGTTGAGATTGACCCCGGCGGCCTGCGAGACCGGTTCGGCATACCCCAGGTGCGCTTTCATACCAACGCGGAATACGAACACGCCTTCGCCATCCTCGATGAAATGTACGGACAGATCGAAGAAGTGCTGAAAGCGTCTGGGGCCGAGATCTTCCCCTACAAGAAGGTGGCGCCCTATCCGCTCGGAAGCGTGACGCATGAAGCAGGCGGATGCCGAATGGGGAACGATTCTCACACCTCGGTGCTCGACGAATGGAATCGCTGCCACGACGTCAAGAACGTGCTGGTGGTGGATGCGGGATGCTTTGTGACGCATCCGGAGAAGCAGATCACGCACACCATCATGGCGCTCTCGTACCGGGCGTCGGATCACCTGGCGGAAGAATTCAGACTGGGTAACATTTAGGGGAGCCCCATGGACGAACAACAGGTCGGCAGGCGACAGACGTTGAAATACCTGGGAATGCTTACCGGCACGGTAGCGGGCAGAGAGTTTCTCGCCGCCTGGGTGCCTACGGCTATGGCTGCAGAAGAATCGAAGGGCCACCAACATCACCCGCCCAGCGTAGTAACAGATGCTTCGCAGTCAGCCGCCGGCACTGATACGGTGTACAGTCCGCTCTTCTTCAAGCCCGATGAATTCAAGACGGTCGAGACGCTGACGGAACTGATCATTCCAAGCGACGATACGCCGGGTGCAAAGGAAGCCCAGGTTGCGCGATACATCGATTTCGTCGTATTTGCGGCGGCCGAGTTCAAACCTGCCTTGCAGCTTGAGTGGAAGCAGGGGCTGGAGCTGCTCGATCGCTTGAGCCGCGAAAAGCATCAGCGCCCTTTTCACCAGTTAGCGCCCAACGATCAGGAATCATTATTGTACGCGATGAGCCTTCCTGAGCGCGCCGCTGGAGCCAGCCATCCTGGTTTCGACCTCTATCGCCTGGCGAAGGGAATGACCGTGGAAGGATTCTATGCGTCGCGCGTGGGCCTTATCGACGTACTTGAATACAAGGGACTCAGCGTTCTGAGCGAATTCCCGGGATGCACTCATCCTGAACATCACGTGTAAGGCTTACAGAGGCCAGACCATACGGGGCGGAGACGCTGGGGATCGAGGGTAAATGTCAACCAGAGCTTTTGGCGCGATCGTGGGGATCGGCCTGTTCTGCACGATTTGTTTGGCGGCCAACATGATGGCTCAGCAACCAACCGGGACGACCCCGACGAACGCGGCTGCGCCCTTTCAGTGGCCCGAGGGAAGGAGGGTGGCGGTCAGCCTGAGCTTCGACGATGCGCGGCTCAGCCAGATCGATCGGGGATTGGCCCTGCTCAACCAGCACCACGTGAAGGTGACGTTCTTCGTTACGTCGAACAACATCATGCCGCGGCTGGAGGGCTGGAAAAAAGCAGTGGCTGACGGGCATGAGATCGGCAACCATTCCGAAACTCATCCCTGCACCGGCAACTACGCCTTCTCGCGCCATAATGCGCTCGAAGACTACAGTCTGCAGATGATGGCCGCGCAGCTTGACGGCGCGAACGCGGAGATCGAGCGCCTTCTCGGGGTCAAGCCGCGCACCTTCGCTTATCCCTGCGGGCTGAAGTTCGTTGGCCGCGGGGCCAACGTGAAAAGCTACGTGCCCTTGGTGGCAGAGCGCTTCGTCGCCGGACGCGGGTACCTGGACGAATCGGCGAACGATCCCGCTTTCTGTGACCTAGCTCAGGCCATGGGGACGCCATTCGATCATATGGATTTCGAACAGATGAAGGACTTGGTGGACGGCGCGGCCAAAGAGCGCCGATGGGTGATTTTTGTGGGCCATGAGATTGGTCAACGCGGCCACCAGGTGACTGATGCCGCCGCCCTCGCCAAGCTCTGCGACTACCTCACGAATCCGGCGAGCGGGGTCTGGGTCGGCACCGTGCAAGAGATCGCAGAGTACGTCATACGGCAGCGCGCAAGAATGCCCTGAACCTAGCAATCGAGAAATGCATTGGGAAGGGTGTCCGGAGCAGCGGCCGGTTTCTCGCGGGGAAGCGACAGCAGGATCGGTATACTCGGACCCGGCGGGTCGATTGAACAGCTCGATCGTCAGGATCGAGGGTGGTATTACGCAGCGACGCTCCTCAAGCGCCTGCCTTGACTTATAATGAACCCAGGGCTCACATGACTGAGGTCGCGTTACCGACGGGAAAAGATGCGCCGAGCTTGCTCCGCGCCGAAGGGCTCACGAAGATCTTCCATTCCTCCGATGAGACTGTGACGGTCTTCGAAGGAGTTAACTTCGAAGTCCACCGGGGTGAGCTCGTCGCGTTGGTGGGTGAGTCGGGAGCCGGCAAGAGCACTCTGCTGCACCTTCTGGCCGCTCTAGACACTCCTTCGAGCGGCGCGGTATACTTTAACTTGAGACAGGTAGGAAGTTTCAAAGCAGATGAGAGCGCCGTTTACCGCAGCCGCGAACTGGGATTCGTCTGGCAGATGCATTATCTTCTGCCCGAATTCACGGCGCAGGAGAACGTCATTCTGCCGCAATTGATCGCGGGGACAGATTTCGCTGCGGCGCGTGGCCGGGCCCAAGAATTGCTCGCCGAGGTCGGATTGGGACGGGCCGGAGACCGGCGCGCGGGCGAGCTTTCCGGAGGCGAGCAGCAGCGGGTGGCGCTGGCACGAGCTTTAGCGAACGGACCGAGCGTGCTGTTAGCCGACGAGCCCACTGGAAATCTGGACCACCAGACGGCGGCCCGGGTGGTGGACCTGCTTGAGAGACTGCACCGGAAGCACGGCTTGACTTCGGTGCTTGCTACGCACAATGTGGAATTGGCCGGGCGCGCGGATCGCGTCTTGCGTCTGGAGAACGGCAGGCTGACGGAATCGGTTTCGGAGGCGAGTCTGAGAGCAGTATCGGACGCGCAACCACTGCTTCATTGAGGTCCGCTCCGGGGGAAGTGGCCGTGGATCGTCGGGACGGGCAAATTCGGGGCTGAGGGTATGTTTGAACGATACACGGAGAAGGCACGACGCGTTATCTTCTTTGCTCGTTACGAAGCCAGCCAATTCGGAAGTCCCTATATCGAAACCGAGCACCTTTTGCTCGGCTTGCTGAGAGAAGATAAAGCGCTCGCCAATCGCTTCCTGCGCTCTCACGCCTCCATTGAATCCGTCCGCAAACAGATCGAGGGGCGCACCACTGTGCGCGAGAAAGTATCCACCTCCGTCGATCTGCCTTTGAGCCAGGAGTGCAAACGGGTGCTCACCTACGCGGCCGAGGAGGCCGAGCGGCTTTCGCACAAGCATATCGGCACGGAGCATCTCCTGCTCGGCCTGCTGCGCGAGGAGAAGTCGTTTGCCGCCGAGATCCTCCACGAACGGGGCCTGCGCCTCTCGACTTTGCGCGAGGAGCTGGGCCGGTCCCCCGACAAACCTTCCAGCCGCTCCAAGGAAACTTCGTTGCTCTCTGAATTCAGCCGCGATCTCACGCAGGCGGCGGTGGAAGGCCAGCTCGACCCGCTGATCGGCCGCGAGAACGAAGTGGAACGTGTGGTTCAGATCCTGTGCCGGCGCACGAAAAATAATCCGGTGCTGATCGGCGAGCCGGGGGTAGGCAAGACGGCGATCGTCGAGGGGCTGGCGCAGCGCATCGCAGAGGGAAATGTGCCCTCCTTTCTCTCTGACAAACGCGTGCTGGCGCTGGACCTTTCTCTGATCGTGGCCGGCACCAAATACCGGGGCCAGTTCGAAGAGCGCCTTAAGACCATCATGAAGGAGCTGATGGATTCGCAAAACGCCATTATTTTCATCGACGAGTTGCACACGCTCGTGGGCGCCGGGTCTGCCGAAGGCTCGCTGGACGCCGCCAACATTCTGAAGCCGGCTCTTTCGCGCGGCGAAATCCAATGCATTGGCGCCACGACACCCGCCGAGTACCGCAAGTCGATCGAGAAGGACCGGTCGCTGGAACGGCGTTTTCAGGCGGTCAAGGTTCCGCCCCCGAACGAAGACGACGCCACCAAGATCCTATTTGGCATCAAGGAGCGATACGAGAAGTTCCACGCCGTGAGCTACACGGACGACGCGCTGAATATCGCGGTACAGCACTCCAATCGCTACATCCCGGACCGTTACCTGCCGGACAAAGCCGTGGACCTGATCGACGAAGCCGGCGCGCGCGTGAAGTTGCGCCAGAGCTCGCTGCCCGAAGAGATGATCGATGTGCAGAAGCGCATCAAGTTTGTGCTGCACCGCATGGAGAACGCCATCACCAGCCACGAATTCGAGAAGGCGCGCTTCTATTCGGAAGAAGAGCGTAAGGAGCGCGATCATCTGCGCATGCTGCGCGACAAGTACCATATCGACGAGACGGCTATGGGCGCGGTCACCCGGGACGACATCGAAGAGGTGGTGGCGCGCTGGACGGGCGTCCCGGTTACGTCGATCAAGGAAGAAGAGATGTCAAAACTCCTCCGCATTGAGGAGGAGCTTCACAAGCGCGTGGTGAGCCAGGAGCCGGCCATTTCCGCGCTGGCGCGCGCCATCCGCCGTTCGCGAGCAGGCCTCAAGGCGCCGGGGCGGCCGGTGGGTTCGTTCCTGTTTCTCGGTCCCACGGGCGTGGGCAAGACAGAAGTGGCCCGCACGCTGGCCGCCTTCCTCTTCGGCAGTGAACGCGCCCTGATCCGCTTCGACATGTCGGAGTTCATGGAAAAACACGCCGTGTCCAAGCTGATCGGGTCCCCCCCAGGCTACGTGGGCTACGAAGAGGGCGGGCAATTGACCGAGCGCGTGCGGCGTTCGCCTTATTCCGTGGTCCTATTGGACGAGATTGAAAAGGCGCACCCCGATCTTTTCAACATCCTGCTGCAGGTGTTTGAAGACGGCCAGCTTACCGACGGCCTCGGCAACACGGTGGATTTTAAGAACGCCATCCTGATCATGACCTCGAATATCGGCGCGCGCTATATCGAGCGCCGGTCCAATCTGGGGTTCAAATCGGCGAGCGGCGCGGCCACCGACAAGAAGGTGGAGGAGTTGGTGATGGGCGAGGTGCGGCACCTCTTCAATCCCGAATTCCTCAACCGGCTCGATGAAGTGATCGTCTTCAATGCGCTGACCGACGCCGATCTTTTGCAGATCGTCGACTTGCTGGTTGGCATCATGAATCAGCACTTGGCAAACAAAAACATCTCTATTACGCTCGCGCCTGAAGCAGCGCGGTGGATTGTGGAGAAGACCTGCACCGACCGCACGTACGGCGCCCGGCCGTTGCGACGTGCGTTGCAGAAATACGTCGAAGACCCTCTTTCCGAAGCCCTCATTCAAAGCGAAATCCAGCCTCCAGCCGTGCTCGAAGTGATTGTGGCCGGCGACGGGCTGTCTTATCGCTCCATGAGCGACAAACTGCTGGCCGCCACACCCCTGTCGGCGGTGTGAAGGAGCCTCGGCTGCGCCACTAAAACCCGCCTGAGTCTCGATCTGCCCTCCCTCAAGCCCCGGAGGCCCATCTCAACGGGCTCCTCGTGTTTGCGTTCTTAGGCCTACATACGAAGCGCGACCCGGCTGTGAGCGGAGGCGGCTTCGAACCGCCGGCGCTCACTGGCCAGAAACCAGATGACCAGCCCCGCCGTCACGGCCAGCATGGTCCCGGCAGCGCGCTGGTTCGGCGGCATCACCAGAATTACGCAGATGAAAATCGTCCAGCCTAGGGCGGCCAGATTCACCACGCTACTGAAGCGTCCCAGATGCCAGGGTCCACGATCCTGCCATCGCCCAGCCCGCCGCGCTCGCCAGCCTAGATACACTGGAAGGACATATGAAACATAGAGGCCGATGGTGCTAATGGAAGTCACCACCGAATAGGCCCCGCCGTAGATCGCCACCGCAAAGGCCGCGATCACGGAGATCCAGATGGCGGCTGCAGGCGTGCGGTGCGTTGCACTCACATGTTTCCAGAAGCGGGCGAGCGGTAACCCGCCGTCGCGCGCGAAAGCATAAACAGTGCGTGAATTGGAGGTAACGGTGGCCAGGCCGCAAAACCACATGGCCAACACCGCCAGCAGCGATACGGCCCCTCCTGCCGAGCGACCAAGCGATTGCTCCAGAATCGCGATTACTGCCGGAACTTTGTTACCGGCCGCGTCCGTGACGCTGAGCACCGAAGGGATGCTCTTGATTGAAAGCGTCAAAGCCCCGAGCAGCAGATATCCGGCTACGGCCGAGATCACGATGGCATTGATCATGCCCCAGGGCACCCGGCGCCGCGGGTCGATGGTCTCTTCGGAGAGATGACAGGATCCGTCATAGCCGGTGAAAGTCCATTGCGCTTGCAGAAGTCCCAGCAGAAAGGCCCAGCCGTAAAAGTGCATGTGATTGCTGCTGGCTGCGCGAAAGAAGAAGGACAGCGGCTGCTTGGGAGCAAAGATCACAAGCGCGCCGATAATCGCCGCCACACCGACAATATGAACCATGACGCTGGCGTCGTTGAGCCTGGCGACCAGCCGGATGCCATAGTGATTGATCAAGCCGTGCGAGGCGAGGACCAAGCCGTAGACCGCCAGCAAAACTGCCGGCCGGGAAGGCAGTCCCAACAGTGGCATCAGGAATTGGGCGCAGCCGTAATCGATGCCGGCAATGGTGGCGAGCAGGCCCAGGATATTAAACCAGGCTGTGAACCATCCCCAACCCGGCCCGCCCAGGATTACGGCCCAATGGTACATGCCGCCGGACGTCGGGAAGGCCGAAGCGATCTCGCCCATGCTGGCGGCGACTGCCACTGAAAATAGAGCCACAATCGGCCAGCCCAGCGACATCTCCGCGGGTCCGCCCATCGCGAGCCCGTAGTCGTAGAGGGTAACGGCGCCGGTGAGAATGGAGATGATGGAAAACGAGATGGCGAAGTTCGAGAACCCTCCCATGGTGCGGAAGAGTTCCTGCGCGTAGCCGAGACGGCGGAGGTCTCGGACGTCAGCCTGAAGCTGGTCGGGATCAGTTCGGAGTTCGGAGTTGCGGTGTTCGGAGTTATCCATCAGCTCCGGCCTCGGGGTCCGCGAAGATAACTCGTGAGGCCTCCGACCAGCGCGATCACTTCGTCGGCCACTGTATACATCGTTTTGAGCTGGCCGGAGCTGATGTACTTAACATCAAAAGCGACGTAAAGCAAAGATTGAACCTCGACCGCTGATCCTCTGGCTACATCAAGAAAGTGCGCGAAATCGCGGCTCGTTCTTCTGGCGAACCCTTCAGCGATATTGCTCATCGACGACACTGCCGCGCGGCAAATCTGATTTCTCAGCCCGTAATCTCGCTGAAAGTTTTCCGAGCCGGAGATTCGATAGATTTCCCCAACCAACTCCCTAGCCTTCTGCCAGGCTTGGATCTCCTCGAACCGTCTTATCGTAGCCATGGCTCGCGGCTCCAAACTAAATCGAGAAGCAGCCAAAGTGGAACCCGAGTGAATAACTCTGAACCAGCCGACCCCGACTCCGAACTCCTTAACTCCGAACTCTCAAAACGCTGCTCGATACAGCATCTCCATGTCCTCGTGCGAAGTCGGGCGCGGGTTCAGCAGGCGGCAGCCGTCCTCCATAGCGAGCGGAACCATTCGAGGGATCATCTCTTCGCGAGCGCCGGCGTCGCGCAGTCGCGGCGGGATCTGAATGTCGGCGTTAAGCTGCTCGATAGCGCTGATGGCGGCGCTGGCGGCGGCATCCGAGGCCATGCCGCGCGTGTCCACCCCGAGCGCCGCGGCAAGATCGCCCAGGCGCTCCCTGGCCACGGGAAGATTGAATCGCATGACGTGCGGCAACAGGATTGCGTTCGTCAGGCCGTGATGCATTCCCGCCACAGTGGAGAGCGGATGAGCCAGCGAATGCACGGTTCCCAGCCCTTTCTGGAATGCCACCGCGCCCATGATCGCCGCCGCCATCATACCGGTGCGAGCCTCGAGATTCCTGCCGTCGCGCACCGCGGTCCGGAGATGACGGGACACCATCGCGACGCCCTGCAGTCCGATGGCATCGCACATGGGGTGATATCCGATGGCAAGGTATGCCTCGAGATTGTGAGTCATGGCATCCATACCGGTCGCGGCAGTGATGTGCGGAGGAAGGTCAAAAGTAAGCTCCGGATCGGCAATGGCTGAGCTCGGAATCAGGTGAGGACTGAAGATCACGGTCTTGCGCCCTGGGGCCTTGAGCGTGATCACGGCGCTGCGGCCCACTTCGCTTCCTGTTCCTGCCGTTGTGGGGACGGCAATCATCGGCGGGATGTTGCCGGTGATACGATCACCGCCGTTCTTCAGATCGTCGTAGGTTTCGAGTGCGTCGTGGTGCGTCACCGCCAGCCGGATGACCTTCGCTGCATCCATAGCGCTGCCGCCGCCCAGCGCAATAATCCCGTCCGAGCGCTGCCCGCGGTAGATTTCGAGCCCTGGGAAAACGCTGGCCTCGGTGGGATTGCCTTCAACACGGTCGAACACGGCGCAATCCATCCGCCCAGCTTGAAGCAGGCCGGTGATGCGTTCCAGCAGACCGCAGCCCGCGATCCCCGGATCGGTTACCACGAGCGGCCGTCGAATGCCCAGGCCTCCGGCGATGTCGGCCAATTGGGCGATCGCGCCGGGACCAAAGATAATGCGGTTCGGAAAAGACCAAGTCGAAATCATGAGAGCTCTCTTCAAGTTGTCGCCTCAAGTTGTTGCCGCCGATTTGGTGGTTTTTCAACCCGGAAACGAAGGCCTCATTTGCCGGCGACGGGCAGCCGCACCATTCCGAGATCGGCAAGGCCATTGATAATGAATTGCACCGCCACTGCCGTTAACAGGAGGCCCATCAGGCGCGTCATGATCCGAATACCAATCTCCCCCAGTGATCGGCCCAGGCGGTCGGCAGCAGCCAGCACCCAGAACGAGGCTAGTGACGTCAGCAGGATGGCGGCAAAGACAGAAGCGTACTGCCACCAGCGCCTCGAGTCTCCAATCAGGATCATCACCGTGGATAGTGCGCCGGGCCCGGCCAGCATGGGGATACCGAGCGGGATCACGCCCACGGTTTCGCGGGCCACGCTCTCGGCTTCTTCCTCGGGAGACTGCTTGGTGCCGGACTTGTGCGCCCGGATCATTTCCAGGCCGATCATCATGAGGATCACCCCGCCGGCGATCTTGAACGCCGGCAGCGTGATTCCAAAAACCTTGAAGATCAACCCGCCGGCCGCGGCAAAGGCTGCGAGCATGATGAAGCAGGTGGTGGCCGCGCTACGTGCCGTCCGCCGCCGCTTCATTGGCGGGTCATTCGGCGTCATAGAAAGAAAGAGGGGTATGACCGCGAAGGGATCCACCAGGAAAAAGATCGAGCTCAGCGCGATGAGGCAAAACTTAACGATCGTGGCCACCGATTCTGTCATAAAGGAGTGACTCGGTTTCCTAAACGAACAGCTTGTTGAAAATCGATTCGTGCGCCGTCGGGCAGCACGAACTGAAGCCGTACCCTCTCGCGACGTTGCCGAGTGGTTCTCAACAAACGCCAGATCCTGCCCCTCGGATGAGGAGTGTCGTGCTTAGATGATTTCGAAGTAGCGCTCGCGTTCCCAATCCGTAACGGCCTTCTGGTGCTGCCGGACCTCCCATTGCCGTGTGCGAACGTAATGGTCAACGAAGTCCTTGCCCAGTAACTCTGGCGCCAGAGTGCTCTCCGCCAGCCGTCGAGTAGCTTCATCGAGCGAAGCTGGAAGGGCAGGAGCCTCGGCTGCATACCCGTCGCCGCTCACAGGCTCGGGCGGATCCAGCCGATTCTCGATCCCATGGAGCCCTGAGGCCAGGCTGGCCGCAATGGCGAGGTACGGATTGATGTCCGCGCCGCCCAGCCGGTACTCAACCCGAACGGACTGTGGCGATGGCCCCAGAATCCCCCGCAGGGCGACGGTGCGATTGTCGATTCCCCATGTGGCGTTGGTTGGCGCCCACACACCAGGAACGAGCCGCTTGTAGGAATTCACCGTGGGGCAGGCGAGGGCGGTTAACTCCGGCATCAGCTCTAATTGGCCGGCGATATAGTGGCTCATCAATTCCGAGATAGCGTTCGGGCTCTTGCCATCATGAAACAAGTTCCGAGTGCGATCGCGATCCCACAGGCTCTCATGCAGGTGTCCGCTGCATCCCGGCAGGCCCGCATTCCATTTCGCCATGAAGGTCGCGATCAGGCCATGTCGTGCCGCCACCTGCTTGACTCCTGTCTTGAAGAGCCCCGCTTGGTCCGCCGCAGCCAGAGCATGATCGTGCCGGATGGCGGCCTCGTAAACTCCGGGACCCGTCTCCGTATGAAAGCCCTCGAGTTCGACGCCGAAATCGCGCATGGAGTCGAGAATATCGTGGGCAATCTCCGAGTGCACGCCGGTGCGCAGCACGCTGTAGCCGAACATGCCCGGAGTGAGCGGCGTGAGATCGCGATAGTGTTTGGAGCGAATGGAATGCGAGTCCTCGCGGAAGAGAAAAAACTCAAACTCTGTGGCCACCTCCGGTTCGAATCCCATCTGCTGCGCCTTGGTTACAACGCGCTTCAGGACGTCGCGGGGGGAAACACCGAGAGGGCGGCCATGCTCGTGGAAGTAGTCGACAAGAAACAGAGCAGTACCTGGTTCCCAGGGGATGATGCGAAAAGTGGCGAGGTCGATGCGCGCGAGCGCGTCCGGGTAGCCCGTGTACCAGCCTGTAACCGCGACGTTGTCGTAGAGCGCATCGGAAGAGTCCCAACCGAAGATCACATCACAGAAACCGAGCCCCTTCTCGACTGCGGAGTCGAATTTCTCCCGGCTGATGTACTTGCCGCGCAGCACGCCGTCGATATCAAAGCCGCCGACCTTGATCTTGGTGACGTTGCGCTCGGCCAGCGCCGATTCGATTGTCTTCAGATCCATAGAACCTTTATGTTGTCACGATCCAGCCCTGTTCATAGTAGCGCGGCGACGCATGATCCGGTTCGGGGCTACTCTTCGGCGCGGAGTTGCAGTCTAGGTCGCACAGGGCGCGCCACGCCCCCAGCGGGATTGAGCGGGCAACCACAGTAATCCCGGCACCAGCATGGCAGCCCCGAGTAGCATCGCCACTTGACGTGGAGCGAAGCCCCAGGCGTCGAGGCTCAGGCCCAAAACGAAGTTTGAGAGGGCGGCTGCCAGCATGATGGCGCCGGCATCGACCGCGAAGACGCGGCCACGAAACCGCTCCGCCGCATTGAGCTGAAGCAGAGTGGTGGAACTCACCCAGACCGTGCTCCCGCCACAGTGGGCAGCGACCACCGCGAGGCAAGCCAGCGCGAGATTGGGAGCGGAACTCAAACAGAGGTAGGCGGTGCCCACGACGAAGTAGCCAATGCTGATCGCTTTCCACATCCGATGCGCTCGTCCGCCTGTGACCCTGGCGGCAAGCAAGGATCCTGTGCCTGCGCCCACTCCGCGCGCGGCATAAAGCCAGCCCACGGCCATGGCGCCTTTCCCGGGAGCGCCAAAGAGCTTTTCGCCGAGAACGGCCAGTACCAAGAGGGATCCTGCCAGCACTCCGAGCCCAGTCTTGGCCATTGCCAAGACGAGAACCTTGCGGTCCGAGGCCAGGTACCGAATGCCATCGCGCAGACTGGCGAATCCGCCCCAAGCCCCGCCGCTTGTCGGGGAGTTGCAGAGCAGATGCGGCTCTTCGGCTCGCACGCCGAGAAGCAGCAGAGCCGAAGCAAGGAATGAGATCGAGTTGACGACAAAAGCCACTTTGCGGCCCGCGAGCGCCGTGACCGCGCCGCCGAGGGCTGCTCCCACTGCCAGAGCCAGGGACCACGTGGTGGAGGAAATTGCGTTGGCAGTCAGGATCTCTTCCTTGGAGCAGATGTCGGGGAGCAAAGCATTGCGAGCCGGCTCGAAGATCGACGCGAACATCACCTCGACAACCAACAGCGCGTACACGAGCCAGATTTGGGTGCGAAGGTGAACCAGGATGAGACCCAGAACCACCGCCGCGCGAACCAGGTCAGCCAGAATCATCAGGCGCTTGCGAGAGAATCGGTCAGCGATCGGGCCGGCGAGCGGTGTCATCAGGAACCAGGGCAGGGTCTGCAGGATGATTGCCCAGCTCACGGCCTGCGCCGATCCAGTGAGCTGGAGCAGCAAGTCGTAAACCGCAAGACTGTAGAACCAATCGCCGATCTCGCTGATCAACTGCGACATCCAAACGCGGCGAAAACTGCGATTCGATGCCAGCAGGCCAAAGTAGCGGGCGCGCTTGAGGCGGTTATCGTTGTCTCCGGCGCCGTGCCCGCCCGCCGGAATCACTTGAGGATGGGTTTCCATCTGCCATTCGAGTATAAGAGAACGAGCGCCGTGAACCGCGACCTGCAGTTCCCCGCACGCGAAGACGAGGCTGACGCACGCCCGGCATTAGACCTCCTGGCAGTGTGCAATTTACATCCTGGCCCACCCGTAGTACCGTAGTGAGCGCTTAATCGGAGCGCCCGATGGATGAGGCCGATCTTCAGATGGTCATTTCAAGGGCGATGAACGACGACGCTGATGCCCAGGGAGAGCTGTATCGGCTCTTTCGCGCTCGGGTCTTCGGACTCTGCCGTCACCTGCTGGGGCGGCAGGAAGACGCCGAGGACGCCACCAGCGAAGTGTTCTCGCGCTTGCCGAATGCTCTGAAGAGCTATGAGGCGCCGCTGCCGTTTCCGCGCTGGTTGTTGAGTGTGACCAGTCACCACTGCCTGGACCGGCTGCGGCGACGCCAGCTCGAGCAGAGGCTATTCGAGCCCGGGCCTGTAGAAACGTTGACGTTGCCGGTGCGCGAGGCATCGCCCCTGCAACAGGTGATCTCTGAGGAGGGCCGCGACCGGCTGAAGAAGGCAATAGGGGCGCTCGCGGAGCAATATCGGGTCCCGCTGACGCTTCGCTACTACAGTGACTTGAGCTACGACGAGATCGCGCAGCAGCTCAGCTTGAGCCGCGCCAACGTTGCCACCTTGATTTTTCGTGCCAAGCAGCAGTTGCGGCGGGCGCTGGAGGGCGCCTGACCAGGGGAACCCAGCGGGAATAGGTCTATGGATCACTTACCGGAATTGACTTACTCGATGTACGTGGACCACGAGCTGGCTGATCCTGAACGGCGCCGCGTCGAACACCATCTGGCCGAGTGCGATCGCTGCTGGCGACTGGTGGCTGCTCTGGAGGCTGAGAGCCGCGTCCTTGTGGAACTCTTTCAGCACTTCGAGGAACGGGAGTCAGCCCGCAGTGGCATCGGTCGCAGTCTGCTGATCACGGTGGGCTCCGCCTTGGGAGTCGCTGTGGGCCTCGATCGTCTGCTGGTCGCGGTGGAGGGTGCGGCGCCCGGGGCCGGCTCCTGGATGAGCCGCTTCAGCCTCGCGTGGTTGCAGGATCTCTTCTTCAATAACGCCTTCGACTTGATTCGGGAGGGGCCCGCGATGCTCAATGCACTTGTGACCGTCCTTGGCTTGCTCGTGCTCGGTGCCATCTTGTTCGGTGTTCTTCGCCACTTTATTTCCCGTCATCCGATGTCGATGGCCCTGGTCGCGACGGCTTTGATCGCGTTCGGCGCACCCAGGCCGGCATCGGCGATCGAGCGCCGCCACGCAGAAAAGGTGCGCGTGGCTTCGGATGAAACCGTGCACCAGACGCTCCTGGCCTCCGCGGAAACGATCGAAGTGGACGGCACGATCGAGGGCAGCCTGATCGCCACCGGGCGGCGCGCGCTGGTACGGGGTGACGTCAAGGGAGACTTGTTCGTTTTCGCGCAGGAAACAGAGGTGACGGGAACTATCGAGGGGAGTATTTATGCCTGGGTGTCAAGCCTGACGGTCTCGGGACACGTCAATCAGGACATTGTCGTCTTCGCGAGTGATGTCCATCTGCCAGGCTCTGCGGGACGGGATGTCGCGTCTTTTAGCGGCACTCTCGACGCCGCCGGCACGATTGGCCGGAACGTTCAAGCTTATGTGGGCGCGATGACTGTGAGCCGGTCCGCGCGAATCGGCGGGAATCTGGAAGCCCACGTTAAAAAGACGGGAGACGTCGACGTCGAGCAAGGCGCGATCATCAGCGGTCAAACGCAGATCTCCACCGAGAAGAAGGAGCCTAATCGTTACGCGACTGGACATTTCTATTACTGGCAGGCCATCTGGCTGGCAGGAGCGCTCATTCTCGGTCTGTTCCTGTACTGGATCGCTCCGGGACTGTTCGCGGCCCGTCTCGATACGGGAGCATCGCTGCTCTGGAGCGCTCTGGCCGGATTCCTGGTTCTGGTGGCCACACCCATCGCGGCCATCGTCGCCTGCATCACGCTCGTGGGAATACCCGTGGCTATCGTGGCGGTGTTGCTCTGGCTCATTAGTTGGGTTTTCCTGGCCAAAGTTTTCGTGGGCGCTTCGCTCGGCCGCAGCCTGTTGCGCGGCCGGCCCACCGAGGCGCCCTTTGCCCTCGCACTGCTCGCCGGACTCGCGATCGTGTTCGTCGCCACCAACCTGCCCTACCATGTCGGAGGTTGGCTGGACTTCGTGGTTATCCTGGTGGGACTCGGTCTGGGCGCGTTCGGCGTGCGCAACGGCATGAAGCGGCGCGCGATCACGCCTTGAGGGAAGTACCAGGTGGCTTCGCCGGCGCGGAAGTCGGCACCACGGCCTGATCCATCCCATTATTCCTCGATCCCAGGTAGGCCAGCGGAATATCGTAGAGCATGGCTTTCGCGGAGTGGCGCAGGCTGTCGTGAATGAAGCAGACGTGAGTGCACCAGCACTGGTCCTGCACGATGGCCCCGAGCTCCAGTTTGCGCCTCTCGGTCTCCCAGAGCCTTCCGAAATCACAGCCGAAATCGCGCAAGTTGGCGAGCTTCCCTCTGAGCTCGCAGGCGCGAACCTCGCCGTTATAATCGATTACGACGGATGTCTCGCCGGCCGTGCAGGGCATCGGCCAGGGATGCGAAGCGTTGGCGTTCGCGAGCTGCACCTCATTGTGGAAGGCGAGCGTCCCCTGATAATACGCCTTCGCGACCAGCAGTCTCAGGCCCGCAAAGCGGCGCTCCAGGGTGGCGGCGTAGTACCCGTAATAGTCCTGAATCTGGCCATAGAGTCCCGCCAGCCGGTCAGAAGGCAGTTCCTTGAGGCTTGAATCCTTTGCATCGCCCCGAATCACGTTAAAGTAGTGGCCGTCCACCTTGCAATTCGTCTTGACGAATTCCGCGATAGCGAGCACGTGATCGAAATTCTCGGCGCAGATCACTGTGTTGACGTTGACCCGCAGGCGCGTGCAGTGTTCGCGGCAGGCCTGGAGCGCTTCGAGCGTGGCCAATGTCTTTCCGAAGTTGCCCGGCACGGCGCGAATGGAGTCCTGCATGGCGCCGAGACCGTCCATGGCCACGTTGACATCCACTTGGAGGTCAGGATTCTGGTCCAGAATCCGGCTCACCCATTCTGCCGTGCGCTCGGGGAGCAAACCGTTCGTGGGCAGATTCAGCCAGCGCACGCCATTTTCTTCGCAGAACAGATGAATGATTTCCGCGAGTTCGCGGCGCAGCATCGGCTCCCCTCCGGAGAGCCACAGATCGGTGAACGGTGGCATGGTTCGCGCCAGCGTCTCGATTTCAGTCCGCGTCAGGTCGCCTGGCCGGTTGAGCTCCTGCCAATAAAAGCAGGTGCGGCAACGCGCGTTGCAAGCGGACGTGACAAAGAAGATCACGGTCTTCAGGCGCCGGGGCCGCACAAGCATTTCGCGCAACGTACCGGGCTGTCGGTGTCGTGGCATGTGATCAAATCGCCTCTGCCGCCCACGCGGGCAGCTTTTAGCGCGACGAGAGCTGGGCCTCAGTATACGATGTCGACGTAGCCGTCATAAAACCGATGCTGGAATCCCTCAAAGTGTCCATAGAACGGCGAAGCGATATTGTTGTACACGTCACGCGGATTCGAGTGATCAGTGAGGTTGAACACGGCGAACGAGAGCCTCAGCTTATGCTCCCGAAGCCAGGGGATAAAAGACACCCGAACATCCTTGCTCACCTTAAGGTCGAGCGACCCGAAAGCCGAAAACCGCAAACTGTCCGGCGGGCCCACATAGTTCTGAAGAACGCCGACAGCCGAGTAAGGAAAGCCGGAGTGGAGGTCGAATACGGGGCTCAGGGTCACTTCGGCCGGCAGCCTGAAATTGGCCCAGGTAATAAACCGGTCAGGGATGTTTGAGGGCAGGGTCCCGAAGAGATTTGGGACAATCACCGGATTCTCGAACGGGACGTAGAGCGCCGACAATGTGTTCAAGTCGCCGCGCGCCTGGCTGTGCACGTAAGAAAGGCTCATGTCGGCACGCTCCGCGGGACGCAGCCGCAAGGAGCTTTCGAACTCGCTGTAGCGCGACGCGCCGGTGTTGGTAAGCAGCAGGGTGGGCCCGCTCGCCTGAACCAGCGGATTCACCGTAAACTCCTGGTATGTGCGGCTGGACAAATAGCTCACTCGCGCCAGGATCGCGGGCGTGAACTCGCGATCGGCCTCCACGTTCCAGGTGAGATTGTGAGGAGTGGAATCCAGCCGGTTCTCGCTGGGGACCACTTGCCGGCCGTTCTCGTCAACCTTGATGTAGGCATTCTGGAACGTGGTGGGCGGACCGGTGGGCATGCCCAGCAGGTTGTAGTAGGTGACGATACGCTCGGGATTCTGGGTGAAGTCTCCCGCGAGCAGCGGAACGCGGTCGTAGAAGAGGCCCAGGCCGCCGCGAAATACCGTCTTGCCGCTCGATCCCGGCGAATACACCACGCCGCTGCGGGGAGCGAAGGCGGCAGGTTCGCCGACCGTCTGGTAAGAGTACCGCAGGCCCCCGTCGACCGTCAGATTATGGCGCAGCAGCCAGTGATCCTCAACGAAGGTTGCGATCTCGGTGTCGGTGGCGCGCAGGCGCGCGGAGCCGCTGAAATCGATGCGCTCGGCGAGGCTTCCATCCTGGCGCTCGATCATCACGGGCTGCGAGGTGTCGTCGCCGGAGTAGGATCGTCGGTCGGCCTCCACGCCGATCCTGAATTCGTGGTTGCCGTGCCACTCCCTTTGGGGAAATTGATACTTTTCCGAAAGCTCCTGCTGATTGCTGTCACGCCCGTAGGAGTCGAAGAAATTACCGCCCCAGCCGTCCGGCGTGACGAGCATCGGCTCGGGGCCTTGCCCGTGCGCGTTGCTGTCAAACTCCATTTCTTGAAAAAGCGTGGTCAGTATCCCGCCCAAACTGGACAGATAGCGGTCGATGATCTGAATCGAGTAGCCGCGCTGGCCGTAATCGGACGAGGCGGTCTGCGGCACCAGTGAATTAATGTCAGCAAACTGCCTGCGCAGCGGAAACGTGTCGACGTTTACGGAGACCGCCTGCCGTGCCGAGGGGATGAACTGAAAGCTGGTGAGCGAATTGAAGCCTTGAGTCTTGATTTCATTGTCCGGGAAAGCGAGACCGCGCACAGGCTGGCGCTCGACGTCGTATTCGAAGGCCTCGGAGAAGTTCAACTTATTCTCGATCAGCGGACCAGTGAGATAGAAACGCGGCTCGTCGTCGGCAATACCCATGATGTGTCCGCTCTTAATGCGCGGAGTGGGCACAAAGTCGCTGAGTTCGTACTCGAAGCGTCCTGACGGCGCTTTGGTCTCGACGGTGGTCAAGCCTCCGGAAAACCGGCCGTAGTCCGCGAGGTCAGTGTTCTTATAGACGGAGAGCGTTTCAACCGCGTCTAGAGGAATCTCGATGGAGAAGGAGCCCGTGACCGGGTCCACCATTTCGGCTGAATCGAGCAGCAGCAGGCCCTGGTTCTCAAGTTCGCCCTTGATGTTGATTCGGCCATCCGGCGTCCGCACCACACCCGGCGTGAGGGGCAGCGCCGCCTTGAATTTCTGCTCCACCAGAGGAAGCGCCTGAAGCTCGGCCGAGTTCAGTTGCGATGGCGGGGCTGAGCCTTGCTCGCCAGCGGTGGGGGCCTGCGCGTGCACTTGTACCCGCTGCCTCACGGTTTCGGGAGAGAGCACGAACCGCAGCGCGGGGTAAGTGGCCGAGCTGATTTTGATGTCAGGCTTGGATGCGGCCTCGAAACCCACGGCTGCGCAACTCAAAGTGTAAGTGGCGTAGGAGAGACCCGGAAAGGCAAAGTGTCCTTGTTCGCCAGTGGTGGTGCTGATCCCTTCTTGAGGCAGAACGCCGCCTCGCAACGTGCAGATGGCGCCGGCGATGGGATGGTCGTGCTCGTCCAGCACCTCTCCGTTCAGGTCCTGGGTGCCGCTGGCGCCTGCCCAGACGGGAAGCAGCAGCAGCGCGACAGCGGCTGGCCAAACGCTCCGCACTGTTCCCGCGAGGAAACGCCGGCCGTTTCGATCCGCGAAATCCCGTCGACCTTTCAAGAGGTAAACCCTGCGTAGATTTTGCCGATAAGGAGAATTGTGGCGGGCCTACACTGGCATCTGGCTTCATTCATGGACGGATGGAGGCTTGCAAAAACGCCACCCGGGGAGTGGCGGCCATTGCAGCCGTTATTGTGGCAATGACCTGATGCTGGGTGTATATTGAGGTGAGGTAAGAAAAGAGGCGATGGATTTTTATGAGCCGCACCGCCGTGAAGGCAACCGCTGCAAAGCTCACTCGCCAGCGAAAGTGGCAGATCAAGATGGCCGGCGAGAAACGATGTCAAATTTGCGGAAAACCCACCAATCATTACAAGACCTACTGTGACGAGCACGCTCTCTGGAAACGCAAGCTCAGGCGCCGCGCGTCAAATTCCAAACCTTGGCGCCCCGGAGCTAAGGGCCGCCCGCCAATCATGTAATCAGGGCCCGGGGCTTTCAGCCCTGCCGC
Organism: Terriglobia bacterium; assembly: GCA_035946735.1. Lineage (GTDB taxonomy): Bacteria > Acidobacteriota > Terriglobia > UBA7540 > UBA7540 > Gp13-AA77. Next base: position 21,588 of record DASYYZ010000039.1, read on the forward strand.
AAGGGCATCTTCCAAGAACTATTAAAAACATCGGGTAGCTCGCGGACGGCACGTGCGCTTCGCGAGGTGGCGTTTTTCCCCAAACTGCTAAAGCATTCCTTCGATAATTCCCGGCACCGCCTCGATCATCGCTGGGAGCTTTTCGGGGCTCTTGCCCCCGGCCTCGGCCTGGTCGCGCCGCCCACCGCCGCTGCCATCCACGAGGGCGGCCGCCGCCCGAACAATCTTTCCGGCGTCCAGCCGATCGGTCAAATCCTTGGTAACTGCGGCGAGCACAGCCAGCTTGCCGTCCGTTACGCTTCCCAGCACAATCACTCCCGAGCCCAGGCGCGGCCGCAGGTCGTCCGCGGCCTGCCGCAACGAAGTCCGAGCGTCAACACCGCCTGCAACCTCAAGCCGCCCGCTCACCACCTTGATGCCCTTGACCTCCCGGGCGCTACCGAGTAGATCGGACGCTTGGCGCGCGGCCTCTTTCAACCCTCTCGCCTCAAGCTGTTTGCGAGCCTTTTTCTCTGATTCCTCAAGGCGTTCCAAAGTTGCGAATAGTTCGTCCGGCTTGGCGTTGAAGCGCGCCTCGATTTCGCGCAGCAATGTCATACGTCGTCGAATATTCTCCAGCAGCCCAGTCCCGGTGAGCGCCTCCACGCGTCTCGTGCCGGCCGCTACGCTGCCCTCGCTCGTGAGTGTCAGCAGACCGATTTCACCGGTGCGGGTCACGTGCGTGCCGCCGCAAAGTTCCTTTGAAAAACTACCGTCGCCCACCGACACCACGCGCACGTGATCGCCGTATTTTTCGCCGAACAGCGCCGTGGCGCCCGAAGCCAGAGCCTGCTCGATCCCCATCACCTCGGTGTAAATCTCCTCGTTCGAAAGCGCGTGCTGGTTCACCAGGTCTTCGATGTCCGTGAGGTCCTGGCGGTCGACGGAAGCGTAGTGCGTGAAGTCGAAGCGCAGATGGTCGGGGGCCACCAGCGACCCCGCCTGCTTCACGTGCGTGCCCAGCACCTTGCGCAGCGCGGCGTGCAACAGGTGCGTGCCGGTGTGATTGCGCACGATGGCAGCCCGGCGCCCGGCGTCGACTTGGGCCTCAATCTCCGAGCGCGCCAACTCGCGGAAAAAGTCCTTGGCGTCGATTGGGGTGCCTGGGAGCCACCGCACCTTATGGACGACTAGGTCCGGTATGGGTCTATAGGTGTCCTCAACTCTCGCTATGGCCTGACCGTTCCACCGAAGCCAGCCCGTATCGCCTACCTGGCCTCCCGACTCAGCGTAAAACGGCGTCCGATTAAGAACGATCTCCCACCATGGCGGCCTCTGAGGGAACTTCTCCCTGAGCTTCTCTTGAACCGCCGTCACCTCGAGTTCGGCCACGTGAATAACCCGCGATGTGCAGCTTGTCGAGGTGTAGCCTACGAATTCGGTTCGTATACCCAGGAACTTTTGATAGGCATCAACTGCGAAGTCCCTGTCGATGGCCTTCCAACTCGCCCGTCCGCGTTCACGCTGGCGAGTCATCGCGTGCCCGTATTCGTATCGATCCACGCCAATACCGAAGTTTTTTACGATATCCTCAACAAATTCTGGACGAAGTCCAAACGTATCGTGGAGCTTAAACAGCTCGTCGCCGTCCAGCAAACCGGCGATTCCCTCTTCGGGTGGGTTGGTGACAACCCTGATCGGCTTAAGATCCCGCGTGACGGTTTCGACAAGGTCATCCAGAGTGCCCTGATGGGACGAGTACCTAGAGCGCCAGTCTTTAAAAGTGAGTTCGGTACCTGTACGTAGGGTAACGAAAGCGTTATCAAGCTCCTCAAGGCCTACTCGCGTCGTGTGCGCGTAACGCTCCTCCTCGATCTTGATCGCTCTGGCGACGTGTTCCATCCGTTCGACGAGTTCCGGATACGCTCCCTTCATCAAATCCGCCACGCGGCCGGAAATCTTAAAGAGAAACGGCTCGTTTAGTTCTACCGTCTGACCGTGATACAACGCGCGGCGCATAATCAATCGCAGCACGTAGCCGCGGCCCTCGTTTGAGGGCAGCACGCCGTCGGAAATCAGAAACGTCGAGGCGCGGGCGTGGTCCGCGATGATGCGCAGTGAGACGTTAATCTCCGGAATGTCATTGGGATAATTCTTCTTCGCCAGGCCAGCGGCCTCTTCGATCAGCGGGCGGAAAAGGTCCGTATCGAAATTCGAGAGCTTGCCTTGCAGAACTGCGCACAGCCGCTCCAGACCGGCGCCCGTATCGATCGAAGGGCGGGGAAGCGGCGTCATCGTGCCCTGCTCATCGCGATTGAACTGCATGAAGACCAAGTTCCACAACTCGACGTAGCGTCCGCAGTCGCAGGGGAACCTGCAATCGGCATGGCCGAGCTCGCTCGCCGCAGGGCCCATGTCATAGTGGATCTCGGAGCAGGGTCCGCAGGGCCCGGTATCGCCCATGGCCCAGAAGTTGTCCTTCATTCCGAGTTCGAAGATCCGGTCCGAGGGAACGCCGACCTTGAGCCAGCATTCGTACGCTTCGCTGTCGCGCGGGATGCGCGGTTCCGACGAACCTTCGAAGACCGTGGCGTAGAGCTTTTCCTTTGGGATTTTGTAAGCCTCGGTGATCAGCTCCCACGCCCACGGAATGGCCTGCTCCTTGAAGTAATCTCCAAAAGAAAAGTTGCCCAGCATTTCGAAGAACGTGTGGTGTCGCGCGGTGCGTCCTACCTGTTCAAGGTCATTGTGCTTGCCGCCCGCCCGGACGCACTTCTGAGAGGTGGCGGCCCGGACGTAATCGCGCTTCTCAAGCCCGAGGAACACGTCCTTAAACTGGTTCATGCCGGCGTTGGTGAAGAGCAATGTCGGGTCGCCGGCGGGAACGAGCGACGACGAGGGCAGCACGCGGTGGCCCCGGGCGGCGAAGAAGTCGAGAAACGTCTGGCGAACCTGGTCGCTGGAAAGCATCGTCATGGGTCCTTTATCATTGTTCGCTGTCAGTTTATGTCTAGCGGGTGTAGCTCTCCAAGAGGGACGAATAAATCGAGAGCCAGGCACGATGAACGTTGCTCGGCTATTCTTCGAGGCTGTCGGCGTCAACGTCTTCGGCCACAGGCGACAACTGAGGGCGGGCCCGCACTGCTCGAATGATGTCATCCGAGCGGAATCCGCGCCGCCGCAGGCTGTTGCAGAGCGAAAAAAGGCGCACGCGGGTGAGAGGCAATCGCAGAGTGCGCACTTTCTGGTCGAGAGCCTTTTCCAGAAGCAATTTCTCGTCTGTCTCCTCGAAGGCCTTTTCCAGCGCGGGCTGAACGCTGCCCGGATCCACCCGCCGGGCCTTGAGTTCGCGCTCCACCCTGAAGCGCCCCAGAGCCCGGTTGCGAACGAGCGAGGAAGCGTAGTGCTCCGCCAGGCGGCGGTCATCGAGGAAACCGAGCTGTTTGAGCCGCGCCACGGCGTCGTCAATCGAGCTCTCGGCGAACTTCTTGCGGCGCAGTTTCTGCTTGAGCTCCGCCACGGAGTAGGCGCGAGCGGCCAGCATCTCCACTGCCACGGGGAAGGGTTCGGCAGGGCCTTGCCTAGCGTCCGTCAATGCGGCTCCCCCCGAAGATGCTCTCCGGCTCGTCTCCGATCCGGACGGAGTCACTGCTGATGCCGGCGATTCGCAATTTGAAATCATCCGGTTTCGAGGCTTGCTCCAGGGCGTCCTCGATGCTGATCAGGCCCTCGGAATAGAGAGCGAAGATCGACTGGTCGAAGGTCTGCATCCCGTACTGTGAAGCGCCGGCGGCGATCGCCTGGGAGATCAGCCGCGTCTTATCCGGGTTCGCGATGCAATCGCGAATGTAATCGGTGGCTATCATGATCTCCACGGCCGGGACTCGTCCGCCGCCTTCCTTTCTCCTCATCAACCGCAAAGAGACGACTCCGCGCAAGGTTGATGCAAGCTGCAGGCGAATCTGCTGCTGGTCTCGGGGAGGGAAAGCTGCAACGATGCGCTGGATGGACTCGGTGGCGTCCAGCGTATGCAGGCTGGAGAACACGGCGTGGCCGGTTTCGGCGGCCACGAGCGCTGTCTGGATGGTCTCGGTATCGCGCATCTCCCCGAGCAGGATCACGTCAGGATCCTGGCGTAGAGCGGCGCGCAAAGCCAGGCGGAAATCCGGAGTGTCCACCCCCACCTCGCGCTGATCGATGAATCCCTCCTGATCCCGATGAAGAAACTCGATGGGATCCTCGATGGTGATGATGTGTGCCGGCCGACTGCAGTTCACCCGATGGATCATGCTGGCGAGCGTCGTGCTCTTTCCCGAGCCGGTAGTGCCGGTCACCAGTACCAGTCCGCGCCGCTCGTCGGCCAGGCGCCCAGTCACCGGGGGCAGGTGAAGCTGCTCGAACGAGTAGACCTGAGTCGGGATCACGCGCATCGCGATGGCGACGCTGCCCCGCTGCTGGAATACATTCGCGCGAAAGCGGCCCAGACCCGCCACCCCGTAAGCGAGATCCAGCTGGTTGGCCTCCTCGAACTTCAGTTGCTGCCTTTCCGTCATCATGGCAGCGGCAAAGCGCATGGTCTCCTCTGGCGAGACTCGTGGGCAGTCGGCAAGCGCCCGCAGTTCGCCGTCAATGCGCACGTGGGGCGTGCTGCCCGCCTTCAAGTGAAGATCTGAGGCCTTCAAGTCACATGCTGCGCGTAGGAGTTCGTCGATATTCATGGCGGGTACGGGGCGAAGGCCGCAGGCTGGAAGGGGCCGGCCGCTAAAAAGGGGTCTGGACCTTCGAGAAAATAAACCACAGAGACTCGGAGAAACAGAAAGCTGGAACCTCTCGGGTCCCGGCGCCTCTGTGATCGCCTCCGCTGGTTCTTGGCCTCTTACCTTTTGGCGCCTACGGCTTCGACGGCTGCCGGCTGATGGCAAAAGGTCAGCCAGCCGTAAGAGTCCTCGACGCGTCCATGGGCGATATCCAGGAAACGTTTTTGGAGCCGACGGGCGACGGGACCGGGCTTGCCGGACCCAACCGGCGTACGGTCCACCGAACAGATGGGCGTCAGCTCGGCAGCGGTGCCGGTGAAAAAGGCTTCGTCAGCGATGTAGAGCATCTCCCGCGGGATCAGTTGCTCGCTGACGGTGTATCCCATCTCGCGCGCGAGCGTCATGATGGAATCGCGCGTGATTCCCGGCAGTACCGCAGATGCGAGCGGCGGCGTCAGGATCTCGCCGTCGCGCACCAGGAACAGGTTGGCGCCGCTGGCCTCACTCACATAGCCGGCTCCGTCCAGCGCGATGCCCTCGGCGTACCCGTTGCGGAGCGCCTCAACCTTGATCAACTGCGCGTTCATGTAGTTGGCCGCTGACTTGGCCATGGCGGGAAACGTATCGGGAGCCATGCGGCGCCAGCTCGACACGCAAACGTCCACACCTGCGTCCACCGATCCGTGGCCGAGATACTGGCCCCATTTCCAACAGAAGAGGTAAGTCTCAATCGGGTTCTGCAGCGGATTCACGCTAAGTTCGCCAAAGCCGCGAAAGACGACGGGGCGAACGTAGCTGTGGGGGCACTCGTTCACCCGGATTAATTCAACCATGGCATCGTTGACTTCCTGATGACTGTAGTCAGGCTCCATGCCGTAGATCCGGCAGGAGTTGAAGAGGCGGTCGGTGTGCTCTTTCAGGCGGAAATACGCCGGACCTTGCGGAGTCTCATAACAGCGGATCCCTTCAAAAATGCAGGACGCGTAGCTGATCACGTGCGAGCCCACGTGAATGGTCGCGCTATCCCAGGGGATGAACTCTCCGTTGTGCCAAATCTTATCGTAGTAGTCGAGCGCCATGCCGACACCTCCAAGCCGATTATATCACGGCGGCTGCGGCACTCTTCTGTGGGAATCGAGCCGAGCCCGCGAGCCTTGCGTTGACGGGTCACCGCAGCAGAGACCGAGGCTCAACACGTCGGATTTCCGAAACCACGTCGAAGTCGGAGTCGACGCTGACTATGGTTTGCACCCTATTCCGGATCATCGAGGCGGCGTGAATCGCATCGCGCACGGGAAGTCCCGGGTATCGTTTCAGGAGGTCCCGTGCGGACGACACGTCGTCCCGAGTGACCGAGAAGAGGTCAGGAAACATTGTGACGATGGCACCAGAAAGAGCCAAAGCTTCCTGACGCAGTCCGCGACGGATCAAGACGTACAGAATCTCTTGCACCACCTCGGTGTTAGTCGTGGAGTCGAGCGAGCCCTGCGCCACAAGCGTCAAAATGCCGGCACAGGCCTCCTGCTCTGGGTGCGAGCGTCCGGCGGCATACAGAAAAATATTGGTATCAAGGAAGACCAGCATGGGCGTCCTCAATCTCCGCACGAACCTTCTCCCAGCTCATGTCGGGAAGCCCCATACGCAACATGGAGTCCACCAAAGCTTTGCGGTCAGGCTGGGCCGGCGTGAGATATTTCTCCCGCACGGCCGTTCGGATGAGATCAGCCACGGAGGTCTTCTTTCGCCGGGCCAGAGCGCGCAGGCGGCGGAATTCCTCGGGATCCATTAGAATCTGGGTTCGACGGGTAGCGGGCATGGGGTCTCCTCGACACACATATGCTCATGTGTATGAGCATAACCTGTGGCTGGTTACGGGTCAAAACCGCGGCGGCAGCCTCGAGAGTCCGTGGTCGATTGATTCCCAGACATTCCCTGGCATCGATTCGATTCTGCTCCCGGTTCGCCGCCCCATCGCTCGATCTTCCGTGCTGAGCTATAATCCTTCGGCATGCGGGAGCGTATGACTGCCTTTCCTCGATTCGATCTTGCCGGCCAGGTGGCTCTCGTTACCGGAGCCGCCCGCGGCCTCGGTCGAGCTATCTCCCTGGCGTTGGCTCACGCTGGCGCCGATGTTGCTCTCGGTCTGCGCGATGCCGGCACGGGAGGGGATTTGGTCCGCGAGATTCAAGCGCTAGGCAGGCGGGCTCTGCCGCTCCAGATGGACATGACCCGTCTCGACGAGATGTTCGGCGCGGTGGATCAGGCGGTGGCGGGTTTCGGCCGCCTCGACATTCTGGTGAACAACGCGGGGCTCTCGCCGGGCAATCCGGCCGAGGAGGTGAACGAAGAGGACTTCGACCTCACACTCAGAGTGAACCTCAAGGGAACGTTCTTTGCCAGCCAGGCGGCTGCGAGAGTGATGATTCGTCAGAACGGCGGTCGCATCATCAATATGAGTTCGCAGGCCGGGTTTGTGGCTCTGCCCACCGAGTCGGTCTACTGCATGACCAAGGCTGCCATCGCTCATCTCACCAAGTGCCTGGCGGTGGAGTGGGGCAAGTACAGCATCACGGTGAATGCCGTGGCGCCGACTTTCATCTTCACGCCGGGGACGGAAGAATACCTTGCCGACCCCGCGTCTCGTGCCGACGTGGTGGAGCGAATCGCAGCCTTGCACCGCATCGGCGAGCCCATGGACGTGGCGGGGGCGGTCGTGTTTCTGGCTTCTCCAGCCGCGTCCCTCATCACCGGCCACACCATGCTGATAGATGGCGGCTGGACAGCCCGCTAATTGACGATTTCCGATTGACGATTGAAATCGAGGACTGTGCGATGCACATGCCTTCAGCGCATTGGATTCGAGGAGCTCTTGTTATAATCCTGTACTGCCTCTTCTTCCTCAAGACCGTCAAAAGCGGATTCCGCCCTGGGCCCAAAGATTCCAAGAAAATGGCGGATCGCATTATACGGGCCGGTGGAGGGATGTTCTTGCTGTTATGCTTGCTGCTTGCCGTATACATTCTGAACCGCTATCAAAGATAACTGCCGGAAAAGCGAGTAGCGCAGACCGTGTTCTTCGGTCTGCGGATTTCTCTCTCAAAATCCTCGCGTTCTCATCCGCAGGCAACGGCACTCGATCGAAGACCGATCCGCATCGTGGTTGCTGTTCCGCCGCAGTAGTTCTTGCAGTCAGGAAGAAGAAGCGCTCCGAAAGAACGCGACCCGTACCCGGGACATGACAGCAGCGTACCGGCAATTGCCACGTGGTTCAAGCTTAAAAGCCGCAGACCCGAAGAACACGGTCTGCGCTACTCGCTCCCCCAGCAAGGGAGGGCTGGCTATCCAGTTTCAGCGCGCCGCCGGACAACCTAAATGTAGGCAGGCTGCGTGTAACCGCCGTGTACCTCAAAGCGGCGTTTCGGAACCGCACGACCTTGAACCTGTAGCGCCTGGGCCGGGGCGGAGTCAGTCGCTCGTTAGCCTAGCAGGTGCCATGCCCCCTCAAATTCCGTCAGCTTTGCTCTGTAGCCGTGACCCGGCTTGTGCGAGTCGTCGTCAACGTAGAACAGACGACGTGAGTTGCTCGCATCCCTCTGTTGGCCTCTCGCGCCACGGGTAGTGACCCACTGCTTGAAATCATCCTTCAGCCACTTATCGATAATCGATGTCTGGAGAACGTAGTAGGTCGGGCCTGCGCCGTCATCCGCTGGGATGTCCACGAGCACGCAGAAATCGCGATCTGCTGTCATCTCCAAGAAAACATCGCCGCTGGGTTTGGCGGTCCACTGAAATAGGCTGAAACCGCCGCCTTTCGTCTTTACGCGGATGGCAGCGGAAGCCTCGCCTCTCTTGGCCAGGATGTCATACGCGCGGTTATTTCGAGCTGTGAGAGCCGCAGTCCAACCGCGTCGAGTCAGTTCGGCAAGGACGAAAAACTCGCCTGCGTTCCCCACGAATGCTGAAGGGACAGCTCTGCTGCGTGGGGATAGTCTTGCTTTCCGGTCGCTTGGACTTCCAGAATACGGGTTTCGAGAGTTGGAAGGGCAGTCGTCATTCCTGGGCGGCATGTGTTCGAAGTGAGCTGAATTTCGATCAGGGTTTCTCGTCTTGAACGGCCGAACAGGCCTGTTACAGGAGGGGTGGGGGCACCGAAAGTCCGGACAGGGCAATCCGTGCTCCTCAGCACTGGCTCTGACTTTCAGGGCCTCATCAATTCCGATTACGCGACCATCAAGTAGGCATTCTCGTATCCGTGCCATGGGGCGGCCCCCTTTCCCCACCACTCGATACCGCTTCGTTGACTCCTTGGCAAAACAGTTCAGGCTATTGGCGCGTCGGTCGAATGTTCGTACCAAGACGCTAAAGGGGCTCCGTTTGAGCAGCCTCCCTGTACCCCCGAATGTCGCACCCCTTTACGTGGTGGGCGGTAGCAACATCCGAACACCTTCAACGATCCCTTCAAGTACGATCTGCCTGACATCGACTAAGCGGACATGCGCGACCAGATTCGGATCCTCGAAATCTGCCATCAACGGAAACTGCGATCCCCCACGCTGCAGGTGAAAACCAAAATACTGGCCCTCATGGACCACGTCACAGCGAATTTCGTACAACTTACTTGTTGTCTCTTCCCACGTCAAAAAATATCCCGGCGCGCTTTCCAGTGCTCTGGAAAGCAAGTGCCGGTGTTTCTCTAGGCAAATCTCGCCAAAAAACCGTTGCACATGGTGCTTGGACTTTCCTTCACCCTTAAAGCCAAAAACAATCTTGGCAACTGCTTCCGCTGCGATGAGATAAAAGAGTATTTGGAGCGCATCGCGACCGGCGGCCACGTCCTCCATACGGTCTGCGAGCCAAACCATGCGCCCACCCTGGTGCAAGGCAATCTTGGCCGGGGCTGGACCGTTCAGTGACTTCACAGTCCCGACGAAGTTTCTCGCATCCGCAGGGTTCGAGAACGCCGAGGCATAGAACTCGGCAAAATCAATCCCCGCGATGTGCAATGTCCCTCCCAAACGAGCGATCAGTCTAACATCAAGTCATCCAATGGCTCAGTGTATAGTCAACACCGGACCAGCGCCACAAGTCTTGCCTCCATCTGGGCTGGCTTGCGCACAGCAAAGCTGTGCGATTTTAGCGCGGTTCAGCAACGCGGGTTCGCTCTGCGCCATCCAGACCCCGAAGTTGACATCTATTGTCATGTTTCGCGATGCGTTTGAAACGTTGACCAGCCCGATTCTTATGCACCAAAAATGGTGCAAGTGTAAAGTTCTTGCACACTTTTTAAAACCTTTCGCCCTATTTTCGCCCACTGATTTAAAAGACTTATGGACGCGTTTCTGGACGGGCCTTTTCGGGGTCCGGCCGCCGTAAGGGGGTGCGTAGCTGGCCCCGAGTCAGGCCGGCCGCCGCAGAGTGAAACTCTGCGATTCAGGTGGGCTTTCTCGCCTCTCGCTCCAAATCGTACAGCCTCGCGTGTCCCCCAAGCCGCCTTGGCCGACGGGCGGGGTACAATAATTTGATAGCAGTTTTGTCGCTGAAAACGGGCCCTTTTTGTGTCTTTCTGAACGCTTTTGTGCAGATGTTGCACACTTTTGAAAAGCTTTCGCCTTGTTTTCGCCCAATGATTTAAAAGACTTAGGGACACATTGGTACGTTGGCCTTGTGGGTTCCGGCCCGCCGCAAGGGGGGTACGCAGGCTTTGCGTTGAGGGTGACGCTAAAGGGTTCGGAGGAACGCCATCAGCGCCGCTTTATCTTCCGCCGACAGTTTCAGTCCAAACTCGTGACCCGTCACTGCCCGCCTCGCAACACCATATCCCTTGAATCCTGTCGGAA
>DASYYZ010000040.1:0-17333 GCA_035946735.1 Terriglobia bacterium
GGGTCCGAAAAAAGCGATCGCGGCCGCTTCTCCGTAATCATTAGCGAAGATAGCGGTCTCGATTCTTTGCCGGGGCGGCAAGCTGTCGTACACACGAGCTACCTCGGCGGTCATCTCTTCCCAGCCGAACATGTCCGAGTAGAGCTGGGGCAGCTTCCCTAGTTTTCGTTGCTCGATGTCCGGCGGGTCTATGTTGAGTGCGCCGGAGTATCGCATATACTCCTCCACCGGAAGCACCGGCAGCGCAAAGGGCGCCAGGAAGGCGGCGCCAGCTAGGATCAAGGCAACGTAGGCAGACTTGGCCCATCTCCATCGAGGCCGGCCGAGCGCCCTTTCGACCAGGACTGCGCCGGCTCCGAAAAGCATCGGATAGGCCGGATACAGGTAGTAGACGCGTCCCCCCATCAGCAGCAGAAGCCCCAGCACTACCAGGTATGTCCAACCGAGCGCCCGGTAGGGTTTACCTTGGCTCGCGCCAAGGTAATACCAGAGACCGGCCAGCCAGATCGGACAGGAGAGCGGTTGCATTCCGAGGATCTGCTGGGCGATAAACCCAAGGGGCGTGAGCGGCACATTGTCAGTAGCAACGCGGTGGTAGCGCAACCAAACGAATGACACGAAATGATGGTCGGCTTGCCAAAGCAGGTTCGGCAGAAAAACGACAAAGACGATGAGGGCCGCGAGCCAGAACCGGCGGTCCCATACGAGGCGCCGTCCGGAACTAAGCAGCAGGCCTAGCAGGATGCCAAACCCGAAGAAAAGCATGCTGTACTTGTTTTCGAGCCCCAGTCCTGCCAGCACCCCGAACCAGACATACGCGCCCGCACTCCCCGTCTTGATGATCCGAATCAGAGCATAAGCGCAGCCGGTCCAGAAGACAGGCTCAAAGGCGTTCATGGTGAGCATATGGTCAGCGCCCAGGAACCCAGGCGCCGCCGCCACCGCTAAAGCCGCCAGACCTTGAGCGAATCGGCCTCCGCCAAGCTCGCGCGCGATCAGACCGGCGAACACCACCTTCACAACTCCAGCGAGCGCGGGCAGCAATCGAATCGCAGTAAGCGACGTACCGAACACAACCCGAACGAACGCGGAGATGGCGGCGATGAGCGGAGGAAGATCGAGGTAGCCCCAGGCCAGGTGCCGTCCTAAGTCAAGGAAGTAGAGCTCATCGCGAAAGTAGCCATAGTTGCGGGCGCCGAAGAGTTGAAGAAGAAGCTTGGCCGCCGCTACTGCGACGATCAGATGGATGCCTGTGTCCCACTTGGCCAGCAAGGGAAGGCGCGGCGAACCGGTCGCTGACACCTCCTTCGTGATCATAAATGTTTGGTTCGTCGAAGTTTCCTAAGTTGGATTGAATAAGCGCAGAGTCTGTCGGGCTGCGCCAAGTAGAGATCTCCAGCGAGCGAAATCCCGGACGTTTTCCGTTACCAGTGTGGCCCCTCCACGCACTGCCTCCTGCGCGATCAACAGGTCACGAAAGTGGCTGCTGAAGTCCATTTGTCCGAAGGTGCTTCGGGCGCGGCTTAGCAGAATTCCGGCCTCAATCCATGCGGCTGCGGATGGTGACGAGAACTGACCTCGGGAACGATGCGCCCGGCACAGATCATCCAGAGCTCGTTTCTCCGGATAGTCGCGCGTGCCCGCGTAAAGTTCCGCAGCCACCACCGCGCTCAGGATGGTGCGCTCGAGGATCTGGGCGTCCTCGCCGAGCCAGGAATAATCCTCCCCGCGACTGAACCGGATGTAAATGCCAGTATCGAAGAGAAGCAGACCCGCTGGCAGGCGATTCATCTGCTCTTCGGCGCGGCGCGTCTGAAGACATCCTCCAGACCTCCCAGGCTGCGAAGCTTCCGGAGAGCACGAAGACCCGTTTCCACGGCCAAGCGATCGTCGATCGCGCGTCGCACCGCCTCGGAGTTGCTGGATGACTGAAGCGCCTTGCGGAGGCGCCGGACTTTGCCGGACTCCAGCAGGAGATTCGTTCGGATGATTGCAACCTTGCTCAATGGCGCCTCCGGTGTGTAGGTTCAGTCGATATTTTACACAATGGAGACTTCAACCGGCAACGCACGTCATTATCCGGGTTCGCATTGAAATGGGGCGCGCATCGAAGCCTCGGAAACCGCCAAACTCGGCTGCTGTCAGAATCATCGCGTGCCGTAAAGGAAGGCTGTCGTTCGTGGCAATCGTGCGTCGTGGTAGTCTGGATCATCGAAATGGCCGTTCGCTCCACCGAACTGACCGGATTTGTGCTGGCAGGCGGCGCCAGCCGTCGCATGGGCAGCCCGAAGCACGAGCTGGTGCTCGCCGGCGACACCCTGCTCGCCCGAACGCTGCGCCGGTCGCGGCAGGTGGCCCGCCCCGTACACGTGCTTGGTCCGCCGGATCGAACGCGTGGCCTCGACGCCGCCTTCGACGTCCGAGCCCTGCCCGACGTTCTTGCGGGCCGCGGTCCGCTGGGCGCCATCTACACCGGGCTCTGCCACACGCGCAAGGAGTTCAATCTTTTCCTTAGTTGTGACCTTCCTTTCATGGACTCGAGATTTCTGCGCTATCTGGCCGCTGCGGCCGGGATCGGTCGCGCTGACGTGACCCTTGCGCGAACGCCCCGCGAAGGATACCAGCCTCTGGCCGCGATCTACCGCCGCCGCGCTTTGCCGGCCGTGCGGCGGAGCCTCGCGAATGGTCAAAACAAGATCACGGCCTTCTTCCGCCAGGTACAGGTGACGGTGATCGATTGGCCGGAACTGGCGCGCGCGGGCTTTCGCTCCTCGATTTTTGATAACCTGAATACGAGGGAAGATTATGCCCGTGCAGTCCGAAAAATTGATGGATGCCAGCCGCGTTGAAGCGGAAGGAGAACGCGTACCTGACCGCCGCAACAACGCCGCCGAGCCTTACATCCGGTTCATTCACGTCTCGAAAGCCTTCGACGGCAATCCCGTGTTGGACGACGTCAGCTTTGAGGTGAAGCCGGGCGAGGTGGTGGTGGTAATGGGCAAGAGCGGCGTGGGCAAGAGCGTCACGCTGAAGCATCTCATGGGCTTTTTGCGGCCGGATGCGGGCGAAGTCTGGGTTGGCGGACAAGAAGTGTCACAGCTTCCCGAGCGGGAGCTTCTGAAAGTCCGGCAGTGCGTCACCATGGTCTTTCAGTCCGGGGCCCTCTTCGATTCGCTGACGGTATCGGAAAACGTGGCCTATCCGTTGCGCGAGCGCGCTCTCCGCCATCATCCGATGAGCGAGGACCAGATTCAGGCGCGCGTGGATGAACTGCTGGGGTTGGTTGAGCTCAGCGAAATGCGTGAGCGGATGCCTTCAGACCTGAGCACCGGCATGAAGCGATCCGTGGCCATCGCGCGGGCGCTGGCCGCCGAACCGGAATGTATCCTGTACGACGAACCCACTACCATGGTCGACCCTTTGATGGCCGCTACCATCGGCGACCTCATCCTGAAGTTGAAGCGCCAAACCGGGCTCACTTCTGTGGTGGTGACGCACGACGTGAAGTTGGCGCGCAAGTTGGCGGACCGGGTGGTGTTTCTTTTGGACGGCCACGTCGCCTTCTTCGGATCGATATCCGAGTTCGATGCCTGCGAAGAACCGATGGTGCAGGCGTTTATCTACCTTGACGAGAGCACCCTCCACCCGAGCGCCACCTGCGCCCCCCCTGCATGAAATCCAAAGCGGCGATGACCCTCGACCGGCTGCTGTCGCGCTACGGCGTGGCCTCGCGCAGCGCCGCCCGGGAGATGATCGAGGCCGGCCGGGTGCGAGTGAACGGCAGCGTCCAGCGCGATCCGGAGCATTGGGTGAACCGTGCCAGCGACAAGGTGCAGTTAGACGGCGAGCGGCTGCAGCCAGAGCGCAAAACTTACCTTCTCTTTTACAAACCGAAAGGCGTAATTGTCAGCCACGGCGACCCCGACGGCCGCAAGACCATCTACGATTATCTTGGCCAATATGTCGGCAACGACGATCGGCCTCGCGGAGCAGCAGGGACTTCCCGCCCGCGAGCGCCCAGGCCCCGCCCGTCAGCCGCGTCCGCGATGGCCGCGCCACGCGGGGGTTGGCTGTCGCCCGTCGGCCGGCTCGACAAAGACACATCAGGATTGCTGCTCGTCACCAATGACACGGAGTTCGCCAACTTTGTCACGAACCCGCGCTCCAAGGTTCCCAAGACCTACCTGGTGAAGGTGAGTGGTCTCGTGGACGACGGCATCGTCGCGCGCCTGGCCGGCGGCGTCACCATGAATCGCGGAGACGAAGCCCGTCCCATCTCGGTGCGCCGGCTGGAGGATCGCGGCAAGTACACGTGGCTGGAAGTAGTGCTGACCGAAGGCAAGAATCGCGAAGTGCGCCGCATGATCGAAGCGGTTGGATTCAAGGTGCTGAAGCTGGTGCGTACTGCGATCGGCCCCCTGACGCTGGCCGGACTTGAGGTGGGCAAGTGGCGGACGCTCTCTAGCGCCGAAGTGTCAAGGGTGAAAGGCGGATCAGGGGTCAGGGCGCGGGAGTCAGGGCCGGAACCGGCGGGAATTGCTTGAAGCTGTGGTCCATCACCCACGTTCATCGTTCATCGTTGTTGCTCTCATCCGGCCGCTACCCGAGTTTTTCGAGAGTGGCGCGAAGCTTGTCCACCGAAAAATCAGGAGCGCGGCAAGCAGCCAGCACTTGACGATTCCTTTCGGCCATTCTGGCGGCCACGCGCGGAATCTCTTTCGCAACAAGCTTCGGAATGTTCAGCACTCCGTGACAATCGCCGTGCAGAAGGTCACCGGGGCGAACCTCCATTCCTCCCACCTGGACTTCGGAGCCGAAGTCGATGATGCGAGCGTAAGCGTGCGAGACGGCGACGTTGCGGGCAAAAATATGGAATCCGATGCCGCGCAGGGCCGCCAGTTCTCGAACGGCACCGTTGGTGACGTATCCGATGCAGCCCATCGCCTGGAGCATCGCAGCATGCACGTCACCGAGGAATGCGCCCAGGCCTGGCGGATCGTCGATATCTTCCAGGACGGCAATGCGCGGCGCTGGCACTTCGAGAATGCTGTTCCACCAGGCAGACCGGTCCTGATAGCTTCGCCCGGCCATCGGCCGATCCCCGCTGCGCAAGCGAGCCGTGGCGGCGTAGCCGACCATCGGCGGCAAGTCCCCTGACAGGCATCGTACGATCGAGTCAGCGAAGCCGACGTTTTTGGCCCTTAGGTCGAACGTCTCGATGGCGTCCGCTACCGCGCAGGTGTCGAGATTGCGGAGCGCGCTGAGGTCCTCGTCGCTCAAAAACGGGTCCATGGCCATGCCCGAAATGCCTCCGGCCGCCGAAGCATCAATTCATCGGCGCCCCTGCGATTCTAGCAGCAATTGGGGCCTTGCCGATGGGGCGGAATTCCATGGACACGCTACCGTTCAGCGCTGGCCGCCGGCCAAATAATCAGTCCCACCTGTCCCACCCGTTCCCACCGTCTCGCTCCGAAATGAAACACTGAGGAAATGGGCCGTTCGAATCCGGGAGGCAGTCGCCCGAACGTTAGTTCTCAGTTGACGATCGACGACCCCGCGATTAGCAAAACGAACCAGACCCGGAACGTGAGAACGGAGAACCGAGGACCCTATGTCACTTCGCAAGTCGCCCAAACGCACCTTGACTGTTGTCGAAGCTGGTCGCGCCAGCGCTGCGCCCACGACCGCGACGATCACCGATGAGCGCCCGCGTCAGGTCATCCGGCAGCCGAACACCGTGGAGAATCTGCAGACGACGCAGCGTCGGTTTGGACGCCTGCCGGGCGGGCCCGAGGCCATCAACCTGAAGCCAGAGCCCGGGGCCGCCATTCACCTCTATAAGGAGTTGATTGCTCCCTACGAGCCCGCTCCGCCGGCGCTGCTGTCCATACATTTTCGCGACCTGGCCCGCCTGCAACTCGAACTGGAGGCGTGGGAGGGAATCCGGGACGCGGAGATGGAGCACCGGGCGCAACAGAACGAGCTCGAAATGCGCCGCCGCCACCGAGAAGTGGATCGCGAGCTGGAGCCCGTGGCCACGGATGTTTTCGAGACCAGTCTCTGCCGCGTACCCGACTCCCTCGCCAGGGTCAAAGACCCGCACGCGTGCCTGCTGGCGCTCAAGGTGCACCTCCGTCAGCGTGAGTTTGCAGCCCTGGAGCCGATTCTGCGGCGGCTCTACGGCAAGGGCCTTCACCCCGACCACGAGCGCGGCCAGATAATCTGCATCCAGTGCCGGACTTGCATGAAGGCCGAAGACCCCTATTGCCTGAGCGACGAACAACTCAACCAACTGATCGGCCTTGTCGAAGCGGAAGAGCGGGATACCCTGGAGGCGCAGGAAATCGCCTTGAGCGAGAAGCAGGTCTCGATCACGGCGGCCAAAGCCCGCCTGGCTCTCACCCGCGACGATCACTGGATGAACCGCCAGAGGGACCGCTTGCGCCAAGCCATCGACCGCAAAATGAGGTTCACTCCGGCCCTGCTCCAAGTGCTGGGTCTGGCGCAGAGCGCCAGGCTCAAACGGCGGCGGAGCCCAAGGAAGATCAACCCGCCAAGGTCCCAGACTGCTTCAGCATCATCTCTAAAATGAGTAGCTTGCGCCACAACGGCGCTGAACATGGCGCTGACGCGCAGCCTACCTCGCACAGCCTACCCAACGACACTCGAGGACTCGCGTTCGTCAGCCAACCCAAGTCAGGCAAACTTAGCATGTGCTGCGGCTGGCGCGAGCCTGAGCCTCGGCCCGACCGAGGTTCCCGAGCCTCCATGGCCTGATTTCGATACAATGAACGGCATGCCAGATAAGCCGCAGCTCTTCGGCACTGACGGCGTAAGAGGGGTGGCGGGCGAGTATCCGCTCGACCGCGCCACGGTGTGGAAGTTCGGCTGCGCGATTGGCCGGGTGCTGGAAGAGGAGGCGAGGACCGCAGGCGCGACGGCCGCCGGCGGCGTCCGCGTCGTGCTTGGACGTGACACGCGCGAGTCCGGCGACGGGCTGGCGCGCCTGATTGCAAGCGGCCTGGGCGCGGCCGGCGTCGAGGTCAGCTACGCGGACGTGATCACGACGCCAGGCATCGCCTTCCTCGCTCGACACCACGCCTTCGCGGCCGGCATCGTGATCTCGGCCTCCCACAATCCTTATCGCGACAATGGAGTCAAGGCGCTCTCCAAGGCGGGTACGAAGCTTCCCGAAGAGATGGAGTTGAGGATCGAGCGAGAGCTTGACACGATCGAGCCACCGCAAGCTAATTCAGCAGATTCGGCGCAGCCCGCCCTGGCGGACCGGCGCCCGGAGCTGGCGGAGGATTATCTCCGTTATCTCGAAGGCCTGGCCCGTGATCTAGAGGGGATCAGCAGACTCCGCCTGGTGATGGATTGCGCGAACGGAGCCGCCTCGGGGCTCGGACCCGAACTCATGAGGCGCCTCGACGTCAACACCCAGGTGCTGAACACGGCGCCGGACGGGCGCAACATCAATCTCGGTTGCGGATCGCTTTTTCCGCACACGATGGCGAAGACCACGCGTGACTTGGCGGCCGACCTCGGCGTAGCCTTTGACGGCGACGCGGACCGCGCCATCTTCGCCACCCGTTCCGGGCGCATCGCGGATGGCGATCACGTGCTTTATGCCGCCGCCGGATTCCTGCAGGATCGCGGGGCACTTCGGGGCGGCGCGGTGGTGGGAAGCCAGATGACGAACTTCGCCCTGGAGCGCGCGCTGGAGCGGCGCGGCATCGCCCTGAAGCGTGCTCCCGTAGGCGATCGTTACGTGCTCGAAGAGATGCTGCGTTCCGGGATCAATCTGGGCGGCGAGCCCTCGGGCCACATCATCTTCCGGGACCGCGGCCTAGCTGGCGACGGTCTGGTCACGCTGCTCGAAGTGCTGCGGATCGTGTCCGAGACCGGTCGCAGCCTGGAAGAGCTGCTGCGTGGCTACGCGCCGCTGCCGCAACTCATCGTCAACGTGCGCGTGCGAACGAAACCGCCGCTCGAATCGATTCCGGCGGTCGCCGACGCCATCGAGCGCTCGCGCCGCGATATCGATCATGAAGGACGAGTGGTGGTACGCTACTCCGGTACCGAAGCGCTGGCGCGGGTGATGGTGGAAGCCAAGGACGGCGATCTGGTGAGAAGGCACGCCGATGGGATCGCGGAGGCCATCGAGAGGGAGATCGGGGCCGGGCCGGCGTGAAATGTTCTGAGATTTCGGTGCGTCGTGTAATACCGGCTCTCGACCTCTTGTATCGGGAGAGTTATTTGGACAACGATGCTCGGGCATACAGCAGCGCAATGATAGACATTCTCAAAGAGCAAATAGAGATTGCCACGGAAGTTAGGGTGTCTGGCAGCGGTGATTGGGGCTCTGAAAGCGACGACTCCGCGGGATTCCAGCCTCTACCCAGTTAACCGGATTAAAACACCGCCCATTTAAATTACTAGACAGTTTAAGATGGCGTATACTATTGGTGAACCGGAACTCCGGTAGAGGTGACCTTTGAAAGCACTTTTGCCGTGTCCCGGTGCCAGAAGTGCGAACAGCGACGGGATTTCGCCAACCCTGACAACGCTTAGGGCAACGGCTGTTTTGCCGCAGGTTCCACGTGGTCTGCGCATCTTAGCGCGGAGCGAGGATTTCACTCTCGCGCTGGACACGAAGCCCTCGCAAGAGGGTTTTTGACCTTCTGGCATTCGTTGTCGTCGGGCCAACCCGGTGTCAAGGGGCCGGTCGGGATTCGGCCGGTCCCCAAACCCAAACTCTTGATACGCTCTTTCAGGCATGATTTACAGAGTCCGTGTCGCAGACATCCCAGTGGTTCTGATCACCCTAATTATCGGCCTCCCGTTGTTTGTCGGGCTCATTAAACTCTCTGAAATGCACATAATTGATCTTGGTAATATTCCTCCCTGGCTGTTTTCTATCTTAATGCTCGGTATTATGCTCATTTCCCTAGTCTTAGCTAGCGCGATCTGGCGGCGGATAAGAGGTTTGATTTCGTCGCACCGGGGGCAGAGGCGTATATGACAAGAGCCAAACTCTGGATTATTGGACTAGGTGTAGTCTCCGTCCTGCTAGCAGCCTTGTGTGTTGCTCTTGCCGCGCTTTTGTACCAGCGGCCCCGTTTTTCGGCCACGAACGGCAACAACCCCTATATCATGTTCGACAGCAAGACCGACCAGGCGTGCTGGGCAGGTCCCCTGGAACCGGCTAAACAAAACTCCACTTCCGACGAACTCTTGGGGCTAGCCCCAGCCGCCACCAGTCCCCTTGATGCCTATCCCCCAAGTGAAGAACCGCCACGCGGAAGTACGCACAATCCGGCACGGTTGCCTTTTTGTAAAAACCTCAAGTAGTCCGGAATCAGGACACGCAGTGATACTTGACATGAGGTGATGATGGACACAGAGAACAAAGCCGCAATCGCAGACCTTACGACTCTAGTGGTGGCTCTTGGGGAGGAAGTGGCAAGTCTGATGATTCTGACAGAGGGTCAAGTCTCACGCCACTCTCTGCCAACGCTTCGCGCAAGGCGCGACCGTATTCTGAAAATGCTAGAGCAAGTTCGACAATCGGAGAAAGATTCTTCTGATCAGGCATGAAATTTATTCTCCCGGTCGGTCAAAGGGACTAAAGTATATAAGCCCCTTATTTTTCACGGCGAGATTTCTCGCTTTGCTCGAAATGACAGGTTTCCGAACCGTTGTTCCGCAGCCCTAACCGATCCCGGTACGGCCGTTACGGAGGTTAATTCCATGTCCCTCGCGGCTTCACGACTGCTGCTCGGTCTGCTCGCACCCGCCCTCGCCTGGTCGGGTCAGTCTTCGTCTCCCGCAACCGCCACCCAGGCGCCCAGCCCGGCTGCCCTCGAGCCCGCTGCCTCCACGGCTCCGGCGGTTCCGGGCGCGGTGGTGGTGCCTGTGAATACCAATATCCCGCTGGAGTTACGCGGCGCGCTCAATTCGCGCACAGCCTACGCCGGCCAGGCGGTCTATTGCGACACCATCTATCCCATCGTGGTCCGGAATCGGGTGGTGATTCCGGTAGGCAGCTACGTGAAGGGCCGGGTGACCGAGGTACGGCGGCCGGGGCGCGTGAAAGGCAAAGCCCAACTTGGTTTGCGCTTTGACGAGATCACGCTGCCGAACGGCATCACCAAGCCGCTGCGAGCCACGCTCTCGGGCTTCGGCGGCAGCGGCAACGAGGGATTCAAGCCCAAAGAAGGCAAGATCCAGGGCGAAGGCTCGAAAGGGAAAGACGCCGAGGTGATCGCGGTGAGTGCTGGCGAGGGCGCCGGAATTGGGTCCGTTGCGGCCATCAGCAGCGGGCATAGCGGAGTGGGCGCGGGAGTCGGCGGCGCGGCCGGTGCGCTCGGAGGACTGGTCTACGTGCTGGCCAGCCGCGGCAAGGAAGTGGTGCTGCCGCAGGGGACGAGTCTCGAGTTGCAGTTGGCCGCGCCGCTGAGCTACTACCCGGACGAGGTAGAGTCGGGCACCACGGGGCCGGGCGGCCCGGCGCTCGGCAAGCGCGATCCGGGGCCAGGAGTGTAAAGAAACTTTACACTTTGCAGATTTCTGGTCGTCAGTCGCCAGTTTGCGTAAGGTTGTGCCGGCATTTCGGTCCGTGAATGGAGACTAACGTGCTCGGACTGGCGCCGCACACAAGCTGCCGCATAACTTGAGGAGGCCGCTACGAGCCGCA
This sequence comes from Terriglobia bacterium, assembly GCA_035946735.1. Classification (GTDB taxonomy): domain Bacteria; phylum Acidobacteriota; class Terriglobia; order UBA7540; family UBA7540; genus Gp13-AA77. The sequence goes on from DASYYZ010000040.1 coordinate 10,700, forward strand.
AAGCGCCCCTCTACCGAAATCTCATCGACCGATCCCGCCGCGTCGTGACGGCTCAACACTTATTCGGAGCGTTTCAGTTGCGAACATATCGACTCTTTTTTTTCCAGACCATCCATCAACCTATCAAGCTCTTCTTCCGCATGTGAAGCCTTAGTCTTAAGCACCTGAGACTCGACCGAAAGTTCGGCCAGCAGATCAAAATATTTTTCGGTGCCCGGCGAAATACGCTTAAGTTGTTGGAGGAATCGGCGGTATTTGTCGGCGCTCTCTAAGACCTCATACGCCAAGCGTTCCGCAAGGCCGATCTGCCGTTCCATGTCATTGTCAACCACATTCTTCCTGCTCATTTGACTTTTTCACCTTCTTCTCAACTTTCGCTCGATTGCGGCGATGATAGCTTGCCAGTTTTCAATTTCACTCTCCCAGTGCCGAATGAGCCCGTCATCACGATATGATCTACGCTTCTCGCGAGTGATTTTGCTGAGGTGCTCACGAACTCTGGCTTGATAACTCGCCAGCTTCTTTCGAAGTTTTTTATTCTCTCCCACTGAATTTACCTCATACCCATTCCGAAAACCTACTATTTTTTCCGCCAATCCGGGTTGGGGCGGTCGGGACACGTCGCCCGTGACGACGACGGTGCAGGCGCCGGGGGCGCAACAGGTCCATACTGCCCCTTTCGGCGGTCATCGCCGGACTCATCGTCGCGATTCTGAAGGGTTGATTTAGGCGCGGGGGAAGGAGGCACAATGAGAGTATGAAAAAGCGCAACGGCAATCAGCCCGACCCGGTTCTGAGCGACGAGATTCGGGTTCCTACTGAAGAGGAACTGGCGGTCATTGAAGCCGATCCCGGCCTGCAGCAGATGGCGAGAGACTCCGAGCGCGCTATCCGCGAAGGACGCGTTTATACTCACGCGGAAGTGAAAGAGGCCCTGCGCAAGGGAAACTTGAAAGGCCTGATCGAAAAGCGCGAGCGCGAGTGGCGGCAGCGTGGCTGAGCTTCGCTTTGGCAGGAAATTCCTGACGGTCTTCAGGGAACTGTCAGTGCGCGAGCAAGGCGTGATCGTCGACCACCTAGACCTGCTTCAAACCTTCCCCAAAATGTACCCGGTTCGCGACACTGGCCCGAGAGTGGTTCGCGGCCTGCGATATTTTCTCGCCGGAACCTGACACGTCTAATAGACTAGCCTGGCGGGCTGCGGAAAAAACTCCTCCAGCCTGTCATTCCGAGGAGCCGCAAGCAACGAGGAATCTCGCACGGCCTTTTATTTTCACAGCGAGATTTCTCGCTTCGCTCGAAATGACAGGTTTCCGAGGCGTTTTCCCGCAGACTGCAAGCACCATACGGGCGGGACGATCTTACCTCCGCACGCTCTGGCTCGCGCTCATTCCCTACCCGTGATGTTTTGACCTTGGACTGGATCTCGTATGCCTCCCGCCTCATGGCGCCCCGCTTAAGCCCCAATCAGGATAGTGAAAACTCAGAATTGATAACCGCCAACGAAGGAAGATTACAAATCAGAGTGACGCTCGGTTCTGTAGCGGCGCTGTCCCCAGCGCCGAAATCGCCGGTGAGGACACCGTCGCTACAGCTTCAGATTGTCACGATATTGCGTAATCCTCATTAGCCGGCTCCCCGTTCCCGCAGCCGGCGCTCGATGGCAAGGTGGCCCATTTTTTGCGCCCAGGCTAGCGGTGTAGCCCAGGGTTCGGCATCCGGCTCACTGACGGGCGCCCCGCGCGCCATCAGCAGCTCCGCCAATTCCATCACCACGAAGGTGTCTCGCAACAGAATGTCATTCGGAGGGCTCAGCCCTTCCCGCGGACCGGAGGCGCCCGATGCGCACGACCCATGCTAGCACACGGCAAGCTGTGAACGCCCTCGTTTCTCTTTCCCCCGGTGTCTGCGTGCCTCTGTGGTGAATTGAAGGCGCGAACTTCAAGCCTCTGCCGGGAATCTAATCCCGTGTCTGCTATAATCCTTGGGGAGGACAGGTGACCGAAGCCGCTAAGATTCGCTCCACCACCATTTTGAGCGTCCGCCGCGATGGAAAGCTGGCGATGGCCGGGGACGGTCAGGTTACGATGGGCGAAGGCGTCATGAAGTCCAAGGCCAAGAAGATTCGGCGTCTTTACAATGACAAGGTGCTGGCGGGATTCGCCGGAAGTACGGCTGATGCCCTGTCGCTGTTTTCCCGATTCGAGCAGAAACTCGAGGAGTACCACGGCAATCTGAGCCGGGCCGTGGTGGAGCTCGCCAAGGATTGGCGTACGGATCGCGCCTTGCGGCATCTGGAGGCGCTGTTGCTGGTAGCGGACAGCAAGAACACCTACCTGGTGAGTGGGACGGGTGACGTAATCGAGCCTGACGATGGCATCGTCTCCATTGGCTCGGGCGGCCCCTATGCGCTGGCAGCGGCCCGCGCTCTCACGAAGCACACTTCGCTCGGCCCTCGGCAGATCGTGGAAGAAGCCATGCGTATTGCGGGCGACATCTGTATTTATACGAATGATCAGGTGACGATCGAGGAGCTCTAGAAGCAGAAGCCAGGTGTAAGAATGACGGCTGACAGCCTTTGGCCGCTCTGAGTTTGAGGGGACTGTCAGCTTGGTCCGAGGTTTGGACTGACGAAAGACGAGGAAATGGTTTTTTATCTTCCCGAGGTACTCGATCCCGCGTCTTCGCTCGATGAAATGACGCCCCGCCAGATCGTGGCGGAACTGGACAAACACGTCGTGGGCCAAGCCGACGCCAAGCGGTCGGTGGCTATCGCCCTGCGTAATCGCCTGCGCCGTCAGAAGCTCTCGGAGGAACTGGCGGAAGAAATTCTGCCTAAGAACATCATCATGATCGGCCCCACCGGCGTCGGCAAGACGGAGATCGCCCGCCGACTGGCGCGCCTTACCAACTCGCCCTTTCTCAAAGTGGAGGCTTCACGCTTCACCGAAGTTGGCTACGTGGGCCGCGACGTTGAGTCCATGATCCGCGACCTGGTTGAAATCTCCATCGACATGGTGCGCGAGGAAAAGGTCAACGAGGTTGCCGAGAAGGCGGAGCAGAACGCCGAGGAGCGTTTGCTGGACCTGTTGCTACCGCCTCCGGGTCCCGTCCGGCCCAAGCCCGCAGGTATTGAGGAGATCGGCGACGGAGCGAGCAGCGGGGGCGGCACTGGCAGCGAAAATCTCGACCGCACGCGCGAAAAGCTGCGCGCCCAACTCCGCGAAGGCAAGCTGGACGAGCGGCAGGTAGAGGTCGATGTTCGGGAGCGAAGCTTCCCGGCTTTTGAAGTGATCTCCTCGCAGGGCATCGAGGAGATGGACATCAATATCAAGGATATTCTTCCCGGTCTCTTCGGACAGCGCTCCAAGAAGCGACGCATGCGCGTGGCGGAGGCCATGGATTACCTGATCCAGGAGGAAGAGAACCGGCTCATCGACATGGACCAGGTCACGCGCGCCGCCGTGGAGCGGGTGGAGCAGAATGGCATGGTGTTTCTCGATGAAATCGACAAGATCGCAGGGCGCGAGCGCGGGCACGGTCCGGACGTGAGCCGGGAGGGAGTCCAACGCGATATCCTGCCCATCGTCGAAGGCACGACGGTCAACACCCGCTATGGCATGGTGCGCACGGACCATATACTTTTCATCGCCGCCGGCGCATTTCACGTCTCCAAACCTTCAGACCTGATCCCCGAGTTGCAGGGCCGCTTTCCCATCCGGGTGGAGCTGCAATCGCTGACCGCGGAAGATTTCATCCGTATTCTCAAGGAACCGAAGAGCGCGCTGGTAAAGCAATACACGGCGCTGCTCGAAACGGAAGGCATCAAGCTTAGTTTCACCGACGATGCGCTCGAAGAGGTGGCGCGGTTCGCGACCACCGTGAACGAGCAGACCGAGAATATCGGCGCCCGGCGCTTGCACACGATCATGGAGAAACTGCTCGACGAAGTTTCGTTCGAGGGTCCCGACTTGAAGAACAAAACTGTGAGGGTGGATGCCGCCTACGTTCGCGACCGGTTGGCGGACATCGTCAAGAATCAGGATCTGAGCCGCTACATCCTGTGATGCAGTGACGAGTGACGACGAGTGACGAGTGACGACGAGTGACGAGCAGGCGCCCCGGTTCATCTTCGCCGCCCGCGCAAGTCTCCTTCCCAACCGCCCACAACTCCCGCGAATAGGGGCCTGCTGCAGACTTCTGCTGGCACTTGAGGGAGTGCTGCTTCTTGCCGCGTGCGCGGCCCAATCACCGCCCCGGCCACCGCGGGTGGAGCGTCCTCGGCCCGTGCGGGACTTCACGGCGGAGCAGGTGGGCAGAGCGATCAGGTTCCGGTTCACGCTGCCCACGGATGCCGTGGACGGTGAAGGCCTGACGAAGCCCTTGGAGATCGAGATCTTTCGCAGCGCTGAAACACCTCCTGCCAACAAGGCGTCCCAGCCGGCTCCCGCAAGCGTCGGACAAAGTTGGATCTCACTGCGGCCCGCCAATCTCGCCGGTCGCGATACCGAAGGCAAGGTGGGATATGTCAAGGCTCTCGCGCCTGACGAGTTCAACGGCTCTGTTGGCGACATGTTTCACTTTGCAGCGCGAACGCTGACGCGTGGGTTCCGAGGGCGGCCCATCGAGTCAGACTCATCGAATGTCGCCACCCTGACGCTCCTCGATGTGCCGCAACCGGTGACCGGGCTCGCAGTCGAGGTAACCCAGGCAGCGCTCAATCTACGCTGGTCTGTGCCGGAACAAACGTTGACGGGCAAATCGGCCAGTAAGATTTCAGGCTACCGCGTGTATCGAAGCGAGCGAGACTCGGTTAGCGCCCCACGAACCGGTTACCGGACGATCGGCGAATCGCACGAAACCTCGTACGCCGACCCGAACTTCGAGTTCGGACACTTCTATTCTTACAAGGTGCGTGCCGTTGTGACCGGGAGCGGAAGTTCAGCCGAAAGCCCGGATTCCGCGGCCATCGAAGTCGCGCCGCGCGACGTCTTTCCGCCCGCAGCGCCCGCCGGAGTTACCGGCCTCTTTGCGGCGGGAGCGGTGGAGCTGATCTGGAGCCCGAACCTGGAAAGCGACCTTGCGGGCTACAACATCAGGCGGCGTCAGGACGGGGGCCAGCCGGAGCAACTGAATAAGGATCTCCTGCGCTCGCCGCTCTATCGTGACATTTCGGTAACAACGGGACATCACTACTTCTATCGGGTGACTGCAGTCGACCGGAGCGGCAATGAAAGCGCGCCTTCCTCCGAAGTTGAGATCGAGGTGCGATAGGAGACAAAGTAAGGACGGAACTGACGGCTGACATGCCGACTGCTGATGATCAGAGTCCTTGCTTTTTCCCGAGTTGCTCGGTAGCATGGGCTTCTCCCTGGAATGAGTCCAGCCGACCCACTCCAAGGCGGATCAATGGAAGACCCCGGAAAACGGATACCAGCCGCAGGTCTGAAAAGGTGGAGTTGTGCGCGAAAGCCATGACCGTGCTGTCCGCCGCCGTGCCAGCTCAGCGCATGACATGTGCGACGAAACCTTGACGGGACAGCTTCGGGCCGGGGGCCAGGTCTATCTGATCGCGTGGAAGCCAATGCTAAGCCACCAGCATCAAAATGACGCGCGGTGATCGCTTGGAACGAGTGGATCGCGCCCGCGTTCGACACGCTAATAGACATGGGGGAAGCGCGCTAAACACCTTGTCGAACGGATCCTGAATCAGTCGAACGCAGAGACTTTGAATCAGTTGGAAGACGTGGACAATTACCACACTGAATTTCCGAGGGGCCGGTACGAACCTTCGGATTACCCAATCTTTTGAGGTCACCCATGAAGACGATCCTACGTTTTGGTTTGATTTTGGCAGCCTGTCTGTCGTTTGCCGCTCTTGCCGCAGGCGCGCCCGATTCGCCGGATGGCGCCGCGCTGTTCAAGCAGAAATGCTCCATGTGCCACGGCCCGGACGGTAAAGGCTTTGCGGCCCTCAAGACGCCGGATTTCACCGATCCCAAGTGGCAAGCGTCCAAGACCGATGAGGAAATCGCCAGCACCATCAAGAATGGCAAGCAGGGTACGATGATGCAGGCGTTCGGGAAACAGCTCAAGGACGAGGAGATCGATGCGTTGGTAAAGCAGATCCGGTCGCTTAAGAAGCAGTAGACCGGACTCTCGGTTGGTTCTGATCGAGGCGGGAAGGCAGCAATCGCGTCATCGGTTCAAATCCGAAGTGCGGATTGCGTAGTCCTCTCTGGGCTTGATGGAAAAAGTCCGCATTGGAATCGTAGGATCGGCGTTTGTCTCGAGCCTCCACGCTGAGGCTCTTGAGGAGTGCCCCGAGGCTCAGATTCTTGCGGTGTGTTCTCCGAACAAAAGCCACGCCGAGGCGTTCGCCGCTCGCTGGCACGTTCCCAACGTTAGCACGGACTATCGCCGGCTCCTCGACCGCGAAGATGTGGACGCCATCGTCATCGGCATACCGAACCACCTGCACCGCGAGGTGGTGGTGACGGCCGCTGACGCCGGCAAACACATCATCCTGGAAAAGCCCATGGCCCACACGCTCGAGGACGCCGACGCCATGCTGAAGGCATGCCGCAAGCGCAAGGTGATGCTGGGCTACGCCGAAACGATCTGCTTCTCGCCG
>DASYYZ010000041.1:0-44187 GCA_035946735.1 Terriglobia bacterium
CGGATCGCCTCGATCGCCACCCGCGCCTTGAACTTGGCACTGTACTGCTTGCGTGTCGTGCTCATCGGCCCTCCTAGCCTCGACGACTGAGCCGACATGTTAACTTATTGCCTGGTCCAAAATTCGGGGTCCACTATACACGTCCCAATAAAGAGAAGAACGTCGCGGAACAAGCGCCTCGACGTCGGGAGCCTCTGAAATCCAAGCTCCACAACTGTAGGATAGGGTCGTGAGTTTGTCAATAGTTAATATGGCGAATCTTATTGTTTTATTTTATCTATACAAGAAGCCGGCCTGTGGCTGAGACAGGGTAGATTAGAATTTCTTAAGTCCCACTCCATCAAAAGTTTACGAAGTGATCAAGGATTGATACTCCGACAGTAATCGCCGGACGCGGCAGGCGGCGACGCTGCTACAATAACGCAGCAGGAAGGTATTGCGAAGTTAGGGAAGGATCAACATGAAACTGGCGGCCGTGCAGATGAATGTGGAAATCTTCGATAAGAAGCGCAACCTGAGGGTGGTACTCGAGAAGTTGGTGCAGGCCGCTCGCGTCGGCGCTAGCCTGGTGATTTTTCCTGAGTGTGCGCTGACAGGCTACTGTTTTAACACGCGCGAAGAGGCGTGGCCGCTGGCCGAGACCATTCCCGGTCCGTCTACTGAGAAACTGGCGATCGCCGCTCGGGAACTCGGTTGCACGGTTGTGGTTGGAATGCTAGAGCGGGAGGGTGAGGTGATCTACAATGCTGTTGCCGTGATCACGCCTGAAAAAATCCTGGGGAGCTACCGCAAAATTCACCTGCTTTGTCTTGGCATCGACCGCTACGATGCGCCCGGTGACAAGCCCTTTCCGGTGTTCGACACGCCTGCCGGCAAGGTCGGCGTCAACATTTGCTTTGACTGCAGCTTTCCTGAATCTGGCCGTGTGCTGAAGTTGAAGGGCGCGCAGATTCTGGCTATTCCAACCAATTGGCCTGTAGCCTCCGACACTTGGGCTCACACGCCGATCGTACGCGCCACCGAGAATCACATGATCGTTGTGGCCGCGGACCGCGTCGGCGAGGAACGTGGCTTCCGCTTCGTCGGTCACTCGCAGATCATCGATCAGGAGGGTCGTGTGCTGGCTTCGGCGGGCGAGACTGAAGAGGCGGTCCTGGTGGCGGAGGTCGATCCCGCCTGGTCGGACCGCAACCGCGTCATCCGTCAACCTGGCGTATACGAGTTCGATCGGATCGCTGCAAGGCGCCCTGACATGTATGGTGTAATCACCGAAACCAGCCAGGGCTGAGGCGCGGCGCCTCGATCTATCGGCGTTTGTCCTTTCAATCTGCGGTCGCTGAAAAATCAGTGCCTGGGTCTGCTTCGCGTGCCATCTATTAATATGCCGGCGCAAGAGCGAGTTCAGGAAAGCGAGGTTCGGCCCCATGAGCGTCAACGAATCGATTGTCAACGCGCCAGACGTGGCCGTGCCGGAAGGGCCCGGCACCGTCATCTCCGGCCTGGACATTCACCTGTTCAATGAGGGCACCCACTACCGCCTTTTTGATAAGCTCGGCGTGCGACTTCTCACACTGAACGGTGTGGACGGTGCCTACTTCGCCGTCTGGGCGCCGAACGCCGAGCGCGTCACGGTGATGGGCGAGTTTAACTTCTGGGACCGCTCGAACCGCCCTCTGGTCGCGCTGGGCGGATCCGGGATATGGCACGGCTTTGTGCCGGGCGCGACGCGCGGCATGAAGTACAAATACTTCATCAACTCGCGCTTTCTCGGCTATCAGATCGATAAAGCTGACCCCATCGCTTTCTATAACGAAGAGCCGCCGCAGACCGCTTCCGTGATCTGGGACCTCGATTACTCCTGGGGTGACCGCGCCTGGATGGAATCGCGCCGGGAGCGAAATTCCGGCAGTGCGCCCATCTCGATTTACGAAATGCACCTCGGTTCCTGGATGCGCTCGCCGGACGATCCGAATCGATTTTTCTCCTGCCGCGACATCGCTCCGCGTTTGGCGGAGTACTGCCGCGCGACGGGTTTTACCCATGTGGAACTGCTCCCCATCATGGAGCATCCCTACTACCCGAGCTGGGGTTATCAGGTCACCGGCTACTTCGCGCCCACCAGCCGCTACGGCGCGCCCCAGGACTATATGTACCTGGTCGATCATCTGCACCAGCAGGGAATCGGTGTGATTCTGGACTGGGTTCCGTCGCACTTTCCCACCGACGGTCACGGCCTCGGTTTTTTTGATGGCACTCATCTTTATGAGCATGCTGATTCGCGCCAGGGCTTTCATCCGGATTGGAAGAGCTTTATCTTCAACTACGGGCGGAGTGAGGTAAGGAGCTTTCTGCTCTCGAGCGCGCTCTTCTGGCTCGACAAATACCACGTGGATGGCCTGCGGGTAGACGGCGTGGCCTCCATGCTTTATCTCGATTACTCACGCAAGGTGGGTGAGTGGATTCCAAACGAATTTGGCGGCCGCGAGAACCTGGGCGCCATCGAATTTCTGCGCCATTTCAACCAGGCTGTCTACCGGGAACACCCCGACGTCCAGACCGTGGCCGAGGAATCCACGTCCTGGCCCATGGTGTCGCGTCCCACTTATGTCGGCGGCCTCGGCTTCGGGATGAAATGGGATATGGGGTGGATGCACGACATGCTCGAGTACATCTCGAAGGAGCCGATTCACCGCAAGCACCATCACAACAATCTCACTTTCCGCATGCTCTACGCCTTCACGGAGAATTTCGTGCTGGCGCTCTCGCACGACGAAGTGGTTCATCTCAAGCAATCGCTACTCGGCAAGATGCCGGGCGATGCCTGGCAGGTGTTTGCGAACCTGCGTGTTCTGTTCGGCTACATGTTCGGCCAGCCCGGCAAGAAACTGCTCTTCATGGGCGACGAATTTGGGCAGGGTCACGAGTGGAATCCGGATCACAGCCTGGACTGGCACCTGCTCGAGTATCCGCAGCATCGCGGCGTGTGGCAGTGGGTGCGGGACCTCAACCGCACGTACGCCGCCGAACCGGCTCTTCACGAGCTGGACTTCGATGCCACGGGGTTCGAGTGGATCGATTGCAACGACGCCATGCAGAGCACGATCAGCTTTATCCGGCGGGGCCGCTCTACAAATGACGTGATTCTGGCAGTGTGTAATTTCACGCCGGTGCCGCGCTGGGACTATCACGTGGGCGTGCCGCGCGGCGGATATTGGCGCGAGATCCTGAACAGCGACTCCAGCCTTTACGGCGGGAGCGGCCTAGGGAACAGCGGCGGCGCTCAGGCGGCGCCGGTGTCTGTCCATGGCCGTCCCTACTCGCTCGACATCACGCTGCCGCCGCTCGCCACGGTGTTCTTCAAGAGCCCACCGGAGTAGTTGGCAGTAGGCAGTAGGCAGTCGAGACGCTTCCTGTTTTTCAGACCCACTATAGCGGAGGGCCGTGGTACCATCACGCCGATGAATTCTTCGCTGGCTTCGGCCACAGATGCGATGAGTGATGAAGATGTCGCCAAGATGGCGCAACACTGCTATGGGTATGGAGATTGGGGCGCGCCGTATGGGTTCATCGGCCCAGAGCCGGGGCAGCGTAGGGACGAAAACGGCGACCTGGGGCCAAGGCTCCGTGCATGGCGCGAGTTGGGATCGTGTGAACTCTGTGATTGCAAAAAGTTTCATCGGGCCATTAATCAGCTGCAATGGCACATAAAAGGTAACCTTCAGCCTGCGTGGCGACCATTAATACTTCTCCTGAGGGCGTTCCTTGGGGAGCAAACTGACACTGAGGCACTCCGAGACTACCAACGCAACGAGTGGGGAAAGACAAACGGCGAAACCTGTGTCATCGAGCTGTCCGGCCTAGCGGCGAACAATCTCACCGTACATAGAAATCGCGAAACCTTCCGGCCGCAAAGGATCAGTGTCATCCGCGAAAGGATCCGCGAGAACCATCCCAGTTTGGTGGTCATGTATGGAAAGGGCCAAAAGGATAGTTGGGAGAAAATTGCAGAACGTACCTTTCCTGATGATAACGTTCTGGTGCGCAATAGGACCATCTTCGCATTTACGCAACATGCCGTGGCTCGCGGGCTAGGCAACAAGTATTGGAAAGAGCTTGGGCAAAGGCTGCGAAGCGTCGCTCAGAGGCAAGGAACAGTGGTTTAGCGCGCTGCTGAGATTAAGGCCGTAGGTCAGGAAATGGGACACCAACAGAGCGGGCCGGGGAGTCCGAGGAGAAGAACCAGGGAGGATTACGCGTGACCGTCCGGATGTGGGCAGCCCGGAAGACTGTCCCAAGCCACCTGACCCGTCCAGCCGAGTTCTTTCATGCCGGCCTCGGAGGAGAAATAGGCGCCGCTGACCCAACCCTTGATGTTGTCAAAGTGATCGCGCAAGGTGAGCGTTGGTTCCACAGCGCCGGGCTTGGGGACGGCGGGCCGGCGTCGCCTGCGGCCACCCGCCCCGGGCGCCGACGGTTGAGCTGTGGAAGCGGCGGTCAGGATGACAATCTGCTGCTCTTCGGTGACATCTTTGAAAGGCGCGTTGTAGCGTGTGATCGCCTCGTGATCGAAGGCGCCGAGCGAGGCCAGCAGCTTCTTTTGATTCTCCTGCGAGTCCACCGCGATCAGCGTGTCGATGAAGCGATTCACTTGCGCCGCACCTGAACTGGGTACAATGCGCTCCGCCAGGACGATCAGGGTTTCGTTCTGATGAGCGTCAAAGAAGCCCGGCTGCCAGGCGGAGTCTGCAGTCTGGCTGTCTGCCGACTGCATCGAGTGCCCGTTCATCAGGTGGTTGTGAATGGGGTGCCCGGCGGCGAGGCCGGGCAAGGCAATGCCGGCGCCGGCCGTGCCGAGCAGTCGCTGCATCACCTGACGCCGGTTCAGACCGGAATCAGGCGCCGCGCCATTGCTATTCAAAACCCTCAGCGGTGATTGCTTCATAATGATCCACCCTCGACTGCCCGTCAGTGGCGTACTGCGCCCTGACTGGGGGCTTCCCCATCCGATGCTATCATTCGCGCAGCGACAGGACAAGACAGGCGGCGCGCGCAAATCAGAAATAAAACTTCATTGCAAACTGGATCTGACGCGGGTCGTTGGCACCGTCGCGCAGACTCGTGATCTGGCCAAAAGTTGCTGTATTCGTGAAATCGGTAAATGCCGGATTCGCGAATTGCGGCGTGTTGGTCAGGTTGAAGAACTCGGCCCTGAACTCCAGGTGCGTGCGCTCCGAAGTTCGGAATTGCTTGAAGAGCGAGACGTCCAACCGGTGAAAACCAGGACTCAGGAACTGGCCCGGCGCGCCGCCCAAGGGTGTGTAGTCGCCCTGCCCGATGCTTGACGCCACCGGCGGATTTGCGAAGGCGGCCGGATTCAGCCACTGGTTCACGTTATGAGGGCCGGCGTACATGTTCTCGCCCGGCACCAGCAAGGCATCGCAACCAAAATTGGCGGTGGTGCCGATCGGGCAGCCGATAGAGAAGGGGAAGCCATCTTGAAGGGTCAGGATGGCGTTCATGCTCCAGCCTCCGATGATCTGATCCACCACCCCGCTGGCCGACGAGGCGAAGCGCCTGCCTTTGCCCAGGGGAAGCTGGTAAATGCCGCTGACGTGCACAATGTTCGGGCTTTCGTCTCCGCATCTTGCATAGTCTCCCTGAATCCCAAATCCGGGCAGATAAGGCGCGCGGTAGCCTGCCGAGTTGCCAACGCCGAGCAAGTTCGCTTCGTCGGTGCGGCATTCCGAATAGGTGTAATTCGCCAACAGATTGAGCCCCGAGCTGAACCTGCGCTCGAAAGTGGCCTGCAAGGCTTTGTAGTAGCCATTGCCTTCGGTCGTGATGTAACTGCCGCCGCGCGAAAAATCGGGGAAGGGAACGAAGTTCTGCGGGTTTTGTCCGGGTGGCAGAATCACGCTGTCTTGGTTCAGGCCGGGTCCTGTCTCCTGGTGCAGCGAGTTGTTGCCGATATAGCCGAGCTGCACGGTCTGGTTCGGGGTGAGCTGGTACTGCAGACTCACGTTGTATTCCTGGGTGTACGGAGTCTTGTAGTTTTGCTGCAGGCCTTCCAGTCCCAAGCCCTCAGCCGTGACGTCGGCAGGGGTGAGAGGGATGGCCGACAAACCATTTTCGAGCGTACCCAAAGTACCATTCGGGTAGGTAATAGGATGCCCTGCATCGGGACTGTAGAAGGCAAAGTTAAAAAGGAAGGGATAGTTGGATCCGATATCGGGGGAGCCCCCGATGTTTGAGAATCCTGCATAGTAAATCCCGTAGCCGGCGCGCAGCACCAGTTTGGAGGTGGCCTGATACGCCACGCTTACCCTCGGCGCGAAGTCATGGAGCGGCGTGTTGGTGAGGCCGGGCACGCCGCTGTAGCCGAGCTTGATGCCGTCCATGGCCAGCGTTGCCGGGAAAGACGGTGAGAGTGGTGTACTCTGACGCTGGCTGGTGATCAGATATTCTGCTCCGTTGCCCGGCGGCCCCGGGATAAAGTTGGCCTGGGCGCCGTATTTCTCCCTGACTTGCCCAAAAAATTCCCACCGAAGGCCAAGTTCAACAGTCAGCTTCGGCGTAGCCTTCCAAGAATCCTGAAAATAGAAACCGTAGTAGTTACGAACGTCGTCGGGACCGGTGAAGTTCGAAGCTTGTGTTGTATCGCTTCCGCCCACATTGTTGATGCCGCCCGTCACCGTGGTCGGAATCGGCGATAGCAACAGTTGCGCCAGGCCGGTATTGCCGCCACTTGTTGAAGGGACCTCGGTATAAGTTCCATCGAAACCGAAGTAGCCTCTCGGGTAAGCCGGCGCAAACCATGGGAAACGGAGGTGTTGAAACTCGAATCCTCCCTTAAAGGTGTGCCCGCCACGAATTTTAGTAAGGTTGTCGGTGATCTGCGTGGTCTCACTGAAGCGCTCGCCCGGCACGAATCCCGCCGGACCCAGGTTGTTAAGGCCTGCGATGTTGATAAAAGGCAACCCGCCGTTGTGGGCGATCTGGGGAATTCCCTGAATCCCGAACTGCGCCGGGATGCCCGTGGTGTTGGCGAAAGGCTGGAACTGGCTGGTGGCCAGCCGGCTGTATCCAAACCGGGCTTCATTGATGAGGGTGGGCGCGAAGGAATGGGTTTCACTGACGGCGGCACTGACGCTGTTGTTATGAAACGTATCCTGCGTAAAGCTGCTGGAGTCGGCAAAGCTGGTGAATGGGCCGGGCACGAAGTCCGGATTGTCGGCGTAGCTGAAGCGGCCGAAGATCTGGTCTTTGTCGCTGAAGTTGTGATCCATGCGGGCGTCAAACTGATTGGTGTTGTTCTGGATCACCCGGTCTGCCGTGTAATTGCTGAACAGTCCCGGTCCAGTGGGAGCGGGATAAAGGTTCAGCAGCTTGATGGCGTTGGGGTCGAGCCGACTGGCCGGAAGCTGGTTTCCGGGAAACGGTTCCCGCACAAAGCCGCTGGCGGTGGCCGTCAGGCCCGTCACCGGATCAACCTGACCGGCGGTGACGGCGCGCGTCGTGGCCGGGTCAAACACGGTTCCAGTCGGGGTGGTACGATTTAGCAGGTCAGTGCGTGTTCCGCTTTGATCGGTAATTAAGTCAGATAAATCCGTATAGCCGCTCGCCCGCTCGTTTGCGGTGGGGACCGTCGCCACTTGCGGCGCAGCCTGCCGGATGCGCGTGCCCTCATAGTCGAAAAAGAAGAACGTTTTGTCCTTGCCGTTATAAACGTGGGGAACGTAAACCGGCCCGCCCACGGTAAAGCCAAACTGGTTCTGGCGGAACTCACCTTTATTGACATGGCTGGGCGAGTTTTCAAAAAAATTGGCGGCGTCAAAGGCGTCGTTGCGCACGAACTCCCAGGCGTCGCCATGGAGGTGGTTGGTGCCCGATTTGACGGTGGCGTTGAGGACCGCTCCGCCGGCGCGGCCAAACTCCGCGCTGAAATTGCTGGTCTGGACCTTGAATTCCTGAATGGCATCCACCGGAGGCTTGATGGCGAAGGAAGCTCCATTCAGAAAATCCACCGAATCATTGTTGTTATCGATTCCGTCCAAAATGTAGTTGTTGTTGGACGATGAGAGGCCGTTCGCCACGAAAGTGCCCGAACCTTCGAGTCCCCGCCCGGTGGGGGCCTCCTGCGAGACGCCCGCGGAGAGTTGCGCCAGGAAAGTGTAGTTGCGTCCGTTCAAAGGCAGGTCATTCACTTCCTGCGCTCCCACCACCTGGCCTACAGAGGCATTCTGCGTCTGAAGCAGCGGCGCGGCCGAGGTCACGGTGACCGTCTCGGTCACGAGACCCGGCTGAAGCGTGAAGTCCAGCTCCACCTGCTGCTGCACGTTCACGACGATGTCGCGATGGGTCGCCGTCTCGAAGCCTTGGTATTCGGCCGTGATGGTGTACGTTCCAATGCGCACCGGCGCAAAAGTATAAGAACCCCCGGCATCGCTGACGGCGGATACCGTGAAGGCGGTTCCCTGATTGACCAAGCTCATTTTGACATGCGGAACCACCGCGCCGGTTTGGTCCCTTACCGTGCCGACGATTGCCCCGGTATCAACCTGCGCCCAGCCGGGAGCCGCGCCGGCGAGAACAGAGCCAAGGATTGCCACCGTGAGCCACGTGACGCCGCGCCGACCGTCATGGTTGATTCTCATCATAAGCCTCCTCCGACTCGAGCTGGCAGGAGCCGCCAACCCATCGTGCGCGGGTGCCGGGTGAACGGCACTCAGCGATCGATAATCCTCCCGCTTCGGGCTCTCTTCACGACCAACAATCCGCGACGCTGTAGGGGAAATCGGCAGATGCTTCGTGGCCTATGGGTAATCGCCCACATAAGCTGACTCATCAACCGCAGTTAGATCAACCGAGCCATTATGATGGCCGATAACGCACAATGCAAGCCCGTTCTTGGCTTCGCCGGCCCGCTGACCTTTCTTGCAGCCAGCATCGGTGATATATTTCCGTCGACCTTGAACCAGGCGTGGCCCAGAGCCTAGGCTAGGCTCTTGAACGGGGGGTTGCGCTACGGTTGCTGAGGCCAGGAGGAATTCTATGTTCCGTCTGCAGAGCATTGCGCTACTGAGCGGTCTCGCGGCTGTCGCAGGTCTGGCGATGGTCCAGTCGCCGCCGGCGCCGCGTCCGGCACCCCCGACGCGGAATCCCCACACGCCAGGCTATGTCGCGGCCCGGGAATTGCCCGATGGCAGCAATCCTCCGTCGAATACGGACGGTAACTTCATCGTCGGGCCCACGCACAACCCGGCGCCGGAGCTGTCTGTCCACGAAGGCGTCCCGCAAGGAACGGTATCTCAGTTCACCATGGACTCGGCCGACAGCAGGATTTACCCTGGTATCGCCCGGGATGCCGGCACCTTTGGAACGCCTGATCCCACCGACCCCGCCAAACTACTGGTGCCAACCAGCCATCCCGCTCCTTACACTCGCCGGGTGACGGTTTACGTCCCCAAGCAGTACGTCCCAGGCAGCGTCGCGCCTTTCATTGTGGGAGCGGACGGACCGGACCCTGGTTTGTTCACAGCGCTCGATAATCTGATCGCCGAGCAGCGGGTGCCTGCGATGATCGCCATTTCCATCGGCAATGGCAGCGGCGACGCTCAGGGCAGCGAACGCGGCCTGGAGTATGACACCATGTCCGGCCGGTATGCGGAGTTCGTGGAAAAAGAAGTGCTGCCGCTTGTGGAATCGAAATACGGCGTCAAACTCACCAGTGATCCCGGCGGCCGGGCGACCATGGGCGGCAGTTCCGGCGGCTCCTGCGCGCTGATCATGGCCTGGTACCACCCCGAGCTATACCACCGCGTTCTGACGTACTCGGGAACTTACGTCAATCAGCAGTGGCCGTATAACGCGCAGACCCCGCACGGCGCCTGGGAATTTCATGAGCGCCTGATTCCGAACGCCCCGCCCAAGCCGCTTCGAATCTGGATGGAAGTGGGCGACCGAGACTTATTCAATCCAGGTGTGATGCGCGACGGAATGCATGACTGGGTGGCGGCAAATGAAGCTATGGCCAAAGTGCTCGCCGGCAAAGGCTACCATTACCAATTTGTTTTTGCGCGTAACGCCGGGCACGTGGATCGCGCCGTGAAACAACAGACCCTGCCCGAGGCCCTGGAATATGTCTGGCAGGGTTATCCCGTCGGAGGCGTAAGGCATTGATTCGAGTGTGCTCACACCGGGAAGGTAGAAGCTCGAATTGAAGATGCCTCGCGGCGAAGTGCTTGAGGGCTCTTGGGCCGGCGGTATCGGTGTCAAGCCGACGTCCAAGGATCGCGAGCGCACTAGACCTAGCGCAGAATGGCAAGGCTTGCCAACGAACCCGGAACGAAAGGGAGTTGAAAAAATGTGAGGCGGGGCCCAATTCGGCGTATGATTTAAGCGCGGGGGGAAGAGGCGGACTTTTAGCAATTTTGAGGGACTACGATGGCAGACCAATCAAAAGCGATTTATGACGTGGCAGTGGTAGGCTCCGGGGCTTCGGGCGGCTGGGCCTGCAAGCGCCTCTCCGAGGCCGGACTCAAGGTGGCGCTGGTGGACGCGGGCCGGCCGCAGTCGGACGCGAACTTCAGCGAGCACAAGCCGGCGTTCGAATTGAAGTACCGCGACCAGGCTGATTCCGTCATTCGCAAGACGCGGCCCGTGCAGAAGGATTGCTATGCCTGCATGGAGTACAACTACGATTGGTTCGCCAACGACCTCGACGAGCCCTACACCACCGGGAAGGACCAGCCTTTCAGTTGGCAAGGGCGCTTGCGGGTTACAGGAGGACGTACCAACGTCTGGGGTCGCGTCAGCCTGCGCTTAAGCGATCTCGATTTCAAGGCCGCCTCGCGCGACGGCTACGGCGACGACTGGCCCATCAGCTACAAGGACGTGGAGCGCTATTACGACCTTGTGGAAGAGTACGTCGGAATTTGCGGCCAGGCGGAAGGACTCCCTCACCTGCCGGACGGGCATTTTCAGCCGCCCATGCCCCTCAATTGTGTGGAGTCGCAGTTTCGGAATCGCGTGAAAGCCAAGCTGGGCTGGACGCCCATGCCTTCGCGCAGCGCCAACATCACCCGAGCCATTAACGGCCGCGCCGCCTGCCATTATTGCGGTCCTTGCGAGCGCGGTTGCGTAACCCATTCTTACTTCAACGCGGCCTTCACCACGGTTGCGGACGCGCTGAAGTCCGGCAACTGCACTCACATTCCGAACGCCATGGTCTACAAGGTGCTGATGGATTCGGATCGCAATCGCGCCAAAGGCGTGCTCTACATCGACCGCATCACGCGCCAACCGAAAGAGGTGAATGCCCGCGCGGTGGTGCTCTGCGCGCAAGCGCTCGAATCAACGCGTATCCTTTTGAACTCGGCAAACCCGCAATACTCAAACGGCTTGGCGAACTCGAGCGGCGTGCTCGGCCACTACCTCATGGACCACATTATGGGAGGCGGCGCCAGCGGCGAGTTTCCCGACCTGGCGGGGAAACCGTCCATGAGCCAGCCGCAAAGTCCGGCGGGCATGTACGTGGCGCGCTTCCGCAACCTGCCGGGTGGCGCGAAATCGAAGAATTTCCTGCGCGGCTACGGCTACGAGGGCGGAGGCGGCTCGAACTTCAACTGGAACGCGCCGGGATTCGGCAAGGCCTATAAAGACGCCATGCTCGAACCGCAATGCTACCTCGGGATCGGCGGGTTCGGGGAGTGCCTGGCCCGGGTGGAAAATTACGTGGAGCTCGATCCGGAGATGACGGATACTTTTGGCATACCGGTACTGCGCGTCCATATGACCTACGGCGAAAACGAAAAGAACATGGTGAACGATATGGCGGATTCCGCCGCCGAAATGATGGAGGCCGCAGGCGCCAAGAACATCCGCAAGAACGTCAATCCGTCAACCCCGGGCTGGGCCATCCACGAGGTCGGCATCGCGCGCATGGGAAACGATCCTAAGAAATCGGTGCTCAATCAATTCCAGCAGACCCACGACGTCAAGAATCTTTTCGTGTGCGACGGAGCCGGCTTCACCTCCACGGCCTGCCAGAATCCGACGTTGACCATCATGACGCTGTGCGTGCGGTCCATGGACTATCTGATGGGCGAGATGAAGCGCGGGAACGTTTGAGGCGGCACGGCTACTACGGCTTGCTTGCTCCTCGTGGCACGGCGCCCTCATGGAGATCACGGTGAAGATACCGGAAGAACTCGCTACGCAAGCCCGCATGCGTGGGATGCCGGTGGAAGCCTACGCGGAAGCGGTTCTGGCGCGGCAAATCGTGTCCTCGGCCGGAACCGCCATTCAACGACGCACGGCCGAACAGATTCAGGGGTGGGTCGACTCACTTGCCCAATTTTCCGACAAGATCCCGGCGCTGCCGTCCACCGTCACGCGGCAGTGGATTTACCAGGACCACGACTAGATGGCGATCGTCTCGTGTTTGGTCGACACGAATGTTCTGCTGCGCGCTACAAGACGAGCCGACCCGGAGCACCAGCTGGTGGGAACGGCTCTCGTCCGGTTGTCCGTGGGCGGCACAACCCTTCACTACACGCTCCAAAACATCGTTGAGTTCTGGAACGTGATGACAAGACCCATTGCTCGTAACGGTCTCGGGCTCACCGTCGAAGACGCTGAGCGCGAGGGAGGTGCGATCGAGGCCGGCATGACCCTCTTGCCCGACGGCGACGCCGTTTACCGGG
This sequence comes from Terriglobia bacterium, assembly GCA_035946735.1. Taxonomy (GTDB): domain Bacteria; phylum Acidobacteriota; class Terriglobia; order UBA7540; family UBA7540; genus Gp13-AA77. Next base: position 12,705 of record DASYYZ010000041.1, read on the forward strand.
AGAAGGATCGTCGTGCAATACGGAATCTCCGGGGTGCAGGTCCACGACGCGCGTCTGGCAGCATCCATGTATGCGCACGGCGTCAGTCACATTCTCACGTTGAACCTCCCGGATTTCAGCCGTTACGACGGCATCGTGGCTTTGCACCCGAGCACCGTCAACAAATAGCCTTCACCTGTTGTGTCTTCGTCGGGCAGTAATGGACGAACGAGAGCATCTGACCGTAAACTCGCCGACACCTCCCAATTAGAATATTGAGGTGACTTATGGATGATCGATCGCATCAAGGCAGCGACGCGTCTCGCGTCTCGCGGCGGACCTTTTTGGGCGCGGCGTCGGCAACAGCCGGCTTCACGATTGTTCCGCGCCATGTGCTGGGAGGCGCCGGATTCGTGCCGCCCAGTGACAAGCTCAATCTGGCTTTCATCGGCGTGGGGGCGCAAGGCCTGCGGGTGATGCTGAATTTCCTGAAGCAGCCCGACGTTCAAGGCGTCGCCGTCTGCGACGTTAACCAGTCGAGCGCCGATTATCCGCAGTGGGGGCAGCACGAATTCCGGAACTTGGTTCAGAAACTGCTGGAGGTCAGTTCGGGCTGGGATTGGCTGAGCCCGGAGACGCCCATTAAGCTGAGCCCAAGTCTGCAAGTAACTGCCGGTGTGGCGGGGCGCGATCCGTGCCAGAAGATCGTGGACGCCTACAACGGCAAAGACAACCGCTCGGGCCAGTCAAAAGGGTGTGCAGCTTACAGCGATTTCCGCGAACTGCTCGCCAAGGAGCAAGGAGTTGACGGGGTGGTGGTCTGCACGCCGGACCACTGGCATGCGCCGGTCTCCATGGCGGCCATGAAGCTCAAGAAGCACGTCTACGTGCAGAAGCCGAGCGCGCATATCGTCGGCGAGGCGCGGCAGATGGCGCAGGCGGCGCAGGAGAACGGCGTGGCGACACAAGTCGCCGTTGCCAATTCGGTGTCAAAGAATACCCGGCTGCTGTGCGAGTGGATCTGGGGCGGCGTCATCGGTCCTGTGCGGCGCGTCGAGAATTGGTCGTCGCGGCCGTTCTGGCCGCAGGGAATCGATCGTCCCCAGCAGGCGGATCCTGTGCCGGCAGGGCTCGATTGGGACCTGTGGCTTGGTCCGGCCCCTGAACGTCCTTTCAATCACGCCTATCTTCCTTTTGTCTGGCGCGGCTGGTACGACTTTGGAGAAGGGTCGCTCGGGGACATGGGGCATTACAGCTTCGATACCATGTTTCGCGTGATGAAACTGACGGCTCCGACGAAAGTGGAAGCAAGCTCCACGACCCGTTACAAGGAGACCTATCCTCTGGCCCAGATCATTCGTTACGAGTTCCCGGCTCGCGAGTCGATGCCTCCGGTGACACTCACCTGGTATGACGGCGGCTTGAAACCGGCGCGTCCCGACGAGCTCGAGGACGATCGGCTTCTTCAAGGACCTGGCTCCGACGATGGTGAAGGGCTGCTGTTCATCGGGGACGAAGGCAAGATCCTGTGTGGCTTCAACGGCGAGGACCCGCGCCTGATTCCCGAGTCGAAGATGAAAGCCTTCCAGCCTCCGCCGGACAGTTTACCGCAGTCCCCAGGGCACTACCGGGAGTGGATCATGGCGGCGAAAGGCGGCCCGCCCGCAGCCGCCAATCTGCAATTCGAAGCGCCGGTGGTAGAAGCCGTGCTTCTGGGCACCGTGGCGGTACAGAGCGGCGAAATGCTGCGCTGGGACAGCGCTAATCTGCGCGTGACAAACTCGTCCACCGCGCAGGCACTGATTGAACCGAAGTACCGCGGACAGTGGGACCCGAAGTAATCGAGCTGCTCGACGCTATCCGGTGGCCCTTTGGAGCACCTTCATTAATCAGCGAAAACGGACGCTACCGGAAGGGCAAATTCAGGCAAAAGCTGAGATGTGATGGAGTCGCCTTCGCCGAAGGTCTCAATCAGTTCGTAACCGGCCGAACTCTGGCGATAGACTTCAATGGCAAAGGCCTCCTGATCAACAATCCAGTATTCGGGCACGCCGAATCGCGCATACGCCTTCAGCTTTGGACCGCGATCAATCAAAACCGAGCCCGGCGATAGAACCTCGATCACTAGGTCTGGGACCCCGCGGATCCAGTCCTGCAAGATGTGTCGATGCTCGTTGAGCACAAAAATCAGATCGGGTTCCAGAACGTCAAGTTCGCTGAAAATGACGTCCAGGGGTGAAAGCAGTATTTCTCCAATGGGCCGCCGCTCAAGGTACCGGTCAAACGCTGTCAGAAGACGATGAACGATCAGCTGGTGAAATAGCGAGGGTGATGGCGACACAATCAGTTCTCCATCGAGGATTTCCCTGCGTCTGGTGTCCTCGGGCATCGCGAGCAGGTCGGCGTGGGTGTATTTAGTGCTGATCACCATGGCTCAATTGTATCATCGAGCGTATCTAATGAAGATCGCAAAAATACAGTGACAACATTCTCTGTAGCGCCGCTCTATGAGCGGCGAAAGACGCCGGTCGCAGACCGGCGCTACAGCAGCGGTCGTCACTGTATTTTGCAAGCTCAATAAGCTGATCGCATCATCGCAGCCCTTCTGAGGTCTCCAGATTCCAAAGATCAGGTTCCAAAATGCGAAGGCCGCCCAAAAACTCGGGCGGCCTTCGAAATCCGTTGATCGGGGCTCGGTCGGCAGCAGCTGTTACACTGTCGCCTTCTCGCCAACGGTGTCCGTCTCGTTGATCCCTACCAGTTCGCCGTGACCATTACCGTTGCCGCCGGCATGACCATTGCCATTCGAATGACCATTACCGTTTGAGTGGCCATTGCCGTTCACGGCTTTCGCCGCTACCGGCCCAATCGTCACCAGGTCAACCTTCGGCTTCTTGAGCACCATCTCTTCGTAGATCGCGCGCACCTGCTTGGCCTCGTAAGCCGCCTTGCGCCGCATCTTGTCTTCGTCGGCAGCCGTCATGGGGATGTCGGTGGCGCGATTGCGGACGGCATTAACATCTTCCGTGCGTAAGGCCAGGGTATGTTCGTAATTCTCGAGATTAACTTCCTTGCCGCGGGCGTAGATTTCGTGCTTGCCGTGCGACTTGTACCACTCGGCGACGGTGGCGTTCTTGTGCATGTTCTCGATGATGTTGCGCCAGCCGATGCCGGTGTTGTAGGCACAGAAGGAAATCTCGCCTTCCTGCGTGGCGTAAGGAATGATGCACATTTCCGTGCGGCGGAAGTCGTAGTTGAACAGGTCCTGGAACCACATGCCGGCGATAAAGAGGAAGTTCCAGGGATCGGAGCGGCGCTTGAGCGCATCCTCGTAAGTGCGATCGGGGCTCGAGTCGCCGTATTTCTTCTTGGTCTCTCCGGTAAGCGCGAAGCTCTTGTCGAACTTTTTCAGAAGGTCCACCAGCGCCAGGCTCTTCGGAGCCTTGAAAGGCCGGTAATTTTTCAGCAGGCAGAGTCCCATCATCACGTTCGAGAACAACTTGCCGCGGCCGGCGTCATTGATCTTCTGAATGTCGCGGATCATCTGCGGAATGTTGAGAAACTCCGGCACCGGCGCCGCTTCCTTGGTCTCCTTGTTGATCATCAGTGCCGTGCCGATTCCGCAGTTCGGATGGCAGCCGCAGCTCACCATACCCCATTGGTAGTCGGGCCCGTGCGCGAGATCGGCAAAATCCGAGAAGGTGCTGAACAGCGAGATCGGGAACCAGTCGCGGGTAGGCTCCGTGATTCCGACCTGCTTCTTCACGTCGCGCGCCATGTGCGACAGGGTATAGCGCTGGCGCAGGCGGCGCTCCGGCGTCACGTCCTCGTCGCGGCCAGTGAATGAGACCGGTTGGAAGGCGATGAAAGCGATCTTCTTCGGGTTATCCATTGCGAAACGAATGATCGGACCCACCTGGTCGTTGTTGACCTCGTTCACCAGCGTGGTTACCAGAATGATCTCGATTCCGGCCTCGTGCATGTTATTAATGGCTTGCAACTTCACGTCGAACAGGTTGCCGACTTTCCGGTGGCTGTTGGCATCGTTGCCGATTCCGTCAAACTGCAAATAGGCGTAGCGCAGTCCGGCTTCGAAGGCGCGCCGGCAATAGTCCTTGCTCTTGGCGAATTCGATGCCGTTGGTAGCGGCCTGCACGCTGTTGTAGCCGAGCTTGCGGGCGTAGCGCACCGCGTCAATAAAGAAAGGCGACATAGTGGGCTCGCCGCCGGAGAACTGAACGCTCATCTGGCGCCGCGGTTTGATCTTCAGTGCGTTGTCAAGGATTTCCTTGATCTCGTCCCAACCCAGCTCGTGTACGAATCCGACTTGGTTGGCATCCATGAAACAGGGATCGCACATCATGTTGCAGCGGTTTGTGAGGTCAACGGTCAGAACACTCCCCCGACCGTGCTTGATGGTGCTGGAGCCGTGATTGTGCAGGTCGGCGTCATTGTGGGCGCGAATGTCGCGGCCCGGGAAATTGGTCTCGATCCACTCCAGAAACTTGGAATCAACCGCCATCATGTCTTCAAAGTGGCCGTGAATGGGGCAATCCTTGAGCATCCATACCTGGCCGTCGCGCTCCACGATCCGCGCCTTGATCTCGCCCACCTTTTCGTTGCGGAGCGTGCTCAGGTCCTGCTCACCGTTTATGATGCGGTCGCGCGCTTCTCTCACGCAGGTGGGGCACAGCGAATCCGTTTCGCGCGGCCAGCCGAGTTGCGGCCTCGTCTTCTGCCACGACTTCAGCATCGGCTTGTCAGACCATTTCGGCGTGAAGGCCGGATTCGGCCTATATCTGTTGAAAAACTGAATGCCATCGAACGCGGCGCCCGCTATCGCTGAAACGCTGCTGTCAAAATACTTCATCAGCCGCTGGCCTTTGACTCTCGGCATGTTTTCTACCTCACTGCGTTAGGATGCGTCGCCTGAAGGGCGACTCCAAGCCCACAACTCTGATTCGTGCGTTTCTGCCGATCTCTCACACTTCGAGAATAGTCCCCATTACAGCATCGGATAACAGTTTTGTACCGAACGGCACTATTGCGAGGTCGGATGGCACTAAATATGATCTGAACGGATGCCTACTAATCCTCTTCAGAATCAATACGTTGAACCCCAACAGCGGCTTCCGTGGCTCGCTCTGGCTGGTGCTATGATCCTCTTGTGAGCCTTCAGGCCCAGATCAAAGAGCACGCTCTTAATGCCGGATTCGACCTAGCCGGCATCGCCCCAGTCGCGGCTTGGCAAGACCTTGAATTCGCTCAGACCTGGAACGAACGAGGCTACGGTGGCGAGATGCTTTATCTGAAGAATCCCCGCCGCGGCGATCCGCACCTCATTCTACCATCAGTCAAATCAATTCTCTGCGTCGGGCTTGTATATAACACGCCGCTCCCGTACTCCACGGAGACAAATTGTCAGTCGTCAGTTGTCAGTCGTCAGTTGCCCGGAAGCCTCCGGCGCGAAGCGTCCTCCCAACCAGCAGCCGCGACCCACGAGTTCCAAACACCGCCGGCTCTGAGCGGAGTCGAAGGGAGGACCGCCCGCTCTGAGCCCAGTCGAACGGCGCCCTCGGCGGAACCCCGCGCCTGGATATCACGTTACGCCTGGGGCCGCGACTATCACCGCGTTATGCGTATCAGGCTCGAGCGCTTGCGAGCCGCAATCGAGCAACTGGCCCCTGGCGTCGAGACGCGAGTTTACGTCGATACCGGGCCTCTTCTGGAACGCGCCTTCGCGCGCCTTTCCGGAATCGGATGGACGGGCAAGAATACGTGCCTCATCAACCAGCAAAGAGGCTCGTGGTTCTTTATCGGAGTGATCCTGACCAGCCTCGAACTCGAGCCCGATGGTCCCGCCTTCGACCGTTGCGGCTCCTGCCGACGGTGTCTCGACGCCTGCCCGACGGGTGCGCTCGTCGAACCGTACGTTATGGACGCGTCGCGCTGCATCGCCTACTTCAACATCGAGCTCAAGGGCTCGATCCCCGCCCAGTTTCGGCCCGCGATCGGCGCGAACGTGTTCGGATGCGACATCTGCCAGGACGTGTGTCCCTGGAACGGTCCGGGGGAAGAATTCGAAGATCGAAACTCGAAAATCGAAACTCGTAAGCTTCGCCCTCGCGTGACGACTGAGCTGCCGGAGTTTTATCCGCTCACCATCGAACGGCCGGTCCCGACCCGGCGGGCGAGCCTCGAAAATGCGAACCACGCATCCGACGGCAACGGACAACGGACCCCGGATAGCGGACCACAAACAAGCAACAGCGGACAACGCCCGTTCTCCTTGTTTCATCCCCGCCTCGAAGACCTCGCCTCTCTCAGCGAAGATGACTTTCGCCGCCTGTTCCGCGACTCGCCCATCAATCGCGTGAAGTATCGCGGTTGGCTGCGCAACCTTTGCGTGGCGATGGGTAACTGCGGCGATCGGAGGTTCGTTGCCTGGCTCGAAACGATGCGCCTCCATGCGGACGCGGTTGTCCGGGAGCACGCGGAGTGGGCGATTCACAAACTGGCGCAACAGGAGAACGGAGACGTCGCCGCACGGGGATCCGCCCCTTACACCGCTGGATAACGCCTTTGTTGAGGATTGACAAGCTTCAGCCGTGATCGGTAAGATTTTGAGCTCACTCCAAGCGGAGATCGAGCCCGCTCGCAACACGCGGTGCGGCGTGAAAGGTGATGGACGCGAACGCGATGGAATTGTTCTCAGCCCTGATCACAGTCGTGCTTCTCATCCTGGTACCGGGGCTCGCCTACGGACAATGCCCCTCGTCGATATTGAAAGCCGCTTCGGCAGGGCTTCTGGATGCCCGCGGCAGGGCCGCACGATGGGATCATTGCGCGATCGGCTCCGGCATCTATTTCGGTGATCGCGGTCAACTTGGGGCGATGAATCCGGAGTCTTGCCTGTTGCAGCTCCAGCCGGACGCGCGCCGCATTGATTCCCGGGCGCTGGTCCGTCAGCGCTTACGAGGTGCGCGGTGCCGCGACGATGCGCGGGGCTTTGTGTCCTGGGCCGCGCCACCGCTCTATAAGAGTGTCCGGGCTAGGCCCCTCCTCGAAACGGGAGGCGCTCGGTTGCACGCTAGCGTGCTGAAAGCTGTGCAGCCGTGGCTGCGCGGCGGCTACCTCGACGGGAGCGGCGGCGGCGATCCGGCGGATAACCGGCACGGCACACTTCATCGCGTTAAGAATCCACCCACCGCGCTCAATAATCCTCCTCTTCAATTTCATACCTGGCGACACAGCCCTTACCGTCGCTTGAGAGGCCAGGCGCCGTATCAGTCTGACGAGAATCCCCGCATCGCCGCCAGTTTCAGAGCGAGATTCCTCGCTGCACTCGGAATGACAAATTTCCGGAAAGTTTTTCAACAAAATAGTCGACGAACCGGTACTCGGGCGCGGGAGAGCCTTGCAGACCTTGCGTCGCATTCATCCGACACAAGTGTGCCCGACCTGGATTTTTTGAAACTGTTTTCACCCGGCGATCGGCTTTCTACAAGACCCCCCCACGCAAATCATCCTGCTTTGAATCGTTCTCCAGTCATCAGTCTGTTCTCAAAGAACGACCTGAACTCTTCTCAATCTCAAAAATCCATGGAGGAACGATGTATCTGATTTCAGGGCTCATTACGATGACGCTGTTACTGTTGGCGCCGTGGCTCGCCTTTGCCGCTGACTCACAGGGCGACGCCCAAGCTTCGGCAGACCAGGTCCAAGCGGGATCCGTAACGGTGCAGGGCAGCGTCCGAACGCGTGTGGAAGGCTGGGACTGGTTCCAGGATCCCGGTTATGAAAACACCTACGCTTTCCCGGGTTCGCTCTTTCGCTTGAGTTTTAGCCAGCAGCGGCGTGACTTCGAATGGAATTTCGAAATCGCAGCGCCCGTTCTGCTCGACCTTCCGGGCAGCGCGGTGGCGCCGGCGCCGCAGGGCCAACTAGGGTTCGGGGCCAACTATTTTGCGGCGAACAACAAGTCGCAAAACGCGGCCGGGGTCTTCCCCAAGCAGGCTTACATTCGCCTCAGACATCTTGGCGGCAGCGAACGACAGAGCGTGCAGCTCGGCCGCTTCGAGTTCCTCGACGGAAGTGAAGTGATGCCGGCCGACCCCACGCTTGCTGCCGTCAAGCGCGACCGGATCGTCCAGCGACTGATCGGCAACTTCGGCTTCTCGGACGTGCAGAGGAGCTTCGATGGCTTTCACTACGTCTACTCGTTGCCGGCGCTAAACTTCACGATTCTGGGCGCGATTCCGACGCGAGGAGTGTTCCAGACGGACGGCTGGGGTTGGCTGAACACCGGATTCCTGTACACGTCGCTTACCGGCCAGGTGCGGGCCTCCGGGAAGAATCCCGGCGAGTGGCGGCTCTTCGGGATCTACTACGACGACTGGCGCCACGTGCTCAAGATCGACAACCGACCCACTGCGCAACGCCAGAGTGACACGGGCAACATCCGCATCGGGACTTTCGGCGGTCACTATCTGCAAGCATTTAACACCGAGGCCGGCACGATGGATTTGATGGCTTGGGGCGCGCTCCAGACCGGCGCCTGGGGCTCGCTCGCTCACCGGGCTGGCGCCGGAGCCGGAGAAGCAGGATACCAACCCAAGATCCTGAAGTCCCTCCGGCCGTGGCTGCGGGCCGGCACCTTCTACGGAAGCGGCGACAGCAATTCGGGAGACAACAGGCACGGTTCTTTTTTTCAGATTCTGCCGACGCCTCGTCCCTATGCCCGATTTCCTTTCTTCAACCTTATGAACAACGAGGACACTTTCGGCGAGCTGGTGCTCCGCCCGGGCAAGATCGTGACCGTTCGCAGTGATGTCCACACTCTGCGCCTCGCGAGCCGCAATGACCTGTGGTACTCGGGCGGCGGCGCCTTCCAGCCCTGGACCTTCGGCTACACGGGCCGGCCGAGCAATGGGGCGCGCAGCTTGGCCACACTGTATGACACCAGCGTTGACTATCAACTGGGGCGGCACGCATCAGTGGGCGTCTACTACGGGTACGCAGAAGGGAAGTCCGTCATCCGGGACCTCTACCCTCAGAAGCCAAACGGTCAACTTGGATTTCTGGAGCTGTCTTACCGATTCTGAGGCTTGCGGCACGGTCGCTTCTGGCTGTGCATTGGGCGCGCTGGGCGCTTTCGCCGCCGCGCATGAAGAAAATCCTATTCGACTGCTCGGAGGTTTCCATGTCTAAGCGCAAGCTGATCCTTGCTTATGTTTGCCTGGTGGGCGTGCCTCTCACCGGACTGTTGAGTATTCTGCGCGTAGGCCAGCGCTTGTCTGCGCCGGCTTCAGTGGCCGGCGCCTGGTACGTCGATTCAAGTCTCGACACTCTGCCGGGTGATTCTTGCAGGCATCTGCTGGCAAGCGTGAAGCAACCCTTTCTTAGCATCTCGCAATCGGGTGCTAACCTGGTCTTCAGCCTTAACAATTCTCAGAAGACGGTCTTGTCGGGGACCATTCGGGGGGCCGCGCTAACCATGAGCGCAGACCGCTCTGCGACTTCGGGCCCGACTGGGGCCTGCACCAATCCGCAAGCGATTCGCCTCGACGCTGCGGTTGACACGCAGGGCGGGCAAGCCGTCCTGGTCGGCACTTTGGGCATTGACGGCTGCCCTGACTGCAAGCCCGTTCAGTTCCATGCCGTTCGTCAGACCACACCCGCAAAGGAAGGCCTCTAATGCCCAATCTCGTAATTCTTGTTCTTCAGATCGCAGTCGTCATTGCGGCTTCGCGCGCAATCGCTTTACTGTTCCAGCGGATGCATCAGCCCAAAGTAATTGGAGAAATGTTCGCGGGAATCATGCTGGGTCCGTCGCTGCTCGGGTGGGTGGCGCCGCATCTATCCGCGTCGCTCTTCATTCCTTCCAGCCTGGGATTCCTGAGCGCTCTCAGCCAGGTGGGAGTGGTGGTTTACATGTTTCTGGTGGGTCTGGCATTGAACCACAAGGTCTTGCGCGAGCACGGACATACCGCCGTCCTGACCAGTCATGTCAGCATCATCGCCCCGTTTGTGCTGGGCTCGTCTCTGGCCTTGATTCTCTATCCGCGGCTTTCCGACGACAGCGTCTCTTTCACCGGCTTCGCTCTTTTCATGGGCGCGGCCATGAGCATCACGGCCTTTCCGGTGCTAGCGCGAATCCTCACTGATCGTGACATGCTCGGAACGAAATTGGGATCACTGGCCATCGCCTGCGCGGCGGTGGACGATGTGTCCGGCTGGTGCATTCTCGCCTACATAGTCCTGGTGGTCCGCGCTCATCAGCGTAGCTCGAGCCCTTTATGGCTCACGCTGGGCGGTCTGGGAGTTTTCCTTTCGCTCATGCTTTACGTGGTGCGGCCGCTTTTGCGCCGGTTCGACACCGTCTACAACCGGCGTGGGCTGCTGACTGAAAATGCGATTGCACTGATGGTGGTGGTTGTCCTGGTCGCGGCGGTCGCCACGGAGTACCTCGGCCTCCACCTGCTGTTCGGATCTTTCCTGGCGGGTGCCATCATGCCCAAGGACAAGAGGTTCGTGCGCTACATTCTGGACAAATTCGAGACGCCCACGGTTGTGCTGCTGCTGCCTCTCTACTTTGCCTTCACCGGCCTCAGAACCAGCGTGCGCCTCATCAAGGGTCCCGGCATGTGGCTGCTCTGCGCGGCGATTGTCCTGGTCGCGATCGCAGGCAAGCTGGGCGGATCGATGATCGCAGCCAGGGCGGCGGGCACAAAGTGGAGAGAATCCGCCGGGCTCGGCATTCTGATGAACACGCGCGGGCTGATGGAACTGGTGATTCTTAACATCGGGCTCGATGTCGGCGTCATCTCCCCGGCTCTATTCTCCATGATGGTCGTGATGGCCCTGGTGACCACCTTTATGACCACGCCATTGCTGGAGCGTGTTTATCCCATGCATCTGATTCGGGAGGAGAGAACCGAATTGAGCGACGAAGAAATCGTGGCCTGCGAGCCAGCCTGAGTCATCGGGCGCCCGATCCGGATGCCTCTCACGACGGCGAATCTGCGTGATCAATGAACGCGCGGCAGTTCACCTGCCGGAGCCGGCCAAGAGTCGGCGTTCAAGCTTCAGTTGGCTTGCTTGCGGCAGTGCTGGTTCAGAAACCGGAACGCGTCATCGGCCCAGACGGAGGATCCGAAATAGCCAAACGTATGGCCATCCATCGCGGACTTTCCATAGGCGGGATAAATCTTGACTTGATACGTTTTCCCTGCGCTCTGCATCGCTGTGGACAAGGTGCGGCTGGGCGACAGGTCAAAGTCGTTGGCGGCCTGGAAGAAGAAGATCGGCGCCTTCGCATTACGAACCGCGCCTTTCATGAGCGCTTGTACTTCCGGCGCTTGTGCCCAGCTCTGGGCGGCGCCCGCGGAATCGATCGCTGCGCAGTAATTCCCTTGCTCCGCGCCCAGCACGGCCTCAATGCCGCCGAACGAGTTGCCGGCCACGGCGATACGATCCGCGTCGACGAAGGCCTGCTTCCGGAGCCACGCGAGGGCGGCTAACTGGTCGTTCAGGTGATCCGTTTCCAGCAAACGGACCATGGCCGCGGCGCCCGCAGAAAGTCCGCCCTTCTTCTCGGCCGCGGCGATCTCATCGCCGATGTAAGGACCCGCCGAAGCGCTGAGCCCTTGCCCACGGCGATAGGGGCCAAAGAACACCCATCCATGTCGCGCAAATACCGGTCCCAGGGCTTCGAATGCCTGTTTGCTGAGCATGCCCGGAGCGCTCCCGTGATTGTAGAGGACCGCGGGAAACGGCCCCGTTCCGTCGGGCTTGTACAAAACTCCGTGAAGGGTCAAGTGTCTGCTGGGAAACGAGACCACTTCGCCTGACGAGAGCAAGGGAAAGAGCAGCAGAAACAAGGTAAGTGAAAACAGTGGCCAGCGGGTTCGCATCATTAGAGGAATGCTAGCTCAGGCGGAATCGTGGATCAGCCTGTGCACCCAACCGGCATTTTGCGGGCGCCGATGACCTGCTCCTGATCGTGCCCAGCCTAGACCTTGAGCCCATCCGGGACCATGGGCAAGGAGCGCAGGCGGACGCCGGTGGCGTCGAAGATGGCGTTGCCGATGGCTGGGGCCACGGCCATGATGGGGGTTTCGCCGGCGCCGGCCGAGGGAATGTCCTTGCGGTCGACGAGCACAATGTCGATTGCAGGAACGTCGCTGAAGCGTGGCACACGATAACGGGAGAGCCTGTTATTGAGAATGCGGCCGTTCTCGAATTGGATGGCCTCGAACAGCGCGCCGCCCAGGCCCATGACGTTTGCGCCCATGAGCTGATTGCGCAAACCGTCCGGATTCACCACGGCCCCGCACTCAAAAGCCGTCACCAGTCGAACGACACGCACCGCTCCGGTGCCGCGATCGACCGCAACTTCGGCGCAAGTGGCGATGTAGCTGCCCTTCTCCGTGCCGCCCCCGATGCCGATGCCGTGGCCCGGCGCAGGCTTGGCGCGGCCCCAGCCGAACTTGTCTGCGGCCGCGTCAAAGACCGCCTTGAGGCGGGCATCTGTCAGGTTCCTGTAGCGGAAGGCCAGCGGATCCATGTTGGCCGCGCGCGCCAGGTCGTCCATGTGCGACTCGCGGGCAAAGAAGTTCGCCGTGGCCGCCAGACCCCGGTACGAACCCTGGCGGAGAGGCGACCGGCAAGGATGAAATTGGATGTGTTGGTTGGCAACATCGTAAGGCGTGCTGATGCCTGAGCCCCCCGAGTTGTAATTGTGGAACTCCCAGGCCGTGAGCTTGCCGGCCGGGTCCACGCCGCCCTGGACCTCGATCACGCCGGCCGGCCGGAAATACGCCCAGGTGAATTCTTCCTCGCGAGTCCACACTCGCTTCACTGGAGCGCCGGCCGCACGCGCCAGGCGCGCCGCCTCCAGCGCTACTTCTCCCGAATGCTTGCCGCCGTAAGCCGCGCCCGTGTCCGGAACCATTACCCGCACCTGCTCCGGCGAGAGATGGAAGGCCTCCACCAGCTCGTCGCGCACTCCGAAGGGCCGCTGGGTCCCGGTGTAGACGGTAACCTTGCCGTCTTTCCATTCTGCGACCGCCGCGCGCGGCTCAAGGGGCGTATGAGCGATGTAGGCTACGGTGTAGGTGGCCTGCAGCCTGTGCCTGGCGGCGGCGAGGCCCTGTTCCATTGATCCCTTAACTTCGGAGTCTCGGTCCTCGCCGGAGCCTTCGGGATGGGTCTTCAGGTAGTCAAAGATTTCCCGGCTGGAGGGCTGGGGCGCTTCGCTCCAATGCGCCTGGATGGAGTCGAGAGCTCGCGTGGCGGCTTCAATCGTGGGAGCGGCGACGCCGACGAAGTCGCCGTCGCGCACCGCCGTGACGCCAGGCAACGCTTTGGCCCCGCTGAGATCCACCGAGACTAACTGGGCTCCGAACGAAGGTGGGCGTAGCACCTTGCCGTACTGCATTCCCGGCAACCTAACGTCGGGGGTGTACTGATGTTTCCCGGTGACGAACTCGCGACCGTTCACCTTGGGAATCGGCTGACCGGCCACATGCCATTTGGCAGCGGGCGTCAAAGGATCATTTTCGACTACGGCTTTGGCGAGCGTCTGACCCTGCGCGAGCTTGCCATACTCGATCACCTGGCCACTCTGAGGGTCACGAATCCTGCCGTCGGCGGCTACCAGGCGTGACGGCTCGGCATTCCAGCTCCGGGCAGCCAGCTCGATCAGAGTGTCGCGCGCGACCGACGCCACGCGGCGCAACTCCAGATTCATGGTGGGGGTGGTGCGGCTGCCGAAGGTCCCCATGTCGTACGGGACAAGGTCCGTGTTGCCCATCACCAGGTTGATGCTGCCAAGCCCGGTGCGCAGCTCCTCGGCCACTGCCTGCGCGAGGGAGGTGCGGATGTTCTGGCCCATTTCCACCTTGCCGGTGTACACCGTCACCATGCCGCCCTCGCCGATGTGCAGCCAGGCGCCGATATCCTTAGGCAGATTTTGGCCGCGAAATCCGCGCCCGCCGCCGCGGCCGGACTCCTGGAAGGCTGCCGCGTCGCGAGCCACGAGAAAGACGGCGACGCCCGCGCCGAGGAACTTGAAGAAATCGCGCCGTCCCGTCGCAAAGTGGTAGGCCGGGGGCGCGCTGAACTCGTAGCGCTCGCGTTCGATCACGTCGGGGACTTGGGCCCTCATCCGGAAGACTCCTTCAACGCCTGGGCCGCCTTGCGAATTGCTACGATGATTCGAGGATACGTCCCGCAGCGGCAGACGTTGCCGTTCATGGCGCGAACGATCTCGGCTTCAGTCGGATTGGAATGATCCTTCAGGAAGGCCACGCCGGTCATGATCATGCCGGACGTGCAGTAGGCGCACTGGAAGGCGCCTTCATCGAGGAACGCTTGCTGCACGGGGTGAAGCCGCCCGTTCTTTTCCAGTCCTTCGATGGTAAGAATCTGGGCGGTTACAACCGCGCTCAGTGGCGTAACACAGGATCGCCGCGGTTTGCCATCCACCAGCACGGTGCAGGCTCCGCACTGGCCTTCGCCGCAGCCGTACTTTGGACCCGTCAGGTCGAGCCGGTCGCGCAGAACGTTAAGGAGGCTGTCAGTCGGATCGGCCTGAACCGGGTGTTCACCGCCGTTGATGCGAAGCTTGAACCCGCCGGCCATAAGACCTGTGAAACGGAAGAGTGGAACTGTCGAGATACCGCCTTCCGTCTGACCTTCCATAAACGACGGCGAGCGGCGTCACACCCATCGGCGCGCTCCCTTCAAACTCGCTTTAGAGCACGTACAATGGCGACCAGGATCACGGCTCCGATCACTGCCACAATAATACTACGAATCATACCGCCGCCGGGATTGAAGCCTAGGGCCCCCACGACCCATCCGCCCAACACGCCACCCAGAATCCCGAGCACGATGTCTCCGATCATTCCATAGCCGGCGCCGCGCATGATCTTGCCCGTGAGCCAGCCTGCGATGAGCCCAACGACGATCCAAGCGAGAATCCCCATTGATTCCTCCCCATTTCGTCAGCGCTCTGGTCTCCTTTTGGGGCCAGTCTTCAGCGATTCGGCTCACATCCTAGCAGACTTCGACGCCGGAGAACACGATACTTTACTCGCCCAAAGGTTTGCCGATTTCCCAATGATGTCCAAACGGATCCTTAATCCGTCCCAGGCGCCATCCGTACTCGTTGGTGACGGGCCAAACCACGGTTGCTCCTGCCTTCACGGCGCGATCGAAAGCGGCATCCGGGTCGGGCACGGTCATCACCATCCGCACTGAGCCGCCACCCAGAGACTCCGGGCTGAAGTTCTGATGTTCCGGAGACTCGTCAGCCAGCCAGAATTCCGCTTCGCCCACGGAAAGTCGAGCGACGACGGCTCCGCTCGGGTCATCGATGCGGTACGATTCCTGCGCTCCGAACGCAGCTTTGTAGAATTCGATTGCTCCCGCGCCGTTTCGAACCGACAGCATTGGAGCGATCCCCGTCTTCCCTATGGTGGAGCTCATGGCTGCACGTCCATGCGCCAGTGCCTCAGCAAGTCAGTATTCAAATGAGTCCGCCCGAAATATTGAGTAACCTCTTTCTCACGCCCGCTGCGACCGTGCGGCGGCGTCCTGCGGAGTCGCAGCGGAGTCAGCGTGGGGCCACTCCGGCCCGAGAAGACGCCTGATTTCTCCGATCATTTTGTCAGGCCGGCAAGGTTTGATCAAGACGCCGGCGCATCCCGCCATGGGCGTCGGAGGCAGATCGTAGGCTGTCAGCAGAACTACGGGAATATGCTTGGTGTTGTCAGCGTCCTTCAGCCTGCGGATGACCTCCCAACCATCCATGTCGGGAAGGGACAGATCCATGAGAATGACGTCGGGGCGGATTTGCGCGGCCTTGTCAAGACCTTCTTGTCCATCGGCAGCCGATGCCACCTGAAATCCCTGCTCAGACAGCAGGTAACCATACATCTCGCGGCTGTCTGCAAAATCATCCACGATGAGGATGTGCGGATTCTTCATTGCAGCGTCCTTTCGATTGCGAGGGTCGATTTCCTTGGGCGCTTAGGGCCGGCGGCATGCTTGGCGGGTCCTATAGTCTCCTCGGCGGTGGTGGCGGCCTCCGCCCCAGCAACAGCGGGTTCCGCCATCGGCCGGCGTGTTGGCATCCGTGGTCTGGCGCCGGCGAGGCTCGCGATGGCAGCGATCAGCTCCGGAGGCTGAATCGGCTTGGGCACGTGCAGATTAAATCCGGCCTGGAGCACCCTGGCGCGATCCTGCTCGCCGGCGTAGGCCGTTAGCGCGATCACGGGCGTGCCCGCGCCGCTCGGGGAAGGAAGATCCCGAAGCTTTCGAATCAGGCTGTAGCCGTCCTCGACCGGCATCTCGATATCCGCCACCAGCACTTGCGGCGACTCCCGCTCCAGGATTCCCATGGCCTCGGCAGCGCTCGAAGCAGTCACCACTTCCGCGCCACGCTGCCGCAAGATCAGAGCGATCACCTCGCGCGCATCGGGCTCGTCATCCACAACCAGCACGCGCACACCCTTTAACAGCGATGCGGACTGCAATTGACCAGAACCGTTCTCGCGTGCAATGGGCTTTGCGACCTTTTGATCTGCGGCCGCATACGCCTCGGGCGCAGAGGCCGGCAGGAACGCCTTGAAAATGGCGCCTGAGCGATCCTGGCGATTGGCAGCCTCTACCCGGCCGCCATGCATTTCTACCAAATGCCGAACGATGGCCAGCCCCAGGCCCAGGCCGCGGTGCGATCGGGTGCTCGACGAATCGGCTTGCCGGAAGCGCTCAAAGATGTGAGGCAGGAAGGCGGGCTGGATTCCGGGACCATCGTCCTGCACGCTCAGTTCAACACCACCGCTCACTTTTTCCGCCCGCACCTGGATGTGACCGTTCGCCGGGGTGAATTTCACAGCGTTGGAAAGCAGGTTCCAGATCACTTGCTGCAACCGTCCGGCATCGCCGGCCACCCGTTGTGTTGAGGTGGTTCCAACTTCGGCTTCAACAAAGATGTTCTTGGCGTGAGCGGTGGGCAGGATCGTGTCTATGGCGGATTGGATGACAGAGGTGAGATCCACGGGCTTCGATTCAAGACTCAGTTTCCCGCTGACGATCCGCGAGACGTCGAGAAGATCGGATATGAGCTGGGTCTGAAGCAGGGCATTCCGGTTAATCGCCTCCACCGCTTTTGCCTGAGTTGGCGCGTCCAATCCGTCGCGCAGCATATGAGCCCACCCGGTGATGGCGTTCAGGGGAGTCCTGAGCTCGTGAGACAGAGTGGCCAGGAACTCGTCCTTGAGCTGGTTGGCCCTTTCCGCCTCGCGGCGCGCTTCCTCGGCGCGCTTCAGCAGGCGCATGCGTTCCTCTTCGGCCCGCTTGCGTTCCGTGATGCTGGCGTTGATTCCGGCAATCGATCGCCGCTGGCCTGAGTCATCGAGGATCAGGGTGCCGCGCCCGAGCCACCACTGGTCGGCTTCTCCGGCATGTTGGGTGCGAAACTCGGCGAAGTACTCTCCCGCGCCCTGAACGGCCCGGTCAAACGCGCTTTGTACTGCGGCCCGATCGGCAGGATGCACCGAATTCAAAAAGCGGGTCAAGGACTGTGCCTCCTCTCTGGCGTCGGCCGGCGGACCCACCCAACTGAACTGGTTCGTGGCTATATCCCAAGTCCAACCCTGAATGGTATTGGCAGTGAGAACCAGCCGCAGGCGCTCTTCGCTCACGCGGAGGAGCGCCGCTCCCGCTTCAATCTCGGCGGTGCGTTCGGCTACACGCCGCTCCAGCTCCTGATTCATTTGCTGCAACTGCTCAGTTTTGCGATAGAGGTCGACGAACACCCCCACTTTCGCGCGCAATATCCCGGGAACAATGGGCACCGAGATATAGTCCACCGCGCCCGAGTCGTACCCCTTCATGCGGTCGACGTCCTCCACCAGGATCCCTGAAACCAGGAGGATTGCCGTCTTCTGAAAGCGCGGATGGCTGCGAACCATCGAAGCCAACTCGAAACCGTCCAAGTCAGGCATGCAGACGTCCACCAGAACTACGGCAACATCCGTCTTCAACAGGATTTCCAGCGCCTGCCTGCCGGAACCGGCGCGAATCAGGTTCTCACCCAGGTCAGCAAGGATGGTTTCGTAGCTCAACAACTTGGCCGGGTGGTCGTCAACCAGGAGAATATTGACGGGTTTTTTATCGGTCATCGTCTTATCACTACCATTCAGTGATTCCATGTGTCAGTGTGGCAGATTCCCAGTAATTTAGTAAGGCCGGTGGCGCCAATGGCAACCTGCAAATCTGACGCCTCTCCCTTCCGTTACCGATGCAGCCACATCCTCAGCGCAAAGAGCAACTGCTCAGTGTTGACAGGCTTGGCCAGGTACTCGGAGGCGCCGGCCTCCAGGCACTTCTCGCGATCTCCCTTCATCGCTTTGGCGGTCAGCGCGACAATCGGCAGACGCCGGTACCTCGGATCCCGCCGGATGAACTGCATCGTTTCGTAGCCGTCCATCTCCGGCATCATGATGTCCATGAGCACGATGGAGACGTCCGGCGTGGAATCGAGCAGTGCCAGCGCCTCGTGCCCGGTGGTGGCGGAGAGCACCCTCATACCGCGCCGCTCCAGAACGCTGCTCAAGGCGAAGATGTTGCGTACGTCGTCGTCTACCACCAGGACCGGCTTGCCCACCAGGTCCTCGTCGGAGCGATGCAGACGCTCGATCATCTGTTGTTTCTCCGGCGGCAGATTGCTCACCACCCGGTGCAGGAAGAGAGCGGTTTCGTCCAGCAGCCGTTCGGGCGACTCCACGCCCTTTACCACGATGCTGCGGGCAATGGTGTGAAGCCGCGCGTCTTCGTCGGGCGTGAGCTCCTTGCCCGTGAAGACCACGATGGGAAGGTCGCGCAGGGATTCATTCTGGCTGAGCTTTTCCAGTACCTCGAACCCGGAAATATCCGGCAGGCTCAGATCAAGCACCACGCAGTCAAAGGAGCGCTCCGCCAAGGCGCCCAGCGCCTCTTCACCGGAGGCTGCGGTCTCGATTTCAATATCGTCATGATCGAGCAAGACGCGAATACTCATCTGTTCGGCTGCGTCGTCTTCCACCACCAGGAGGCGCCGGCGGCGCGGTGAAGCGTACTCCTTGATTCGCGAAAAGGCGGCGTTCAGGCTCTCTGGGGTGGAGGGCTTACTGATGAAGTCGAAGGCTCCGCGAGCCAGGCCGTGCTGACGGTCTTCATCCAGGGTGACAATCTGAACCGGAATGTGGCGAGTGGCCGGGTCCTGCTTGAGCTGGCTCAACACGGTCCAGCCCAGCATGTCTGGCAGGAAGATGTCCAGCGAGATAGCCGTCGGACGGTGCTTGCGGGCGAGTTCCAGCGCGTCGATGCCGCGGTGGGCGACCAGGACTTTGAATCCTGAGCCGCGCGCGAGGTCCAGGAGTACCCGGCAATAATGCGGCTCGTCCTCCACGATCAGCAGGACGTTGTCGTCCGGTTGCAAATCGTCGCGATCGTCGGGCGCCTGCTCCACGGCGCGCTCCGGCAGCCGAACGATCGGTATTCGGAACGCTCCGGCTTGCCCTTCTTCTCGGGGAGTACCTCTCACCGCCACCGAAGGCCCGACATAATTCACCGGCAGGTAAAGCGTGAAGGTGCTGCCCAGTTTCGGCGTGCTGCGCAGCTGAATCTCGCCTCCGAGCAGATAAGCCAGCTCACGGCTGATGGCGAGACCGAGGCCGGTGCCTCCGTACTTGCGGCTAGTGCTGGCGTCGGCCTGCTGGAAGGCCTCGAAGATGATCTTCTGCTTTTCGAGCAGAATGCCAATCCCGGTATCCGCAACCTCGAACGCGACCACGGCTTCCGCCTGCTGCAGGACGGGTTGGTTCGGATTCCAGCCGCCCACCGCCGCCATGGCGGACAATCGCACGCCGCCGGCCTCCGTGAACTTGAACGCGTTCGAGAGCAGGTTCTTCAGTACCTGCATTAGACGCTTGGAGTCCGTGGTCATGGTGCGGCTGAGCTTGGAGTCCAGGAAGAGGTCGAAGGTCAGATGCCGGTTTTCGGCTTCATGGCGGAAGGTGCGTTCCACGGTCTCGAGCAGGTGCCCGAGCTGGATCTCCTCGGCGTCCACCGTCACCGTACCGGATTCGATCTTGGAAAGATCCAGAATGTCGCTGATCAGATTTAGCAAGTCGGTGCCCGCGCTGTGAATGGTGCGGGCAAATTCGATCTGCCTGGAAGTCAAATTGCCATCGGGATTGTCGGTGAGCTGCTGGCCCAGAATCAGGATGCTATTGAGCGGCGTCCGCAGTTCGTGAGACATGTTGGCCAGGAACTCGGACTTATACTTGGAGGTCAACGCCAGCTCGTCCGCCTTTTCTTCAAGGGCGCGCCGGGCCTGCTCGATCTCCTGGTTCTTGCGTTCCACCTCCGCGTTTTGTTCCGCGAGCTGCTGGGCCTTCTGCGCCAGTTGCTCGTTTTTCTCCTGCAGCTCTGTCTGCTGGCTTTGAAGTTCCGAAGCCAGTTGCTGCGACTGCTTCAGCAATCCTTCGGTCTTCATCGTGGCTTCGATACTGTTCAGCAGAATGCCGATGCTGGCCGTTAGCTGGTCGAGAAAAGCCAGGTGGGATGGGGTGAAGGTGCTGAGCGATGCCAGCTCAATGACAGCCTTTACCTGGCTTTCGAACAGCACCGGCAGCACCACCACGTTGCGGGGCACGGATTCAAACAATCCCGAACGCACCGGCACGGCCGTGGGCGGCACGTCCGTAATCAGCATGCGCTGCCTCTCGGCCGCGCATTGGCCGAGCAGCCCTTCGCCCACCCGGAGCCGTTCGTAGGTCCGGTCCGCTCCGTTGCCGATCGAGGCTCCGTGCTGCGGAGGACTGGGCTCCCGTCCGCCGGCGGCGTAGCCGGCGAGCAGGTTCAAACCCGGCTCGCTGGATTCTGAGTCCATCAGATAGATAACGCCGCGCTGCGCGGTGACCAGCGGCGCCAATTCCGACAGCAGCATTCTGCCCACCGTGCTCAAGTCGCGCTGCCCTTGCAGGAGTCCGGTAACACGCGCGAGGTTGGTCTTGAGCCAGTCCTGCTGGCTGTTCTGTTCGGTGGTCAGCCGCAGGTTGGTGATCATGGTGTTGAGGTTGTCTTTCAGCTCCGCAACTTCGCCGCGGGCGTCCACCTTGATGGAGCGCGTCAGGTCGCCGCGAGTCACGGCCGTAGCAACTTCGGCAATCGCGCGGACTTGCGTGGTGAGGTTGGCAGCCAGCAGGTTGACGTTGCCGGTGAGATCTTTCCAGGTTCCGGCGGCTCCGGGCACGTTGGCCTGGCCGCCGAGGCGACCCTCCACGCCCACTTCGCGCGCCACGCTGGTGACCTGTTCGGCGAAGGTGGCAAGCGTATCCGTCATATTGTTGATGGTCTCGGCGAGCGCCGCCACTTCGCCCTTGGCTCGAACCGTGAGCTTCTGCTTGAGATCGCCGTTGGCGACCGCGGTCACCACTTTGACGATGCCGCGCACCTGCTCGGTGAGATTGGCCGCCATCACGTTGACGTTGTCAGTGAGATCCTTCCAGGTGCCGGCCACGCCCGGTACCTGCGCCTGGCCGCCGAGGTTGCCGTCCGTGCCCACTTCGCGCGCCACGCGAGTGACTTCCGCCGCGAAGGCATTGAGCTGGTCCACCATGGTATTGATAGTGTTCTTCAATTCCAGGATTTCGCCTTTCACGTCCACCGTGATCTTGCGCGACAGGTCGCCGCGCGCCACGGCAGTGGTCACCTCGGCGATGTTGCGAACCTGCGTGGTGAGGTTGGCGGCCAGCAAATTGACGTTATCGGTGAGATCTTTCCAGGTGCCGCCCACGCCGGGCACCACCGCCTGGCCGCCCAGACGTCCATCGTTGCCCACCTCGCGGGCCACGCGAGTGACCTCAGCTGCAAAGGAACGCAGTTGCTCCACCATGGTATTGAGCGTTTCCTTCAGCAGCAGGATTTCGCCGCGCACGTCCACGGTGATTTTCTTGGAGAGATCGCCGTTGGCAATGGCGGTGGCAACCTCGGCGATGTTGCGGACCTGCGCCGTCAGGTTCGAGGCCATGAGGTTGACGTTGTCGGTGAGGTCTTTCCAGGTGCCGGCCACGCCGGGTACCACCGCCTGTCCGCCGAGTTTGCCTTCGGTGCCCACTTCGCGCGCCACGCGCGTGACCTCGGAGGCGAAAGCGTTGAGCTGGTCCACCATCGTGTTGATGGTGTTCTTGAGCTCCAGAATTTCACCCTTAACGTCCACCGTGATTTTGCGTCCCAGGTCGCCGCGCGCCACGGCGGTGGTGACTTCAGCGATGTTTCGGACCTGGCCGGTCAGGTTGCCGGCCATCGAATTGACGCTGTCCGTAAGATCCTTCCAGGTGCCGGCCACGCCCGGGACGTTTGCCTGACCGCCGAGCCTTCCCTCGGTTCCGACTTCGCGGGCCACACGCGTAACTTCGCCGGCGAAGGCGTTGAGCTGGTCCACCATCGTGTTCAGCGTCTCTTTGAGCTGCAGAATCTCACCGCGCACATCCACCGTGATCTTGCGCGAGAGGTCGCCCGAGGCGATCGCCGTAGCCACCTCGGCAATGTTGCGCACCTGACCGGTCAGGTTGCCGGCCATGGAGTTGACGCTGTCGGTGAGGTCTTTCCAGGTACCAGCTACGCCGGGCACCGCCGCCTGGCCGCCCAGTTTGCCTTCGGTACCTACCTCGCGCGCCACCCGCGTTACCTCGGCGGCGAGCGCGTTGAGCTGGTCTACCATGGTGTTAAGCGTTTCCTTGAGCTGCAGAATCTCGCCGCGCACGTCCACCGTGATCTTGCGCGACAAGTCGCCGGTGGCCACGGCGGTGGCAACCTCGGCGATGTTGCGCACTTGCGCCGTGAGGTTGCGCGCCATGGAGTTGACGCTGTCCGTGAGGTCCTTCCAGGTGCCGGCCACTCCGGGCACCTGAGCCTGGCCGCCCAGCTTTCCTTCGGTTCCCACTTCGCGGGCCACGCGGGTGACTTCGCCGGCGAACCCGTTGAGCTGGTCCACCATGGTATTAATGGTCTCTTTGAGCTGCAGAATCTCGCCGCTGACGTTCACCGTAATTTTGCGCGACAAGTCGCCGTTGGCGATGGCAGTTGCCACTTCGGCGATGTTGCGCACCTGGGCCGTAAGATTGTTGGCCATGGAGTTGACGCTATCGGTGAGGTCCTTCCAGGTTCCGGCCACGCCGCGCACGTTGGCCTGTCCGCCCAGGCGGCCTTCGGTTCCCACCTCACGCGCCACGCGGGTGACTTCGCCGGCGAAGGCGTTGAGCTGGTCTACCATGGTGTTGATGCTCTCTTTGAGCTGCAGAATCTCGCCACTGACGTTCACAGTGATCTTGTGCGATAAATCGCCGTCCGCGATGGCGGTTGACACTTCGGCAATGTTGCGCACCTGGGCGGTCAGGTTGCTCGCCATGAAGTTGACGTTGTCCGTCAAGTCCTTCCAGGTCCCGGCCACTCCGGGCACTTGCGCCTGGCCGCCGAGCTTGCCTTCGGTACCCACTTCGCGCGCCACACGCGTCACTTCGGAGGCAAAGGCGTTAAGCTGATCCACCATGGTGTTAATGGTGTTCTTCAACTCCAGGATTTCGCCGCGCACGTCCACGGTGATCTTGCGTGACAGGTCGCCGCGCGCCACAGCCGTGGTCACGTCGGCAATGTTGCGCACCTGAGCGGTCAGATTGTTGGCCATGAAGTTGACGCTGTCCGTAAGGTCTTTCCACGTACCGGCCACGCCCGGCACCACTGCCTGGCCGCCGAGCCGGCCTTCGGTGCCCACCTCGCGCGCCACGCGCGTAACTTCGCTGGCGAAGGACCGGAGCTGGTCCACCATCGTGTTAATCGCTTCTTTGAGCTGCAGAATCTCGCCGCGAACGTCCGCCGTGATTTTCTTGGAAAGGTCGCCGCTCGCGACCGCGATCGTAACGTCGGCGATGTTGCGCACCTGGGCCGTCAGATTGCTCGCCATCAGGTTTACGTTTTCGGTGAGGTCCTTCCAGACGCCGCGAACCTCCTGCACCTGCGCCTGGCCGCCGAGCTTGCCGTCCGTGCCCACTTCGCGCGCCACGCGGGTGACCTCGCTAAAGAAGCCGTTGAGTTGATCCACCAGGGTGTTGATGGTGTTCTTCAGCTCCAGGATTTCGCCCTTTACGTCCACCGTGATTTTGCGGGAGAGGTCGCCGCGCGCCACGGCCGTGGTCACGTCGGCGATGTTGCGCACCTGAGCCGTCAGGTTGCCGCACATTGCGTTGACGGAATCGGTCAAGTCCTTCCAGGTGCCGGCCACGCCGGGAACCAGGGCCTGGCCGCCCAGGCGCCCTTCGGTTCCCACCTCGCGCGCCACGCGCGTAACTTCGCTGGCGAACGATCGCAACTGGTCCACCATGGTGTTGATGGCTTCTTTGAGCTGCAAAATCTCGCCGCGAACATCGACTGTGATTTTCTTCGAGAGATCGCCGCTGGCCACCGCGATAACCACTTCCGCGATGTTGCGGACCTGGGCCGTGAGATTGCTGGCCATCAGGTTGACGTTCTCCGTGAGGTCCTTCCAGACGCCGCTGACTTCGCGAACCTCGGCCTGGCCGCCCAGCTTGCCGTCGGTGCCCACCTCGCGCGCCACGCGGGTGACCTCGGAGGTGAACACGACGAGTTGCTGGATCATCGTGTTGACAATGCTGGCGGATCGCAGGAACTCGCCTTCGAGCGGGCGTCCATCCACCTTGAGCGGCACCGTGCGCAGCAGATCGCCCTGGGCCACGGCCGAAACCGCGCGCGTCACTTCCGTGGTGGGCCACAGCAGGTCGTCGATCAGGGCGTTGATCGAGTCCTCCATCTCTCCCCACTCTCCGCCCAGCGGCTCAAATCTGACTCGCTGGCTGGTCTGTCCCTTCTTTCCCACCACGTGTCCTACACGCTTCAGTTCAGCGGCCATGCGCGCGTTCGCCACCACGATTTCGTTGAACGTGTCGGCGATCTTTCCGTCTATTCCTGTTCGATCGCCCGGCAGGCGCACGGAGAAGTCGCCGGAGCGCACGGCCTGCAACGCCTGCAGCAACTCCACTTGCTGGAGCGTTCTTCCGCCGCGACCGTTAGCCTTCGGAACGGGGCCCTCAGTCTTCGAGCCGGCGACAGCTTGTGTCCGCATGGGTTTCCCTCGCGATAGTATTCAGCTTTTCATGTTTTCTCTGCAGCGTTTTCCTTGCCTTCGTCTCTGCCGCACGGATGACGTGGGATGTCGCCCGATCAAAGCGGCTCGCCTGTTTCCTGAGGCTGATTCGATCCTCAATTTGCGAACGTCAGTCGGCAACTTCACGGGAACCTCCCTTCACTCGAGAGATTGCCCGAGCCGGTTCCGTGCCATGTAGCGTCTCAGCCTACCGCACCCCTCGGCACGAAGCTATTGGGAATTCTACTAAGGTACCTGGGAATCTTCCCGATGTTGATCGGGGAAAGGACGGAAGATTGACGCGCTGCTTGTAGGGTAAGCACTACGCCGGCTCGGGACCTCCGTCCGTCGCGACGGGCGCTGCTATTCCGCGCGCAACGCCTCCATAGGATCCACTCGGGTCGCCCAGCGAGCGGGAAGATAAGCCGCCAGAACGGCGAGCAGCGCAAGCAGGACAGTGAGTCCCACGAACATCAACGCATCCATGTGGATGATGCCGAAGAGAAGGCTAGAAAGCAGCCGGGTGAGCGCAAGCGCGCAGGGAACTCCGATGGCGAGGCCGGCCAGCGATAACCTCGATGCGTAGCCGATTACCAATTTAAGAAGATCGGCGCGGCGGGCTCCCAAGGCGATTCGCACGCCCATCTCATGATTGCGCTGGCGCACGGAGTATGCCATCACAGAGAAGATGCCGGCCCCGGAGAGCACGAGCGCGATGGCTCCGAACACCACCATCATGCGCGCCGAGAACTGCACGCCGCTTGCGTTATCGGCCATGCGCTGTTCGAGAGTGCGCATGTCGTAAGCCGGCTGGTCCGGGTCGATGCTCCGCACGGCGCCGCGCGCTGCGGCCGCGAGCGCGTCGGGGTCGCCTGCGGTCCGTACCACCAGTGTGGAACCCGCTTCCGGCACCTGGGTGAAAGGAACGTAACTGGTGGGGCTGGCTTCAGGATCGAACGTGTCCGGTTTGACGTCGCCCACCACGCCCACCACCGTGCGCCAGGGTTCGTTCTCATCGCGCCCGAGCTTCAGGCGTTTTCCAGTCGGATCCTGATCGCGCCAGATGCGATGCGCCAGGCTTTCGCTGACAATCACCACAGGCGTGGTCTCGGGTCCGTCCAGAGTGCTGAAGAAGCGGCCTTTTAGCAGCGGCACCTTCAGCGCGCGGAAATAGTCCGGCGCAATCGACTGCGAGATGGCGTGGCGCATTTCGCCGGGAGCCGGCGCAGGCTGGTCTTCGCCGCGATACTCCGTACTATTCCAGTTCCAGCTTGCGGGAACGCTGGTGACGGTTGCCGCTGATTCGGCGCCGGGAAGAGCCTGCAGTTTCTGGACCAACTGGGCGTAGAATCCGCGAATCGCGGCCGGTTCGCGGTATTTCGATTCGGCCAAGGTCACGTGAAACGTTAGGACGTGGGTGCGGTCGAAGCCGGGATCGCGGTTCAGCAGTTGGTTAAAGCCCTTCACCATCAGTCCGGCTCCTACCACCAGCACCAGCGCGAGCGCAACTTCGGAGACCACCAGGAGGGCGCGAAGCCGGCTGCGACCGGGTGCCGAAGTCCCGCCACGGCCGCCCTCTTTCAAAATCTCATTTACTCCGAGGCGCGAACATTGAATCGCCGGCGCGAGCGCAGCCAGAATTCCGCTTAACAGGCCGATCGCGAGAGTGAAGACGAGCACCCGGGTGTCGATCACCAAGTGCTTCAGGCCGGGAACGTGCTGGACGATGAAGGCGGGAATACTGCGCCGCGAGATCTCAAGCCCCCAGAAGGAGAGCAGCAGGCTGCCCGACGCGCCCAACGTGGCCACCAGCAGGCCTTCGACGAGGAGTTGCTGCGCAATTCTCCAGCGTCCGGCTCCGAGAGCAATCCGCAGCGCGATCTCCTTCTGGCGCGAGGTGGCGCGTGCCAGTTGAATGTTGGCAACGTTGGCGCAGGCGAGCAAGAGCACAAAAATGGCGGCGCCCATCAGAGTCGCCAGGAATTGCGACGTGCCGTTGCTCACGTCTTCCACCAACCCACTCACTCTCACTCCATGTCCCGTGTTGGTGCTCGGGTACTGGCGGCCGAGCTGCGCTGCGATGGTATTCAGGCCCGCCTCAGCCTGCTCGATTGATACTCCGCGCTTAAGCCTGCCAATCACTTCCAGATAGTGATTCGAGCGGTCCGCTTGCAGGGCTCCCGCCAGATCGAGCGGCGACCACGCTTCGGCGCCCACGGGAAAATCAAAATCCGACGGCATGATGCCGATCACCGTAAACTTGGCGCCGTTCAAGAGCAGGTCCTTGCCGAGGATCGAGGATTCTGCCCCGAGATGCTGCCGCCAGAATCTCTCGCTGAGCACAATCACCGAGTGGTGGCCGGGCTCGAAGTCTCCGCCGCCGATAACGCGACCCAGCCGCGGTTCAATCCCCAGCAGCGCGAAGAAGTCGCGCGTCACCTGCACGCCTTCCAGACGCTCGGAAACGCCTGAGCCGGTGAGGTTCACGTCCCAGTTGTGGCTGGCGGCGAGATAGTCGAAGCTGGTGCTGTGTTCCGTCCAGTCCCGGAAGTTGGCTGGAGCCACGCTCATGTGGTGGATGTCCTGCTTTGGAATCGTCTCAGAAACGCCCACAGCGCGGTCGAGGTCCTTGAAAGCAAATGGGTGCAGCAGCATGGCGTTGACCGAGCTGAAGATGACGGTGTTGGCGCCGATACCGAGCGCCAGCGCCATCACGGCAACCGCCGTCAGTGCCGGATTCTTGGCCAGCGCGCGCAGGCCGAATCGAATGTCCTGCAAGATAGTGCTCATCGTTCCCTCATGCAGCTGCTGATTTTCGACGGCGATCTTTCGAGTTGACTCGACATCGCCTCTTTGCCTTACGATACCGACCCTCAACTTGTTCCCAAAGCTCTTGGCCCCCCGGCTCGTGACCGCTGACCGAAGGTCGCAGCAACTTCGCCAGGCAAGCGTTGTGACCCTGAATGCCTCGCGTGCGCCGCGTCACCTGGTCACCGCGGAATGATCGGCAGAATGATCTCAGAGGGATGCTCGCGGTCGTGGTAAATCGTATTGGTAGCGATGGCGACGCGTCGATTGGCGTTCAGCGGCTCGCCGGTGTTCGGATTCACGTCGAAGCGGGGAAAGTTGCTGCTCGAGATATCCACGCGGATGCGATGACTCTGCTTGAACACGTTGGAGGTGGGATAAAGGTGGATGGTGAACGGATAGATCGTGCCCGGCTTCATCAACTCCGCCTTTTCAAGCGAATCGCGAAAGCGCGCGCGAAGAATGCCGTCTTCGAGATTCATGTCGAGACCGGCAGGATAATCGCGGCTAGAAGGATGCACGTCGATCAGCTTGGCGGTGAAGTCGGTGTCCGGCGCCGATGAAGAGGCCCACAGCTTCACGTCAATCGGGCCTGTGACTTCCACGTCCTCGGTGAGCGGCGTCGTCGTGAACACCAGCACGTCGCGCCGCGCCGAAAGGGGAAGGGAATCGTCGCAGTTCCAGACGGCATCGCTGCAGCGCTGGTCCCAGGCGCCTTGCAGCAGAACGCCGGTTCCGGAAGACACGTTGCCGCCAATGGTGGGCACGGGATGGCGCGGATCAAAATCGTAGGCCGTGCTGCTTGCGGCCTCCGCAGGCTTCGCGGTCGAAAGCGATCCGTCGCCGTGCAGGTAGTAGGAAGTCCAGCGCGTGCGGGCGAGCGGCCACTCCTGTTCGTCGCGCCAGGCGCCGCCGTGCAGGTGGAAGCCACCCCACGTCTTTTCCTCGCTGCCGCCGCCCATCACGAAAATCTTCACCGGCGCCTCGCGTTCCACGCCATTGTTCGCACCCTGCAGCCAATGGTCAAACCAGCGCATGTGGAAAGCGTCGCTATCGAGGGCCGCGTCCGGACCGTATTCGGCCTGCCCGCTCGCGTGCATCATGTGCGAGCCATGAATCCACGGACCCAGAATCATCTTGATGGGTCCGCGCTTGGAGCGGGCTAAAGCCATGTAGGTCATGGTGGTCTGCAGCGCCCAGGAGTCGTACCAGCCGCCGATGAGGTAAACCGGCGTGTCCTCGTAGCGACTCACCTGGTCCACCACGTCAAAGCCGGGCTGCTTCCAGGCGGAGTCGTTTTCGCCGTGCCCCATGGCGAACACGAGCCAATCCTCGTATTCGGGCGCGAGCCGCAGCGGTGTGGTTCCCTTGCGCAAGGGCAGCGCCAGCAAGTACTCGCGAACGTTTTTGCCGGCTTCCTGAAGTGCCGCCCGCGTGACGGGATCGCGCGCTTCGCGGCTGCCTTCGGGCGCGCCCATCGTAAAGATCCAATTCATGAAGCGCAGTTCGAATGCTCCGCCGTTGCGCATGCCGAAATAGCCGGCGTTTGACACCGCGTCCACCGGCAGCAAGGCCGTGAGGCCGGGCGCGCCCGACTCCGCGAGCGCGTGCTGGGTCCCTCCCACATATGAGGTGCCCACCATGCCGAAGTGGCCGTTGCTCCAGGCCTGTTTGATCAGCCACCCGGCGGTGTCGTAGCCGTCGTTCACGTCGTCGGTCATCATGTGCCACACGCCTTCGGAGCCGTAGCGGCCGCGTGTCCTGACCCACGTAAACGTATCCCCGAGCGGCGTAATAGGCAGCGCGTCCCTCCGAGAGATTCTTGTTGTAGGGGGTTCGCTCCAGAATTGCCGGAAACTTGCCCGGCTTGGGCATGCCCTCGCTGGCCGGAATGTAAACATCCGTGGCAAGACGCACGCCGTCCCGCATCGGCACCATCACGTCTTTGGCGGTGACGAACGACCCGAGTTGATCGGCGGGTGTTTGTTCGGTATTCGGCAGGCTGATCCTCGGAAACAGGATCAGCGGCACGGACACGACGGCAAACAAGGCGAGCCAGCGCGGCAGGCGAGCGGAGCGGCTAATCGCCGCCGGCCCGGCAAGCTTTCTTGTGGATCTCATGGTCGAGGATCTCCATGTGGCGTTCGGGGAAAAACCGGGCAAGCGCGGAGCCGCGGTCGAAGCTTCGGAGAGGCGCTAACGTGCGGGTGAGTCCCCGCTTTATCTAACCGAAATGCCACAGCCCTGCGGACCGAGTCTCGCAGCGCGCGCCAAGAGACTGAGATTACGCGCGCAAGTACAGGAAGTCGATGCCTGCATATCGTCTGAAATCGCGATCAAATGACACCAAACGGCAGCCGCTCGCTGTCGCCAGGGCGGCAAGATAGGCATCCGTCCAGTGCCCTCCTCGCAGATCAAGCTGCTCACTCCACCCGCCCAGCAATTCGTCCAATCCCGAGGGTTCGGCGAGGAATGTGATCCGTGGCAGCGCGAGCCAAGTGCGCAGAGCGTGCCACGCTGCAGCGCCATCCAAAGCTGCCTCGCCCAGAATATCAGGGTTCGTCATATGGCGAAGTAGCGCCAGCGCCGTTACACGGCAGAATGCAATCTCGTGGGCGGCTTCCTGGTCCCAGTACCTTCGGGCGCGGGAATAATGCACGTGATCGGGCGCGGACAACGGCAGCCAAACGTTCGAATCAAGCAGATCGGGCATGCTTGGCTTCATCCTCTGCTTCTTCCATGCCCCTGAGCTTGTTATGCGATAGCGCGGGAATGGGAACACCGCGAGGGGCGATGATCACGGGGGGCGGGTCGCGTCGCCTACCAGCGTCACTCTGAGCCGGCGATGAGCCCAAGCCCTGCTCAATCAGGCGCACAACCAATTGCCGTAACGTAACGCCGCTCAGACCCGCTCTGGCTTTTAGAGTCCGGTAAAGCCCATCGGGAATATCAACCGTTGTCCGCATATACGCATTTTGATGCGTTGATGCCTCGATGTCAAGCCTCCGACGACCAAAGCAGGTTACTGGTGTCATGCGAGGCAGCAGATGGAGCGGAACTAAGTTTGCAGCGGCTTTCGCCTCGGTCTTACGAGTGCTTATTCACTGCCGGCGCCGGCGGCCCGGCGAGATTTCTTGTAGATCTCAAGGTCGAGGATCTCCATGTGGCGTTCGGGCATTTGAAGAGGGGTGAAACCGAACTGGCTGTAAAGCCCGTGGGCGTCGCGCGTGGCCAGACTCCAGCGGCGCAGACCCTGGAGGCCGGGATGGGATCTGATGACTCCCATCATTTCTTTTGACAGCCCGCGGCCGCGATGCGGCTCGAGGATGAAAACATCGGCGATATACGCGAAAGTGGCGCGGTCGGTGACGACTCGCGCAAAACCCGCCTGCCGTCCGTCAACGTAAACTCCGAAGCAAAGCGAATTGCGAATCGCCCGCTCGAGGGTTGAACGCGGGACAGCCTCGGACCAGTAGGCCT
>DASYYZ010000042.1:0-1575 GCA_035946735.1 Terriglobia bacterium
TCGCGAATGTGGGCGGCCGCGGTTGAAGAGGGGTCATGAGAACGAGCATCCGAACTTGGGTCCAAACGGTGTTCATATGGATTTTGTTGTGCACGGGGGGAGCAGTTGCTGCCAAGCCGCGTCCTTCCGCTCAGCAATCTAGGGCAGCCACGACTCCGACGCAGGCTTCGCCTACAAACTCCCCTGTCATCCCGGATCGGCCCGCAATCGAGGCACTCGCGACGGAGATGGCCGGAGCGATCGACAAGTCCAAGTTTAGGACCATCCTAGTGTTCGACTTTGTTGGGCCGGCGACGGAACCGGAGTTCCTGGCCGAGGGCTTCCCGCCACCGCCGACGCCGAAGAAGAAAAAGCGCAAGAAGCCGAACGCCGAGGATCAGTGGCCCACGGTCAGCGTCTTAGGCCAGCGGCTCGCGGGAGACTTCACCGCTGCGCTAGCGAAATCTCTACCTGGTGTGAGGGTCCAGACCTGGGGAGATTTGCACCGAACGCTCCCTGCTGATGACTACGCCTCGGATCTGGTTCGAGACGTCACCACGGCCTGGTGGATAGCACAAAGCCACAAATTCGACGCGTTCGTGTGGCCGGACTTGGAGCAGACCCCGAATGGAGCAATCAAACTTCAGGTCGTGTGCTATCGCGTGAGCGACGGGCAGTCTCTCGTTGGCTTGAACACGGATATGCCGTTAACCTCCACTGTTCAGCAAATGTCCGAGACGGCAGTTCACTACGCCTGGCATTCGGATTCTCCGACCGGCTCGCAGAAGGGATACACATACCCGCGCTGCGAGCACTGTCGGCAGGCCGATTATTCCGCCGAAGGTGCAGCCCACAGAGTTGCCGGCACAGTCGTGATGGTGGTGATTGTAAGTAGCGACGGGCGCGCGAAGGACATACAGATCATGCGCGCCTTGCCGTTCGGTCTCACGGAAGAGGCGATCAGTGCAGTGCAAAGGTGGCGATTCAAGCCGGCGCTTGATGAGCACGGCAACGCAGTTACGGTGCGGCAGGTCATAGAGGTGACGTTCCACATATAAACGCGTCAATTCTGCACGCAGGGAAGCGAATGAGGTGGTCACCTAAGACGTATCAGTCGGAGGGGTGCGCGAGGAAGAGCTGGAATTCGCGGATG
The DNA here is from genome assembly GCA_035946735.1 of Terriglobia bacterium. Lineage (GTDB taxonomy): Bacteria > Acidobacteriota > Terriglobia > UBA7540 > UBA7540 > Gp13-AA77. The sequence goes on from DASYYZ010000042.1 coordinate 1,133, forward strand.
TGGGCGGGAGCGGTTGAGGAGAGGATATTGAGGCGGACGCGGGAGGCGGTTACGGGCGGAAAGATGTCGATCTTCTCATGACCGATTGGTCCGCCTTCCACGACCGGTTTCCACCCGTTCCCATTCCAAATCTCGATTCGATATTTCTCTGCGTGCTGGCCGTCGTTGAGCCACTCCATGGTGAGGGCGCGATCGAATGTGACGGGCTTCTGGAAGCTTACTTCCAGCGTCGCGTGATGAGAGCCCGCCGGCGCGGACCAGAACGTGTCGGGATCGCCGTCGAGAGCGGCTTCGGTTGCACCGTTCGTTCGGATGCGACTTTCCATGATGGCGCTCTTACCGTAACGATTGCGGATCGCGGCGCCGAACTCCTCGAGGCGTTTCACATCCGCATCAGGCAGCAATCCGCGACGATCCGGCGCGACGCCGAGCATAAGCTGGCC
>DASYYZ010000043.1:0-41657 GCA_035946735.1 Terriglobia bacterium
CCCTGTCAAGCCATCTAAGAATGTAACTTTCGAATGAGCCGTCAAGCCATCAGAAATGTAACTCTACGCCCTAGCCTATCATCTAGCCTAACTGTTCGCTCCTGGCACCCAAGGACTCAGACGCTGGTGCGCCAGGCGGTACAGGCGCTGCAGCTTGCGATCGATCGTCTGCGACAGTTCGAAGGGGTCCAACTGGCTCTGCAACTTCTTCAAGGCCGCCACTCTTTCCGGGTCGCTTTCCTGGCACTCGGCCACCCGTTGCAAGGGAGTTTGTGCCGGACATATTGCCGCCGCAGCTTCGAACCCACTCGTTTCTTCTTCAGCAGCTTCACCGACGGCCGGAACAGATTCAGCCACCAGCGCAGCTCGTTACGGTACAGGTCATTGATCGCTTCCAGCGCCTCGGGCTTGTCGTAGCGTTCCCAGCCCAACAGCTTCCGCACATGCGTCCAGTTTTTTTCCTCCACGTGGGCGTTGTCGTCCTTCTTGTAGGGCCGTCCCCGCGTGAACTGGATTTTGTGCTGTTCACACCATCGACCCAAGGGCCAGTTGATGAACTCCGAGCCGTTGTCCGAATCGATGCCGCACAAGCGGAACGGCAGGGCTTCGCGGATCTCGCCCAAGGCCGCAATCGCGCGCGCGTGCCCTTTTCCCAGCAGGGCCCGCGTCTCCGTCCAAGTGGTATGAATATCCGTCACATTCAGTGAATGGGCGAATTCTCCCTGAGCCGAATTCCCACAGTGCGCCACCAAGTCGATCTCGGTGAAGCCCGGCATTTTCACCGACCAGTTGTCGGTCTTGATGGGAATCTGATGCTTCAGCAGAGTGCCCGGCCGGGTGCCTCCGTAGCGACGATGCTTCAGGCGCGCCTTGCGCTCCCGCAGCCGGCGATCGATCTGCCGCGCACTGATGCTCAACAACTGCTCCTCCATCTCCGGCTTCAGTCGAAAGCGCTTCCGCACCCAGGGCATCCACAGCGGCAGCAGCGGCAGCAGCGCCTTCAGCAGCACCGACCAAGGGTAGCCGGCCGCCGCCCACACCGCCGCCAGGATCGAGACCAGGCCCGCACTATAACGGGGAGTACGGTTCCGCTGCACTGCCGGGCGCTCCGCTCCGGCGCCGGACCCTTCAACAGCCGCAAGGCATACTTGCGGTGATAGCCGGTGTTGGCACAGAACTCATCCAGCACGGCGTGCTTGCCATTCCGATCTGCTCGCCGATAGCGAGCGTAAACCGCCTGAAAATATTCCCAGCGCGAGGCGTGACTCATGGCAACCCTCCTGATGGCTCTTCGGGAGGGTTACATCTCTCACGACGCGACGGGTAACATTTCTAAATGGCTTGACAGCCGCTTAGCAGTAACATTTAACATGTCTCGATTCGCGACCTTGGATATGACAGCTGATGTGGATATACTGGTTTGAAGCTTGACCTGCTCCCCCAAAACTGGACCAGCTGAAATGTGAGTTCTGCGGGGTATAAAAGCCCAAGGAGGACGAGCGATGAGGAAGAGTCGGTTCAGCGAGGAGCAGATTATCGGGGTGCTGAAGGAAGTGGAATCGGGTTTGGGGGTAGGAGAGGTCTGCCGAAAGCACGGGATCGCCGATCAGACGTACTACCGCTGGAAGGCGCAGTACGGCGGGCTGGAAGTGAGCGAAGCCCGGCGGCTGCGGCAGTTGGAGGATGAGAACCGGCGGCTAAAGCAGATGGTGGCCGACCAGGTGTTGGACATTCAGGCGTTGCGGACGGTGCTGGCAAAAAAGTAGTGACGCCTGCGGCGCGGCGCGAAGGTGTAGGCGAGATGAGGACCGCGCACCGGGAGTTGAGCGAGCGGCGGGCTTCTAGTCTGACCGGGTTGGGCCGATCGAGCTATCGCTACCAGCGGGGCAAGTCCGAGGAGTCGGAGCTGCGAGAACGCCTCAAGAAGCTGGCCGCCGAGCGTCGGCGTTATGGCTACCGCCGGCTGACGGTGCTGTTGAAGCGGGCCGGAGAGAGGGTGAATCACAAGCGCGTTTACCGGCTATACCGGGAAGAGGGATTGAGCGTGAGGCGGCGGAAACGGAAGCGGATCGGGGCAGTGGAGCGGCAGCCTTTGGCACTGCCGACGCAGACGAATCAGCGCTGGTCGATGGATTTCGTTTCGGATGGCTTGGGCGACGGGCGGAAGTTTCGGAGCCTGAACATCGTGGATGATTACAGCCGGGAGTGCGTGGCAGCGGAAGTGGACACGTCGATTCCGGGAGGGCGAGTGGTTCGCGTGCTGGAGCGGCTCAGCGAGCTGCGAGGACTACCCGGTCTTGGTCACGGACAACGGACCGGAGTTCGCGGGCCAGGCGCTGGACGTCTGGGCCTACGAGCGAGGCGTCAAGTTGCATTTCATTCAGCCCGGCAAGCCGATTCAAAACGCTTTCATCGAGAGCTTCAACGGCAAGATGCGGGACGAGTGCTTGAACGAACACTGGTTTCGGACCCTGAGGCAAGCTCGAAAAGTCATCGAAGCCTGGAGGAGAGACTACAACGAGGTCCGGCCGCATAGTTCACTGGCGAACCGGACCCCACAAGAGTTCACAGTCCGCGCGCAATCGGTGGAGTCCTTTTCTGAGTTGGCCGGTGTGGTTCTTTAGACTCGATCCGTAAGCGGCTGTCAAGGGAGCGCCGCGCCGGAGACGCGGAGAGAGATTCTGTGTACATCATCTTCATGTACGCCACGTGTGTGCTTCTGGTTGCAATCGCCTCGGCGGCGATGTTCGGACTTTGTGTGGTCGTGGTTATCGTCCAAGAAGCTCTCAGGAGCGTGGGCAAGAGGTTGTCCAGGGTCATCCCACTGGAAAAGACTGGGACTGAAAGGCGTCCGGTCGTCTTCGACGCGCGATCCTCTCCGCACTCGGGGTGTTTGTGTGCTCCCGCAGCGAAGCCGTAACCGGCTTCGAGTCTCCTTGGGCCGAGTGAATTGCCGTTGAATCCTCTCGATCGGTCAGGCGCCGCCTTCGTGTAAATGATGAGGAAAATTGCCATAGCAGGCGCCTTGGTATTGGCGCTGGGGGGTTTCTTCGAGCTCTTCCAAAAGCCTCAGGAGGAAGGCATCACCCTGTCGATTTGGAGCCATGAGGCGGACGAACTTGCGAAGGTTGCAGTGCGGGAGAAAGTGGCGCGGGAAATCGAACGGACTCATCCGGGGGTTCGCGTCAGGATCACCTGGTACGACTCTGAAGGCCTGGTGGTCGCTTTGAAGACCGCGCTGCCCGCTGGTCAGGGCCCGGACGTCTTCTATATCGAGGCGGACTGGAGTAATTTAATCACCGACGGCTATGTCCTTCCTCTCGACAATTTGATCGATTGGGGCAACATTTACCCCTGGGCAAGGCAAGCCTGGATTAACGACGGGAAAACGTGGGCGGTGCCCCAGGAGGTCTATACCGATGAGCTTTACTACAACAAGGACCTGCTGGCGAAACTGGGCTTCACCCCGCCGCCTAATGCCCAGTTCTCGCAAGACCAGTTTCTCGATTTGATCAAAAAGGCCCGCGCCGCCGGAATCACCCCCATTGTGCAAGGCGTAGGTGACCGCAATTACCCTGGCGCCTACATCCTTACGCAGGCCCTGCTCCACAAGCTCGGACTTAACGATTACGCCAAACTCTTTGCTGGCCATTTATCGTTTGAGGATCCCCGCGTGATGGCGGTCTTTCGTTGGGTCAAAGAACTGGTTGACGCAGGCGCATATCCAAAGAATTTCATGACTCTCAAGCTTGGGGAATCGCACTTCTACTTTTATCAAAAGCCCGGGGGAGTCATGTTGCCGATGGGAAGTTGGTATACCGGCCGCGCATTCGTGCCGGTTGACGAGGGCGGCCAGCCCGAAGACTTTCCGCTGGGCATCATGCAATTCCCCGCCATGGATGACGGAGCCTGCAACGAGTGCAAGGTTCGTGCTGTCGGCTCCAGCTTTGCCATTAACGCCGCAAGTCCAAATCGCCAATTGGCGGCGGATTACCTGAATGCCATGTCGACGCCGGAAATCGGAGAATCTTGGATTGACACCGTTCACCTGCAAACCGCAGTGAAGACGCAGGGCATCCCCGTCAGCGCTCACTATCCGGGTTATTACCCGGAATTGATGGCTCGCCAGCAGGGCGCGAAGTATTTCGACAGGGATCCGACCGATTTCCTTGAAGGCGCGTGCCTGGATACATACATTCAGGTCATGAACTCCAGTTTCCCCGGCGGGTTGCTTTCGGTTGACGAAGCCCTCCGCCTGATGAATCGAGGCTGTTACAAAGGCTAAACGGGAAATCCCTATGGCATCCGTGGTTCGAGTTGAGCCCAGTGACGATCGAGGCCGTCTCCCTGCGCAATCCCCCGCATGGATTCCCATCGTCATTTTCATCACCCCGGCGTTGATCATCTATTTAGGTTTCACTCTCTTCCCTGTATTGAAGACCATTTATAACAGTCTATATGTTATGAAATCTCATAACGCCCTGGAATTCGTCGGCTTGGGGAACTATGGGGCTTTGCTTACGCACGACGATGTGTTCTGGAAGGCCGTGAAAAACACGGCGATTTTCGCGTTGTTTGGCACGGTCTTCGATGTTGCCTATGGCTTGCTATTAGCCCTGCTCCTGTTTGCCAAGATCCCCCTGGCCCGGTTCTGGAAGATCGTGTGGTTCTCGCCGGTGTTAATTTCTTATGTGGTCGTCGGGATCATCTGGGTATGGATCTACGACTACGATTGGGGGGTAGTGAACGCGGGGCTACGTTTGGTCGGTTTGGGCTCCCTGGAGCATGCGTGGCTGGGTGACCCACATACCGCCTTGTGGGCCGTGCTCGCGACCCAGGTGTGGAAATGGGCGGGCTTCAACATGATCGTCTTTCTGGCGGCTCTCTATGCGTTGCCGGAGGATGTTCTGGGCGCGGCTGAACTTGATCATTGCGGCTGGCTGGCGAAGCTCTTTTACATCATCCTCCCCATGTTGCGCCCCACCATGGTGAGCCTGCTGGTGCTTTCCTTTGTGGGCAAGATGATGGTTTTCGATGTGGTCTGGATCATGACACGGGGCGGGCCGCTCTGGTCCACGGAAACGGTATCGACCTATGTCTACAAGCGGGCATTTGATTGGAACACCTTTGATCTTGGTTACCCCTCGGCGATCGCGGTGCTCTGGTTCGCCATGATTCTGGCGTTTGTGGCGCTCCTTATCAGCTTGCTCCGGCAGCGCGACAAGATGGAATACTAACGGCGGTACTGCTGTGGGAAACGCCTTGATTCCGGTGAAGAAAACCCTGCTCCTACTGTTGGTGGTGGTCTGTTCGATCACTACAGGAGGGCCTTTCCTTTGGGTCGCGGCCTTATCCCTGCGGACCACGCCGGAAATCCTCGATCACCCCTACCGTTTTCCCTTGCACCCGCATTTTGAGAAGTTCGTTAGTGCTTGGACTCACTCCAACTACGGCCTGTATTTCTGGAACAGCACCCTGGTGGTGGTGACCGCGGTAGTGATTGTCACCCTGCTGGGTGCGATGGCGGCACACGGCTTGGTGCGATACCCCTTCCGGGGAAACCGTGGCGTGCGCTTTCTGATTCTTTCGGGAATGATGCTGCCTCCCCAGATGCTGATTCTCTCCCTCTTCCAGATCATGTTTAACATGGGGCTCTACAACACGCTCGGCGGGTTGGTGCTCGTCTACGTTGCCACGCAGCTCCCTATGACCATCTACATCCTGGAAAGCTTTTTCGCCCACATTCCGCAGGACCTCTTCGACGCGGCGAAACTGGATGGCTACGCAGACTTCGAGATTTTTTGGCGCATTGCGCTGCCCATCGGAACGCCCGCGGTCTTCACCACCGGTCTCTTGAATTTCATCATGCTATGGAATGAGTTCTTGTATGCCGTCGTTCTGCTCACGGATAACAGCAAGCGCACCCTGCCACTCGGCATCATGTTTTTTATGGGCGGCCACCAGATTGACGTGGGCATGGTGGCGACAGGTCTAATAATCGCGATTCTTCCGGTCTTGCTCCTGTACACTTGCTTCTCCGAAACGATGATCAAGGGGATGACGGCCGGGGCGGTCCGCTAGAGAGACGCCGCCAGGTGAGACAAAGGGCAAATCTCATGGCAGTGGTAAAGGCCGACAGGCTTTGTAAGGAGTACAAAGGCCATGCCGACCTGGCGGTGAAGGATGTGAGTTTCACCGTGGCGGACGGCGAGTTCATGGTACTGCTAGGGCCTTCCGGGTGCGGGAAAACCTCCATATTGCGCATGATTGCGGGCCTTGAGCCGATCACTTCCGGCGATCTCTTACTGAACGGAAAACGCATTAATGATGTTCCCGCGAAAGACCGCGATATCGCCATGGTGTTTCAATCTTATGCGCTCTACCCTCACATGGACGTCTACTCGAACCTCGCCTTTGGCCTGCGCCGGCGGGGATTCCCGCCCGCGGAGATTGATCGTCGGGTGACGGCCACCGCGGCCAAGCTCGCTATGGTGCCCTACCTGAAGCGGAAACCGATGGCGCTGTCGGGAGGTCAAAGGCAGCGCGTCGCTCTCGGCCGAGCCATCGTACGCGAGCCCCAAGTGTTCCTGTTCGATGAGCCGCTCTCCAACCTCGACGCGGCGGCGCGTTTCACCACCCGCAACGAACTTATCAAGCAACAGAAAGAGCTGGGCACCACCACGATTTATGTGACGCACGATCAGGTTGAAGCCATGACCATGGGCCACCGCATCTGTATCCTGAACCATGGCGAGTTGGTGCAAATTGGACGCCCGTTGGAGGTCTATCAGAGCCCCGCGGACACCTTCGTGGCCCGGTTTTTGGGTAATCCGCAAATGAACATGCTGAAAGGAACCGTGGCGCTCAATGACGGTGGCGCCTTCCTGCACGTGGCCGGCAGCAGTATTGAGCTTGCCGCCCAGGCGCTGCCGGAACTCCGTAAGTACGCAGGAAGTGCGGTCATTGTCGGCGTGCGGCCGGAGGATTTGTACGAGCATGAACCCGCCGCGCTCCTTGAGCGCCTAGTACGAATACCGGCCCGGGTCATCGCAGTTGAACCCTTGGGCGCGGAGACCCTGTTGATGCTGGCGCTTCCGGATTCTAAAGAGGAGATCATTGCCCGGGTTGGACGCCAAACCGGAGTGCGGAGCGGCGATACAACAACAGTGGCCCTGGACACGGCCGCATTGCATCTTTTCGACCCGGCCACAAAAGTGGCGATTCCGTATTTCCGCCGATAGGGCAAAGCCCGGTGCCAGTGCGACGCAAATTCTTTGCCGAGGAAAATCAAATGCCATCACGGATTTTGAGTCCCGAGAAACTGTCAAGCAGGCCCGTTGAACGCCTTTCGTGGGGCAGGGTGCCGGCCCCTTTAGATTTTTTCATAAGCGCGTTGGTCCTGTGTTTCGCCTGTTCGTCACTGGCATTGGCTGGTGAGGAGCAAACCCCTCTCACTCCGGTGCGAAATCCCACAGCCTCGGGACCCCTTCGAAAGAATCCTGCCAACGGGCGTTACTTTACCGACGGCAGCGGCAAAGCCATTTACCTCTCGGGATCGCATACCTGGGCAAACATGCTTGACCGTGGCCAATTGAGTCCCCCCGGCGTGGATTTTGACTATGCCGCTTATATGAAATGGATGGTGAACCACAACTTCAATTTCATGCGGCTCTGGACCGCTGAGCTGCCCAATGCCGGCCCAGGCCCTGACTATGCCGAAGGGAACTTTGTCGGTCCTCCCTACAGGTGGCGGCGCACCGGTCCCGGTGTCGCCACCGACGGTGGTCTGAAATTCGACCTCACCAAGCTTGACCAGAGTTACTTCGATCGCATGCGGCAACGGACAATGATCGCCGGCAAGAACGGGATCTATGTTTCCGTCATGCTCTTCAATGGCTTCGAATGGCAGTTTGACACTAACCCCAAAGATGGCGATCCTTTTGTGGAAAGCAATAACATCAACCACATCAGTTGCCCTGGAACCTGCCCGAGCGACGGCGGCCTGATGTCCGGAGCGGTATGGAACATCGAGGCGGCGTATATCCGGAAAGTTGTGGATACCGTGAACGACCTCGACAACGTGCTTTATGAGGTCTCCAACGAATCGGGCTCACCCTATTCGGATTATTGGCAATTTCGCGTCATCAACCTCGTAAAGCAATACGAAGCCACCAAGCCCAAGCAGCACCCCGTGGGCATGACCTTCCAATGGCCGGGTGGCTCCGACTTAACTCTTTACAACAGCCACGCCGATTGGTTTTCGGCAGGGAGCCATGTGCCGCCCTCGGATGGCACTAAGGTGATTATCAACGATACCGACCACGCTTACAACCCCGGAGAGATAAAGCACGACGGTGCACGCGGGCAGCGCGCCTGGGTGTGGGAGAATTTTACGGCCGGCGACAACGTGGCTTTTATGGACCCTTACCTGACAAAATGGCCGGAGCGAAACCATCCGGGAGGCAATACCGCCGACCCGGAAGTCGGAGTCCGGGTGGACCCGTATTGGAACGTTATTCGTGACGCCATGGGCAGCGCCGAGACCTACGCGAATCGGATGAATCTGGTGGCGATGACGCCCCAGGGGTCACTTTCCAGCACGGGCTTTTGCCTGGCCAATCCCGGGGTTGAGTATTTGCTCTATCAACCTTACCCCAAGGCTTTTAGGGTGCGTTTACCCGCGGGAACTTACCAGTTTGAATGGTTTGATCCTTCCACGAACCGGGTCGCAGCAACTGGGACAATTACCGTTTCGGGGGGTGAACACGAATTCACTGCACCGTTTGCTGGAGACGCCGTATTGTATTTGCACGCGTCTGCGCCATGACCTGGCGGCCCCTTTCATCGAACTTGCCAACATATCGGCTGGTATGCTACACAGAGCGACAGAAATGATTGCGAGCTTGGCTGCGGCGGCGGTCTCCGAACGCCGTGGCCGATCGGAGATCGGAGATCGACGGCACAATTTATTCGCTCCGAATGGTTATAGATTAGAAGCTGCGAGACCGAACCAATCCATGGATGCCAATACAGGTATCCGATTGAGCCTGTTCGACTTGTAATGGGACGCCACTGACAAAAAATTGTGAAAGTCCTATAGACACAAATGTCTCGTGGTGGTAGGGTAGCGCTACTGCAACACTGCGCGTCTGAGGTCGGGCTAGGTCATTGACAAGGAGGGTTGACATGAAGTTGCGATGTATCATCCTGGGGTGTTGCCTCTTCCTAGTCACCGTTGCTGCCTCGGCACAGGAGGATTTAGCCACGATTGTCGGCACGGTCACGGATCCGACCGGAGCCTTGGTTCCAACCGTCAAAATCACGGTGTCAAACCCCGCCAAAGGATTCACCCGCTTCTGCGCCTCGAACTCAGCGGGTGATTATACCGCGGCGAGGATACCTCTCGGCGACTACACCGTTACTGCTGAAGCAGCCGGGTTTCACACACTCGTGCGCAGCGGCATCACGCTCGATGCGGGTCAGACGCTGCGTTTGGATCTCCGCCTTGAAGTTGGAACGTCGCAGCAGAAGGTGACCGTGGTGGGAGATGTCCCCAAGGTTGAAACCGAAACGGGGGCCCTATCCAGCGTCATCACGAGCCGGCAGATCAGTGAGCTGAATATCCCCGCGAGAAACTTTACCAATCTTGCCTTGCTGATCCCCGGCGCCGCACCGGGCAGCACCTTTACTCCTTTTACGCCCTCGGGGATGTACGGAGACCAATACATTGCCATTAACGGCAATCCCGGTACGAACTTGGGTTGGGAGTACGACGGCGCTTCGACGTCTGACCCGAGCTCGGGGAGTGATTCGCTCCAGGTCTTCATGAGTATGGAGGCGATCGCGGAGGTTAAGATCTCGACCTCGAACTACAGCGCGGAATATGCCCGTGCGGGCAGCGCGATCATTGAGGCCGCGACCAAATCTGGCACCAGTCAGTTCCATGGCTCGGCATTTGAATTCGTGCGAAACTCTGCGCTTAATGCCAATGATTGGTTCTTGAATCAAACGATTGGTGGCAGCGCCCCAAAACAGCCCGTGAAGCATAACGATTTCGGGTTCACCTTTGGCGGGCCCTTCTATATTCCCGGCCACTACAACACCAGCAAGCAGAAAACGTTTTTCTTCGTTTCGGAAGAGTGGCGCCGCGACCGGGTGGCACCGGTCATCGACACCACCGTTCCCACATTACTCGAGCGTCAAGGGGACTTCAGCGAATGCGATCCGAAATCTTCCAATTATAATGTGGTGGTGGCCTCCGGCTGCGTGCTCCCCACCAATTTGGCGACCGGGACGACCTATGCGAACGACCGCGTGCCGGTCAGCCCCATCGCCACGACGTTGCTCAATGCTTTCGTGCCTCTGCCCAATAATGGCGTGAATCGGTATACCAAATCCCCGGGCGCTCCGGTCAACTTCCGTGAGGACTCGGTCCGGGTGGACCAAAACATCACCACCAGCCTGCGCCTCTTCGGGCGCTTTACCCAGGACCGCGTCGTCACGACAGTTATCCCTGCCTACTATGGCAACGAGTACCCAACAACCGAGGACATCGAGAAGCCGCCCGCGACAAATGAGGTCCTGAACCTTACTTGGTCAATTAGGCCTAACTTGGTCAATGCATTGAGTTTCGCTTATTCCGGGCAACACGACGGCATTCAACCTACGGTCACAGGAATTGATTCCGTCTCTGGCTCGATCCTCTACCCCACGGGTTTGCAGATCGGCAGCATGTTCCCGGCGTCTGCCTCGGGGATTACACCGCTCGGTAAGCTGTTGCCTGGCATCAGTGTGGGGGGTGGGGGTCCTGGATTTTATCAAGCGGCGGGAGTGCCACAAGTTTGGTGGAGTTCGAGCCCGGTTCTCCGAGATGACGCGGTTTGGACGCGGGGGAAACACACCTTGAAGTTCGGAGGATACCTCCGGCTGGCCCGGATCGACAACACCGTGGCCTTTGGCGGAGGTCACACGGAGGGAATCCTCGGCTTTTCGAATTCCGGCCCTAATAACACCGGGAACGCTATGGCCAACTTCTTCTTGGGCAATTTGTCTTCCTATACTCAAGTCGGGAGGACTATAAATGGGCAACTGGTAGGAGGATTGCCGGAGGGACATTGGCGGATGTGGGACTTTGAGCCTTACTTCCAGGACGACTGGAGAGTTACACATCGGCTCACGCTGAATCTGGGGTTTCGCTACTACTTCGTGACCCCCTTCGCGGATGTCACCGTCCCTTCGAATTCGTCAATCTTTGACCCGGCTCAATTCAACCCCTCGAACGAGGCGCAATTAAATGCCAGTGGCAATCTTGTCCCCGGCACAGGCGCCACTTGGCTTAATTATGGAAACGGGCTGGATGCGTGCGGTGTCGGGGGAATACCTTTGAGTTGCACTTCCGTGACTCATCGAACGCCCTCGCCGCGGTTTGGTTTTGCCTGGGATCCTACGGGCTCAGGCAAGACGTCCATTCGAGGGGGCTATGGCCTGGTTTTTGATACCGGCAATGCGCATGTCTTATCATCCGGGCGCAATGGAACGGTCCCGACCGTTGCCTCCCTGACCGCGAGTTATGTGAATAATTGGGGCTACCCGAATGTGTCGCCGCCCGGAACCCTGCCGGTAGCATCCACGGTTTCCCAGCCACTGTTACAGCACTTGCCGGAGTCTAATCAGTATAGCCTGACGGTGGAACACGAGTTTCCTGGTAACAACCTAGTGAGCGTGGCCTATGTGGGGAACCAGAGTCGCCACCTCACGCGGAGGCGTAATGTCAACCAGGTTTTGGACGGAGCAACAACCGTGAATGTGCCGTCGCTCGCTGGAACCACGGACTGTGACGCCTCTGGAAACTGCAACGTGCAAAACGCGCTAATCAACACCGTAGACGCCCCCTACTTCTTCGCCCCGTTTCGCGGCTACAATAGTATCCAGCAGTGGGAGGATTCGGGGATCTCGAACTATAATTCTTTACAGCTCAGTTTTCGTCACCCGGTCGGGCACGGCCTGACTTTCCAGGCTGTCTATACGTGGGCCCATCAATTAGACGACCTGCTGGGCGCTGGCGGGAGTGAGAATTCAGGCAACACCGTTGATGATTATCACCTTAGCCGCTGGTACGGCAACTCTGCTGACAATCAGGCGCAGGTGTTGACGATGAATTTCGTTTACAGGATGCCGTTCTTTGCCCATTCCACCATCAATTTTCTTCGTGGCGCATTGGGGGGATGGCAATTGGGCGGCATCGCCACCTTTCAAACTGGAAACCCTATAGGTCTTAATTGCGGTATCGCGGGGACAGCCAGCGCGGTGGGTGGAAGCGTGATGTGCAACTCTCTGGGCAAGGTTCAGGTACATAAAGGCACTTACGATTCTCCTCAGTTTGGACCCGAGGTGAGCTGGTTTGACCCTTCAACGATCGGGCAGATCACGCTTCCCCAACTGTATTCGAACGGCGAACCTGGCATGTTTGGGTACATGGGGAAGTTTGCCCTGACGGGTCCCGGCCGGAATGACTGGGATCTGAGCCTTATTAAGAACTTCCAACTTCCTTGGTTCGCCAAGGAATCTTCAACGTTGCAAGTCCGCTGGGAAACCTTCAATACTTTCAACCACCCCCAGTGGAATGGCGTGAATCTGTTTTGTTCCAGCTCAACGCCTGCGGGGCAGCCCTGCAATGGCGCGAATAACATCGGCAATAGCGCAGTGACTAGCGACTGGGGTCCTCGAACCATGCAACTGGGACTGAGATTGGTATTCTAGGTAATTACCGGAGGATACCAAGCGACTGCCGCTTGGCCTCCTCCGGCAGGTTTGGACTCCCCTAGCCGCTCCCTTCCGTAAGGGCTTGTCAGTGATCCTGCCACTCGGGAGTAACTCAATCTTGAAGTCGGAGCCACTGTTCATGTTTAATCGTGCCTCGATTCTCGTTCGATATGGCTTTTTTGTCGCGGGCCTGACCGTCTGTGCCGCTAGCGTGGCCACTGCGGCTGGCCCGTCCCCCGCCCTCATCAACTTCGTCAACAGTCCGCAGGCGGTCAGTCCGACCGGCAGCGGCCAGTTTATGGTGTTGAGCGCGGACAGAACCCATTTGGTGAACACCTTTACGAACCGGCCGGTCTTCATCTCGGGAGACACGGCACAGGATTTAAGCGTCCAGCTTTGCAACGACTCCGATGTCGAGACTTATTTGGCCAACCGGGCGGCAAAGCATATGAACGCTATCTGGGTCTGGTTCATCGACATCATTCAGCATGACGGCAAGGGCGGAATACAGAACGATTGTTCGGGCAACAATCCCTGGAATGGCGGCGCCGACTTTACCGGAATGAACAATGCCACGGCCTACTGGGCGCATGTCGATCACGTGTTGCAAAGGTCGGCTGCCTATGGCATTACCGTCCTGGCGGGAACGGCTTTTCACGGATCATTCGACAATTGCAGCATTCCGTACTTTGCCAGCATGGAAAAAACTCCTGACGCCACCTTGACCGCCTACGGCGCGTTTTTGGGCAATCGCTACAAGTCCTACCCGAACATCATTTGGCTTCATGGGGGCGATGCGAACGCCAGCCTCTGCGGCAGCGATGTGACAAAAAAAGAGGACGCCATTGCCCGGGGCATCATGTCGGCAGACCCAATACACTTGATGGCAGTCGAGGCCACTAACAACAAGTGGGGTGAGGCGAGCGCCACCAACTGGTCGTCGTACACCTTCGGCACCGGCAATCCTCGGGGCTGGCTAACGCTGGGCACCATTTATCCGAAAGGCCTGCCGACCAGAGTTTTCGCTGAGGAAATCGCGCAAATCGTCGCTCAAAACGCAACCGAGACGGGGGCGACTCCCTTCGTGCCGTACTTCAGTATCGAGGATCCCTACGAATATGAACCGTACGAGGCCCCGTATACTGACGAGCAGCTTCGGCAACAGGGGTATACGGAAGTTCTAAGCGGTGCACATCTAGGGCGACTCTTCGGGAGCTCGGGCATATGGCCGTTCGGCGCCACTTGCTGCCAGCATGGACCGTCCTGGAAAGTCAACATGGACCATCCCGCCTCCTTCGATCAACAGCGGCTTGGCGACCTGTTCCGCAGCCGCGAGCACTGGGAGATGGTGGCTGACCTTGACCACGCGGTGGTGACCGCCGGCTTCGGCTCGGGTGCCAACCTTACGGTGACTTCCCGAACCTCGGACGGCCAGACGATTATTGCTTATGTTCCGAACGGCAACGCCGCGACCCTGACCGTGGACATGTCCAAAATCACGAGCGGCATCCTGCAAGCAAACTGCTGGTGGTACAATCCGGCATCGGGTTCCGCAAGATTTATCGGGAATTACGCGAGTTCTGGAACTCGAAGTTTTACGCCGCCTGATTCCAACGATTGGGTGTTGGTCATCGACGACGCGAGCGCGAGTTTGCCGGCGCCTGGGAATCCGTAGAACCGGGTAACCCATGAATTCACTTATCGATGTTGGGGCCGTCGGCTGGCCACCATCTCACAGCTGGAGCCTCTCGATATGATCAATCGCGGACCGATTCTGGTTCGATTTGGGTTGCTGGCTCTGGGTCTCGCTGTGGGCTTGACCGGAGTGACGCTTAGCGGCGACGGCGGGGGCTTTCCACAAGCGGTCAGTTCCGCCGGCACCGGTCAGTTTATCGCGCTGGGTGCCGACCGGACTCACCTGGTGAATACGTTTACCAACAAGCCGGTGTTCATTACCGGGGACACGGCTTACGCTCTGGTCGTTCAGCCTTCTTCCAATGCCGATGTTGAAGCTTACCTGTCGGACCGGCAGGCTAAAGGGATTAACCTGATGTGGGTGGGCCTTGTGGATGCCACCGACCACGGCCCTGGAAGCCACAACGAAGGACACACCGAGAACGACGGCTTTGGCAATAATCCCTGGAACGGCGGACCCGATTTTACCGGTATGGAAAAGGCCACCGCCTATTGGGATCATGTGGACTACGTGCTTCAGAGGGCCGCGGCCCACGGCATCACCATTCTCGCCGGCACGGCTTTCACCGGAGCGTTCGGAAGTTGTACGTTTCCATACTATGGCGCCATGGCCACCACTTCCGACGCCACGATGACGGCCTACGGCGCATTCCTGGGTAACCGTTACAAATCGTATCCCAACATCATTTGGCTGCAAGGCGGCGATGCCAACGTGGATCGTTGTGGCCCCGGCCTCTCGAAGAAGGTGGACGACATTGCTAGGGGCATCCTTTCGGCGGACACCAATCACCTCATGACCGTCGAGGCCACAAGCGGCGTCTGGGGAGAGCCCAGTATCAAGAACTGGTCAACGTACACGTACGGCGCTAGCAATCCCAACGGATGGATTACGCTGGGCACGATCTATCCCAAGGGCACGCCGGACAAAGTTTTTTCGGCCGAGATCGCGCATATCGTCTCGCAAAACATCACGGAATCCGAGACGACTCCTTTCGTTCCGTATTTCAGCATCGAAGACGCTTACGAATTTGAACCGTTCGGGGCTCCTTACAACGACCAACAGCTCAGACAGCAGGGGTACACGGAGGTCTTGAGCGGCTCCAAGCTGGGAAGGCTATTTGGCAGTTCGGGTGTGTGGCCGTTCGGCGCCGGTTGCTGCATGAATGGACAGTCCTGGCAGGTGAACATGGGGCACCAGTCGTCGTTCGATCAGCAGCGGCTTGGCCAGCTTTTTCGCAGCCGCGAACACTGGAAGCTCACCGCCGATCGTGACCACACCGTCGCCGCAGCGGGCTATGGCTCCGGCGCGAACCTGGCGGTGACTTCCTGCACCTCGGACGGCCAGACAATCATCGCCTACATTCCCAACGGCAATGCCACCACGCTAACGGTGAACATGTCCAAGATCGAGAGCGCCATCCACCAAGCCACATGCTGGTGGTTTAATCCCTCTACAGGCGCCGCGCAATTGATCGAAAGTTTTGCTAACAGCGGAACACGAAACTTTACCCCGCCCGATCCGCATGATTGGGTCTTGGTCATCGACGACACGAGCGCGAACCTGCCTCCACCGGGAAGCTCGTAGAACTATTGCGGAGGCTTTACCGAGTAGCACCGAGGAAAGTAAAAGTCTTGTTTCGTTCCCACCCGGACCGAGCTGAAAGAGCGGTGGGAGGGCGACGTCATTAAAGGCGTTGGACCTCAGCACGACAAGAGGATTTTCGATTACGCGCCTCTGAGTGCGCGGGAGCTGGATGTAAAAAAAGACCGCAGCGCTGGCTCGCCACGAATATAGATTTACGCAGCTTGAAATAGGACGGGAGACCCGGGGGAAGACCGGGTACTATCATCGACGACGTGGCCGCAAACCTTGCTGCACCAGGAAGTGCTGGTCTGTGATAATGACACGCATTCGCATAATCTCACATTCGGGCACGTTCGCTTGACGGAGCAATTACGACCTCATCGTTGAAAGAACCTTATGAGCGATTCAATGAACCCGCCAATCACTCTCCCGTCCGAGGCTCGGGCGGAATGGAGTAAAGCCCCCATCGAATGTACAGGTCTTTCAAAGAATCAGCCACCCATAATGCCGGGAGTGAAGGTGAAAGACCTCCCAACCCCAGCATTGCTGCTGGACATGGACAGCATGGAGAGAAATCTCTCGCGGATGGCGGAGTTCTTTAGAAACAAGCCCGCCAAACTCCGTCCCCATTTTAAGGCTCAGCAGGTCGTCGATCTGGCTCATCGCCAAATCGCAGCCGGCGCGAATGGCTTGACCTGTGCGCGCCTGGAACAAGCCGAGATCCTTGTCGATCAGGGAATTGAGAACATTCTGATCGCCAATGAGATCGCCGGGAATGTTCAAATTCGACATTTTGTCGAGCTGTCACATCGGGAGCCGGTTATCGTTGCCGTCGATAGTGCTTCCGTCGTTGCGGAGATGGCGGCCATAGCGGGGAGCCGGGCGCATGAACTTAATGTCGTCGTCGACCTGAATGTGCGGATAGGGCGCTGCGGGGTTCAGCCGGGCGAGGCGGCGCTATGCCTGACAAAGACAGTCCTTTCCAAAGGGCTGCGATTTCGGGGGCTGATGGGATATGAGGGGCATATCGCGCTCCCGGCAGGACCGGAAAAGCAGCGGGTAGCCCACGAGGCCCTTCAACGCCTGGTGGATACTAAGGCCCTACTGGAGCGAGAAGGCCTTCCGGTAGAAATCGTAACCTGCGGCGGCACCAGCGATTATTCAGAGGCGGCAGCCTTCCCCGGTGTCACGGAGGTTCAAGCCGGCTCTTATTTGCTGATGGATACCTGGTACGTACCTCATGCAGCGGACTTCCAACCTACCTTGACCGTCCTCTCTACGGTAATTAGTAAGAGTGTCGGCAACAGGCTGGTGGCTGACGCCGGAGCCAAGGCAATGAGCGCAGGAAACGGCTTACCTCAAATCAAAGGAACGCCCGGGCTCAAGGTGAAGGCTCTCCACAGCGAACACATCCTGATGGAAATTCAGGATCCGTCGATTCCCGTCGAGGTTGGAGACCAGATCGAGATTTGGGTCAATACCCTCGACCCGACCCTGCGCCTGCACAATTACATTTTTGGGATTAGGAACTCCAAGGTGGAAGAGGTTTTTCCAGTTGCCCGTTGAGGTGCTCTTGGGGCAGCGACAAGTCTAGAGCGATGGTGGACACGCCAAGGTAACCCGCAAACGCTTCTACCACGGGCACCTCAAGGAGATATGAGCACAATGAATCGCAGGAACTTTATGGTGAAGACCGGCCAGGTCGGGGGAATTGTGAGTTTATCGGCTCTTTGGGCTAAATCCGTTCCAGCCGGTAATGGATTTGCGGTTCGACAAGTATCTGGTGAACTGCCGCGTCGCCCGTCGGCAACGGGACCTCTAAGCGTCCTGGTTTCCAACCCAAGATATTTTACGGACGGGTCCGGCAAGGCGATTTACCTCGCAGGATCCCACTCCTGGTGGAATATGCAAGACAGTGGAATTCGGCTGATCAGCGCCGAGGACCAGGATCCTCCGCCCATCTTCGACTACAACGCGCATCTGGACTTCTTGCAAAGCTATAATCACAACTTTTTCAGGCTCTGGCGTTGGGAGGCACCCAAATGGGGCGAGGACCAGCCTCGCGGGGCCATCAAATACTGCCAGCCCCATCCTTGGGTCCGTTCGGGGCCCGGCCTTGCGCGAGACGGTAAACCCAAGTTCGACCTCACACAATTTTACCCGGAATATTTCAACCGCCTGCGCGCTCGGGTAGCTGAGGCCCGTGATCGTGGATTTTATGTGTCCGTCATGCTTTTCGAAGGTTGGGAACTTGAGTTCACCAACGCCTGGACCTACCATCCATTCAACGGGCCCAATAACGTAAATGGAGTCTTTACGGATCCCGCTCTTGACCTGTTACCGCCTGAAAAGCCTCCGCACTTGGCTGCTTCCGCCGGTGAGGATATCGAAGGGCTCAGGTCTGCGCACTATGGGGGTTCGGGGTATGTCGGAGCCGGGCTGACGTATAACACCCTTCAAAACAATGCCCACGGTAAGAAGGTGCTGGCCTTGCAAGAGGCGTATGTCCGCAAGGTTGTTGACACCGTAAACGATCTCGACAATGTTTTGTATGAGACTTGCAATGAGGCAGGGCCTTACTCTACCGAATGGCAATATTACATGATTAATTTTGTGAAACAGTATGAGGCGGGGAAGGCGAAACAGCATCCGGTCGGCATGACATCTCAGGCGCCTGGTGTCAACCTTACCCTTTATAACAGTCCCGCGGATTGGATTTCACCGAATCCCGGTGGACCGACGGAGAACTATCTTCTCGACCCTTCATCCGGTTATAGCGGCAAGGTCGTCGTGAACGATACCGACCACCTTTGCGGGCACACGTGTGGTGACACCTTGTGGGTGTGGAAGAGTTTTTGCCGGGGGCTAAACGTTTTGCTTATGGAAGATTTTAGTCCCTCACCCACCTGGCAGGATTCCGCTCGCATTGCCATGGGGCAAACTCGGACTTGGTCGCAGAAGATTGATCTGGCGCACATGGTGCCGGACCTCCGCTCCGAGGTATCAGAAACACATTACTGCCTGGCGAATCGGGGCCAGGAATACTTGGTATTTCAGGATGGGAATAAGGGCGAGTTCACCGTGAATCTTGCTGATGCCCCCGGTACGTTCACATCGGAGTGGTTCAACGTAACGGCCGGAACGACTTCCCCGTGGAAAACCATTCCGGGGGGTGGCCTCAGAACTTTCCCCACGCCTTTTGCGGGGCCCGCCGTCCTTCATCTCAAGCTGGTAACTTAACTTCACGCCGTCCTGTTTCTAATCTGATAGATTGCAGCATCCCTTTGTCCAGTCGGAGGCAAATCGATGAAACAAATTTCAACCAAGCCGGCTATTCTTTCCCGTGGGGAATTTGAAGAGCTCTTCCGCAGCGTGAGCAACTGGGGGCGTTGGGGGGCGGAGGACGAAAGAGGAACGCTCAACTACATCACGCCTCAGCACATTCGCGACGCTGCCGCGCTGGTCCGCTCCGGCCAGAGCGTGACGCTTTCACTGCCGCTGAACATGGTGGCAGGGCCGGACAATCCCCGCCCCTCCGTCCACCACATGGTCAAAATGTACGATTTGCCCCTTTCACGCCGCGGCGAACCGCATTTCGTGGGCGATTACCTGGGCACGGAAATTCACGGGGACAGCCGAACCCACGTCGACGCCCTCTGCCACGTTGCCTACAAAGGCCAAATCTATAATGGGCAGCCGACCAGCATCGTCACTTCTCAAGGCGCCGTCCGGCAGGATATTACGGCTTATGTAAATGGGATCGTGGGCCGGGGAGTTCTGCTCGACCTTCCCCGCCTGTACGGCGTGAAATGGTTGGAGCCAGGACACGCAGTGACCACCGATGAGTTGGAACGCGCCGAAAAGGCGCAGGGCGTTCGACTGCGCGAGGGCGATATCTTCCTTTTTCGAACTGGCCACCACCGCCGGCGCCTGGAACTGGGTGCATGGGACAATAGTTATGAAGGGCAGGGCCAAGCCGGTCTGCACCCTTCTACGATGCGTTTGCTCCACGAGCGCGCGGTGGCCGCATTTTTCCCCGATGGAGACGGGGAAACAGTGCCGAGCAACGTGGAAGGGGTTGCCTATCCCATTCACGCAATCCAGATCGCCGCGATGGGCATGGCCTGCGCGGACAGCCTCCAGTTTGAAGATTTGTTGAATGTCTGCGCGCCGCAAGGTCGATGGGAATTCATGGTCGTAGCGTGCCCTCTGTTTATTCCCAGAGGCACTGGCTCACCCTTTAATCCCGTAGCAATTCTCTAGCGGGTTGTGGCGGCCATCGAGTTTTGCTGCCTGCTTCAATGAAAATGGCTGCGCTCCATCCGTGTTCAGCATCGCGGATTCGCAAATCTGGACTCTCTGAGTCACGGGAGAACTTTATGGGCAAATTGGACGGCAAAGTAGGGATTGTTACCGGTGGCGGCAGCGGAATCGGTAAGGGGATTGCGCGCGGGCTGGCGGCTGAGGGAGCCACAATTGTGGTTGCCGGCCGGCGTATTGAAGCCTTGAACCAGACGGTGGAAGAGATTTTGGCCCTGGGTCAGAAGGCGGCGGCCATTCGCACCGACGTCACCGATGAGGCGCAGGTTAGCGCGCTGTTTGCGGCTACTATGGAACGATTTCAGCGGGTCGATATCCTGGTTAATAATGCCGGGGCGGTGGACGGGGGCCCACTGGATGAACTCTCCGTGGAAACGTGGGATAAGGTTATCACCGCGAATTTACGCGGCCCTTTCCTCTGTACGCGTTCCGCTATGCGGGTGATGAAACCTCAGGGAGGCGGACGAATCATCAATATCGGCAGTATCTCCGCGCAGCGGCCCCGGGTAAATTCGGGTCCTTACGCCACCAGCAAATTTGGCATCTGGGGTTTGACCCTGACCACAAGTTTGGAGGGTCGGGCGCACGGCATTTCCGCCTGCTGCCTGCATCCGGGAAACGTCCGGGTGGAGACCGTGGACGAGGAAGTGGGATCCGTGACCGGCATTTCTGATTACGCCAAAGAACCCAAGATGGAAGTAGCGGAGATTGCCGAAGTCGCGGTCCTGATGGCCAGCATTCCAGCCCACGTTAACATGCTGGAAGCCATTGTTCTGCCGGTAAGGCAGGCCTATCTTGGCCGAGGGTGAGTGGCAGCGACGGGAGCAGGGACTTCCGAAGCAGGGATGCCAGTTGAGTTTCTACAATTTTGGCTGCGCGAACCCGGCGCGGTGGGCGTTGGTAACCTTCCCCATGCTGTAAATTACGGGCCGGTAACCGCCCCGGCGCGTACAGCGCCACCCCCTCCCGAATCAGGAGGGGAGTTCTTAAGAGCTCCCTTCCTCAGATGAAGAGGGACGACGCGCTAGCGGCAGAGGTGGTGCTGAACGGGAGATGTTGAAACTCGAGACCAAGGAGAACCGATGGATCGCGTTCCGCTTCGCAGTGATGCATGGTTTGTCCGCACGGATGAGGTGGGCATACGCCACCGCAGTGTATTGACGACGTTAGGCTTCGACCCGCGTGCGGCTTCCGGCAAGCCCATTATTGGGATTTGCAACCCGGCCAGCGAATTCAACCAGTGCGAGATGGGTCTCAAAGAACTCGTCGAGATGGTGAAGCGCGGCGTCACCGAGGCGGGCGGCATTCCGTTGGAGTTTCCCACCATGGCACTGGGAGGGGAACTGCTGAAGCCTTCCGACTTGCCCTATCGTAATCTAGTCTCGATGGACATTGAAGAAACCGTGCGCGCCAACCCCATCGACGGCTTGGTTCTGTTATCGGGCTGTGACAAGACGACTCCGGCACAATTGATGGCCGCGGCCAGTTGTGACATCCCAGCCATTCAGTTGTCCGCGGGCCCCAAGGTGACAGGCTATTGGCGGGGGCAGGAGATCGGTGCGGCTACTGATCTTTGGAGTTATTGGGACGATTATCGGTCGGGCAAGCTGGACAAGGAGGCGTGGAACGAACTCGAGCAGTGCATCTCCTGCTCCTACGGCACCTGCAACGAAATGGGCACGGCTTCAACCATGGCCTCCTTATCGGAAGCGCTGGGCATGATGCCTTCGGGCGTCTCCAGCATCCCTGCCAATGATTCCCGCCGTCGAGTGGCGGCGGAAAACGTGGGGCGGCGATGCGTGGAAATGGTCAGGGAGCAGCTTCGCCCCAGTCAAATCATGAGGCAGGAGGCTTTCCACAACGCCATTCGCGTGCTCAACGCTATCGGGGGCTCGACGAATGCTGTCCTTCACCTCGTGGCGATTGCGGGAAGGCTGGGAATCAACTTGCCCCTGGCCTTGTTTGACGAGATCTCGCATTCAACCCCCATGATCGTTAACCTCAAACCTTCCGGGCGCTATCTTATGGACCACTTCCACCGGGCTGGTGGCTTGCCGGTGGTGGAGCGCGAAATCTCCAGCCTTCTTGACTTGGATTGCCTGACGGTTTCAGGGAAGACCGTGGGGCAAAACATTCAGGCGGCCCGCTGCTTTGATCGTGACGTCATCAAGACGATGGACTCGCCCATTGTTCCCGCCGGTGCGCTGGTAGTGTTGAAGGGGAATCTTGCGCCCTCAGGTGCAATTCTCAAAGTTGCTGCTGCCACACCGCGGCTGCTGGAGCACACGGGGCCCGCCATCGTCTTTGAGAATTATCTCGATATACTGGCGCGCGTCGATTCCCCGGAGCTTGAGATGACGGCCGACAGCGTCCTGGTGATGCGAAACAGTGGTCCCCGCGGAGTGCCGGGCATGCCAGAATGGGGCGCCTTGCCGATTCCCGTCAAACTGCTGCGCCAGGGTATTCGCGATCTCGTCCGCATCAGCGATTCGCGCATGAGCGGAACGAGTGGTGGCACAGTAATCCTGCACGTTGCACCCGAGTCCGCAGCGGGTGGTCCGCTGGCTATCGTGCAGAACGGTGACACCATCCGGCTAAGCGTGGCGGAGCGGCGCTTGGAGCTGGTGCTTCCCGAGCAGGAAATCAAGGATCGCCTTGCCCGCTGGTCGCCGCCACCCAGCGAACATCTGCGGGGATTTCCGCGCCTTTATATCGATCATGTCCTGCCAGCGGATGAAGGCTGCGACTTCGACTTCCTGCGCCCCAAGACCAAGGAAGCCGTGAAGTTTGTTCCGCCGATTGTGGCCAGAGGTTGACAGGGGCTGTAGGGGTGGGGCTTGCCCTACCTTGCATGATGATCGATGCATGAGGCGAGGGCAAGCCCTCTCCTTGGAGTTTCCACATCTACCTGCGCTGTAAATTGCGTGCCGGAAACCACCCCGTCGCAATCGCGCCACCCCTCCTGATTCAGGGGGGCCGCAAGGCTCCCCTCCTCGGATGACGAGGGGCGACGCGCCCGCGGCGGGGGTGGTACTGAGCAGGAAATGTTCAAAACCTCGGGAGGGCAGGCCCGCCCCGCCCGCCACGAAGAAGATCATAATTTGCAATCTTGAGAGGAGAACTCCGTGGAACCAACCAAGCCGATTCAACTCAAAGGTTCAGTCCCCATTATTCCAATACCCTTTGACGCCCGGGAAAACATTGATGAAGAGAGCCTCCGCCGACTGGTAGACTTTGCAGCGGAGAAGAAGTTCAGCGCTATTTGCCTTCCTGCCTATGGAAGTGAGTTCTATAAACTGACCGAAGATGAGCGGATTCGCGTGGTCAAGATTGCGGCACATCAGTCGGCGGGACGCGTGCCTATCATTGCCCAGAGCAATCACGGCTCATCATACGTCGCCCAGGAACTGGCACGGACGCACGTTAAGAACGGCGCGAACATGATTTCCGTTGCGCTCCCTCGCCAGTTTGCTTTAAGCGATGAGGACCTGCTGCGCTACCTGGTCCCCATTCTTAACGGTGTGGATGTGCCATCGCTGGTGCAGGATTTCTCCCCTGCCGGCGGCACCATTGGCGCGGAGTTCACGGCGCGGTTGCTCGAAAAGTGCCCAAAGTTTGGCTACCTGAAAATGGAAGAGCCGATGCTTGCGCCCAAGCTGGTGGCCATTGCAGAAAAAACGGGCGGAAGAGTTGGCGTTCTAGAGGGCACAGGCGGACTCTATCTTCTGGAGCTGATTCCTTACGGACTTTGCGGCATCATGCCTTGCCTGGCTGTTGCAGACGCTCTGAACGTCGTCTTCAACCTTCGGGCTGAGAACAAGAACGATGAGGCTTTCGACCTCTACGGAAAGCTGCTGCCCCGTGTGCTCTTCAGTTTTCAAAGCTTTCAACACTTCGAAGTGTACTTGTATTGTGAAAAAAGCCTGTTGAAGGCGCGCGGATTGATCTCCAATGCCATCTGCCGCAATGCCGGCTTCACCCCTGATCCTTACACCGTGCGCTACGTCGATGAATTGAATGAACGCACGTTAGATTTGCTCAAGAACCTCCCATAACCCCATGTTATCTCGGTCAAGAGAGATCTGTCGCGGGAAGTTTTTGAGTTGATTCTAAGGGTACGCCGGGAGCTCCCGCCGCGCCACGATACCTTCATCCACGTCGGCTTTGGGCCGTTGAGGCAGTCCGTTAGTTCCGATGCCCACAAGCGCAATGAAGTTGAGGTTGTGAGCCACCATCCAGTGCCTGTAGGCGGGATAGTCGAATGCCACCTGCGGTGGGTTCAGAGTGCCGCGGTCCGTGAGGTTTGACCACAGAAGCGAGCCTGCGAGGTGAATGGCCTTCCCCGAGCCGTCGGTAAAGTAGCGGGTGTGGGCGGGATTGGCGCGCGGAGATCCCGTGGCGGTTTGTGCCCGAACGGGAGTGAGCGGCTGTCCGCCATCCTGGCCGTAAGCGCCTGCACAAGGCCAAGGCAGGGGGTCAACGGCCCCGCCGGAGGCTGATTGGCACGACAAAGGGTTGGTGCATATCAATCTCCACTTCGTTGCTTCTCACTGGGCAGGGCTATGTAAGTACAACACTGCGTCACCCGTGAATACCGGGCTGAAAGTGCGATACCCACCAGAAACTGTTAGTACTGCCGACGAACTGTTCCTGTTTGTTGAGGGATTAAGCCATTCAAATTGGTACCTCCCGGCCTTAAGGTTCACGGTAAAATGCCCGGCATAGGGTTGATATACCAAATATTCGGCGCCGGGGTTAGCCAGGCAGAAATGGGTGCTACAGAGGGACGGTTGCGGGGTCATGGCCACCAGATTCATGCGATTCGCGTAGGTCAGCGTCATCCCCATCGCTTCCCGGATGGGGGCGTAATAATTATCCGGCTTCAATCCGATTTTGGGGTCCGCCGTCTTGCCCTCGGGCTTGTTCCGACCGGGCCAGACCACTAGGTAGGGATCCATGAAGGCCACATTGTTACCCGAAGTAAAATTCTCCCAGACCCAGTTGCGCTGCCCTAGCGCGCCATCGTGTTTCAGTTCCCCGGCCCCGTAGGCGTGGTCGGTATCATTGATAATCACCTTGGTTCCGTCGGAAGGCGGCACATGACTACCGGGTGAAATCCAGTCGGCGGCACTCCGGTACAGAGTTAAGTCGGACCCGCCCTTCCATTGGAACGTCATCCCTATAGGATGCTGCTTGGGCTTGGTCGCTTCATACTGCTTGACGAAGCTGATGACGTTAGCCTGCCAGGTGTCAGAAAAGGGACTGCCCGACTCATTGGAGACCTCGTAGAGCACGTTATCGAGATCGTTGACTGTATCGATGGCCCTCCGAATGTAAGCCTTCTGGATGTCCCAGACCGCCTCAGACATCTGAGAGGCGTCAGTGGGGCAGTTTCCCGGGCAACTGAGATTGTTGATGTTGTTGGAATCGCGATAAGGGTCGCCGTCGATGGGGTTGGTCTCAAACTGCAATTCGTAACCATTGAACAGCATCACGGAAACGTAGATGCCGTTCTGGCCGGCGGTCATCGTCCTTGCCCGCATGCGATCGAAGTAGCTCTGATCGAGTTTGGTGAGGTCGAATTTCAAGCCGCCGTCGTTGGCAACGCCCGGCCCTGTTCTCAGCCACTTCCAGGGAAGCGCCACGACGTTTTCATCCACGTCATTGGTATCGTCGGAATCTGGTAGTTCCGCCGTCCACAGCCGCATGAAGTTGAAATTTTGCGCTACCATCCACTTCATGTAGGCAGGGTAGTCAAAGGCCACTTGCGGCGGGTGCAGGGTGCCGCGATCCGCCAGGTTCGACCAGGTGTGCGAGCCCGTGAGGTAAATAGCCTTTCCCGAGCTGTCCGTAAAGTAACGCGGGTTGGCAGGATTGCGGCGTAGGGGCCCGGTGGCGGCTGGGGCGCGCAGGGGAGCGATCGGTTTCCCAGGCTCCTGGCCGTAAGCAAGCGCGCACAAAGCTAAGCATAATATCAAAAGCCGGACAGCGGATCGCGCCTTATTGGGCAGACACTTCGGTGAGATGCGATTGATCCACGCTTGCTTCGAGTGGCAGGAGGATCTCCGGCCGGTGTGGACATGGCGGTTCGCTCGCAATCAGATCTCCCAATCCGTGACAACAACTAAGTGAAGATTTCTGGGGCTAACCAAGGTCGGCGCCGCCGTCCACCATGTAAACTCCCCCGATGCAGAAGCTGGCCTCGTCGGTGGCCAGGAGCGTCGCCATACCGGCCAAGTCGCTGCCCACGCCCAGCCGGCCCGCGGGGATTCTGGCGATATACTTGTTGCGCGCTTCCGGATCGGAAAATTCCTCGGCATTCATCGGCGTGTCCGTGGTGCCGGGGACAATCGCGTTCACGCGAATTCCGTTGCGCGCGTAGTCGGCAGCCATCGAACGCATCAATGCGAACACTCCGCCCTTGCTGGCGCTGTACGCTGCGATACCCGTAAATCCGCGCATGCCGGTTCGCGAGGCAATAAAAATAATGTTGCCCTTGCCCTGCGCGATCATGTAAGGAATTGTATATTTTGCGCACAACCAATACCCGCGCAGGTTGGTATTCATCGTCCGATCCCAGACCTCGTTGGTGACCTCATGAGCCCGTGTGTCACCGTGAGTGATGAGAATGGCCGCGTTGTTTACCAGGATGTCGATACGGCCATACCGCCGAATGGCGGTTTTCGCCATGGCTTTCACCTGATCCTCGGAGGAAACATCGGTCGGCGCAAAGATTCCCTCGCCACCCTGCTTGTGGATTGACTGAACCGTGGAGTTCCCCCGGTCAGGATTGATCTCCGCGACAAGAACGCTTGCACCCTCTTGTGCATACTTAAGGGCGATCTCTCTTCCAATACCCGCTCCGCCGCCAGTCACTATTGCCACCTTATCCTTCAAGCGCATTCGTCGGCCTCGCCTCCTGTTAGGTCTTCGTTCTTGCGGCTGGGTTGGCTGCCCTCACTCCCGGCCACGCTCGATAACAACGTCATTCCCTCTTCGCAAAAGGAATCTACTCATTCTACCCCCACGATGAAGGTCAGCTCGCTCCGAGTTTAACGCCTCGCCGATGTTGCGTGCCCGGCCGTATCCACGAGGTAGAGCACGGCGTCTCCGTTGAACGGCGGAGTGAATACCTGGGCGGATGGTCCGGAGGGAATGGGCTCTCCAGGATTCACTGACCCCGTCGCCGGGTTGAACCACTCTACCGCCAGTTTTCTTGCGCTTGACATTGCCGAGAGATCCACGGTAAACGAGCCACCGGCGGGCGCATATATCAGGTACTCAGCGCCGGCAGAGGGTGTCTGGGCAAGGCAAAAGCCGGTGGAACTAAGAGAGTCACGGGGAGCCATGTTAGCAAGAGACAATTTGCGGGAATACTTCAAAATATACCCAAGATTGTCCCGGAGGTTGTCCCAGCGTGTGTCCGGGGCGCGGCAAATGGAGTGAGTGGGAGAAACACACAAGTTCCGGTTCTCGCGCGTCAGATAAACCAAATAAGGGTCCATGAAGAGCACCTGATTGCCCGTCGTGAAGTTTTCCCAGGCATAATTGCGGTTCTCTTGCGGCGAGTCCTTCCAGATCCCAAAGTAGGAATGATCGCTGTCGTTGACGTTGACTTTACAAGCGGGTTTTCCCGCGCCACAGGACGATGCGGGCGAAACAATCGTAGATGGTGCGACCCAGTCCGCATCGGAGTCGTAAATTTTGGAATCCCAGGTTGATATCGGCGCCGCATATCCGATGGGATGATGATGCGGTTTTCCGGATTCATAGGTGCGGATATGCGAAATCTGGTGGTTGTTCCACCAGAGAGAATTCCTGGGGGCTTCCTCGGAAACAACCCAGAGCACGTTCGGCAAATCGTTTAAGGTGTCAATGACCTTTTCCACGTATGCGTCCTGGACCTTGGTAATGGCATTTGGCGCTGTCATGGTGAGGGCGTTGATCCCCTGCGATCCACTGACGTAGCCGTCGTCAATTCCATTGATATTGTTCGCTCCCGACAGGGGATAACCGTCGTTTGAGCACCGGAAGATGTTGAGAAACTCGCCGGTAAATAAATAGACTCCCGCGTAGATACCGGCATTATTCAGGGCCTGCGTCCGCGTCCGCAGGCGGTCGAAAAAGCTTGGGTCAAACTTCGTGAGATCGAACTTCAGTCCGCCGTCCGTTGCCGTGCCGGGACCTGTCCTCTGCCAAGGCAGGGGGCTGATCGTAAAACCCGAAGGCGCCGCTGACGAAAGCCGACCTTGATTTGCCACTTCCGAGATCCACAACAAAGTGAAATTGTGTCCGTGCGTCGTGAGAAATTTGACGAAAGCGTCGAAATCCAAAATCTGGATGGACCCCTCGGTGCCCCAGTCCTGGAGCGTGTTCCAGGTTTGCGATCCGTTGAGGATGAGAGGATTGCCGCGAGCATCCTGGAAATAGTGCGGATTGCTGGAGACCGTTAGTTCTCCGGCAATCGGCTGGGTTGAGGACCCTGCCGCAGATTGCGCCCAGAGTCGAACGCCGGAGACGGTCACAGCAATCGAAATTGTAAGGACGAGCAGGAACGGGAGGCCATTCCATCTTCGGAAAATGACTCCATCCATATATCTCCTCCAAAAAGCGTACTCGGGAATTCCCAGGCGGGTTCAACCCTCCTGTGGACCGCAAGAACAGGGGCTGACTTTAACATTCATGTGTCATGCTGCGATTGTCTCCAGCAAGTATTCATGGTGCAAATCACCTGAGATCGGCCTCGCTATCACGTGGCGACCTTCCGGGATGTGGTGGCCTGGGACTTCCGGCGCCGAGGCAGAGCCAGCAGCTCATTGCAGATGCGCTCCTCGCTTCAGGTCGGATTGCGCTCGGCCATGTTGGCTATCAGCTCTCTGAGATCAGCGGGAATTCTAGGGCGACGCCGAGGTTTCGATTTCCAACGCCAGAAGAGCCCAAAGCCCTTCCGATGCCACCCGATCAAGGTCTCCGGCTTAACCACGACGAGCACATTGCTCCCGGCGACCAGCCTGGACAGCAGAGGCAAGGTCAACCGTGTCGCGTCATCGGCTCGCCGAGGCTTGGTCTTACGCTCGATATAAAGGGCCAGCTGCTTGCGAAGGAACAAGTTCTCCGCTCTCAGGGCAGCACCCGATCGCAGACCCATCACGATGAACCGAGTGGCGTCCGAAAGCAGAACGAACAGGGTGTGTATCCGGTGTGACGCGCCAATCTTCCGCCGCATAGGAACAGAGGGTGACACAAATTGTGGAAGTGTTGCAAATAGCGTGAAGCGTTTTCGTCTTTGTTGCAATTGCTGGAACCCGCATAATAGAGGGCGCGGAGAAAGCCGATCAGACCTGAGTGCGCTCCCTTGAGCCTATTTGCAACACTTCCGAAGAGGGCGTTCTTCCAAACTCTTGCAAAGGCCGGCGACGACCCGCGCCGCGCCTGGAGAGAACTGCGAGGCTTCCTTTCAACCGAAAAAGCAGTCTTGTTGCTCGACAGTGAGATTGACCGGGCGACGGCCACCTTGAATCAAAGAGCAATCTAAATGTGGCTTTTCTCCCAAAACAGCTGATGAGATCCAAAGCATTTAACGAGAACCGGTTACGACTTAGAGCCTCTCAGCCGCTCTTTGCGCGGCGCTCTTTGGCCCTTTTCGCCGTCGTTCGACCGTTCTCTGGAGCCGAGCACCACTTCGATGGAACCGAAACTCGGGTTTGCCAGGCTCACAGCTTCCAGGGCGCCCATCGCTGGAGGCAAGTCAATTCAGCTCTCTCTGGCCTGCAGCTGCAACTTATTGGCCCGGCGAGGGTTCACAGTCATCACTCTTTTGGGAGACGAACCCTAAATGTTATCCCTAGTTGATTGTCGCGCAATTTGAGCCTGATCGGCTTTCTCCGCGCCCTCTATTTATGCGGGTTCCAGCAATTGCAACAAGGACGAAAACGCTTCAAAAACGCTATTTGCAACACTTCCGTGCGGAGCCTCCAACTGAACCGGACTCGGTGATTGTCGTCTTTTCGAAGCGGTGGAGACCGAGTTTCCCGGATCCACTCACTCTCTCAGGAGCCCGCGTCCGTTTTAAGGCGCGACCGTCCTGAGCGGCTTCACGGTGCGCCGCCACTTGATCTGCACAAGCCACGAAAGCCCGATGCTCAGCACATAAAGTCCAACCAGCGGGATCCAGACGATGAAAATCGAAGCCATGTCGCTCGTCGGCACGATGGCCGCCGCCACAACTGCCGTGGCCAGCACAGCGTAACGCACGTGGCGCCAGAGGAGGCGCGGAGTGACGATCCCAAAGATGGAAAGCAGCAGGAGTACCACTGGAAGCTCAAACACCAAGCCGACTGCCACGATGATCGACATGGCGAGGTCCCAGTATTCATTGATCGTGACCATGGCTGTAAACCGATTGCCATACCCAACCAGGAACTTAAGCGCCGCCGGGAACGCCAGCGCCTGGGCAAAATAGCCACCCGCGGCAAACAGCGTGCTGGTGAGGCCTACAAACGGCCACACATACTTCCTTTCGTTTCGATAGAGCCCTGGGGAAACAAACAGCCACAACTGCCACAGGATGTAGGGTGAGGCCAGGAACACGCCACCGAGAAGTGCCAGCTTCACGTAAAGATTAAACGGATCAACCGGGTTCGTATACACCAACCTGTTGGAAACCCCGAGCTGATAGAGCGCGTTGGTGAGTGGTCGAGCGAGGACAGCGTAGATACTCCTAGCGAAATAGAAGCAGATCCCAAACCCAAGCAGTAGAGCGACCGCCGACCTCAGCAGACGACGCAGTTCCTCCAGGTGCTCAAGAAACGCCATCTGTCCGCCCGCAGGCTCCTCTTGCTTAGGAGCGGATCTGAAGCCCATCATGGGCAGGTTTCCGATTGTCGTAGCCATCTTCGTCACCGCGGCGGTCGATTTCTCGGAGTTTCGCTCGACCTTACCTTCCGAATCGTGTACGTCACTTTACAATCGTGGATGTTTCGTTGGGCCGTGGGCTCTCCGAGTCTTCTCGGACCCCTCTAAGCGCATCCTTGAATCCGCGAATGCCTTTCCCGAGTCCCTGTCCAAGCTCCGGCAGCTTTTTCGGGCCGAAAACCAGCAGGGCAATCGCCAGGATAAGAATCAAGTGTGTTGGTTGAAACAAGCCTTCCATGTGGGGTCTCCTTATCAACTTTGAGCAGTCTGTGATCAAGGCGAGAATGGACAGGATCACGGGAGAGGTCGTGGCCGGAGCGAAAACCTGCCAGCCTCCGCAAATTCTGTCCATCCCGTCGGCTCTCCGCGCGGTACGGAGTGGTCGTCGCATCCGCGCGCCGCCGCTTAGTTAAACCCAAGGATCGGGCGACCAACGGGCCGTCTGCGAGGCCCGTTGGTGCGCGTGTTTCCTACAGCTCGCGTGTGGCCGCATCCGCTTCTTCCGCCAGGCGGAGCAGCACCTCGACGAACTCTGGCTTATGGAGCGGCTTTTGGCCGAGGAAGAGTCCGTCCGCCTCAAACCCACGGACGGCAGCCACTGCGCCCCCATTTTTTGTAGACGTGGGGCGAATGATCGCAACAGGCGGGAAGTTTCTGTTCCTGTTGGTGAGGAAATGAGTTGGCTCGGGCATGATGAGATTGGCCTGCAGCGTATCGCCCTTGAGAGATTCCGGATCCGTCTCCCCTTGGGCGGCCGAAAGGGCCGTAAACGTAACCGATGACTGATTCACCGGGTCGAAGTCGGTCAAGGGAAGCGCATTGCCTGCCTTGTCCTGCCAAGTCTGAAAATGCATAGTCTCGCTTGGGCCGATACTGAGCAAGATTCGCAAGACCTCCAGATTGGTCACCTTCTGGGCCAGCGTGGGGTAGAGGCTGGTGCCCCCTTGTTCGATAAACGCGAAGTGGAACCCTGCCGTGAACGCGATCGCCTGAAGGTGAGTGGTTATCGACGCCGCGTTATTGCTGCTGAGAGAGCTGCCCGCCGTATCGTCATCGGTTCTGGGAATCGCCGTGTGCTGACCCACGTTCAGACTCGGGACCGCTTGAACAAACGGTGCGCCAGGATCGAAATCGGGGTTCGTGATGCTGCGGTACCGGGACCAGAAACTCGTGTCCACCGTCAGGCGCGTCAGATTTGTTAGCCGTCCGATTTGCCGGGCCCCGGTCGCTCGACTGCTGGGCAGAGTGGCGAAAGCACTGAGGTCGACTGCCTCCTCGCCCCTCGATTCCAGATACGCTTTCAGGAAGGCGGCGTGGCTGATCTCATCATCGGTGTTGTCATGAACATACTGGGCCATGTCACCATCCAGAATCTGAAGGGCACCGGTGTAGAGCGGATTTCCCCCATTGACTCCTGAGACTTCGTTATCCTGGATTCCACCGAGTTCCGAGTACTGTCGCCACAGATCGGCCTCGACCTGCTCTAGAGCATTCAGGAATCTCAAAATTGCAACATCTCCCCTGGTCAGATTGCCGCTGTCTTCGTCTGACTCTTGGCCGAAGAGGGACAGTCCCTTACCTAGCAGCCCGGCTCCTACAGTTGCTGTGCCGGCCGCCGCCAGCCCTCTCTTCATGAACGAGCGACGGTTTGCGGGTCCTTTCAAATCGTTGAGTAGATCTTTCACTGTGTTCTCCTTTGTTAGATTGTGTACGGAGGTAGGCTCGGTACGTCCGGGAAGGGCGATTTTGGCCGTTCCACTTGAGCAGACTCCCATGCGAGCGCTGATATTCCCGGACTGTTGTAAACAAGTTGCAAAGGAGTTGTAAGGGAAGAGTCAAAGGTGGTCCGTGTCAGCGCTCTTGGGCCAGGTCTGGACAATGGTCCAGACTGTCATGTGAGATCGGCATCGAAAGATGACCCACAAGAAGGAGCGCGGAGCCTCCAACTGAACGAGGCTCCGCCCTACGTCCGACCGCTGCGCGGCGCTCGAGGTTACGGTTTCAGCGCGAACACAACGCCGCATCCGCCGGGGACGTCGCTGAAATCTGAACAACCGGTTTGGTTGACGTTGAAGTCGCCGCCTGCCCCTGCCGAGCCAAAGATCTCGCCGTTGGCGCCGAAGGCAAGCGTGTCGTCCCCAGGAATGGCTCCGTCGGCCCCACCGAGGAAGGTATACAGAATCGTCTCCGTCCAGGTGCCGTCGGAACCAGGCGTTAGCTTGTAGACAATGCCACAACCCCCACCCGAGTCTTCCGTGCACACAAAGGCGGTGCCGCCACCGTCGTCGACCACGCCGTAGAGACTCCCCGCGGCGCCCAGAGTCAGGCCGGTTTGAGGAAAAGTCCCATCCGCTTCGCCGTCAAATTCGTGGATGAGGCTCTCCGTGACTTTCCCGCCAGCTTCGGGGGTTACCTCGAACACCGTGCCCTGCAAGGCGATTCCTCCATTCTCTGTGGTGCCGACCAAGTCACCCGCCTGGTCGAGGATCACGCCGGAAAAAGGATTCCAGCCGGTGCTGGCGCCCGTAAAGCTATACAACGTGCTCTCGGTCCAGGTTCCGCTGGCGTTGGGGGTCAGTTCGAACACCGTGCCGCATATCCCCACGCCGCCGTTCGGGTCGCCGCAGTTCGACGAGTTGCCAGCGCCGCCAAACGCCGTCGCACCCCAAAGGTTACCGGCCTTGTCGAACGCCAGCCCGCCCGAAGGACTCTGGCCGTCTGTGCCCGCCCCCGTGAAGCGATGGAGAACCTTCTCCGTCCACACCCCGTTCGCTAGGTGCAGCTTATAAGTGGTGCCACAACCGTTCCTGCAAAAGAGGTTGGTCAAGCCGCCGCCACCATTGAAGGTGCCGCCGAAAAGATCTCCCGCTTTGTCGAAGATTAAGCGGCCACTGGGATTGCATCCATCGTCCCCATCGCTGTCGAACTTATGCAGGAAAGTCTCCGTCCACGCTCCACCCGGGGCGGTGGGGGGCGACAGTTCATAAACGATGCCGCAGCCGTTACCGCCGTTCGGGGTGGTCCCATAAAGGTTGCCCTTCGCGTCGAAGACTACGGCGGAACCCGGGTTAGAACCGTCACCGGTTGCCTGCGAAAACTGGTGGATCGTCTGGAAGGCGAAGCCGCCACCCGCTTTCGGCGTCAATTCGAAAACCGTGCCGTCGGCGAATTCTCCGACACCACCCGTGCTGGTCGTGCCAAAAAGATCTCCGCTCGCGTTGAAGGTCAGGCCCGCACCAGGATCGCTACTGCTGCCGCCTTCGACACCAGTGAAGGTATGCAATATCGCCTCCTGATCCTGACCTGCGCACCAGGAACCGCCTGCAAGCGCCACCGCTACTGCCGCTGCCGCCACCACTTTGCTCATGGCGGTCCAATACTTTCCGCAGTACATTTCATTGATTGTTTTCGTCATTGTTCTCCTTAGTAGTTCCGTCACACTGTTTTCCTTTGTTAGGATTGTGCGCGTCGAGTCTTCAGCCGTTCTTTTCTGACAATGGAGATCTCGACCGCTCCGGTGAAGCAGACCCCCCTGTGCCCCGTGATATTCCCAGTACGTCGTAAACAAATTGCAAACAACTTGTCAGGGAAAGGTCAACGGAGTTCGAACAGACGTACGAACCCACCCGGGGATGTTAGTGATCAGCGTGTAGGGTTAACTCGCGCCTTTTCACACCCTTCGCCGCTGAAGACGGGAACTTGACCTGCAACCGTTGCTGAGCCGACGCCCTATTGCAAGCGAACAATTCCGGTCACATCAGTTGCGATAGTGTATTGGCGAACCGAAGGCACAGCATCTGTGGTGCGGTACAATGCTGGTCATAAGCCCGGCGTCGAGCTGGCCGCGATTGATCATGATGGTTGCCAAAGACATCCCGGAGCGAAAGCGAACGGAGGAGGCCCTGCGCAAGAGCGAGGAGCGCTGGCGGTCCGTGTTTGAGAACTCGGCCATCGGGGTGGCGCTAACCGACCTCAACGGCCGTTTCCTGGCCGCTAATTCTGTCTACCAGAAAATGTTGGGTTACGGCGAAGAGGAACTGCGCACGCTTTCTTTTGTCGATATCACCCATGAGGATGATCGCGAAGCGAACTGGGAGCTTGCCACCGAACTGCTGGAGGGGAAGCGACAACAGTTTCAGATCGAGAAGCGGTATCGGCGCAAGGATGGCAATCTGGTCTGGGTGCGTAACAACGTTTCTCTGGTTCCGGGCACAGAGACCATGCCGCGATTCATCATGGCGCTCTCCGAGGACATCACAGAACGAAAAAGGGCAGAGGAGGGCCTGCACCATAGCGAAGAGCGTGTCCGGCTCATACTGGATTCCGCTGCCGAGGGGATCTTTGGTTGCGATCCCGAGGGTACTTGCCTTTTCTGTAATCCTGCAGCGGTGCGCCTGCTTGGATATGACGATCCGTCCGAATTGCTGGGGAAAAACATGCATGCCCTGGAGCACCACACGCGTGCAGACGGCAGCCCGTATCCAATCGAGGAATGCCCCATTTATGTGGGTTTTCTAAAGAACGAAGGCGTCCATCGGGACGACGAGATCTATTGGAGAAAGGACGGCACCAGTTTTCCCGTTGAATTTTGGTCGCATCCGATCGTGCGGGACGGCAAGACTCTCGGTGCCGTCGTAACCTTCGTCGATATCACGGAGCGGAAACAGGCGGAAGAGGCGCTGCGGAAGAGCGAGGAACGGAAGCGCAGTCTGCTCGAGATCAACAACGCCATTGTCACGAATCTCACCAAAGATGCCCTTCACCATGCCATCTGCGAGGCCCTGCGGAGCGTCTTAACGGTGGACCGGGCTTCTCTCACTCTTTACCAGCCTGACCGAGGCACACTGCGCATCATCGCACTCGAAAGAGACTGGCACCTGGACTTCTTCGGAGTCGGAACCGAGATGAATCGGAAAGACAGCCATCATGGCTGGGTGTTCGACAACCAGCGGCCTCTTCTCCGCCGGGATCTCGAGACCGAATGGCAGTATCCCATCGAGCAGCGGCTCTTGGGTACGGGCTTGCGGTCATTTTGTATTGCTCCATTGATTCTGGAGGGGAGGAGCATCGGCACGCTCGGCATCGGGAGCGACAAAGCGAACCAGTATTCCGAGCTGGATGCAGAGTTTCTGTGTGAAGTAGCAGGCCAGGTGGCGCTCGCCGCGGCCAACATGAAATCTTACGAAGAAATCGCGACGCTAAACACCAAGGTCGTGCGCACCGCGGGACGCCTTCGCACCATCCTTGAGGTCAATAACGCCATCATTACGAACCTTACCGAGGAAGCACTCCTCCGTTCCATTTCTGACGCGGTGCGCCCTCTCATTCACTTCGATCGGTGCGCCATTACACTCTACAAGCCGGAGACAGACACCCTCCGCTTCATGGCCGTAGAGGGAGCTTTGCGCTCGGACTACTTCCAGGCCGGTCTGGAGGTCGGCCGTACTGAAACCAGCGCAGGCTGGGTGTTCGACCACCAACAGCCTCTCCTCCGCCGCAATCTCGAAGAAGAACAGCAGTTCGCGAACGAGAGGCGCCTTTGCGCAGAGGGCCTTGGGTCGCTCTGCGTAGTTCCTCTTATCTTGCAGGGAAAGAGCATCGGTACCCTCAGCGTGGTGAGCCAGAAGAAAGACCAGTATTCCGAAGCTGACGTGCAGCTTCTGCAGGAAGTTGCGATACAGGTAGCGCTGGCGATCGAGAACATGAAATCCTACGAAGAGATCGCGACGCTAAACACCAAGGTCGTGCGCACGGCCGACCAGCTTCGCACGCTGCTGGAGATCAACAACGCCATCATAACCAACCTGTCTGAGGAGGCCCTGCTCCGTTCGATTGCCGAGGCGCTGCGGCCCGTGGTGTCCTTCGATCGGGCGGCCTTCACCTTTTACCTGGCTGAGAAGAATGTCTTTCGGTTCACCGCCATCGAGGGTGGCTTCGTCTCCGACTATTTCCGGCCGGGGCTGGAGATCGAGCCGGCAGGAAACAGTGTGGGTTGGGTGTTCCATCACCAGCGCCCTATTATTCGCGGCGATCTTGAAAAAGAGCAGCAGTATGCCAATGAACGCCGCCTCGCGGCCGAGGGCGTGCGCTCTCACTGCATGGTCCCGCTGATTGTTCGGGGAAAAAGCATCGGTACTCTTAACGTGGCCAGCGGTGACAAGAATCGGTACTCCGAGGCGGACGCGCAGTTTCTGCAGGAGGTCGCCAATCAGGTGGCGTTGGCGATCGCGAACATGAAGTCATATGAGGAGATCGCCGCGTTGAAAGCGAGGCTGGAGAAGGAAAACATCTATCTCCAGGAGGAGATTCGCACCGAGCACAACTTCGAAGAGATCGTCGGCAATAGTCCTGCCCTTCTGGCCGTGCTCCGCAAGGTGGAACAGGTGGCTCCAACGGACTCCACCGTGCTCATCAACGGAGAGACGGGGACCGGGAAGGAGCTGATCGCTCGCGCCATCCACAACCGCAGCGCGCGCAAGGATCGTGCCCTGGTACGGGTGAACTGTAGCGCTATCTCGGCGGGTCTCGTGGAAAGTGAACTCTTCGGCCACCTTAAAGGAGCCTTCACCGGCGCGATCGAGCGGCGGAGTGGGCGCTTCGAGCTCGCCGACGGCGGCACCATCTTCCTGGACGAAATCGGGGAACTGCCGCTGGATACTCAGGTGAAGCTGCTGCGCGTCCTGCAGGAACACGAGTTTGAGCCGGTGGGCAGCAGCCGGCCTCTGCGCGTGGATGTGCGGGTGATCGCAGCCACAAACCGAAACCTTGAGGAGTCCATTCGGGCTGGCCGCTTTCGCTCCGACCTTTTTTACCGCCTCAACGTTTTTCCCCTCGAAATGCCTCCCTTGCGAGAACGTCGCTCCGACATTCCCCAGCTTGTGGCGTTCTATGTATTGCGGTACTCGAAGAGGTTCGGAAAGAAGGTGGAAGGGGTTTCGCAGGAGTCTATGGACAGGCTGCTAAGCTATCCATGGCCCGGCAACGTCCGTGAGCTCCAGAATGTGGTGGAGCGAGCGATCGTCTTATCGACGGGTCCCACCCTACGGCTGGACAAGGATCTGGTGCCGGTTACACCCCCCGGGAAGCTGGAGGTTCCGGAGATTATTGCTCATGAGGCCCGGCCCGCCGGGCTCACCTCTTCAAGGCTCCCCACACTGGAAGAAATGGAACGAAGCCACATCTTGGCCGCCCTTCAGCAAGCAGCTGGAGTGGTTGAGGGGCCGAAGGGTGCGGCGCGACTGCTGAATCTACATCCCAACACTCTTCGTCACCGGATGAGCAAATTCGGGATCAAGCGCTCTGACCACCGTCCGTCGTAGCTTCTACCCCTCAGCCCGCCGCCCCCCACCAATTGGTGGGGCGCCCCTCAAGAACCCACGTCTCTTTGCCGGTGGCTCCGTTAAGAGATGGATTCTCAATCGTGCTGGCCGATCACAAACGGAAGTTGCAGCAGGTGACGCCAATCCCCTCAACCTATTCACTCACTTAAGCCCGCAACCGGTCCGAGTGGCTCTGGAGGCTGGAGTAGTCCCAAGAGAGCTCAGACCACAATTCGATTTTGTAACTGGCAGGCCAACTGCTTTACGTAGCTCCGCGCCCGGTAAAGGTGGATCCGAATGCTGAGAATAACGGTTGTAGAGTCGTCGAGCGAAGCGGTGAGGTTGCGGGTGGAAGGTCGGGTCGCGTCCGGTTGGGTCGAGGAGCTCAGGAGATCGTGTGAAGTGCAAGCTTTAAGCGACGGTATCCGGCTGACCCTCGACCTGGCGGACGTTTCATTTGTGGACGCCGCTGGAATTGAGCTTCTCAAGGAACTGAGGATTGGCTGCGTTGACCTCCTCAACCCCTCGCCGTTTGTGGCGGAGCAACTCAGAGCTGTGGCGTCATGTGACGATACGGGAAAGGCTCGATCAATCCGTTGAAACTGATCCCTAAGAAACCATGAGCGAAAGAACATGCTGACGCATTTGAAAAACGAGGCCGCGTTGGTGGCGCAGGCTCAGACGGGAAACGAGGACGCCTTTGCGAGCCTGTATAACCAGTACAGCCGTCACGTCTACCGGCTGGCTCTCAAGATCACTCATGATCCGCCGGAGGCCGAGGATGTGCTTCAGGACACCTTCCTGAAGGTCTTTGTCCACCTCCGGGAGTTTCAGAGAGAGTCGCTCTTTTCCACCTGGCTGACCAGAATCGCCGCCAATGAGGCCTTGACGAGATTGCGCCGGCGCGGGCAGAAACGGATTTCGCTGGACGCACCGATCGAGGTTCACGGAGAGCGGTTAGCGCCGCGGGAGACCCAAGACCAGCAAGACGACGCCGAGGAAGCTTATCGGAGGCTTGAGTTGCGAACGATGCTGTCGAATGTGATCGAGAAATTGACGCCGTCCTCGCGGATGGTGCTTGCTCTCCGCTACGAGCAGGATGTATCGACTGAGGCGACGGCGAGGCTGCTCGGCCTGTCGATATCCGCTGTAAAAACCAGGTTGCTGCGGGCCCGCTTAGCGGCGCGTGAAGCTTTAACGGAGTCCGTTGGGCGAGACTCGCGTGTTGCCACCAAGGTGAAGCGCAGGCTTGAGCCGGTTGAGTCTCCCTGTCGGAGGTGTAGATCATGAGTGCAGAACTCAGTTCCGTTGGGGCTATACGCTTCGGGAGCTTCGAATTGGACCTTCGGACACGGGAGGTCCGCAAAGGCGGGCTGCGTCTGAAGCTGGAGACAAAGCCGTTTCAGGTGCTGGAACTGCTAGTACAAAACGCCGATCGCTTGGTAACGCGAAAGGAGCTGCGCGAGAGGCTTTGGCCCGACAGCTTCGTGGAGTTCGATCGCGGTATCTACACCGCAATGAACCGGCTCCGCAAGGCGCTCGGAGACACAGTGGACAGTCCCCGCTATATCGAGACGCGCTCGCGCTTGGGATATCGCTTCGTGGCGCCGGTGAGCAAAGGGGACGTTACGGCGCGGTCCGAGCTTTGGGCAGTGCCCTTTGATGCGAAGCCTAGGGGCAAGTCGGGCCTGACCGGGTTCAGCGCTCAAGGGTCAGCACCGTTCGTTGCGACCGCCGATCCCAGGTTTGACGGGGACACGCTGAGGTTCCAAGTGCAGCGGCCGGGCGGAGAACTAGCCGAGCTCATCCTGAGGCTCACGACCACGAAGGACGGCGCCTTGAATATGCGACTGGATCTCTGTGGCGCGGGGTCAGAGGAGGGGCGAAAAGTTCCGGGTCAGGGCCAAGTGGGGCCCAATTCATCTCATCAGAGCGGACACTCCGAGTCTCTTCTGGGAAGAGCCAGGCGATAATGGCTGCGGAGTCGAAAGCGGAACGACTTTCATCGTTTGAACGCCTCCTTATGCCGCACCTAGGCGCAGCTTATAACTTGGCGCGTTGGCTCACCTGTGATGATCAGAATGCGGAAGACTTAGTCCAGGACGCCTATCTGCGGGCATTGAAGGCCTTTGATGCTTTTCGTGGCGGCGATGGACGCGCATGGCTGCTGTCGATCGTGCGAAACACCTGCTACACCTGGTTGCGGCAAACCGGACCGGGTAGGCTCGACGCAGTTTTTGACGAGGAAATTCACAGTGCTGAGGGCGATGCTCTTCACCCCGAGGCCGTGCTACTGGAAGCCCAAGACAGGCAGCTTCTTAAACAGGCCTTGGAAGAACTCCCCTTGGAGTTTCGCGAAGTGCTGATTATGCGCGAATTGGAAGGCCTGTCTTACAAAGAGATTGCCGACGTGGCTGCCCTTCCATTAGGCACGGTCATGTCGCGCCTGGCCCGTGCCCGCAAACGGCTTCAGCTATGCCTTGCCCATGGCGAACCAGGACCGCTATCAAACAAGTCGACTACTGTTGATTGACCTCATTTGCCACGTAAAATCTGGTGGCAGTGTGGTCTGCACGCGCTCCAACTCGACGTGACGGCGTATCAACGTCCCCATGCCTCAGCAAAGCGCGCTTCCTCACGTCACTTGATCTGCTCGCGGCTTAACAAGGGACGGTTGAAGTCGAAACTGTCGAAGGGGGAGTTGGCGATTAGATGGTTCGTCTGGGGCCCAACCGTAGAAGGGTCTAAGAGAGGCGATGGTCCGTTCAAGAATTGATGGGCTGGCGCCACTCAATTTTAAGTGAAGCAAATAAGAGCGCAAGACGAGCGTTCTCCGACGCATCTGGACAGATGTGGAGACAGCACTTGCGGCCTCGGACGAGTTTCTTCATTCAGATGCAATTCGCTCGCTTAGGATCTGGCAGAGTATAGTGGACCCCGAATTTTGGACCAGGCAATAAGTTAACATGTCGGCTCAGTCGTCGAGGCTAGGAGGGCCGATGAGCACGACACGCAAGCAGTACAGTGCCAAGTTCAAGGCGCGGGTGGCGATCGAGGCGATC
>DASYYZ010000044.1:0-1593 GCA_035946735.1 Terriglobia bacterium
TCGCGAATGTGGGCGGCCGCGGTTGAAGAGGGGTCATGAGAACGAGCATCCGAACTTGGGTCCAAACGGTGTTCATATGGATTTTGTTGTGCACGGGGGGAGCAGTTGCTGCCAAGCCGCGTCCTTCCGCTCAGCAATCTACGGCAGCCACGACTCCGACGCAGGCTTCGCCTACAAACTCCCCTGTCATCCCGGATCGGCCCGCAATCGAGGCACTCGCGACGAAGATGGCCGGAGCGATCGACAAGTCCAAGTTTAGGACCATCCTAGTTTTCGACTTTGTTGGGCCAGGGATGGAACCGGAGTTCCCGGTTACGGACTTTCCGCAACCGCCGAAGCAGCAGCAGAAGAAGCCGCGCAAGCCCGATGCGGATCAATGGCCCACTATCAGCGTCTTAGGCCAGCGGCTCGCGGCGGACTTCACGACTGCGCTCTCGCAATCTCTACCCCGTGTGAAGGTCCAGACTTGGGGAGATTTGCGCCGAACGCTCCCTGATGACTACGCTTCGGATCTGGTTCGAGACGTCACTACGGCCTGGTGGATAGCACAAAGCCACCAATTTGACGCGTTCGTGTGGCCGGACTTGGAGCAGACCCCTAATGGAGCAATCAAACTTGAAGTCGTCTGTTACCGCGCGAGCGACGAGCAGTCTCTCGTTACCTTGAACACGGTCATGTCCTTGACGCCCGCTATTCAGCAAATGTCCGAGACGGCGGTTCACAAGGTCTGGCATTCGGACTTTCCAACGGCGGGGCAGACGGGGTACAAGTATCCGCGCTGCGAGTATTGTCCACAGGCGAATTATCCCGAGGAAGCGGTGGCTGACAAAGCGCAGGGCACAGTGGTCATGGAGGTGATCGTTACCGCGAACGGCCGTGCGGACGAGATAAGGATTTTGCATGCCCTACCGTTTGGGTTGACCGACGAAGCGATCAGCGCGGTTCAACGCTGGCGCTTCGACCCCGCGCTTGGTCCTGACGGGAAACCGGCTGCTGTGCGGCAAATAATAGAAGTGACCTTCCATCTGTTCCGTCAATAACCTGGATCGGTGCGCCCGAATTTCCGGAACCGAAACAGCCACTGACGAGAGCGAAATGATTACGAGATCAGTCGGAGGGGTGTGCGAGGAAGAGTTGGAATTCGCGGATGTGGGCGGCGGAGGTTGAGGAGAGGATGTTGAGGCGAGC
Source organism: Terriglobia bacterium (assembly GCA_035946735.1). GTDB lineage: Bacteria > Acidobacteriota > Terriglobia > UBA7540 > UBA7540 > Gp13-AA77. Next base: position 1,189 of record DASYYZ010000044.1, read on the forward strand.
ACGGGAGGTGGTGACGGGCTGGAAGATGTCGATCTTCTCGTGACCAATTGGTCCCGCTTCCACGACCGGTTTCCACCCGTTTCCATTCCAAATCTCGATCCGGTATTTCTCGATGTGCTGGCCGTCGTTGAGCCACTCCATGGTGAGGGCGCGATCGAATGTGACGGGCTTCGGGAAGCTTACTTCCAGCGTCGCGTGATGAGAGCCCGCCGGCGCGGACCAGAACGTGTCGGGATCGCCGTCGAGAGCGGCTTCGGTTGCGCTGTTCGTTCGGATGCGACTTTCCATGATGGCGCTCTTACCGTAACGATTGCGGATCGCGGCGCCGAACTCCTCGAGGCGTTTCACATCCGCATCAGGCAGCAATCCGCGACGATCCGGCGCGACGCCGAGCATAAGCTGGCC
>DASYYZ010000045.1:0-49220 GCA_035946735.1 Terriglobia bacterium
GGCAATCGACAGCCCTTTGAAGCGCACCGCCAGTGTCTCAGAGTTGTAACGCCGGCCGCCGCACACCTCGCAGGTGACGTAAACGTCCGGCAGGAAATTCATTTCGATGCGGCGAAGGCCGTCGCCCTGGCAAGCCTCGCAACGCCCGCCCTTCACGTTGAAGCTGAACCGGCCGGCCTTGTAACCGCGCTCGCGAGACTCGGGCAGCATGGCGAAGATCTCTCGGATCAGCGTGAACAATCCCGTGTAGGTGGCGGGATTCGAACGCGGCGTGCGTCCGATGGGCGACTGGTCGATCTCGATCACCTTGTCGATGTGTTCGAGACCCCGGATGGTTTCATGCTCGCCCGGCGCTTCGAGCGAGCGATAGAGTTCCTGGGCGAGCGCACGGTAAAGAATGTCGTTCACCAGAGTCGATTTTCCCGACCCGGACACGCCCGTCACCAGCGTCAAAAGCCCCAGGGGAAACTTCACTTCGATATTCTTCAGATTGTGGGCGCGCGCGCCGACCACGGTGAGGGTCTTGCCGTTCGACGTTCTGCGCACTCGTGGCACGTGGATCTGGAGATGCCCGGAAAGATACTGGCCGGTGAGCGACTCGGGATCGGCCTCGATCACGGCTGGCGTTCCCGAAGCCACCAGGACTCCGCCTTGTTTTCCCGCACCCGGGCCAAGATCGATCACCCAATCGGCGCGTCGAATGGTCTCTTCGTCGTGCTCCACCACCAGCACGGTATTGCCAAGGTCGCGCAGGCGTTCGATGGACTCGAGCAACCGCAGATTGTCGCGCGGATGCAGGCCGATGGAAGGTTCGTCGAGCACGTAGAGCACGCCCCTCAGCCTGGACCCGATTTGAGTCGCAAGGCGGATGCGCTGGCTCTCGCCGCTCGAAAGCGAGGCCGCGGAACGGTCGAGGCTCAGATAGCCGAGGCCGACGCCCAGCAGAAACTCGAGGCGCTCGGTGATCTCGCTGAGGATGCGCCGCGCCAGCAGTTCCTGGCGCGCGGTGAGCTGAATCCCCGCCAGCGCCACGCGTGCGCGGCTCACCGCCAGCGCCGTGAGGTCGGCAATCGACAGCCCCGCAACTTTCACAGCCAGGCTCTCCGGCCGCAGGCGCTTACCCTGGCAGGCGTGGCAAACCGTGGGCGACATATATTGCTGGTACCACTCGCGGAAGGCTTCAGACGGGCTCGAACTCACCCAGCGATCGAGCAGAGGAATAACCCCCACAAAGCCCTTGGTCTTGCGAGGACTCTCGGCGCCGCCAAACAGGATCAGGTTCTGCACGCGGCGTGGAAACTCTTCGAAGGGCGTGCTGAGGTCGAACTTATAAAGCTCGGCGCCGCGCTCCAGGTTGCGCTGCATGTGAGCTGAGGCTCCGCCCGCGGCCAGACCGCCCTTGAGCAGCGGCCTCGACCAGTCCGAAATCACCTTGGCAGGATCGAAGTTATAGAGATTGCCGAGACCCTTGCATACCGGGCAGGAGCCGTAAACACTGTTAAACGAGAAGGAGCGGGGCTCGAGCGCAGGCACGCTGACTCCGCAGTTGACGCAGGCCGATTGCTGCGAGTAAACGTACTCCTCGCCGTCCACCACCGCCACCTGCACCAGCCCCTTGGTCAGGTTCACCGCCCTCTCGATGGAAGTAGCCAAGCGCCCTTCGATGCCCGGCTTCACGAGCAGCCGGTCCACCACCACTTCGACGGTGTGGTTCTTGCGGCGATCGAGCGCGATCTCTTCTTCGAGCTGGCGCAACACGCCGTCCACACGCACCCGAACGAATCCCTTCTCCGCCAGTTGTTCGAAAAGCTTGTGGAATTCACCTTTGCGGCCGCGCACGAGCGGCGCCAGGATCATGATGCGTTGGCCGCCCTCCGGAGCTCCCTCGCCACCGAGGCCCATCACAGCCGCCACGATCTGATCGGTGCTCTGGCGGGTGATCGGCTGTCCACAACTGTGGCAGTGCGCGGCGCCGATGGAGGAGTAGAGCAAACGCAGGTAGTCGTAGATCTCCGTGATGGTGCCCACCGTGGAGCGCGGGCTGCGGCTGGTGGTCTTCTGCTCGATGGAGATGGCGGGGCTAAGGCCTTCCACCGAGTCCACGTCCGGCCGCTCCATCTGATCGAGGAACTGGCGCGCGTAAGCGGAAAGGGTCTGCACGTAGCGCCGCTGCCCCTCGGCGTAGATCACGTCAAAAGCCAGGCTGGACTTGCCCGAGCCGCTCAGGCCGGTAACCACCGTCAAGCTGCGGCGCGGAATCTCCACACTGATGTTCTTCAGATTGTGCTGGCGTGCGCCGCGAACTGTGATGCGGTCGATCATACGAAGACACTGGCAGGCCGGCCCTCGGCCGCAGAATCACCCTTGCGCCTGCTCAGAGACGCTCAGCGAGCTTAGAATGCAGGAGCCCAATCTTTCATGCTAGGTCTCGAGCGCGGATGCGTCAAGCGACCGAAGGCCACCCCGTGGCGAAGTCCGCGCAGTCAAGATCGGCAGCCCCGTTCCTGGAAATCGCGTCGGGCCACAACTGGACCCGAACTCGTTGATCGGTTCGATCACCGCCCGATTCAATCACCGCCACTTGTAATCGGCGCGAAATTATGTTACGGTTTCAAACGGATATAAGGGAAAAGGATAAAAAAGCGAGGAGACGTAGCGGATGCCACTGACTCGGGAGGCAAAGAGCAGTCTGATTAGCAAGTACCAGGTTAACTCCAAGGATGTGGGTTCTCCCGAGGTGCAGGTGGCCGTTCTGAGCGAGCGAATCGGCTACCTAAACGAGCATTTCCGAGTCCACCGCAAGGACCATTCTTCCAGGCGCGGCCTGCTCACGATGGTCAGCAAGCGCCGGCGGCTGTTGGAATACCTGCGACGCAGCGACACTGCGCGTTACAGGCAACTGATCGAGCGATTGGGCATCCGCAAGTAGTCTGTTGGTGACACAAGGTTCCCGGAAAAGCGAAATAGATGATTCTTCGGCCAAGGATTGCGGTCCGAAGCCTGGACGAACGCCGCTGGAAAAGCGTTTGAGTCCGGCCGGGAGTCTTTCGGCGGAAGATTTTCTCGCCTCGATTAACCGATCCCCTCAACCTCAGGAACTAAATCAGGAGTGGCGGGCGACACCCGCCCCGGCGGCAGCCATCGCGCCCGGCGAGAGCCAGGCCTGCGCTGCCGAGCGGTCCGGCCCCCGCCGAGACGGGCGGCCGATGTGTGGAGGAATGTGATGGAAACTGTAACGATACCCCTCGGTTCAACCGATCTTACGATCGAGGTGGGCAAACTCGCCAAACAGGCAAATGGATCCGCCTACGTGCGTTACGGGGACACAGTAGTGCTGGCCACGGCCTGCTCGTCCAAGCCGCGCGAAGGAATCGACTTTTTTCCTTTGACTGTCGACTATCGGGAGTACAACTACGCCGCGGGCAAGATTCCAGGAGGCTTTTTCAAGCGCGAAGGCCGGCCTACTGAGAAGGAAATTCTCACCAGCCGGCAGATTGACCGGCCCGTGCGGCCTCTATTTACCGAAGGTTACCGCGATGAGACCCAGGTAATCGCCATGGTGCTCTCGGCGGATTCGGATTACAACCCGGACGTGATCGGCCTGGTCGCCGGCGCGACGGCGCTCTACCTTTCGGACATTCCTTTCGCCACACCCATCGCCGCCGTCAGAGTGGGACTGGTGGAAGGGCGCCTGGTGACCAATCCCACTTACACCGAAACCAAGAACAGCCTGCTGAATCTGGTGGTGGCCGGGAGCGAAGACGCTATCGTGATGGTTGAGTGCGCGGCTCGCGAACTTTCCGAAGAAGCCATGATCGATGCCATCCAGTACGGCCATGGCGAGATCCGCAAGATTGTGGCGGCCCAGAAAGACATCTTCAAGAAGCTGGGCATCAACAAGCGCGACGTAACCCCGCCCGCGCGCAACGAAGCGCTCTACCAGGAGGTATCCAAGAAGGTTACGGGCTCGCTGCGCGAAGCCATGGACACTTCGAAGTGCGGCAAGCTCGAAAGTGAAAGGCGCATCAAGGCGCTGCGCGAAGAGCTTGTAGGCGGGTATCCGGAGGACGATGAGGACTTGCGCAAGGATGTGGCGCACCAGTTCGAGGCTCTCTACGAGAGGATCTTCCGCGACGATGTTCTCGGGAAACGCCAGCGCCCGGATCACCGGGCCTTCGACCAGGTCCGGCCGATCAGCTGTGAAGTCGGGCTCCTGCCGCGCACACACGGTTCGGCCCTGTTCACGCGCGGTGAAACGCAGGCGCTGGTGACGGCCACGCTCGGCACCGCCGAAGATCAGCAGCGGCTTGACGTGCTCGAAGGCGAGTCCTTCAAGCGCTTCATGCTCCACTATAATTTCCCGCCCTTCAGCGTGGGTGAAGTCGGATTCCTGCGCGGTCCGGGCCGCCGCGAAATCGGGCACGGCAACCTTGCCGAGCGAGCGCTTGGCTCCGTGGTTCCCGAGGAGGACAACTTCCCCTACACGATTCGCGTGGTATCCGACATTCTCGAGTCCAACGGTTCGTCTTCCATGGCGACAGTGTGCGGCGGCTGCCTGGCATTGATGGATGCGGGCGTCCCCGTCAAGTCGCCGGTGGCTGGCATCGCCATGGGTCTGGTCAAAGAGGGCGACCGCTATGCCATCCTCACAGATATTGCGGGCGCAGAGGACCATTATGGCGACATGGACTTCAAAGTGGCCGGCACCGCCAATGGCATCACCGCCTTGCAGATGGACATCAAGATCGGCGGCATCACCACCGCCCTGATGCGCGAGGCGATGGAGCAGGCGAAGGCCGGCCGGCTGCACGTGCTGGGCAAAATGCTGGAAGCTCTGCCGGAGTCCCGCACCACGGTTTCGACCTATGCGCCTCGCATCTACACGCTGAGGATCAACCCCAGCAAGATCGGGGAACTGATCGGACCCGGAGGTAAGACCATCCGCGGCATCATCGAGCAGACCGGCGTCAAGATCGACGTGGAAGACGACGGCCGGGTGAACGTGGCCGCGAGCGACTCCGAGTCCGCCGATAAGGCGCTGAAGATCATCAAGAACATGATGGCGGAGGCCGAACTGCACAAAACGTACCTCGGCAAGGTGGTGCGGCTCGCGGAGTTCGGAGCTTTCGTCGAGATCTTTCCGGGCACTGACGGCCTCCTTCACATCAGCGAGGTGGCCGAGCACCGCATCCAGGATATTCGCAAAGAGCTGAAAGAGGGCGACCAGATTCTGGTGAAAGTGATTTCGATCGACGGCAACAAGATTCGCCTCAGCCGCAAGGCTGTGCTGCGCGATCAACGGAACAAGGCCGAATCGGGTGTGCCGTCTGCGCCCGCGTCACGTTCGTAATGGGCGGGGCAGAATTGCAGGATTTGGGATTTAGGGGCTGGGCGGCGTTAGCGGGTGTTAGGTTCCCGGCCTCCTGAGTTCCTGGTTCCTGCCTTCCCCCTTTTGGCTCCTGATTCCTGAACCCAGGCTTCTGAATTTTCGCTCTTGCTTCTGGCTTCTCTTGTCATCCGTCGCTATCCTTTATGCCCTTGCACCTGGTCGATAAGCTGATGGGCGACGTCCTCGTGGTGGACGCCCGTGGGCGGCTGACCCTGGGCCGCGAGACCGAAGTGCTTCGACAACGGCTCAAGGATGTGGTCGAATCCGGCCAGAAGCAGATCGTGCTCGATCTTTCCGGCGTAGACTACATTGATAGCGCCGGTCTCGGAACTCTGGTGGCGGGTGCGGCTTCAGTACGGCGGGCCGGAGGCGAGTTAAAGCTTGCGAACCTCACTGAACGCGTCCGCGGGCTCATGCAGATCACGCGCTTGAGTATCTTGTTCGAGGTTTACGACAATCTCGAGAAGGCCCGGCTCTCTTTCGGTTCTCCTCTCATCTAAATCTTCAGCCATGTGTTTGAAGCTTCGCGGGAAGGCGAAGCGCTTGGTTTCCCGGCTGGTTCCATCGCGCGCGGCTGTCACGCGCGGGATCGCCGGCAGAGAATCCTAGGGGCAGTCTGTTTGTTCACGAAACGCCATCAAAGTGCGTTTTTTTGCGTGATCCTTGCTGTCATGCTGGCGCCCGCCGGTCGAACGTTAATATTGGGTCTTACGGTAATTGCAAATATCGAGGGGCGCGTGGCTGATGAGCAAAACAGCGCCATCGCCGGCGCCGTCTGTACTCTGACGGGCAGTTTACTGCCCGCCGGCGGCATCACGGTCACGTCCGATCGAGAGGGCAAGTTCCGTTTTCTTCAGTTGACAGCAGGAGAGTACAAGCTGGGGTGCGCCGCCATGGGATATCGGACGGCGGAGAGGCAATTCGACTTATCCGGCGAAACGCCGCCCACCCTTGAGGTGGTCCTTCCGGCTGAGCAGGTTCTGCGCCAGAGCATCGAGGTGCAGGCTCAGGCCCCGGCGACCGGAATCGAACAGGGATCCCCGCCCGCAACCATCACCGCCCAGCAGATGACGGACCTGCCGATGGCGGAGCAGAAGTTCAAGGCGGCGCTGCCATTGATTCCCGGCGTGATTCGCACGCCCGACGGCAAGATCAACATTAAGGGTGTGCCGGAGAACCAAGGCTTGCTCCTGCTGGACGGAGCAGAGAACGTCGATCCGGTGACGGGCAGCTTCTCCGTGGACGTACCGATTGAAGCAGTCGAGTCCGTGCAGGTTTACAAGAACGCCTATCGTGCCGATTATGGAGGATTCTCCGGCGGCCTCACTACCGTCAACACCAAACCGCCTTCGAGCCAGTGGCACTACGAAGTGCAGGACGTGACGCCTAATCCCCGGTTCGAGACCGGAACCCTTGTGGGCATGGCCGACTTCAATCCACGCTTCTACGTCACTGGACCGCTTGTGGCCGGCCGGCTCAATTTCTCTGAATCGTTGGGCTACGATGACGACAAGCAGCCGGTGCGCGGACTTGCCTGGCCGAACGATCTTATCAAGAGCCACGACTTCAATTCCTTCACCAGTTTTCAGTACATTTTCTCCGCGCGCCACCTGACGACCGTCCAGGCCAACGTTTTTCCGTTGTCGCGCGAGTTTGCTGACATCAGCTCGCTCGTCCCCCAAACCGCCGCTTCCAACTACGGACAACAGGGATTCTCCATTCAATTGACGGACCGCTACCTCACTGCTTCAGGGGTCGTCTTCACCACCGTCGCCGAAGGCATGCAATTCAATAGCTACGCGCACGGTCAGGGCCCGCAAGACATGCTCTTGACGCCGAATGGCTGGAGCGGGAACTACTTCAATTCCTACACGCGCGCGAGCGACGAGGAGCAGATCGGTGAGACGGCCACGCTGCCCTCGCGGAGGTGGTTGGGTAAACACGACCTCACGGTGGGCGGAAACTTCATCCAGCGCGCTTTCGATGGATCAACGAACTCCCGGCCCGTGCAGATTCTGAGGACGGACGGCACGCTTGCGGAGCAGATCGACTTCTCCCGGCCCGGGCTCCTCTCGGCCCGCGACGCCGAAGGCGCGGGATTCGTTCAGGACCACTGGAGCGTTGCCGAACGGCTGGCATTCGACCTCGGACTGCGATCCACAGGCCAGACGCTCGGAACTCCGCTCAACTTTGCTCCCCGTCTGGGCGCTGTCTATTCGCCCGGGAGCAGCGGGAGGACCGTTCTGCGCGCCGGATTCGGTGTTTTTTACAGCCACGTTCCGTTGCTTCTTGGTGGGTTCACTGCGAGTCCAGTGCGCGAGCTAAGCCTCTTCAATGCTGAAGGTCAACCGCAAGGTGCAACGATATCATTTCCTGAGTTCTACGGTGATCTGACCAACCCGCAACAGCCGAAGCTCTCTCTCACGCCTCCGGATCGAACCCCTTACGACCTCACCTACAGTGTGGAAGTGGATCGCGAACTGACGCCGAGACTGACGCTGCGGGTGAGTGCACTCTCGAGCCGTTCCCGGCGCGAGTACGTGGTGAGCCCTCTGACCGATCTCGTGTCCGGCGCGGCCCTCGTTGTCTCGCCCGGCGGGACATCGAGCTACCGCGAGTTCGAATCCACCTTGCGCTTTCGCCTCTCGAGCGAAGCGGAATGGAATCTTTCTTACGTGAACAGCCGGGCGCGAGGAGATCTGAACACGCTGGTCCAAGTGTACGTTCCGTTTGAGGCGCCGGTGATCCGGCCTGACGCCTACGCAAATTTGCCGTCAGACATTCCAAACCGGCTCATTACGTGGGGCCGTATCCCCACCCGGATTTGGGGCATCGAAGCCAGCCCGGTGATCGATTGGCATTCCGGCTTTCCTTACTCGTTCCTGGACGAGTATCAGAATTACGCCGGAGTGCCTGACGGCCAGCGTTTTCCACAATTCTTCTCCCTTGACCTCAAGCTCGGCAAGGAATTCAGTTTGCCGCTGCCGTTCATTAAGAACCGTCGCCTTCGCGGCGCGCTAACAGTGTTCAACCTGACGGACCACTTCAATCCGCGAGACGTATATAACAACGTGGCCTCGCCCTACTTCAATCATTTTGTCGGGCTTCAGCATCGCTTTTTTGACTCGGAGCTCGACATCCTATAAGTGGCGAGGAGTCGTTCATGGGGGAAGGAAGAGAGACATGCGCAGTCGGGGTATCTGGTCTTAGGGAGGGGATGCACGGTGAGGTTCCGGTCCGCGCCCCGCTAACCCGAAGGTCAGCGGGGCGCGAAGCCGGTGTTCTTAGAGCTTGGTTACTTGTTCGGCCTGGAGACCCTTGGGTCCCTTGGTGACCATAAATTCAACGGCCTCGCCTTCCGCGAGTGACCGAAAACCCTCCGACTGAATTGCGGAGTGATGCACGAAGACGTCACCGCCGGAAGAGCGCTGGATGAATCCGTAACCCTTCGCGTCGTTGAACCATTTCACCGTGCCTTGTTCTTTTTCCATAGTTTTTCTGTGTTCCTTCAAAGTTTGAGATGTCTTGTTTCGCTTTCGCAACCAGTGGCCAGAAACAAAAAAGCCACAAAATCGACAATTCTGTGGCCTTCACGTACTCGGTCTTCGGTCACAAAAGCAGTCAAGCAACACCATTATACACTGCAAAGACATAATTGCAAGCGTAATCTTTTGCTGCACCAAAAATCTATTACTCGCCTATAACTATAACTACTTCGAATAGACAATCGCTGTGCCTTCAGGCCTCCCGGCCTTCATCCGCCATCGCCCTCGGCGCCGTGACAGGCACAGCGGAAACCGGGTTCGGCCGGGGCTCGGAAAGCAGTTGCAACAATGCCGTCCGAATCTGCGCTTCACGCTCGGGACTGAGCTTGGCGCCCCCGGAGGTGAGATAGAAGACGTCGATCGCGCGCTGGCCCTCGGTGTCGATCAGCGCTACGTCGATGCTGCAGCCGAGTTCGCCGAGCGTATAGCTCACGTCGAACAGGAGGCCCGGCCGGTCCGCAGTCACGAGCTCGAGCAAGCTGCTGTGGGCTGAGCTGGTGTCATCGAACCGGACCTGCGCTGGTACCGGATTCCTGGGCGGCCGCAAAGACGCGGAGCGGGAGGCCACCTCCTCCCGGATTGCGGCGAGCGACGCTTTTCCTGCCAGCGCGTCCGTGAGGCTTTGCTCCAGGCGAATCACTTCCGATGCATTGAGGTCGAGCGTGCGGTGCAGGTCGTGAAACGCAAAGGTGTCGAGCACGATGGACTGCGCGTTTGAGAACGCCTCCGCTTTGACGATGTTCATGCCCCACGAGGCCAGAACACCGGTGATGGTCGCAAAGAGCAGCGGCCGGTCTCGAGTAATCACCGTGAGTGCCCAATAGGACGGCTGGCGTTCCGTGCGCACCACCACGCCGGCCACGTCCAGGCTCTTGGCCATGTCAAGGTGCTCGATGATCTCGCCCGGAGCGTGCACCGCCAGATAACGCTGCGGAAAGCCGGCGAGAAAACCGTGCAGGTCCGAGGGAGGACCGAAGGACTGCTTCGCGGGCAATTCCCCGCCGATGTCCAGGGCCGCGTCATCCGCGGCCGTCAAGCGCTCATCATCGAGACTGCGGGCGAGGTCGTTGGCCGTGGAAACGTAAAGCTGCCACAAGGCGTCGGCCTTCCAGGGCGTAAGAGCCTCCGGATTCACCGACTTTACGTCCGCGAAAGTCAGAAGCGTCAGCATCTTCAGACGCTCGACGGAGCCCACCTTGCGGCCAAACTCGCGAATGGTGGCGGGATCCAAAATGTCGCGGCGAAGCAGGGTGGACGACATGTCGAGGTGGTGCGCGATCAAAAATAGAATCGATCGATCCTCCTCGGGCGATGTTCCGAGACGCGCCAGCACTCCCTCAGCGATCTTGAGCCCCGCCTGGACGTGATCGCCGGCGTTCGAACCCTTGCCGAGGTCGTGCAGCAGGAGCGCCAGGAGAACCATTTCCGGACGCTCGATTTCACCGAGAAGCGCGGCGAAGCGCGACTCCGCCGGGCTCAAGCCTTGCTCGGGAGCCTCGCTGCCTGCTGGGCGCCGCTTGGCTGCCTCCAAGTCGTGCAGGGTTTGGATGGCAACAAAGGTATGCTCGTCCACCGTGTAACGATGGTAGGAGTCGCGCGTCACGAGCGCATCAATGCCTTTAAACTCAGGAATAATCGCCCCGAGCAGCCCTACCTGGTGCATGACTCGGAGCGACTGGGCCCCGTGCGGCATGAGGAGAATCTCTTGCAGGCTCAGGCCCACCTCAGCAAGTTCTCGTAAGTTGGGCTCCAGGCGAGGGACGGCTTCCGTCACCGCGCGTTCAGCTTCGGAACTCAGTCGCAAGCCGTGCCGCGCCACCATTTCGAAGAGCCGCAGGGTGAGCCCCGCATCCTGTGCGGCAGCTTCCGGCTGGCGCAGGAAAATGCGGCCACCGATCACGGAGAAGTCCGTGTTCGACAGCCTGGAGCGCCAATCCTCGTATACCGTCATCAGCGAGCGGCGCGACCGCGTAGTCTCATCCAGCAAGCGCCGCGCCAGGGCGTCCACCAGGCGCGCATGTCGAAAGTAGCCTCGCATCCACTCGGCGGGGCTCAGCTCATCAGCGGCTGAGATTCCAATCCTTTCCTGCGCGGCCTGATCTTGCAGCCCGTACGTGAGGTGATTATCGTCGCGCTCACGGCGATAGTGAATGAAGCAGCGGCTGGCGGTCAGGAAATCGAAGGCGGCGCGCGCTCCGGAGCTGAACGCCTGCGGCCAGAGATCTTCAGGCACAGCCCATCCACCTCGCTCATCGAGAGCCGCGATTTCAGTGAGCCAGCGCGCCACGTGGTAATCCCGCAGACCGCCGGGCGCATCCTTGATGTTGGGTTCGAGGTGAAAGATAGTGTCACCGTGCTTCTTGTGCCGCTGGCCGGTGAGCTCCTCGATGTTTGCCACGAGCGTATGGCGTTCGCGCGCGATCACCTCGGGCAGAGTGCGGTCGTGAAGCGCCGTGAACAGCTCCGGATCGCCGCCGAGATAGCGCGCGTCAAGCAGGGCTATGGCGAATTCAGGATTGTTTCCGAGCACCGTGCGGCACTCGCTGAGCGTGCGCAGTCCGCCGCTCGATCGCAGACCCAGATCCCAGACGCTGCGTAAGACCGCAGCCGTGGCGTCTCGATGCACCGACTCGGCGCCCGCGTTGGCACAAACAAAGGCGAGGTCGATATCCGAATAGGGATGAAGTTCGCGCCGTCCGTAGCCGCCTACCGCAATCAGGCAGAGCCCTGCCGGACCGCCCGGCTCGGCCGAGATCAAGTGCTCGTAGAGAGCGCCCACCACGCGGTCCACCAGATAAGAACGCTCGCGCAAGACCGGGCCCGAGTCGCGCGATTCTTCAAATTGCCGGCGGATTCGCTGGAATTCGTCGGAATAGGTAGACGAGAGTGATGAGAGGATGTCGGTTTGAGTCATCGCTTGGTGCGAACTGACAACTGATCGCTGCCGCTAAATTGCTTTCTCCCCGCGATCCAGATTGCGAATGCGAATGGCCTCTTCGACATTCGACACGAAGATCTTGCCGTCACCGATTTTGCCCGTCTTGGCCGACTTCAGAATGGCGTCGATGGCAGCGTTCACCTGCGCGTCCGGCAGCACGATCTCGAACTTGATCTTAGGCAGCAGATCCACGGTGTACTCGTTGCCGCGATACACCTCGGTGTGGCCTTTCTGCCGGCCGTGGCCGCGCACCTCGGAGATCGTCATGCCGCTGATGCCAATCTCGACGAGAGCATCCTTGACGGAATCGAGACGCGATGGCTGAACGATAGCTTCGATCTTCTTCATGTCGCACCCGCGCACTGATCGGTCGTCAGTTTTCAGTTAGCTGTTATTTTTTCGACCTTCGGTCGCTGCCGCTGATAGCCGAACATTGCAAAACTAACGAGCTACCAATGACTGAGAACTGATTACCGAAAACTCAAGCTTCAAAATTGTAGCCTTCTTCGCCGTGCTGAGAAAGATCGAGACCTTCGATTTCATCGGACTCGGGCACACGCAGCCCGACCACCACATCCACCACTTTGAGAATAACCAGCGTACCGGCAATCGCCAGCACCCAGGAGATTCCAACCGCCACGAGCTGATTGAGAACCTGGCCGGCGTGTCCGTCAACAAGGCCAACCGGCAGCGCGTTGCCTTGGCTGTCCTTATACACTGCATTGATGGCGCTCGTCGCGAGAACGCCGGTAAGCAGGGCGCCCAGCGTGCCGCCGACGCCGTGCACACCAAAAGCATCAAGTGAATCATCGTAGCCAAACTTGCCCTTTACACGAGCCACCATCAGGTAGCAGGCGATGCCGGCCGCGAGTCCAATCAGCAGCGCGGCCATGGGCGTGACGAACCCCGAGGCGGGCGTGATGGCCACCAGACCCGCCACCGAGCCTGAGATGGCGCCGAGCACGCTCGGCTTGCCGTTGCGCAGCCACTCGGCTCCGGCCCAACCCAGGGCCGCAGCCGCAGCGCCAAAATGAGTGGCGACGAATGCGCTCGTCGCAAGGCTTCCCGCCGCCAGCGCGCTTCCGGCGTTAAATCCGAACCAGCCCACCCAAAGCAGGCAGGCGCCAATGAAGCTCAGGACCACGCTGTGCGGCGGCATGGGCTGCTTCGGGAAGCCCACGCGTTTTCCAAGATAGAGCGCCGTAACCAGCGCCGACACGCCGGAGGTGATGTGAACCACGGTGCCGCCGGCAAAATCAAGCGTCGGGAAGCGCCCGCCCAGCGTGGCGCTCAGCAGACCGCCCTTGCCCCACACCATGTGGGCCATGGGATCGTAAACGATGATCGACCACAGGATCATGAACAGCACCAGGGCGCTGAACTTCATGCGCTCGGCGAATGCTCCGGTGATCAGCGCCGGAGTGATGATGGCGAACATCAACTGGAACATCATGAAGGTCTGCTGGGGAATGGTGGCGGCATAGTCCGGGTCCGGCGCCGCGCCCACTCCGTGCAGGCCAAAGTACCCCAATCCGCCGATGAACGAATTGCCGCCGTGGAAGCAAAGGCTGTAGCCGGCGATGGCCCAGAGCACGGTTATGAGCACCATGAGGGTAAAGCTCTGCATCATGGTGGCGAGCACGTTCTTGCGACGCACCAGGCCGCCATAGAAGAGCGCGAGGCCGGGGCCAGTCATCATCAGAACCAGCGCCGCGCTGGTCAGCATCCAGGCATTGTCGCCGCTGGTTTGAGCCTGATGAACTTGCGCGGTGAGATCGTCGAGCCGCTGGTTGGTTTTGGCTGTCGCGGAACTCGAAGCCGCTGGAGTTGAGGCCTGATCGGAAACTTGACCCGAGACTTGCGCGGACGCTGAAGCCGGGGCCCCTTGATGCTGTGCGGGAATCAGACGGGCTGCGGCCAGGCACAAGATCGGTACAAGCAGGACGCTGAAGCCTCTCCGCCGCATAATCCTCCTAAGGCTTGGCAAACGCACAGGCGCGTATGTTGGAAAGGCAGTATATCGAGGCACAGAAGGCTCGGCCAATAGAAACCGGTTATCGGCTCGATAAAGAGGCATCTAGCAGAGCATCGATCCAGGCGCCACTGCGAGCGGCACGCTGACCAGCAATGTGAATTTTCGCGTCGCGCCCCGAGCTGCCGATTCCAGACATTATCGGGTGAGGTCAGCTAGGCTAATACGTGGTAGATGTCCTTCGCTCAATGCCGGTTACGACGACACGGTACTCATCGGGATAGGGGTCGAAGAAGATGCGCCAGTCTCCCACACGGCGCCGGAAGCCAAGGCGGTCTCCTTTGAGCTTGCGAACATCTCCCTGAAAAGGATTCGCCTCCATCTCATCAATTGCCTCGCGAATGCGGACTTGATCTTGAAGCGGAATCCGCTTAAGAGACTTTTGCGCGGGTCTGGCGATAGCGACGACCCACTTCTTGTTTGCGGAGGTCATTGAGTGTTATGAAGTCGCCTCGTTCAAAAGCGGCACGCCCGCGACGAATGGCCCGCAGTTCGGCAGCCGTGGGGGCCTCCTCGGGAAATTGGCGAATACCGATATAGGTGCGGAGCGCCTCTCGGACTAGCTCTGAGCGCGTCCGATGCTCGGCTTTCATGGTTTTTTCGACTTGATCAGCCATTGCCGGGGGCAAGGAAATCGTGAATGTTCGGCGTGTTCTCATACAAATCCCAGGTGTTACCTAATAAGACCTTTCATTACCAGGATAGCAGAGTCGCGGAAACTTGGCTTTGCCTCCACTGTCCCGCATCAGGGTGCACCGCTGATCCTCGCCGTTGAATCAAAAAGTTGAATCAGAGAATCGAGTCGCCGGGGTGCGGTCCGGCACGGAGGCTAGACATGCAAGTGGGATTCGTGGGTTTAGGCAACATGGGCCAGCCGATCGCGCGCAACCTGCTCAAGGCCGGCCACCAAGTCGCGGTTTACAACCGCACCCGCAGCCGCGCCGAGGCTCTCACGGCGGACGGCGCGCGCGTGGCGCCAACGCTGGCGGAAGCCTGCGCCCCGGGCGTGGTGTTGACGATGCTCTCCGACGACCATGCGCTCGCCCAGTGCGTGTTCAATAAGAACGGCATTCTGGATTCGCTGCCCGCCGGCGGTCTGCACGTCTCGATGAGCACGATCAGCGTGAAACTCTCTCAGCACCTGGCGGGGAAGCACTCGGAGCGCGGCCAGAACTACATCGCTGCGCCGGTATTTGGGAGGCCGCAAGCCGCCGAATCCGCGCAGTTGCTGGTGGTGGCGGCGGGACCTTCAGAATCCGTGGAACGCGCCCGCCCGTTGCTTGAGCCCATCGGACGCAGGCTCTTCGTGCTCGGCACGGAGGCTTCCATGGCCAACGCCTTGAAGCTCTCGGGCAACTTTGTGATCGCCTCCATGCTGGAAGCTCTCGGCGAAGGCTTCGCCCTGGCTCGCAAGCACGGCATCGAAGCCACGCAGGCGCTCGAGATCGTGAGTGCGCTCTTCCAATCGCCCGTGTATGAGAACTACGGCCGCATGATTGCGGACAAACGATTCGAACCGGCGGGCTTCAAGATGGCTCTCGGACTGAAAGATGCCCGGCTGGTGCTCGCCGCCGCCGATGCCGCCGGTGTGCCGATGCCTCTTGCCAGCCTGGTTCACGATCAATTGATTTCGGGCGTGGCGCGCGGTCTCGGTGAGATCGACTGGTCGGGGATCGCCCGCGTGGTGGCTGAAAATGCCGGACTCGGGCGCGAATGAGCTGCGATTCGTGCGCTGTTTCAAACGTCGCGAGCTTGATTCGTGAGCCACGGCGCCGGGGGCAGTCGCAGGCCGCCCGGCTCCGACTGGAGTAGTGCCGGAAGACACTGGGAGGGGATAACTGATGGATGTGCCCGCTTATCTCAATCGCATCAGGTATGACCGTCTGCTTGAGCCAACGGTGAACACACTGTGTGCGCTGCATCGGCAGCACATGCCGACCGTTCCCTTTGAGAATCTCGACATTCATCACCGGCGCGGCGACCAAATCTACTATAATTAAGTCTTAACAGGCTTTGTAAGTAGCAAGACAGTTTACAGTATCAACTACAGATGCCTGTCTCTTTTTTGGTGATCAACCCTGAAGCAGTAGTAATCGGTTGGTCGAAGGGAGCAAGTCCTAGACCCGCCGGTCCCCTCCCCGAATCGAGGCAATATCCGGGTTGGTACCCGCGCTCCCCGGGCAGTCCCGACCGCTTTGATGTAAAGTCTAAGGGACGAATTGAAATGAGAAGACGCTAGCACGCCTTCCGGCACCGAGTGTCCGTGTTCGCCGGTGAAATATAACCTGAACCCTTGGAGGAGAATCACAAGATGGAGCAAAAGCGAGCAGTACATCCGAGCCCTGAATTGAAGAAGAGCGATCTCATCGTGATCACGGGCGCGGGTGGTTTTATCGGAGGAGCGCTGGCGCGCTATTTCTCTGAGAAGGGCTTCACCAGAATTCGCGCCGTCGATAAGAAGCCGCTGTACGACTGGTATCAGCGTGTGTCCGGCGTGGAGAGCCTTTG
The DNA here is from genome assembly GCA_035946735.1 of Terriglobia bacterium. Classification (GTDB taxonomy): domain Bacteria; phylum Acidobacteriota; class Terriglobia; order UBA7540; family UBA7540; genus Gp13-AA77. The sequence goes on from DASYYZ010000045.1 coordinate 16,413, forward strand.
CCTGGACGTCAGCAAGGAAGAAAACTGCGTCAAAGCCTGCGAAGGCGGGGTGGAAGTCTACAACCTCGCTGCCGATATGGGTGGTATGGGCTTCATCGAGCGATTCCGCGTGGAGTGCCTGCGCAGCGTCCTGGTCAACACCCATATGCTCGAGGCCGCCTACCAGGCTGGCGCGGAGAGATACTTTTTCTCGTCCTCCGCCTGCGCCTATAACACCGACTTGCAAAAGGATCCCAAGGTGCGCGCCCTGAAGGAGTCAGACGCCTATCCGGCCATGGCGGAGCGAGGCTACGGCTGGGAAAAGCTGGTGTCGGAAATGTTCTGTCAGGAGTACTGGGCCGAGCGCGGAATGAAGACCTTTATCGCGCGCTTTCACAACGTCTACGGTCCGCACGGCACCTGGGACGGCGGCAGGGAAAAGGCTCCGGCAGCCATCTCACGTAAAGTGATTGAGGCCAAAGAAAGCGGCAAACACGAGATCAGCATTTGGGGCGACGGCAAGCAGACCCGCAGCTTCATGTTCATCGATGATTGCACCCGGGGCATCGATATGATCACGCACTGCGACGATCTGATCGCCACCCCGATCAACCTCGGCTCGAGCGAACTCATCGCGATCGGCGACCTGGTGAGCATGGTCGAGGAGATCGGCGGAGTGAAGCTCAAACGCCACCATGATCTTAGCGCACCAAAAGGCGTCGCCGGCCGCAACAGTGACAACACGATGATCCAGAGCATTCTCCACTGGCAACCGAGCACGCCGTTGAAGGAAGGTATGCGCAAGACCTACGCATGGATTGAAGAGCAGTTTGCCGACCGCAAGGCGGGCAAACGGTCAGTCAGTGAGAATGTAGCAGCTTATCGCGCCTCATGAGGCTCGAGCGGGCGCCGGCGAAGTCACCTTGCGTGAAGGTCTGACTTTGCCGGCCCACCGGCAGTCCGAGCAGACTCCCCCCACCTCGAGCCGCGTGACGGTGATCTCAAAGTCGCTGAGTTCTGCGATTTCCCTCTTGAGCCCCTCAAACATCGCGCTCGTATATTCCAGGATTCCGCCACAACGGAAACAGGCGAGGTGCAGGTGGTCGGATTGCCGCCGGGCTTCGTAAAAGTGTTTCTCGCCGTCCAGGTGCATCAAATCGAGCTCGTCGATCAGCGACAGTCTCTTCAGCAATGAAAGTGTCCGATAGACCGTGGCCCGATTCACTCGCGGATCGCGCGTTCGCGCCGCTTCAAGCAGGGCGGCGGCGTCGAGGTGCCGTTCGGCATGCTGGATTATGTCCACCAACAGCCGGCGCTGGGCTGTCAAACGGACGCCCCGCGAAACCAGCGCATCGAGGAGCGCCCGCCTTCCGGGAATGCGAATCTCAACCGAAGTTGCGTGTCTTGGTTCCGCCTCCGACATGTCAGGATTATAGCTCTCCGTGACGGCACCATGCGCCACCCGAATCCTGCCTGGTGGATTAAAGACGGGGTGACAGTAGGGTAAGCTATCCCGACCCTGCTTCGCGGGTAAATTCCTCCCGGGTTGGGGAAATTTGTCCCGTCCTGCCAGGGACCCGCGCATCACCTCAAAGCGCTAAACTCCTATGAGGCAAGTGTCTAAGAAATCCACGGTTGGTGGCAGCTCACTTGCGGCCTCCGCAGCAAGGGGCGTCGGACAAGTGCTTGGAGGTGTGCCTATGGGACCTGGAGACCACAAGGCGAAGTCGCTCTTTATAGAGAGATTTGGTGACGAAGGCAATGACCCGCAGCTTGAGGCCCGGTCGGGGGAACCGAATGTTGCAGACGTTCCTCTACGACTCACTGATGAGCGCTTCGCCGCGGAAGAAACGCGGTTCCAGGATTTCAAGTTGCGAACCTCATCGTCTTCTCTGGCGGAGACTACCACGCTGAGGCAATCCGTCGAAGCTCCCGCGCGCGATTTGAGGGCCCCATATGGTCCAGGGCGGGAAGCCATGCCGGAGCCCGGCTGGGCGGAGACCGAAACCGCTCTGCCGCAACGGTCCAAGTCGGCGCCGGCAGCAAAACCGCGCGATCTGCAGGTGGGAGTCATCTCTCATTCCCACCAAAAACTGCACCGCAGCTTCCTCGATGCAGACCTTCACGCCGCCCCCACGATCGATCCTCGCGAGACAGCTTCTCAGTCATTCAAGACACGTGCGGCTCGGGCCGCCTCCTCAGCCCGGCCAAGCTCCGGGCTACAGGCCGTAACCGTGGTTCTTTCTCTGCTCCTGGCCTTGGTGATCGGGTACGGGTACCTTGCGATGCGGCAGAACAACCTTTCCGTGCAGCAACTTCCAGGCGCCCAAGGGGTAGTGAGCGCTTTGCGAGGCCCCGTGGACAGCGGATTTCGTCGCGCCGGAGCCGCCCTCGAAGCGGCGGGTGATCGCACTGCTGAGTTTCTTGCGAATGCTGCCGGCCGGTTCGACGACTGGCGCAAAAGACGGTAGACATTCCGAGTTTCGCGAATTGGGAGCGAACCTCTCCCGCGGCTCGATCAAAGCCGGCAATCGAAAATCGGCTCACGCCTTCTTCGACTCCAACCACTCATTCACTTGGCGCTCCAGAATATCGAGCGGTAGGGCGCCTTCGCCGAGCACGATTTCGTGATAGTCGCGGACATCAAACTCGGGTCCGAGCGCCTCGGCCGCTTTCGTCCTAAGCTCGCGAATCTTGAGCTGGCCGATCTTGTAAGCGAGAGCCTGGCCGGGCCACGCGATGTAGCGGTCGATCTCATTCACAACGTCGAGCTCCGCCTTGGCGGCGTTTTCCATGAAGTAGTCGATCGCCTTCTGGCGGTCCCAACGCATCTGATGCATGCCGGTATCCACCACGAGTCGCACCGCCCGCCACATGTCGTAGGTGAGCTGGCCGAACTTTGAATAAGGATCGTCGTACAGTCCCATCTCCTCACCGAGCGACTCGGCATAGAGCCCCCAGCCCTCGCCAAAGGCGTTGTAATAGCCATACCGCCGGAAATTCGGCAGCTCACCCTGTTCCATGGCGAGCGCGATCTGCAAGTGGTGGCCGGGTACGGACTCGTGCAGCGTCAGCGCCATCATCTCCCATTTGGGACGCGTTTCGGGCCGGTATAAGTTCACATAGTAGGTACCGGCACGCGAGCCGTCGGCCGCGCCCTGTGAGTAATAAGCGGCGGTCGTGTCCGGCGCTACGGAGTCCGGAATGGGCTTCACTCCGTAGGGCATGCGCGGGAGCGTGCGGAAGAGGCTCACCAGCTCCGGATCGATACGCTTGGCGGTGGCGCGATAGGTTTTCAGCAAGTCTTCGGGTGTCTTCTCGAAGAATTCCGGGTCCTTGCGTAAATGCTGGAAGAACTGCTGCCGCGAGCCCTCATAGCCGATTTTCGCACGCACCTGTTCCATCTTGCCCTGGATGCGCGCCACCTCATCAAGACCGATGCGATTGATCTCGGCCGGCGTCAGATTTGTGGTGGTGAAGGTTCGAGCCAGGAAACTGTAGAGCGCTTCTCCGTTCGGCGCCTGCCAGATGCCTGGCTGCTCGTAGCAAGCGGGCAGATACTCCGTAACATAGAAGTTCTTGTAGCGCGCGAAGGCGGGGACGATGCCGTGCTCGATGGCGTCCGCGGCAGCGCTCGAAATCCGTTCCTGATCTGCCTTCGTGACTGAGGCTGGAAAGCGGCGAAAAGGCTTGTAGAAGTCGCTCTGGCGCGGGTCATGCACCAACTGCCGATCGAGCTGGCCGGGCACGCGCGCGAGTACGGCCCGGGAGAGCACCATCTTCTCACTCATGCCCTGGCGCAGCACCTCCACGGTCTGATCGAGGCACACCGGAAAAGAACGGAGGCGCGCCAGCCAGTCCTCGTAGTCTTTGAGGGCATTGAAGGGAAGATTGTCGGCGAGCTCAGCCGAAGTTTGGATACCCTCGCGCTGCGAGTTGAACGGGATCAGGTAAGCGTGAAGCTGATATTCTTCAACGCTCGTATCGTGCTGTTTGCGGAAGAGGTCGGCGTTGAGCTGATCGCGCTTCGAGAGGCGCTCCCGGTCTATCGCCTTCAGGCGTCCGAGAACGTCGAGGGCGTGTTCATGACTGCTTTGGACACCTCCCAGGCTAAAGTCCTCCCAGCGATCGTTCCAGCGACGGTCGCCGAGTATCGACGCCCAGGTTGGGCTGTGTTCCATTCGCCATTCCCAGTCCTCGGCAAAGAGCTCGTGTAATGCTGTCCCGGCATCATCGCCGGCCTGGTCCGCAGGCTTGGCGATGGCGCCAGCGGGGCGCGCGGGTCCGGATGTCACGAGACCCGAGGCAGCCATTATCAATCCTGAACGCAGTGCGCCTCGGCGATCCATGAGTTCTCCCCCTTCATTTCAGGGCTCAGCTTCATACACGCGAATCTCCGCCTTCTGAGGCCCGCGATGGGGCACGGCGAGGTATAGCCGATTCAGCTCCGGCACGAAGAGAGAGGTCCTGGCGCCGGCGGCGCTCGGAATCCTGCCAGACGGCTGGTAGTGGTCCAGATCGCGCTGGCTGAAAACATCGATGAAGCCTTCCCCTCCCGAGATGTAGACGCGCTTGTGCGCATTGTCATAAAAGGCGTCGTCGGCGTCGCCCACGGTCGGGTAGCCTGCCACGGCCTTACCTGAATCAGTATCCAGCACGATCAGACGCGCGGGCCGGCGGGTCACCACCAGCAAACGGCGATTGGGCTCGTCCAGGATCATCGAAAAATTGGATTGGGCTTCGAGCGTCCAGGTGGCGATTACCGCTCGCTTCATACGATCGACAACCGCGATGGTGTGGTCCGCCGTCGGCACGTTGACGAAGATTCTGGGGCCCGAAGTCTCGAGGCGAAAGGACTCCGGGTGGCCGCGGAGTGGAATATCCCCGAGCTTCCGGCCCGTGGCCGCATCCAGGATTCCCAAGGCGCCCTCGCCGTAGCCGACGTAAATCTGGTTTTGAATGGGTTCGTAACGGACATTATCCGCATCGCTCGAGAATTTCACCGTGTCGAGCAGCTTGTAGGAGCTGCCATCGAAAATGCGGCAGGCGCCATCATCCCCGTTGGCGACGAAGAGCTTGTTGGCCCCATGCACGTAATACACGCCCTGCGGTTCTTTCAATCCTGTAATGCTGGCGAGGCGCTTGCCCGCGCGCAGATCGAGAACTTCAAGAGTGTTGTTGCCAAGCGCGGAGACAAACAGCCGCTGCCCTTGAACGTCGACACCGAAATGGTCGATACGCCCTTCAACGCCGGGCAGCGGAATGTTTTGAACCTGGCGTAGCGTGCCCGGGCCGGCGCCTTCGAGCGTGGGCGCCAGGGAGAGAACGATCAAAGTCAGAACGATGACATGCGGCGACTTTAACGGATGGCGACTTCCGGGAGCTGATGCCGAGTTGGTTCGCATGAGACCATTTTAGCCCCGCGGATGACGCGGGTGTAACCTGTATCTGTGAGTCGCGCTCGGATTATCGCAGCACTATCGATTAGCGCAATCTGGTGGATTCTTGGATCCGGCCGCGCTGCAATCAGGGCTTTCCCCCAGGGGCAGTGGAAGGAGTTCACAAGCGTGAAATATCATTTCGCCGTCCAGTATCCCGCCTCCTGGTATCGCCTCACCGACACGGCGGATATTCTCGACATCACAAACTTTCAACGCTCAGGACCTCGAGACGGCATTGCGATGCGGGTGGCGGGAGCGGAGATTACCGTGAGCGGCGCCTTGCCTGGCGTCACTGCCGTTGACGATTGGATCCGGCGTGACCTTCCGGATTCCGATGACATCGCGGCCTCGGAGAACAACATCAAAATTCCGAAGCCGGCTGCCGATGGTTGCACAAAGCTGAAGCAGGCGACCTGGCACGAGCCCCTCAGTCCGGATGCCTACTTTGCCGAGACCGCCTACTACTGCACCGCGGCCACCGGGCTTTACAAAGTCTCCCTGCTGAACTGGCAGAGTGATCCCAAGCAGAACGAGCTGCGCGATTTGGCGCTCAGGATCGCCCTCAGCTTGAGAACGGGGCAGGATCACTAACCCAAGCTGATCTAATCTAAGCGAAGAAATCAAGAGCAGTGCGCCGCGCCGTCACATACTCGGCCGCAACGTCACTCGATCACGTCGAATTTCTTAAGCGCCGCTTCGTCAATCGTGAGCCCCAGCCCGGGCGCATTTTCGTCGATGTCTACAAAGCCGTCTTTCGCCACCGGCTCGCCCTTGAAAATATACCAGAACAACTCGTTTCCCACTTCCACGTCGACAGGCGGGAAGTACTCGGCCATCGGCGAATTGAGGCTGGACATCACCACGTGGAAATTGTGCAACTGGCCGGCGTGCGGGATCACCGGAATCTCGTAGGCTTCCGCGAGGGCTTGGACTTTCTTCGCCTGGGTGATGCCGCCCACGCGGTTGGTGTCAAACTGGATCACGTCCACGGCCCGCGCGTCAATCAGCTCGCGGAATCCATACAACGTGAATTCGTGCTCGCCGCCCGAAATGGGCATGACGTTCATGGCCTTGAGCGCCGCATATCCACCGATATCGTCGGGCAGCACCGGCTCTTCCACCCAACGCAGGTGGTAAGGCTCAAGCAGCGGGATCATGCGCCGCGCGTAGTCCAGAGTCCATCCCATGTAGGCGTCCGCCATAACGTCGATCTCGTCGCCCACGGTTTCGCGCACGGTGCGCACGAGATCGATATTGCGCTGCATTCCGGCAGCTCCGTCCACTGGACCCCATCCAAATCGGACTTTCATGGCGCGGAATCCCTGCGACTTGTACTCCGCCGCCTCGCGTGCGAGATCCTCCAGGGGCTGGCTGTAGAGCCGGCTGGCGTACACCGGTATGCGAGGCTTCGTCCTGCCTCCGAGCAGCCTGAACACCGGCTGCTTGACGAGTTTGCCCATGAGGTCCCATAGCGCGATGTCTACCGCGCTGATGGCCACCATCCCGATGCCTTTACGCCCAAATGCGATCGTGCGGCGGTACATCGATTGCCAGAGGTACTCGTAGTCAAACGGATTCTGGCCGAGCAGAATCGGCTTCAGGTACTGATCGACGATCTGCTTGGCGACGAGCGGCGCCAGTGCTGCATTGCCGATTCCGATCTCACCGCCGCTCGATTGAACTTCCACCACCAGCCAGCTATGAAAGCGGAAGGTCGCCATGGCGTCGGAAGGCAGCTCGAGCAGATCGGCCGGATTGGTGCAGAAATGCGGCTGCGACGGAACCGTCGGTTGCCGCCACTCAACCACTCGCGTTCGAAGGCCGGTAATTTTCAATGGAAAGCCTCCTGCATAGCGCGCTCGACTGTCATTGCCCAGCTGCCGCGCTCCCGCTGTTTCCCCGCACCGGCGGACCGCCGCCCCGCGAGCAGCGCCTTCTGATCATCAGCCGGAAGAGCATGCAGGAGCGTGAGAAAAGCTGCGTTCGTCCAGCCGAAGCCCACGATATTCGCCTCGTAACCGGCGGTCACATTCGCCTCGGTGGATCGCGTCACCACGTTGTACTTCTCCCGGATCGTGCCGTCGCGGCGGAAGTTCTCAAGAACGGTTGAGAGGAATTCCTTCGAAACCCGATTGGCCTCGGCGGCGAATCCTGACCGGCGCATCCCCTCTACTGCAATCATAGTGACGGGAGCCCATCCGAAGGGCAAGTCCCACTGCACGCCCGTCTCCCGATCGCTCATCGCCAGGCCGCCCGGCCGCTCGAAGATCCCGAGGTTCTGGATAACCGCTTTCGCCTGTTCTGGAGAAGCCAGGCCGACCCACAACGGATAGAACGTGGTGATGTAATTATACGAAGACTGCTTCCCCGTCCCCACCTCGTAATCGAAAAACATCCCCTTGTCCGCGTTCCAGAGATAGCGATTGATCAGTTGTTTCCGCCGTTCGGCTTGGGCAAGCCAGCCACCGGCCTCTTGCGGTCGTCCCAGCAGCTTAGCCATCTGAGCGAGGTCGGTCTCCGCCTTGTAGAGAAGGCTGTTGAGGCACACTGGCGCATAGTGGTGCGTGGAGCCGCCAAAGGGGCCGAAGCGGAAGGAGATATCGAATCCGGACTCGCGCATGGCGCGATCGCCCTGGTAGTAGTCGGCGGTGAAGCGCACAGCGTGACTGTCTGCGCAAGGTTTGCCCCCGCAGAGCGGAACATGGAGCTCGGGTCCGAAACCCTGCGCGAGGCTCGGCGCAATATAGTTCGTATGCACATCCGGATGACCCACCAGCCAGTCGGCGACATCCGCATAGAGATCAGGGTGATCGGCGATATCCGGGATAGGACCCTGTCCCACGTCGAAGTAGCGCGCGAGACCAGTCGCGCCCGCGAGTTTCGGATCACGCGTCCAGAGAGCATGGTCGCGGCGGGCGTAATCGTAGGCGCGCGCCAGCCACCCGTTGTCCTCATGGCCGGACGCCTTATCGGCCGCGTACTGCGCCATGATCATGGATGTCAGGAACGGCGGCTGAGAACGCGTCAAATAGTAGGTTCGGTTGGCGTTGAGCACGGCGCCGTAGTTCTCGATCTCGTAGAAGAAGTTTTCGATGGTGCCGCGGGCCAGATCGCGCTCGCCGTCTTCAAGAAGCCCGCGGATAATGAAGTAGCTGTCCCAGCCGTACATCTCATTGAACCGGCCGCCCGGGACCACGTAGCGATCCGGAAGGTAGAGGAGCCCGTGAGCCTTGAGCTGACTGGGCATCACTCCGCCCAGATGCGTGATCGGCGCCGGCAGCCGCAATACCTGGACGCGACACTGGCTTTGCAGCCGTTCGACTGCAGCGGGCATCGCCACGCCATGCGGGAGGTAGAGCACTGCCTTCGCATCCGTCACCTTGGGATCCACGATGGATGAACACTCGTTCATCGATCGTCCCAGCGTCTGCCAGGCGCTCTTGATGTAGGCGAGAATGTCCGTCTGGGGCTGAGGCTGAGGTGCAGCGCTTGGGGATCTTTGCGTGAGGGCAGCGGACCTGTCCGCACTCAACCCAAGGGATGCTGCGACGATCAAGAAGGCGAGAGAGAATCGTCGAACAAATGCACTCAATATTTGCCTCAGGTGCAGCGAACGCGATGCCGTACGCGATACCTCGGATGAACAAATGCCAGACCGAAGACATTGGAAGATATCACAGAATCGGCCGCGCATTACGAAGTAGAGCGTTTGTGACTTTTCGGGTTATCGGGTGCCGAAGGCGGGAAGCTGTCAGCGCTTGGCCGGCAGTAACCGGGAGGAGTCTAGCTGGAAACGGCGGGCTGGCTGTAGGATGTCACGCTAAGTGAAATTGTGATCGCGAGAACCAAAGGAGTTAAAGGAATTCGTGTCAGAATTCATGAAATCTGTGTCGTGGTTCCTGAAAAGGTATTACGTCTGTGTCACGGTTGTTGAAATAATCCTACCCAAATCCATCCGCCGAGGGTGGCATGCCGGCCAATTGTCGTAGTTTTGAGTGCGCCGTTTTACCCGGCCCGGGCCGTGTCGGTAAACGCTGGACGACCAGGCAGGAGTAATTCGCGGGAGTGCAAATCAGCTTTCGAGCGTGCGACCAATCGCCCTCCAAGGTCGCACAAGATTTCTCTTGACAAACTACTATTATGTAGTAGACTTAGACGGAGAATAGTAGGAAACACATGGCCCGACCGAAATTAACCAAGCTCGAACTCCAAATCCTCGAGATCCTGTGGACCCAGGGAAAGGCATCCATTCGAGAGATCCAGGAGTCTTTTCCGGCGCCCCGGCCTGCTTACACCACTGTCCAGACCACCGTGTACCGGCTGGAGGGGAAGAAAGCAGTGCGCCGAGTCCGGAAGATCAGCAACGCCCATATTTTTGAGCCGACCGTCCCCAGAGACGTGGCACGCCACCGGCTCCTCGACGAGATTCTGAGTTTCTTCGGAGGGAGGGCACAACCCATGATGGCGCAGTTGGCCGAAGCGGGAAAGCTGACACTCAACGATGTTCGCGAGTTGGAGAGGATTATCAAGAATTTGGAGCTGCAACGAAAAACGGAAAGGAGAAGTGAATCGAAATGATCGGCCCATGGATCAATCATCTCTGGCAATCAACAGTATTTGCCATCTCAGCAGGACTGTTTACAATCGCGTTCCGTAAGAATCGCGCTCAGATCCGATATTGGTTGTGGCTCAGCGCGTCCCTCAAGTTCTTACTCCCTTTCTCCCTGTTAATGAGTCTCGGCAACCACCTGGAGTTGCCTTCGTCGGCAAAGAGCATTACGACACAAGACGTTTCGTTAGCAATGGTGCAAATCACCCAGCCATTTCCCAATACGGTGTCGTTGGCACCCCATACTCAAAGCCCGGTCGATTGGATCCCAATTGCGGTGCTCGGCGTGTGGGCCTGTGGATTTGCGGTATTAGTGCTGATACGGTTTCGCGGGTGGCTGCGCATCCGCGCCGCTGTGCGTTCCAGCACTCCAATTGACATTCCGGCGATAGTTGAGGTCCGATCTTGTCCGGGCTTGTTGGAACCGGGTGTGATCGGGTTGTGGAGACCTATCCTGCTCTTGCCCGTTGATATCCTCAAATCCCTGACCCCGTCTCAAACAGAGGCCGTGCTTGCGCACGAATTGTGCCATGTTCGCCGCCGCGATAACCTGTTTGCTGCGCTTCACATGATAGCCGAGGCGATCTTTTGGTTTCATCCGTTGATATGGTGGATTGGCGGGCGGCTGGTAGAGGAGCGAGAGCGAGCCTGCGATGAAGATGTTTTGCGGCTGGGCGGTGACCCTCGGGTTTACGCCGACGCGATCCTCAATGTTTGCAAGCATTATTTGGAGTCGCCGATTATTTGTGTCTCTGGAATAACCAGTTCAGATTTGAAGAAACGAGTTCATAACATCCTGGCGCAGCACATCGGACAAAACCTGACGCTCGCCAGAAAGCTGTTGCTGGCTGTTGGTGGAAGCGTAGCGATGATCGCTCCAATCGCAATTGGTTCACTAACCGTACAGGTCAGCCATGCGCAATCCACGGTTGGGCAGCCGCGGTTCGCCGTGGCATCAATTAAGCGCAGTAACTCGACGGATCGCCGCCGGTGGTTCGACGTTCAGCCCGACGGCCAATTGACCGTAGCTAACATGACCGTGAACCAGCTGATCCAATACGCGTACGCGATCAAGGGCTACCAAATTTCGGGCGGCCCAGACTGGATGAAATCCGACCTGTTTGATATCGCCGCCAAGCCGGAGAGTTCTGCGAAACCGGACCAGCTTAATCTGATGCTGCAATCCTTGTTGGCCGAAAGATTCCAGCTCGCCACGCGACGTGACACACAAGAGGCTTCGGTCTACGCGCTTACCACCGCGAAGGATGGACCAAAGCTTAAGGAAGTGCACGACTCTGACCCGGATATGGACGATCCCTTTATACAGAATGCAGTCAAGCGAGCCCCAAATGCAGCCAATTTCCGGCATGGCCGACGGTCGATAGTAATCTTACGCCGTGGTTTGTTGATCGCACAGAGCGCTAAACTCACGGGTTTCGCCAATGACCTTTCAGACTTTCTCGGCCGAGCAGTGATTGACAAGACGGATTTGACGGGAACATACGATTTAAAACTTGAATGGCAGCCGGACGCAAACCAGGTCGCGATGTTCCTGGAGATGGGGGTGCCAGAGGGCTATGGAGCGCCGGCACCTGATCCTCGAGGCCCTTCGCTCTTCACGGCGATCAAGGAGCAGCTCGGATTGAATCTAGAATCGGAGAAAGGGGCGGTAGAAATGTTCCACGTCGAGCATATCGAGAGACCGTCCGCGAACTAGCGAAGGGGATTTCGGAGTCCGTTATCCGCATGGGGCACATATTCTTACGGTTTTCGCGATTGCTCCCCAAGACCCGTTTTCAGCGCTAACCGGCGTGTCACGTGTAACGGCGAAGTGTGGACCGACGTTCCCCCAAACGTTAGGACCGGCCATTACGCCCTCCACAGCCAGCCGTCACAATTCTACCAAGTAGGGTCATTTCAACAACCCTGACGCGAATTTTCAGGAACTGACTCGAAATTTCAAATTCTGACAACCTACACTGGCTTACCGGCGGTCAGTGAGGCAGTTCAAGGGCATGCGAAAGCGGACGGATCCTTTTTACCTGGGACACAGGTTGCTGAGGGTGGGCGCGGACAGCTGATAGCCTTCCGCGCGACCCGGCACTCCCGCCGGAAAGGCTAAAGCCGGAAGGAGCGAACTCCTTCCGGCCTAGGGAGGTCAACGGGAACTCCTACGATCCTTACTGCTGGGTCGGTGGCATGGTGCCCTTGTTGGAGTTCTCTGCGCCGTTTATCGCCTTCTCTTCCTTCTTGGTCTCGTTCTTAAGTTGCCGGACGTCCTGCGGGGTAAGCTTGCCGTTGGCCCGGTCGGCCGCGATGCTGGACTGCATCTTGCCCATGTGGTTTTTCAGATTCTTAGCCTGGGCCTTGGTCAAGCTGCCGTTCCTGACTCCCTGGCGAATCTGATTCACCTCTTGATGCTGCGCGCTTTGCAAGCGCTGACCCATAGCACGAGCGCCGCGAGACTGAGCGTTGGCCGGAGATGGAAGGCTGAGAGAGAATGCGAGTGCCGCAGCCGCCAGCGAACCCGTGGCGAACCTGGTGAATGATTTGGTCATTGCTCTTCTCCTTTTTCAAGCCGAAGGGGCTCAAAATTATTGAGGCTTCTTATTCGCCCCATTTGTGGCAAGCCCGTATTCAGCTCGCTCACAAGACTATAAACACGAGTACGCGGCAAGAGTTGCGGTGCTTGCAAAAATCAGCATTCTCATGGGCTTGCGGGCGAAAGGAGAATGCAATCGGCGCGAGCCAGCCTTCCGTGATTTGCCTGGACGCCAATTCGGTTGGCCGATTCGACGCCGATTGCCGCTTAGATCTCGGGGAAGGAATTGACTCGATCCAGCCAGCCCTGCAGAAACTTCGGGTATCGCTGTCCGAGACCCTGATAGTAGTGGATGCGACCTTGCTTGTACTGACGATAGACCGCCGTCGCGTCAACACCATTGAGAAACTGGATTGAAGCCGGTCCAATCTTGCCGTCGACCACCAGATTAGCGCCCGTCTTGTTGAGGACCTGCTGGAGCAAGGTAGTGGCGTGAGTTCCGGCATTGACGTAGAAGTCGCACAGGATGTTTGCCAGGTGCTGCAGGTTGATAGCATCGCCTTGTATGCCGTCCCAGTAGCGCGCCTTGTAAATGATTCCGGCCTGGGAATCCGTCAAGGCCTTCAGGTTAGCGGAGGTCGGATCAATGCCCAACAATTCATGAGAGCATACCTGGAACACCGCCATCGTGATGCCTTTGTTGGTTTCGCCGCCCGGATCGTCCGGATCGTCGACATAGCCGCCTTCGAATTTGAGCAGCATCGGTAGAAAGAGATGAAAACTCGCCATAGCGGTTCCTCTTAAAATTGAGTCGAGGTGTCTGGAGAACCTTCGTTCGTCCCATCCCTCCGAAGAGGTTAACGTAACGCCTTGTCCAGCTTGTCGTTCCAGCAAAGCGAGGCGATTGCCAGCCTGAACGCAATGTGTCCACAATATATGGTCGCAGGTTGAAATGAGACAGTGGGGACAGATGAGAAACCCGGGATTGAGTATTTTATCCTGTGTTGTGTTTGGTTTACCTCAGGGACTGGAAAACAAAATTGTAAACCCGAGAGCCTGTGTGTTATTTTTCGCACACTCTACCTTTTATGCCGCGTTATGCCGCGGGACAGGTCAAAGCTGCTTTGCGCCTGCCCTGCCTTAGGTTAAGAAACCTAATCACCTCACCGCTGCTGTTCTGCTGCTGTGCCTTTTTTAACTCCGCCGCTCTAGCTTCTGTCATGTCGGCTAGCGTAGTAACCTTGAGAAGAGGCTCCAACGTTCCTCCGCGCACGGTGGCCGCTTCAAAATCTGCGTTCGCCTGGCGAAAACGCATCCAGGAGCTCTGCGCCACACGCAACTTCGACTTCTGGTCAGCGTCGAGCTGTCGCATCAGCTCGTTGAAAGCTGCGTTCAGATCCTGCTCCGCCTTCTCGTAGCGGGCATTCTCGCAGGTACGCATGGCCGCCGTGGTTGCCGCATCCTTGCAGTCGGGACTGCTTCCGGTGGTTTGGACCCCAGGACGAGCCGTCAAGGGACAAATAAAACATAATGCGGCTGCAAACACAGCAGCGCGCAGGATCGGAACCCTATCAGTACTCCGGCTTTCGAGGCTTTCCGGAGACTTGCAGATGATCATGCGTCTTCACCTCAGATTCCGTTAGTTTGGGCATAAACCGTCGTCCGGAAGCCGACGATGTGCGGCCGGAACAACGCATGGAGATATGGAGAGCAAGCTGGATCGATCATCATGCCCATCGAGAGTTGCCAAGCCAGACTTATGATAAGGCGCCGTCTTTCGAGACGAACGGAGGCGGCAGGCAAATTGTCAACCGGAACGCGGCATTGACGAGGTGATCTCGTTCCCCTAAGATCGAGTGGCCCTTGGTACGACCATGGCTGGAAAGGAAATTTCCATTCCGTATTCCGAGTTGGGCCGGCTTGAGATTCGCTGCCAGAGCTGTGGCTCGGGCTTTGTGATAGACGTCTCAAGCACCAGCCTGCCCCCGCTTGGTGGGGGGCGGGATTTTGTCCGCCAGTGCCCGGTGTGCCTCAACTTTTTTCCTGAACAGATTCTCGCCGCCCTGGTTCTTTATCAGCGCTTTCAGTTGGAGTCGCGCAAGGGAAATCTCGAAATTCACTTCAAGCTTCAGACTGACTAGCGCCGACCGGCACGAAACGTCATCGAACCAGCAGTTTGACTCACTTTCAAGCGGGACGTTATATTTATTTCCTCTTCACCGGCCAAGAGTTCACACGGGGTCGCCGTCGGCTTCGATGTGTAACTACCGGCGTCCGGCAGGGAAAACCCCGGCCATGCGGCGTTTCCGGCGAACCGCAGACAGCTGTGAAAGTCCCGGAAAGGAAAACAGTGCAATCCGAGATTCCAAAGGTCTATTCGCCGGAAGCCATCGAGCCGCGTTGGGCGCGTTACTGGGTGGACCAGAAGCTGTACCGGCCGAGCGACGACGGCGCCCGGCCGCGGTTCAGCCTGTCACTGCCGCCTCCGAACATCACCGGATCGCTGCACATGGGCCACATGCTGGAGCACACCGAAATCGACATTCTGATGCGCTGGCACCGAATGCGGGGGGAGAACGTTTTGTGGCTGCCGGGAATGGATCACGCCTCGATCTCAACGCAGATGATTGTTGAGCGAGAGATCGGACGCGAGGCCTTGCCCGACCTCGAAGGTCCACAGGCGCGCCACGCCTGGCAGCGCGAGGGCCAGCGCCGCCGGCTGGAAATGGGTCCGGAAAAGTTTCTGGAGCGCTGCTGGCAGTGGAAGGAGCAAAACGGGGACACCATCCGGCGTCAGATGGAGCGCATGGGCGCCTCGGTGGACTGGACGCGCGCGCGCTTCACCATGGACGCCGCTTATTCGCGGGCCGTTATTGAAGTTTTCGTCCGGCTCTACGAAGAGGGTCTGATCTACCGCGGTCACTACATTGTGAACTGGTGTCCGCGCTGTGGCACCGCAGTCTCGGACCTTGAAGTAGAGCACCAGGATCGCGCGGGACATCTCTGGTACATCCGCTACCCGTTCGAGGACGGCTCCGGTCACATCGTGGTGGCCACCACCCGTCCCGAGACCATGCTGGGCGATACCGCGGTGGCCGTGAATCCGAACGACACTCGCTACCACAGGCTGATCGGACGCAAAGTGATTCTGCCGCTGCTCGACCGGTCGATTCCTGTCATCGGAGACTCCTTCGTCGATCCCACGTTTGGCACCGGCGCTGTGAAGGTGACCCCGGCGCACGATCCGAATGACTTCGCGATTGGGCAGCGCCACAACTTGCCTGGCATCACCGTGATCGACTTCGATGCCCACATGACGGATGACGCCGGTCCTTACGCGCGTCTCAGCCGCGAGCAGGCGCGCGTGGCCGTGGTGCGCGATCTCGAGGCCGCGGGCCTCATCGAGAAGATCGAAGATTACAAGCTCAGCGTGGCCGTCTGCGAGCGCTGCAAGACCATTGTGGAGCCGTTGCTCTCCAAGCAGTGGTTCGTAAGGATGAAACCTCTGGCCGAACCCGCCATCCGCGCTGTGGAAGAGGGCCGCATCCGGATCATTCCGGACAATTCCCGCAAGGTGTATCTCGACTGGATGTACCGGATCTACGACTGGTGCATCTCGCGCCAGCTCTGGTGGGGACATCGCATTCCGGCCTGGTATTGCGACGCTTGCGGCGAGGTGATCGTGGCGCGCGAGGCGCCTTCGAGCTGCCCGAAGTGCCAGAGCGGCACGCCACGGCAGGATCCCGATGTGCTCGACACCTGGTTTAGCTCCGGACTCTGGCCCTTCGCAACCCTAGGCTGGCCCGGGCAGACCGATGATCTGCGCCGCTTCTACCCGAACGATCTGATGATCATGGGTTTCGATATTCTGTTTTTCTGGGCCGCGCGCATGATTGTGTTGGGTCTGAAATTCACTGAGGACGTGCCCTTCCGCGAGCTGTACGTTCACGCGCTGGTGCGCGACGCCGAGCGCCAGAAGATGTCGAAGACCAAGGGCAACGTGCTCGATCCTCTGGAAATCACGGAAAAGTACGGCACCGACGCGGTGCGATTTGCCCTGGCATCGAGCGCGGCTCCCGGCACCGACATCGCTTTCAGCGAAGACCGGGTGAAAGGCTATCGCGATTTCGCCAACAAAATCTGGAACGCCGGGCGATTCATCCTGATGAATCTCGGCAAGCTGCCTGCGCCCGCCCTGCGCCATCTCGGAACCACGCTCGATCCCATCCCGGCGATCGGGTTCGACGCTGTGCCCCATTCGGAGCCTGAGTCCGAGGCTCTGAGACTAGCCGACTGCTGGATCTTCTCGCGCCTGGCAACGGTGACCCGGGAGATGAACGAGGATTTGGCGGCGTACCGATTTCATGAGGCTGCGCACACCATCTACCACTTCTTCTGGCACGAGCTGTGCGACTGGTATCTGGAGTGGGTGAAACCGGAGGTCATCAAGGATTCCGAGGGCCCTCGCGCCTCCGCAGCTTGCATCAATCTGGCTCGCGTCTTCGAAACGGCTTTGCACCTGCTTCATCCGTTCATGCCGTTCCTCACCGAGGAGCTGTGGCATCAGTTGCCGCGCTCGAGCGAGGCGCAATCCATCTCTGTTACGAGTTTTGACCTGGCGAATCCGCGCGCGATCGACTCGGTCTCGGAGAAGCAATTTCAAACTGTTCAGGAATTGATCGTGGCGGCGCGCAACGTCAAGGCTGAAATGGGACTGCAAAAGGAGAAGCCAAGCGCTCAGGTGGCCAGCGATGACCTGCGAATTCTGGAGCTGTTCCGCAGCCACCAGGAACCCATCCTGAACCTGGCAGGACTGGAAGCTCTCAACTTCGTACGCGGACGCTTGCCGGCAGGCGCCGCAGCCGTGCCTCTTGCTTCCGGCTGCGATTTGCGCCTGTTCTACGAGCGCGCCGTCGACCCGGCTTCAGAGCGCTTGCGCCTGGAGCGCGATCTGGCCAAGGTCAAGAATCATCTGGAACAGACGGACCGCCAGCTCAAAAAGGAGTCTTTCCGAAACCGCGCTCCGCAGGAAGTGGTAGCTGGAGTCGAGCGCCGCCGCGCCGAATTGGCCGATCAATACGCCCGGCTTGCGGAATCGCTCGCCAGGCTAGACGGCTTTCCCGCCGAGCCTAAAGACAGCGCCGGCCAGGTTGGCCCGCAGCCCTAAACGTGGACCCCGCGCCCTACTCATGGCGAAGAACCCGGCCTTTCCAGTCCCTCGCGGAGTCAGGCTAGTTGCCCTTGCGCGCACCTGATCGCCGCTTTCCCCGGGAACTGCGCCGCCTCGCCCAACTCCTCCTCGATACGCAGCAGTTGATTGTACTTGGCGATGCGATCCGAGCGGCTCGCCGAACCTGTCTTGATCTGACCCGTTGCCAGGCCCACCGCAAAATCGGCGATGAAGCTGTCTTCGGTCTCACCCGACCGATGCGAGACCACCGAGGTGTAGCCGTGGCGGCGGCCGAGATCGATGGCCGCAATGGTCTCGCTTACGGTGCCGATCTGGTTCAGTTTGATCAGAATCGAATTCGCAACGCCTTCCTCGATTCCGCGCTCCAGGCGCGCGGTGTTGGTCACGAAGAGATCGTCCCCGACCAGTTGCACCTTTTTCCCAATTTCATCGGTGAGTTCCTTCCAGCCTTCCCAATCGTCCTGGGCAAGACCATCCTCGATCGAAATAATGGGATATTGCTGGATCCAGTCGGCGTAAATCTTCACCATGTCTGCTGACGACTTCTTGGACTTGTCGGACTTGAAGAAGACATACTTGCCGCCATCGTAAAGCTCGCTCGCCGCCGGATCGAGCGCGAGCGCGATATCGTGGCCAGGGGAATAACCGGCCTCTTCGATCGCTTCCAGGATCAGGTCGATGGCTTCGACGTTGGTCTTGAGGCTGGGCGCAAAGCCGCCTTCATCGCCGACCGAAGTCGAGTACCCACGGCTCTTGAGTACCTTCTTCAACACGTGAAACGTCTCCACACCCATGCGCAGCGCCTCGGAAAAGCTCTCCGCCCCCACTGGCATGATCATGAACTCCTGAAAGTCGACGGTGTTGTCCGCGTGCACGCCGCCATTGAGGATGTTCATCATGGGCACGGGCATTGTGTGAGCCGCCACTCCGCCGAGATAGCGATAGAGCGGCTGGTGGGCCGAGCGCGCCGATGCCCGGCAGACCGCCATCGAAACCGCCAGCATCGCGTTGGCGCCCAGTTTGCTCTTGTTCTCGGTACCGTCGAGCGCGATCAAATGAGCGTCGATTTGGCTTTGCTCGCTGGCCTCCTGGCCTCCGAGCTCGCGGCCGATGTAGGTGTTGATATGATCCACCGCCTGGCGCACGCCCTTGCCGCCGTAGCGCTTGTCGCCGTCGCGTAGTTCGAGCGCCTCGTGTACGCCGGTGGATGCGCCGGAGGGGACGGCGGCGCGCCCGAACGCCCCGTCGCGTAGATGAACGTCCGCTTCAACAGTAGGATTGCCACGCGAGTCCAGAATTTCTCGTCCTACAATCAGGTCGATTTGAGCCATAGAGGGTCGACGTCCTTTGAGGGAAATAATAGCCAGCGATTTTATCACGGCTAGGGACAGGGTGTTCCACCCGGGGCACTTCTCTCCAAGGGCGAGCACCCTGTCAGTTCAACAATAGCCGACGGCTCTTTCCGCACGGAACAAAAGCGTCTTTTCGGGCCGCTGCGGCAGGAAATGAACGCCGGGAGCGCGCGGAATCGCGCTCTTGAAGGGGCCTCGCTTTTGCCTGGAACCGCCTCGGATGCGTTACAATAACGGGCTTCCATGGCTAAGGGGAAAAAGAGCATTTTGCCGCCGGACGCTGGCGCCCACACGGGACGTAAGAGGCAGGAGCTCTACGGGAGCAATCTCGCCGCCGAGCCTCTGCCGGGCTTGGCCGGCCTGGCAGATGGCGGCAACAGCTCCGGCGCCCATCCCACCGCTGAGCGGAATAGCGATTTCGAAGCTGCTAAGCGCGAACTCGCCCAAGGCGAGGTGTGGGAGCGCGTCCGAAGACTGGCTCTGCGCCAGCTTAATCGTCTTGTATCGCTCGAGTCCAAAGTGCTGCGGGACGAATTCCCCGAGGCTGTTCATGATCTGCGGGTGGCCAGCCGGCGCCTTCAATCACTGCTGGACTTCCTTTATCCCGTTCCGCGCCCTCCCCACCTTCGGAAGCTGCGGGGGCGCCTGAAACAAGCCCGCAAGGTCCTCGGCGAATTGCGCAATCAGGACGTTCTGGTGGCGCGAATAGCACGGGTGCTTGCGCGCAAACGCGCAGCTCGTCGCGAAGCTTGGGAAGCCGGGCAGGAATACGTTGTGAAGCTGCGCTCCAAGACGGTCGAGCGAGCCCACCGCGAACTATCACGTCTGAACCTTGCCCAAGTTTACGTGCGGCTGCGGCAGGAGTTGACAGCTTTTGAAGAACCCGAAGCCTCCAAAGCAGAGCCTTCCTCACAGCATTCCGTCGCGCTTCCGCGACCAGTTCCTGCCGGCGCGCCTTCGGAGCACCCCATCGCTTCCGGGAGGGAAACGGATGCTGCCGCCCGGTTCGCCAAACGGCTCGGTGAATTATGGAAGGATTTCGACACCCTGGCGGCAAAGTCCCGGCGTGATCCGGGTGTGTTGCACCCGTTGCGCATCGCCACTAAGCGGCTCCGCTATCTGGTCGAAGTCGCCGCGGCGCTGAATGCAGAGGGAAGCTCCCGTGCGCTGGACTGGCTCCGTGATCTGCAGGGTAAACTTGGCGACTGGCACGATCTCGAGGTGCTGGACGCAACGCTAATCGATATGCTGGCGCGACCGAAGTTCCTGCGAGCCAACCTTCCGCTTGCCATCACGGTGGAAAGGCTGATCCTGGCCTTGCGCGCATCGAAGACGCGGCATTGCCACAGCTACCTGCGAAGAGCGCTTCAGTCGGGCGCGTACCGGCAGACAGCGGCATGGGTGAATCAATCAGCAATTCGCCAGCCGCTGCCGGCAGGCTAAACCGTCGGCTTCGCTTCGTCCGGTCACAGCCGGGCGAGGCGTCTGGGTTTCGTCGGTCTGGAAGGAGAATGGACGGCTCCGGCCTCCAGTTCCGGACGAATCACTGAGAAAAGTGATTTCACCCTTCCTTCGAGCACCTGGCTGATCTTTTCCTTCAGCTCCTCGAAGATGAGGTGAACGTCGCGCGCGGCATCAATAATCTCGAAGCGATACTCCTCTGAGAGCCGGTCGAACTGGGCCAGCAACTGGGTCTGGTATTTGCGGAAGCTCTCGTACATGTCAGCGCTGGGGTGCAGGTCCCTGCCGCTCTCCCAATAGTCAAATCCGGTTGAAAACACCACCCGCGGAATCAGGTCTTCGACGCCGATTCGCAGGTAGAATACCGCATCCGGCTTCAGGGCGAAGCTGTACAGATTCCGCACCCAGTCAGGTCCCAGCTCGCGAACGAGCGCGCGGGCAATCAGAGAGTAAATGTAGCGGTCAGTCAGCACCACAAATCCGGCCCGTAACGCCGGAATGATCTCTCTCTCCAGGCGATCGGCAAAATCCGTAGCGTAGAAAAGGGTCAGCGTGATCCGGCCCAGGGTGTGTCCTTCCTTGGCCTGCTTGATACCCTTGCCGGCAAGCTCAGAGCGCGTGATGCCCGTGTCCACCACAGCCCGGCCCTGCTGTTCCAGCCAGGGCTTGATGAGTGCGATCTGAGTGGAACGGCCGACGCCGTCGGTGCCTTCGATCACAATGATCTTGCCGGGCAGATTGGCTAGATCCATGCCTGGCAGAATCGATCCGTACGTCTCTCTCATTGCGCTGTCCTTCGTTCATTCGTCGTCGTGCAGCAGGGCTGCCCATGCACTGCCGATTGTGCCGACGACCTACCTACGCTACGGCGCCACTCTGAGCCTACGAGCATGCGTCAGGCACTCCTTGACGATCTGCCGCATCTGCATCTGCTGGGTCTCAATGGGCAGCACGGCGTCGATCACCGTAATTCCGAACTCGGCGACCATCTTTTCGTACTCCTCCAGGATACGCCCCTGAAACAACCGGAAACTCTGGTTGGATTCATCGCTGAGACCGAGATCGAGACCGGCCTCGTAGAACTTGAACCCGTTGCGGCCGTGCGAGATTCGGCTGATGGCCACATCCAGCGGCACGCGAAAGTAGAAGGCGACGGTGGGTTTGGGCGCGAAACTGTAGAGCTTGCGCACCCAATCGGGATCCATGCCCCTTGCCACGTCGCGAGCAAACGCGGTGTAGATATAGCGGTCACAGAGCACGACCGCCCCCGCTTTCAGAAGCGGAATGATGTTGCGTTCCATCCGATCGGCGAAATCAGTGGCGTGGATAAGACTGAACGTGGCCGGAGTTAGAATCTGCTTCTTTTTGCCGCGCTTGGTGGTCCGGCGAACCAGGGGAGACGAGTTCCACTCGCTGAACACCACTCCGTAACCTTCGGACCGCAGCCACTGATGGAGAAGCGAAATCTGTGTCGATTTGCCGGAGCCGTCTACTCCTTCAACCACGAACAGTTTGCCGGGAAATGAGTATTCGGCGTAACGACTCACGAAGCGGCGTCCTTAGGCTTCCCCAAGTTATTCTCGGATGTAGGCCTTGCGTCATTCTACCACTGAGAGGAGGCCGCGTGCTCCAAGCTTTCGGCCGTCAGCTATTAGATCATCTAATGTAAATCAGCTTGCCCGTGACTGAATGCTGAGAGCCTGCGCGAGCAGGTGGTGGTTCAGTTTGGCAGGATTGTAGCGCGGGTGTCCCCATCCGCGCCGTCCGAGATCGAGCCAAGGGGACGGAGACGAACCGCGGGTGCGGACACCCGCGCTACAGGCGCCAACCTGAACCACTACTCGCGAGCACGGTCATTTGCCAATGCACCGTGCCCACTGATCCCGCAGGTAATGGTCGGTCATGCCGGCGATGTAGTCGCAAACGATCCGGTGAGCGCCTTCCTCGCGAGTCTTGGCAAAGTAGGCTGGCGGTAAGCGCCGAGGCTTCTCCATAAAATAATTGAAGAGTCCCTCGATGCGCCGCGCAATTCCTTTGCGCTCCCGATTTACACTGGGATGGCTGTACAGTCTGTGATGAAGGAACTCTTTCAGGCAAAAGCTCCCCGCCCGGCCGGCTTTACCGAAGGTCGCAAGACGCGACCCAAATCCGCGCACATCGTTCACACTGCGGATGCCCTCCCGGGCGAGGAGCGCGCGTGTCGAATCGATCAGATCGGTGACAAGCGCGTCCAAGGAAGCTTTCAGCGCCTCGTTGAAGCGCAGTTTCTCGGAGACATCGGGATACCGGGCTTCGGCTCGACGATAGTGTCGCTCAAACAGCGGCACATCCTTGCGGATCATCTCCAGCGTCACGAGTCCTGACTCATACCCGTCATCGACATCGGCCGTGTTGTAAGCGATTTCATCGCAGAGGTCGATCAGTTGTGCTTCGAGCGGCGGACGATCGACAAGGCGATATTCGGCGAGATCGGGATTCAGGGCAGGATCGTAGTCGCGGGAATGCTTGATGATGCCTTCGCGCACTTCGTAGGTAAGGTTAAGGCCGGGGAAGGCGGCGTATTTCTGCTCGAACCTCTCCACGATGCGGAGCGCGTGCAGATTGTGATCGAAACGTTCTCCGTAGCGCTGCATCAAGCGATCGAGCGCGGCCTCGCCGGTGTGCCCGAAGGGAGGATGACCCACGTCGTGGACGAGTGCCAGAGCCTCAACGAGGTCGACGTTCAACCCGAGCGCCGCAGCTACGGTCCGGCTGATTTGGGTTACCTCCAAAGTATGGGTCAGGCGGTTGCGAAAGTGATCGGAGTAGGGCCGCGAGAAGACCTGGGTCTTGTTCTCAAGGCGTCGGAAGGCTCGCGCATGGATGATGCGGTCGCGGTCCCGCACGTAGTCGTTTCGATAAGCGTGTGCAGGTTCCGGGTGCCGCCGTCCCTCGGTCTCTTCGACCCGAAAGGCATAGCTCGCAAGAATCGGTGCGCCTTTGAAGGGGATCGAAGCGGCAGCAGTGGGCTCACGGCGAAATCGGCTGGGCATCAACTCTATCTTATAACCCCCATTGTAAGGAGGCGCCCATGAGGCCCGACAAATCGTTTTTCAACAAACTACTAACCTAACTTAGCTTAGAGGTCTTCCAGAACGTCGACCGGCCCCAGGTGGCGGGCTTTCAGCAGATCGTTCAGCCTTTCGACATCCTGTTTCTGGATTGCGCCCCACTGCCGTCGCGCGTTCGCGAGATCCTCTTGTGCTTTCCGCGCAGCCGTTACGCAGGCTGCGGTGGGAGCTGCATCCGCTTCGTCGGATGCGGCCAGAGATTGCATGAGTGCTCCGAGAATGCCGGCCTCGCGCTCGCCGAGAAGCGGACCCAGCTTGTCTTCCAGGGCCTTGATTGCGCTTGTGACATCGGCCGTCTCGGGCCTGTTTCTTAACGAGTTTTGGGTGGCCGCGAGCTTGGAAGAAAGGTCCTGAAGTGCAGTATTGAGACTGCGGGCGTTGCTGAGGGAGCCGATCAATTGCTGCTGGAAAGTGAACTGCCGTTCGAGATCTTCCCGGGGAATCTTGACGCGCGGATCGAGTTCGACCTTGAGCGGCTGCACGTAGCTGTGGCCATTGACGTTTAACCGCACCTGGTAATCACCCGGCAACACCATCAGACCGCGCGGCGTAAGGAAATCGGATCCTCCGGGAGCTGGGACCGGAGCCCGTCCGTAGCGAAGATCCCACACGAAGCGGTTGAGAGCGGCGTTCTTGGAGAGAATCGGCGGCTGCCGCAGCCAGTTGCTGGTCACGATCGGCGCGCGTTGCGGCGGGGAAGGCTTGTCGGCGCTCGAATACTGCCGGATCGGCTTGCCCTGAGCGTCCAGAATCTCGAGTCTTACGTCGCTGCCGGGTTCGGTCTTCAGCAGGTAATCGATCACCGCGCCGTTCGGAGGATTTTGCGCCGTGGGTTCGTCGGGCGGCAACGGAGTACCCTCGAAAGGCCGTCCGCGAAGCCGTATTGCCGCGGCAGGTTTGAACAGATAGGCGTCAGAAGCAGTCACCTCGGGGCTGAGTTGACGTAGGGCCGTAACGTCATCCAAAACCCAGAATGAGCGTCCGTGGGTTGCCACGATCAGATCGTCACCATGCACCGCAAGGTCATGGATCGGAGAGGTTGGCAGGTTCAATTGCAGGCTCTGCCAGTGGTCCCCGTCATCGAAGGAAACAGAGACTCCAACTTCCGACCCCGCATAGAGCAGCCCCTGGCGGCCGGGATCTTCACGCACTACGTGAACGTAACCTCCCGAAGACAAACCGGCATCCACTTCCTGCCACGTGCGGCCGTAATCGCGCGTCCGCAGGACGTGCGGCTGCGGATCGTCCAGGCGGTGCCGATCGATCGCCGCGTAGGCGGTTCCAGCATCGAAATGCGAAGCGTCGATCAAACTTACTTTGCTCCAGGGACCGAGAGCCTGCGGCGTCACGTTGTTCCAGTTCTTGCCGCCATCGCGCGTGACCCAGATGAAGCCATCGTCGGTTCCCGCCCACAGCAGGCCGGCATCGAGCGGCGACGGCGCGATAGTGTAGACCACGCCGCAGCCCGTCACTTTCTCGAACTCGGCCGGACCACCTTCGATCGAAGGCTGCGGGCCGCCTGCGGGGCGCGCCAGGTCTGGACTGATGGCCTGCCAGTTCGCGCCTTCGTCAAGGCTCCTCCAGATCAATTGCGAGCTGAAATAGAGCGCCTGAGGCTCTTTCGGCGAGAAAACGATCGGCGAGGTCCAGGTGAAGCGGAGCCCGGCGCCTGACTGGCAACCGGATCGCGAGCCGAAATTCGGAGCCCTGCCGATCGCCGGCGAGATGCTCTGCACCTGACGCGTGCTCTTCCAAAGCCGCTCGATTCCGCCGTAAGTGTCCCCGCCGATCACGAGATCCGGCTGCAGCGGATCCGGCGCCATGTAGCCGGCCTCACCACCCGCGGTTGCCCGCCAGTCGCGAAAACTGATCTCCGGTGAATCACTACGGGTCGCGATCTCAACGCTGCCAGAGTCCTGCTGCGCACCATACACGTGATAGGGAAACTGATCGTCGGCCACGACGTGATAGAACTGGCCGGTGGGCTGATTGTACCAGGAGCTCCAGGTCTCGCCGCCATCCACGGTCACCACTGTGCCCTGATCGCTCGTCAGAACCATGTGTTTCGAGTTGGCCGGATTCAGCCACAACGAATGGTAATCATCGCCGCCCGGCGCGCCTTTGAATGGAACAAAGTTCGCTCCGCCGTCGATCGATCGATAGACGGCGGTATTGGCCACGTAGACTGTGTCAGGATGTTGCGGATCGACGTACACGCCTGAAAAATACCAGGCGCGACCGGTGATGCGCGCATCGGCAGAGACGTGCCTCCAAGATGCGCCGGAGTCATCAGAGCGATACAGGCCGCGCTGTTCGGCTTTGCCGGCGTCAATCAGCGCATAAACGCGCCGGCCCTGATCACCATAAACCACCGAGATTCCGATTCTGCGCAGACCATCGTTCGGGAGCCCGTTCCCGTGCAGATCTGTCCACGTCACGCCGCCGTCATCCGATTTGTACAGTCCGCCGCCCGGGCCTTCAATCGGTCCGTAGACGCTCCAGGGTGGACGGCGCGCCTGCCAGAGAGAGGCGTAGACTGTTCGACCGGTCTCGGGATCAGAGCTCAGCGCGGCAGCACCGGTGTTCTCGTCCTTATATAGCACTCGGTTCCAGGTGCTTCCGCCGTCGGCGGAGCGAAACACGCCGCGCTGCGGGTTTGGGCCGTACGGATGCCCGAGCGCGGCCACCAGCACCAGATTCGGATCGTGCGGATTCACCAGGATGCTGGCGATGGCTCGTGTGTCTTCGAGGCCGATGTGCTGCCAGGTGCGGCCGGCATCGGTGGATCTATAAACGCCGTTGCCGAAGGAGAGGTCGGAGCGAATGTCGGTCTCCCCGGTGCCGACATAAATCACGTTAGGGTCGGAAGGGGCCACGGCAATAGCGCCAATGGAGGAGACGGGTTCGCGATCAAAGATTGGTTGCCAGGTGCGGCCGCTGTTGGTAGTCTTCCACACGCCGCCTCCGACCGCCCCAAAGTAGTACGTGTCAGGTTCACCCGGAACTCCAGCGGCGGCAACCGATCGCCCGCCCCGGAAGGGCCCGATCAAGCGCCACTTCAGGCTCGAATACAGCGTGGAATCAAGTTGAACTGCGGACGGTGCGGCCCAAGAGCCAGAGGTCAAGAGTGTTCCGAAAAGTCCGGCAAGCGCGGCGAGAATGGGTAACACACTGCCGGAAAGAGAACGCGGTGCAGGCATAAGTGCGCAGTATACACCAGCGATCTTTCGGGGTGCTCACGCCGCAGGAATCAAATCAGAATGTCGTCCAGATTAGCAGAAAAGCCGGGCAGGATTTCGATGGGTCCGCTTTCGAAGACTTCCACCCTGCCCTGACCGCGATAAAGATAGGCGAGATGGGCTTTGGCATAAATCACGAGCACAGTGCCGGTGCCGGCGTTGAGGTATTGCTGGACCTTGAGCATAAGGTCATCAGGCCGGTCCGAAGGGGAAGCAACCTCAATCGCGAGATCGGGCGCAACCTGCAGACGCTTGTGCGGATCAATGAGCGCCACCTTCCCGGCGCTGATGAAGGCGATATCCGGACGGCGAACCGTGTCTTCATCCAACTGGAAGTCCGTCTCCATGGTTACTTGGCCAAGTTTATGCTCCTCAACGAACTCACGCAGCGGAAAACCGATCCGATCTCGAATATTGTTGTGAAACAGCATCGCTGATGGAGACACGATCAATTCCCCCGCGCTGAGCTCGTAGCGCACGCCTTCAGGCTCTTCGAGCGCGCCGTACTGTTCGGCTGTCATCAGGGTCTTGGTGCTCATGGTCCTCTCCATGCTGCTTCGCAATTGACCTTGCGGCGACGCGAAATTAGTATAACATTTGCCTCTTGGGGAATTCGGCGACGCTTGCAGGGCGCGGCTCGTCGAGGCGACAGGCTGAATCGGGACCCGAAAATCAAAACCCAACGGAGGAGACCACCATGTGGCACGAGTTCAAGACTTTCATCATGCGCGGCAACGTCATGGACATGGCAGTGGGCATCATCATCGGCGCCGCCTTCGGCAAGATTGTCACTTCGCTCGTGGGCGACATCATCATGCCCCCTATCGGGATGGTGCTGGGCCACGTCGACTTCTCCAACTTTTACGTGGCTCTCTCCGGCCAACATTATCCGACCTTGGCTGAAGCCAAGGCGAATCATGTGGTCGCCGTCGCATATGGCAACTTCCTGAACACGATCATCGAGTTCCTGATCGTTGCCGCCGCTGTCTTCATACTGATCAAGTGGGTCAACCGGATCATGCCCAAGCCTCCAGCGCCGCGGCCCGCGGCCACCAAGGATTGTTCCTACTGCAAGCTGAGCATTCCATCAGCCGCCACGCGCTGTCCCAATTGCACCTCCGAGCTCATTGCGGCGTGAGCAACCGTCCCGATTCCTTCGAAACTCGGGGCCTTGGCGCGTAGACCGAGGGCTGCTCTCGGACTCGCTGGGCATCGTCGCAAAATGAACTAGAATCAGAATGATGATGCGCAAGACTTTCTTATTGATTCTGAGTCTGGCGGGCCTGTTTGACTCGGTGTACCTCCTCTGGGTCTACACTTCGCCTTCGCACCCTTTGGTTTGTATGGGCACGGGGTGTGACGTGGTGCGCGCCAGCCGCTACGCGCACCTCCTGGGCCGTCCGCTGCCGGTGTACGGCGTTCTGATGTACCTGGCGCTGGTTTCGATGGTGTTGGTCCAGGCCTGGCTGGTTTCACCAGGCGTACGCCGAACCGCGATGATCGCGGTTGCGACCGTCGCCGGCTGCGGCGTGGCTTTTTCTCTGTACCTGACCTGCCTCGAAGCCTTCGTGATCCACGCCTGGTGCGCGTGGTGTGTAGGCTCCGCGATCATCGTGACCCTGTTTTTCCTTGTCGCCTTGCGCGATCTTGGCTCCTCGCGAGGTGGAGCGCAGGAGGCGATCGGGACCGAGCAGGCGCGATTTGCGCTGCGAAAGCAATTCGTGGTTGTGGCGGTCTTGATGGTGGGCGGCGGGGGGCTCGCCTACCGCTATCTCACCAGCCACCCGGAGGTGCCCCCCGTCCCGGCTGCCTCTGCTGATACCCTGGACCGGCATCTCGTAGAGGCCGGCAGTCATGCCACCGGCAACTTGAACGCGCCCGTAACGGTGGTTGAGTTTGGCGATTTTGAGTGCCCTTCCTGCGGCGCTACCCAACCGATCGTGCAGCAGATGCTGGAACAATACGGCAACCGGATTCGATTCGTGTTCCGCCAGTTTCCCCTGATCGAGATCCATCCTTATGCGGAAACTGCGGCGGAAGCTAGCGAGTGCGCCGCCGAGCAAGGTAAGTTCTGGGAGGCTGAGCGCGAGTTCTATCAGAACCAGGATGATCTGACGGAGCCGGCGCTGGTTCGCTACGCCGGCGAAATCGGCCTTGACACCAATCGCTTCCAACATTGCCTGATCGACGGCACGGTGAAGGCGCGCGTTGACCGCGATCTCGAGGACGGCAAGCTGGTGGGCGTCCAAGGCACTCCGACGTTTTTCGTTGGGCACGAGAAGTACTTCGGGCCGCCCCAATTAAGCCAGATTGAGCAGATGATCGACAAGGAATTGGCGGCAGCCGGTTCGGCCCCCAATACTCGGTCAGGGCAGGCGTTGGCTGCGCCGGTTTCGGCGCCCCCCGCCGCCACGAGTGGCTCCCAACCGAAGACGCCCGTCAAGACATCGAGCCAATCCACAGCATCGAATCCTGCCGGCGCTGCGGCCTCGGGCGAATCCGGCGACCTCTTCGGATCAGCCGGTTCACCGGGCGCCTTCGCATCCGCCACCAGCACCGCACTGGCATGTAGTCCGGACGAGTTGAAGCACCAGCAGCCAACGCTTGTTCACACGCCCGAAGTGCAACAACTTTTCCAGTCCGATTCGAAGCCGCTGTTCATCGACGTCCGGCCAGCCAGCCAGTTTCTCGCCGGACATCTGCCGGGTGCGCTCAGCATCCCGGTGGATCAGATTGAAGGACGCGCCGCCAGCCTTCCCAGAGACAAGACGATTGTGCTCTATGAAGGCGGCAAGTCCGGAGAGTCACTTGCGGACGTGTGCGCGGTGAGCCGCGCCGGCGCCCGCATCCTGCTGGCAGAACACTTCGACTACGGAAAGGTTAAGGTCTACCAAGACGGCTTGGCGGGGTGGGAGAAGGCGGGCCTGCCGGTTGAAAAATAAGATCAGGAGTCAGGCCATTCTGCCTTCTCGCCCATGGCTTCTTGATTCTCGCTTGATTCTGGCTTCTACTCTCATGGACAGCCTCCTGGATGACATCATCGCCGCGCGCCGAGCTCGCCTCGAAATCAGAAAGGCGGAAGTTCCGTTCGACCGCATTCGTGAGACCGCAGCCCAGCGCATGGAGTTGGCTTCGGAGCGGCGCGATTTTGCAGCCGCGCTCAGAAGGCCAGGGCTCAGTGTGATTGCAGAATTGAAACAGGCATCGCCTTCGCGCGGCCGGCTCTGTTCTGACTATCGGCCGCGCCAGATCGCACCCGCGTACGAGACTGCGGGGGCGGTGGCGCTTTCGGTGCTGACCGAAGAGCAGTTTTTCCTGGGCTCGCTCGGGGACCTGCTGGAGGCTCGCGAGGCCACCCGGCTTCCTGTCCTGCGCAAAGACTTCATCCTCGAGCCCTACCAGGTTTACGAGTCCGCAGCAGCCGGCGCCGACGCTCTGCTGCTGATCGTGGCCGCGCTCTCTGATGCCGACCTGCGATCGATGATCCGGCTCGCAAACAATCTTGAGATGGCGGCATTGGTTGAGGTTCATGACGAAGAGGAGGTCGGCCGCGCCGTGGTTGCCGGCGCCCGCCTCATCGGCGTCAACAATCGCGATCTGCGCACGTTCAAAGTCGAGCTGGAGACTTCACTTCGCCTTCGTCCAAAGATTCCCACAGGCTGCATCGCCGTAAGCGAAAGCGGCATCGGCACTGGGGCCGACCTTACCCGGCTTCATGCGGCCGGTTTCGACGCCGTCCTGATTGGCGAGCGCGTGATCACGCAAGCGGACCCCGGCGAAGCTCTGCGGGAGCTACTTGCCAACGAGAGCGCTGTGTCTGCCGCGCATCAACCGGCGAGGAGAGGATAACCGTGAGTAGGCATCGTTTCCCGTCTCTATTGCTGGCCCCCGCGTTGCTGCTGACTCTGTTCGGTGCATGCCGGGCAGGTGCTCAAACGAAATTCACGCTGAGCAATGCTTACTTGGACTCCGGGAGCAGCGTTCACATCCTGTATAGCGATGGCGCCCAGGTTCAGCCGCGCAAGGAGAAAGGCCAGGCGAGCTGCGAAGCCTTGAAGGTTGCAGAAGACAAGGAAACCGTGGGATGGCTCGTCGATTTTGAGAATGACGGCACATCCTACGCGCTGAGCCTGATCGTCTTCCGGGAAAAGAAGGTACTTCAGCGCTTTGGAGACTCGGACGTTGACGTTATTGAAGATTGGCAGTTCCGGGCCGGCGGCAAGCAGGTGGCCTTTGTCACCAACGCCCTCCACGGCGGCGGTCGAGCGCACTACGAACTTCACGACGTCGAGAAGGGTACCTTGCTGGCAAAATGGGACGGACCTCTCAGCGAGCGGTCACCAGCCTGGACACGCGGCCTTTGGGACGAGGACGCTCAATGACAATGCCGGCTTTAGGGCGGTCCTGCTTTCCGGCTTCTAACTCTCTAACGGTGTAACTTGGTCACTCGCGTCAAAATTTGCGGTATCACTCGGTCTGAGGACGCTGCGCTGGCGGTCGAGCTCGGCGCCTCAGCGCTGGGCTTTAACTTCTATCCGCTGTCGCCGCGTTACATCACGCCTGACAGGGCGCGTGCGATCATCCGGGCGGTGCCGCCGCCCGTGATGACAGTCGGCGTTTTCGCAGACGAGACTAGCGTTGATCATGTCTTGACGGTGGCACGAGAGTCAGGTGTGAACGCGATTCAGCTTCACGAATGCCGGCTTGACGAGGCGTCCGGTTTGGCTGGACGCGTGGACACCTTCCGATGGCCGTCGTCACTGATTCGCGCCGTTACCGTGGACGACAGTTTCGAGCCGGCGAGCTTGCAATCACTCGAAGCCGGAGCGTTTTTGCTCGATGCCTTTCATCCCACGCTGAAGGGCGGCACCGGTCGAACGATTGACTGGACCAAGGCTCGCGAGGCCACGCGCTACGGCCGTGTGATCCTGGCGGGCGGGCTCACTCCCGAGAATGTCGCCGAAGCGATCCGGCAGGTGCGGCCCTTTGCTGTGGATGTGGCGAGCGGCGTCGAAGCATCGCCGGGCGTCAAGGACC
Source organism: Terriglobia bacterium (assembly GCA_035946735.1). Lineage (GTDB taxonomy): Bacteria > Acidobacteriota > Terriglobia > UBA7540 > UBA7540 > Gp13-AA77. The sequence goes on from DASYYZ010000045.1 coordinate 48,374, forward strand.
CGTCTAAGCTGCGGGCATTTTTCGCGGCGGTTCACGAAGCGGATCGAAATCCTTTACCTTAGACGAGGGGGCGGAGGTGATGGCCCTAGGATGAGCACGACATTTCAATCCTGGCCCGACGCGCGCGGGCGCTACGGCGAATTCGGCGGCTGCTACGTCCCCGAGACCCTCATGGGCCCGGTCCAGGAACTCGACCGCGCCTGGCAAGCCGCCCGTCATGACCCCGGGTTCCAGGCTGATCTCAACCGCCTGCTGCGCGACTTCGCCGGACGGCCCACGCCCCTGTTTCACGCTCGCCGGCTGACGAAGCACCTGGGCGGCGCGCAGATCTATCTCAAGCGCGAAGACCTGCTGCATACCGGCGCGCACAAGATCAACAATGCCATCGGGCAGGGATTGCTAGCCGAGCGCATGGGCAAGCGCCGGCTGGTGGCCGAGACGGGTGCGGGCCAGCACGGCGTAGCCACGGCCACCGTGGCGGCGCTGCTCGGCCTCGAGTGCGCGGTCTACATGGGCGAAGAGGACATGGCTCGCCAGGCGCCGAACGTCTTTCGCATGCGACTGCTCGGGGCCGAAGTGGTAGGGGTGAATGCCGGTTCGCGCACCCTGAAGGATGCCATCAACGAAGCCATGCGCGACTGGGTGACGAATGTGGAAAGCACTCATTACCTGCTTGGCTCGGTTCTCGGTCCGCATCCCTATCCCGAGATGGTGCGCGAATTCCATCGCGTGATCGGCCAAGAAGCACGCTCGCAGATCATCGAGACCGCCGGCCGCCTTCCTGATGTTCTCTTCGCCTGCGTGGGCGGCGGCAGCAACTCGATCGGGTTGTTCTACGAGTTCTTGG
>DASYYZ010000046.1:0-11670 GCA_035946735.1 Terriglobia bacterium
CCGCTTCTCTTCATGGAAGAAGGTCCGCCCGTCGGTGATCAGGAACTGAAGATCGCGCAACTGAGGACGATCGACGTTGGGGTAGTAGACCTCGGTCAGGACGCCGTTCCACACCGTGAACCAGACCCGGCTCGAAGTGGAGTAGGCGGTGCCCACGCCGTCCTTGCCGCCATGCGTCCAGCGCGGCTCGATGCCTGGCCGGCCGAACGCTTCGCGCGGAACCTCGGAATCCCTGCTCATCAAGACACCTCGAAATAGCGGTCAGGGATCAGCCATCAGCGCCCGCCACCAACGGGTGGCTGACTGTCAGCTTAGAGCTGGTAGCTTTCCTGACACCACTCTGCACTTCACACCGTCTTCGTGACGATGTGCAGCGAGCGCGGATGGTCCGGATCGATGCCCTTCACTTCGGCGAGCAACGCGGCAAAGATCTGGCCGGGGATGATATAAGGAATCGGCGTGTAGATCTCCGGCATCGATCCCGCCACGCGGATCACTCGCGTGGCCGGTACTTTGGCGCCCGCGCTGGTAATGGCCAGCGTCTCGGCCCCTAATCCGCGCAGCCGCCTCACCAGTTGGCCAGTGTCGCGGAAGGTCCTGCCGTTCGGCATGAACAGAAGCACGGGAAAGTTCGGTTCCACCATGGCGATCGGCCCGTGCAGAAAATCCGCCGAAGAAAAGCGCTCCGCCACCACGTAGCAGGTCTCCATCAACTTAAGAGCCATCTCAAAGGCGTTGGCGTAGTTCAGCCCTCGCGCCACGACGGCGCATTGCCGCATGTAGCGGTAGCGTTCAACTAGTTCGCGAATCTCATCTACGAGGCCGAGCGACTGGCGGACGTACTCCGGAATCTCGCTGAGCGCCTGCGGAGTAACTTTATCGCTGAGAGCCGAGGCGACGAGGTAGAACAGCATGAGCTGGCCGGTGTAGGTCTTGGTGGCGGCCACGGACTTCTGGCGTCCGGCCCGCACCAGGAAGACGTCATCCACCACCTGCGCCAGGGGCGATTCAGCTTCATTGGTGATGGCAAGGGTATAAGCGCCCTGCCGGTGCGCGGATTCGAGCACCAGGTTGATGTCCGTTCCGGCGCCCGATTGCGAAACACCGATCACGAGCGCGTCCCGCAAATCGAGCTTGGCGTGATAGAGCGTATGAAGCGAAGGCGCGGCCATCGATACTGGAATGCCGGTAGTGAGCTCCAGCAGGTAGCGGCCGAAAATGGCGGCGTTGTCTGAGGTGCCGCGCGCCACCAGCACGATCAGCCGGAATTTGCCGCGCGCAAAACGGCGGAATTGCCGGGCGTGCCTGCTCTCCGCCCGCAGGGTGCGCTCGAGCGCCTGCGGCTGGTCGAAGATTTCCTCCATCATTTTGGACATAAGTGTCAGTTGTCAGTCGTCAGTTATCAGTTACATACAACCACATTGAGGAGCGTGTCATTCCGAGCCCGGCGAGGAATCTCGCTAAGAAAATACGTGAACCACGAGAGTCCTCATCGCGGGCGTTCCTCGGAATGACACGGACGACGAGTTAGTCGCAAGACAGAGGTTGAGGAACTATTCATCCTTGACCACTCGCCCACCCACAATCGTCATCACCACTTTCGCATCCCGAATCTTCTCCGGCGCGATCTTGAACAGATCGTCTGAGAGCACGATCACATCCGCAAGCTTGCCTGGAGCGAGCGTCCCTTTCTCCTTTTCGGCGAAAGCGGCGTAAGCGCTGCCCTGAGTGTAGGCGCGCAAAGCTTCGTCGAGGCTCAGCCGCTGCTCCGGAAACCATCCTTCGGGGTGCTTACCATCGAGCGTGGCGCGAGTGACCGCCGCATAGATGCCGAGCAGCGGATTGAGCGGAGCCACCGGCCAGTCCGTGCCGAAGGCGAGGGGCGCGCCGGCATCCAGCATCGATCGCCAGGCGTAGCTGTAGCGTGCCCGCTCGTAGCCGATGCGCTTCTCGGCCCAGCGGCCGTCGTCGATGGCGTGATAAGGCTGCATGCTGGCGACGATGCCCAGTTCGCCGAAACGCGCGAAGTCCTGCAGACGCATGTGCTGCGCATGCTCGATCCGAAAGCGGCGAGGGCGCGGATCGGCGCCACCTTCTCGAGTATAAATGTCCAGCATCTCTCGGATGGCGCGGTCGCCGATGGCGTGAACCGCCAATTGAATTCCGGCGGCGTTGGCGCCGTGCACCGCCGCTTCCATTTTGGCGGGCGGCGACATCATGGGCAGCGGAATACCGTGATTGGTGGCGTCGTCCGTGTACGGCTCGGAAAACCATGCGGTGCGCGAGCCGAGCGATCCATCGGCGAAGCCCTTGACGGCGCCGAGCTGCAGCCAATCGCTGCCCATGCCGTGACCGAGCCCGGCATCCGCGATCTTCTGCCACTCCGCAATGGGCGTGATCTCGTAGAACCGGCAGGTGAGCCAGCCTTCGTTCTCCGCCCGCCGCAAGAGGCGGATTTCGCCCGTGAAGCTGCCGTTTGGAGTGCTGTCGCCGAGGGCCATGTCCTGAACGGAAGTCACACCCACGCGGCGAGCCTCCGCCAGTCCCGCTTTGATGGCCTCCTCGAACTCATCTTCGGTGGGATTCGGAATGACGCGGTTGATCAAGTCCTGAGCGGCGTCCTTGAAAACACCGGTAGGCTCGCCGGTCTTTGGATCCTTGACGATCAGGCCGCCCACAGGATCGGGCGTGTCGCGGGTGACGCCGGCCAGCTTCAACGCCAGCGAGTTGGCGAGGGTGGCGTGACCGTCATAGCGGCTGACGAAAACCGGGTTGTCCGGCGTCACCGGGTCGATCATCCAGCGCGTGGGCAGCTTGGCATCCGGCCAGGCTTCCTCGTCCCAGTCGCCGCCCTGAATCCACCGGCCATGCGGCAGTGTCTTCGCCTTTTCGCCAATCGTGCGGACGAACTCCGACTCGTTCGGCGTCAGCTTCAAATCGATTTGAAGCAATTGGAAGCTGCCGTCCACAAAGTGAACGTGACTGTCAATGAATCCGGGCATGGCAAAGCGCCCGGCGAGATCGACCACCTTGGTGTTCGGCGACACGTACGACTCGATTGCGCTGTTGTTGCCGACCGCCAGGATGCGTCCGTTGACGGCGGCGAGCGCTTCCACCCAAAGCGTAGGCTGAGCTTTCGCGCCCGGGCCCGCGTAAGGCTCGCCCGTCCAGATGCGTCCGTGCAGTAGCACAAGATCGGCTCCGCGCATCAGGCGCCCCGCGGGAGCCTGGCCGGAAGCTGGAGGTAAGCTGATCGAAGCCATCATTGAAAAGAACGCCCCAAGGAGCGCCCGAAAAATTCGACTCAATCCAAGACCTCCGCACGCATTATTCAGGATTTGCGGCGCAGTGTAAACCGCGAAGCGGGCCGGCGCGGAACACGGCGCCTGCACTGAATCGTAAGAGGCGGCCAAGGCATCAAGCGAGACGTGCCATAATCGCGTGAAGGCCAGCTCGCTTGGAGGTCTACTATGCCGACCCAATACGACGCCATCATCATTGGAACCGGACAAGCCGGACCGCCGCTCGCCGGACGGCTGGCCAAGAGCGGAATGAAGGTGGCCATTATCGAGCGTAAGCTGTTCGGCGGCACCTGCGTCAACACCGGATGTATCCCCACCAAGGCCATGGTGGCGAGCGCTTATGCCGCTCGCATGGCCGGCCGCGCCGCGGAGTATGGCGTAGTGATCGAGGGCGGCGTCCGTGTGGACATGAAGCAAGTCAAAGCCCGCAAGGACGCCATCTCCGGCAAGTCCAGGACCGACGTCGAGTCCTCGCTTAAGGGCCTGGAGAACTGCACCGTTTATGAGGGCCATGCACGATTCGAATCCGCGCACGAGGTGAGCGTGGGCGAAGCGAGGCTCAGCGCCGAACGAATCTTCATCAACGTCGGCGGGCGCGCCTCGGTGCCGCCCATGCCCGGAGTCGACGAGGTGAGCTATCTCACCAACAGCTCGATGATGCAGGTGGATTTCCTGCCCTCGCGCCTCGTGATCGTCGGCGGCGGTTACGTGGGACTCGAGTTCGGACAGATGTTCCGCCGTTTCGGCAGTCAGGTAACGATTGTGGAAAAGGGGCCGCGCCTCGTGCAGCATGAGGACGAGGACGTGTCAGCCGCGATCAAGGAGATCCTGGAGGGCGAAGGCATTGAGATTCGTCTCAATGCGGAGTGCATTCACTTCAGCAAGCGCGGCGAGGAAGTGGTCGCGGGGCTCGACTGCAAGGATCAGAATCGTGAAGCGACCGGATCGCACCTGCTGCTCGCAATGGGGCGACGCCCCAACACCGGCGACCTCGGGCTCGAGAAGGCCGGCGTTCGGACCGATAAGAGCGGGTACGTGATGGTGGACGATGAACTTCGCACCAACGTGGCCGGTATCTGGGCGCTCGGTGATTGCAATGGCAAGGGCGCTTTCACGCACACTTCATACAACGATTTCGAAATCGTGGCCGCCAATATCCTGGATCATGACCGGCGAAGGGTGAGCGACCGCATTCGCGCCTATGCCATCTACATTGATCCGCCGCTCGGCCGGGCAGGTATGACCGCGGTCGAGGTTCGGCGCTCGGGAGGCAAGGGCCTGGTCGGCGCGCGGCCGATGACTCGGGTAAGCCGCGCTGTTGAGAAGGGCGAAACCCAGGGCTTTATGAAGGTCATGGTTGACGCCGGCACCAAGGAAATTCTCGGCGCTGCCATTCTCGGTCCGGGCGGCGACGAAGCGATTCACTGCATTCTGGACGTCATGTACGCGAAGTCGCCCTACACGGTGCTGCAGCGGGCGATGCACATCCATCCTACAGTGTCGGAACTGATTCCGACGATCCTGGGCGAGTTGAAGCCACTGGAAGGGACGCAGGAATAGGCGGCAAATCTGCGCTGTCTGCGGCCCGGCCAGATTGCTCTGCGGCTCGGGCGTCTTAGACTGAAGATCGCGGCTCGGCTATAGTATGAAAAGGCGCTAAGCCGTCAGCTCAACGCTGATCGCGCCTTGCTGATAGCCAGTGGCTGACCGATGACGGCTCGTTACTAATGAAGATTGCAAAATACAGTGACGTCATTCTCTGTAGCGCCGCTCTATGAGCGGCGAAAGACGCCGGTCGCAGACCGGCGCTACAGCAGCGGTCGTCACTGTATTTCGCAATGCTCAATAGGAGATTCTGTGACCAAGGTTACGATTCGCAAACACGGCCCTGTCCGCATTGAAGGGGAAATCCCTGGGGATTTTGTGCTCTGCGACGCCGAAGGCAACGCTTACGATCTGGCCGGCCGCACGGCCATCAGCCTCTGCCGCTGCGGGCATTCGGAGAATAAGCCCTTTTGCGACTCCAAGCATAAGGAGTGCGGCTTTGATTCTGAGGTCAAGGCCCGGATGCTCGATCCGATGCCGGCTCCCCTGGGGACTCCGACGATGCCCGTGCCTGTTGGTCCCGGTCAGCCGAAAGCCTGATTTCCCACAGCCTGTGAATTTCTTGTGGAAACGTCGGCGCTATACCGCAATCTGACCGAGCGGCGTCGGCTGGATTGCACGGCGTTGGAGGGAAATTGTAGACTGAAATTTGACGGCGATGGAGTTCGCCAGAAGCGCCCGCGAGGGCTGATGACTCCTACCATCTCAAAGGCGGGAGCCGGACCTTGCAAACGATTCTTCTGATTTCGCTCGGCGCAATCCTCGGCGTCAATCTCCGTTATTTCGTCGCGCAGTATGCGGCGAGGCTCATGCCGTCCACTTTCCCCTTCGGCACTCTGATCATCAACTTCACCGCCAGCTTCGTTCTGGGATTCTTCCTCGTCTGGACAAGCGAACGCGTGCTGGCCGACCCGCGCTGGCGTCTGCTGATCGCGGTGGGATTCTGCGGCAGCTACTCCACCTACTCAAGCTACGCCTTCGAGACTTTCGCGCTCGTGGAGACCGGCCACCTGCCGGTGGCTGCTTTGAATGTGCTTGTGATGAATGCGGTCTGCTTCATCGCCGTGATACTGGGCGCTGCCGGGGCTCGAAGCCTATAGCCTGGACTGTCGGAGGACCTGCGAGTGAACACCGCCGTTCAAGTGACGATGTACCTGAACGAGTCCGACAAGTGGAACCAGATTCTGCTGATGCTGCGGCGCGAGGGCGTGGCCGGAGCCAGCGTCTTGCATGCGGTGGCCGGGTTTAATGGACGCGATCGGGTGCACACATCCAAGCTCGTGGACGCGGGCGGCAACCTGCCCGTAGTGATCATCTTTGTGGATCTGGAGGAGCACGTCAGCCGGGTACTTCCCAAGCTCTTCGAGCTGGCGCCGCACCGGTTGATCGTTCGCGAGAACGTCGTGATTGAACAAGGCAACCTGGAATGACTTGGGTTCGCGCTACAATTGCGGGCGCCACTGAGAAGAGTCGGAGCATGGCGGATACGATTCTTGACCCGACGAGAAGGGCCGCAAGGTGGCCGTACGGCTAGGCAGCGAGTTCCGTGGCTATCTCTGCACGTCGGGTCCACGCGACAGGCTGTATGCGATAGTTGCGGAATGCGTCGATGACTCCGCCCGAAACTGACTGCTCAATGTCGTTCAGAAGCGCGTAAGCCTTCGAATCGGCAGGTCGCACCTCACGGGTATCGCTCCACGCATGGATAAACGCCTCCGCGCTGTCGCGCGTTGGACGGTTGATCGCCTGCACGATACGTTCAGGCTGCTTGCGGGGCGACCTTGGAATAACAAAGTCGAATAAATGATCAAAGCCGCTGGTGCCAGTAAACTTCACTCTTGGCGTGTAGCGAATATCATTGGCTTCGAGCCATTCAACCACGTCCTCGAAAAACAGGCTCTCAACAACGGGCTTAGCAAGGTAGAAGAGATCGTTAACGGCGAGAATGGCTTGAATAAGATTGTGTTTCCGCGCCGGGAAGCTCTCTGACGAGGCATGCACCTCAAGGGCTTCCTTGTTGAGCCGAACGCCGAAGCCATTAAGGGTCATTTTTAAGAGGTCTTGACGCTTTTCCGTGTTGAGAGCGCAGCCGGAAGCTTCGAGATCATGGATAGTGTAGCTGTCGTCAGTCAAAAGGTAACCGCCATTCTCCGCGCGGACGTAAATTTGAAGTGCGTCGTTGTGACGGTCAAGGTACGGGGTCGTAATCTCAACCCAAGAGCCGTTTACTTCCTGTAGTGTAGTCTTGTCCTTCAGCCAAGCGCGGTAAGCGCTCAGGAGCCTCTCGATCTCGTGCAGCATAGTCATGAGAATAGCCCCCTCTGAATCTTAGGAGGCTTCGTGACGTTGCAGTGTTGCACAAACACTTCAAATGTTGAGAAAAGGTCGCGTGTATTCGAGTATTTGGCCACCGGTGCAGGGATGGCCCATTTGTCGCCAAATCCTTCCTGATAGGTGTGCAGGTGAGGACAAGGAATTTCCTCACCATCAGGATTCAGGTGTGGTCGGCCATCAAGGTCCAACCGCATAAGGACAATCGCCACTCTGGCGCGATTCTGGTAGGTAGCTTTTGTGAGTTTGATCTGTGCGCGAGTCACATCAAGCACGAAGTTTTCCCGCTTATCAACCGAGGTTAACGGAATTGCAACCCTGTCGCCGGGACCTGGGGAAAGCCATTCCTTGTCGTCAACAGCAGCTTTCTCCATCGCCATCAGCTTGTCTGCTTCGACTTGCGTGAGATTGATGTCAGCCACTATCAAAGCTCCCCGGGGATTTGGAGGAATTCGAATCGGTCCGTCTAACCACCGGAGTGGCCACCTCAGTGAATGATCGAGAACTTGAACACGGTCGCCTCGTGATAGGTCTGACCCGGTTTCAGCTCCGTGGACGGAAAGTTCGGCTTGTTCGGCGAATCGGGAAAGTGTTGGGTCTCGAGGCAGAAAGCGGAGCGGCGGCCGTACACTTTTCCGCCTTTGCCGTGGACGGTGCCATCGAGAAAATTGCCGGTGTAGAACTGGATTCCCGGCTGCGTGGTGAGCACTTCGAGTACGCGGCCCGAATCCGGGTCCACGGCGCGCGCCGCGAGCGTTAGACCGTTACCGCCATGGTCGAGGACGAAGTTGTGATCGTACCCGCGGCCCAGTTTCAACTGTTCGTCGTCGCCGTCGATGCGCTCGCCGATCGCGGTCGACTTGCGGAAGTCGAGGGGCGTGCCTTCCACTTTGCGAAGCTCGCCGGTTGGAATCAGATTGGCATCCACCGGCGTGAACTGGCTGGCATTGATCATCATCTGCGTTTTGAGAATGTCGCCGCTGCCCTGGCCTGATAAATCGAAGTAAGAATGATTGGTGAGATTCAGCACTGTGTCTTTGCCGGTGGTGGCGCTGTAATCGATTTGGAGCGAGTTGTTGCCCATCAGCGTGTAGACCACCTTGACCTTGAGATTGCCGGGATAGCCTTCCTCGCCGTCTTTGCTGAGATAAGTCAGCTCGAGCGCAGGATGACTGCCCGGAACCTCGTGCGCCTTCCACACCGCTTTGTCAAAGCCCTTGAGGCCGCCATGCAAGCTGTTCGGTCCGTCATTCGCCGCCAGGTGATATTCCTTTCCGTCCAGCCTGAATTTCGCGCCTCCAATGCGATTGCCGTAGCGGCCGATGAGCGCGCCGAAATAGGGATTGTTCGCGAGGTAGCCGGCCAGATCGTCGAAGCCGAGTACGACGTCATCCATCTTCCCGCTGCGGTCGGGTGCCGTTAGCGACACAATGCGCCCGCCGTAGTTGGTGATGGCCACCTTCATACCGCTGCTGTTGTTCAGCGTGTAGAGATCGATCGTTTGCCCGTCGGGCATTTTTCCGAATTCGCTCATCTTGATTCCTGGCTTCGCCGCTCCCTGGATTCTCATAGCGGACAGGATGCTGACGCCGAGCACGAGAGCAAGCGAGAAGAGACATTTTGATCGCATCACAAGCTGATCCTCAAAATCGAAATTCGAAACTCAAAAACCGAAACTCGAAATCCGAAGCAAAGGCGAAGTCGCGAGTTCGAAAGCCGTGATTCGGAATGACGCATCTGGAATCGGCCTTTGGGCCACAGGCCCGGCACGGCCCGCGAGGTTCGAAGGTGGGTACCCATAGCCACGTCAAGCACTTTACCTCAGAGCGCCTGCGATTGAAAATGGGCTTTTGTCAGCACGACCGCAGCGTGGATTGCGCCCTTCGAATTCGGCCCCGGTCGGGTGCCCACACGTTATCTAATTCCACCCAAGAGCAGGCCGCGGAATCGCTGCACCCGGATTGTCTCCCTATGAACGCTTTTGGCCGGCGCGGTTGTCGGGTTATTGTGTCTTTTTGAAAGCCTTTGTGCAATTATTGGTAAGAATATACTTGACTGACGGAAATTTACATGATAGAGTTCTTTCATGGACAAAGACATCGCAATTCCCGAGACACTGCAAGAGGCGATAATCTTCTTCGCTAACCCGAAAAACTGCCACGACTTTATGATGCTTCTGCGCTGGCCTGATGGCAAGGTGAAATGCCCGCGCTGTGGCTCTGAGGAAGCGGCCTATCTGCCGAACGCTCGCGTGTTCAAGTGCTACCAAAAGCATCCATGCCAGAAGTTCTCTTTGAAAGTCGGAACGATTTTCGAGGACTCCCCGATTCCGCTTGAGAAGTGGCTTCCGGTAATGTGGCTCGTGGTCAACTGCAAGAATGGCGTCTCCTCTTACGAGATTCACCGCGATATGCACGTCACTCAGAAAACCGCGTGGTTCATGTTGCAACGCGCACGGCTCGCAATGCAGGCCTTAAACACTGGCGGGAAGCTCGGCGGAGACGGTAAAGAGGTTGAGATTGACGAGACGTTCATCGGCGGCAAGGCGCGGAATATGCATCCTGAGAAGCGCCGCACAAAGATTAGGGGCCGTCGTGGTGGACTCTCTGGCAAAGTTGCCGTAATGGGCCTGCTTGAGCGTCACGGCGAAGTGCGATTGAAAATCGTTCCGAACGTCCGCCGTCATAACCTCTTGCCTCACGTCCAAGAGCATATTGCGCCCGACACCGAGATTTTCACGGATGCTCTCAAGTCTTATGAAGCCATCGGACTTGATGAAGCGCGGTACGTCCATCGCGTAATTGACCACGCCAAAGAGTACGTGCGCGGCAACGTCCACACAAACGGCATGGAGAACTTCTGGTCGCTTCTGAAGCGCGGCATCCGTGGCACCTACGTCTCAGTCGAGCCGTTCCACTTGTTCCGTTATCTCGATGAACAGGCGTTCCGCTTTAACAATCGCAAGGATATTGGGGATTCAGGCAGGTTTGTTTTGGCAATGCAGCAGATCGTTGGCAGGCGTCTCACCTACAAAGAACTCACCGGAAAAACAGAGCAAGCGGAGAGCGTCAGTTAAACGGGAAGGACGCGGCAAGCGGAAGCGTTAGGCTTTCCGCTTCGGCCCTCTCCGTCTCGGATTACTGGTGCTTGCCTTGCGGTGTTCCTCAATCCGCTTTTGGATTTCGGAATGAGGCACCGCAAGAATCCCGCGCATTGCGCCCTCGAAACGCTTCCACGCTTCCGGGCCTTCGATCATTTCGGCTTGTCGTTTCATTGTTAGACTTCCATGCCCGCGGCCTTTAGCCTCGATTCGACGGCATCCAGGTCGGTCGAAGTTCTATCGATATCCTGCAATAGAGACGTTATCTTTGAGAAGCTAATTTCTTCTGCTGTGCAGAATACACGGCCAGGATCGCCGGTATGACGGCTTAGGGAAATGACTTTTTCATCCCGGGCAGATAGATGGGATGGGCCAGTGGCGAGTTGAGTGCCTAACGACTGGAGCTTATTTCCAATCTCTGCCGCTTGATCACTGAGAGCACTTCGTCTAGCTTTGAGCGCCTTGTACTTCTCGAACATCTGCCATTTCGCCGCATCTTCCGCTTCTTTGCTCATGAAATATACTCCGGCTTGCATTGGGCACACCTCTCTGTTATCGTGAGTGTGCCACAATCTTGACTTTAGCGACGCCTCGGAAACGCCGCTGAAGCTCACGCCTAAAGCGCATATCTGCGCGACTTCAGCGTAGCGGAGTCGCGGAGTAATGTCAAAGTTGCGTAACGATAGGCGCATTCCATCGGTTGCTGAAAATCTGCAAAGATTGGCTGCTGAGATCACGGGTGGGGTCCCAGGTGACCGCGCTTCCGTTGTTTGGCCAAAAGCGAACGGTAACGGGATTCCAAACTTTATCGGGCGTGAGAATCGGAAGCCTATCAAGCTTCCTAAAGTCCTTCCTCCAACGCGGTGCCATTACTTGCAGGACGAGATGACCAGCCGAATAAGTGAACGAAAAGAAGTCAATATTTCGGAGCAACCCCGACTTGGCTCCGACCTTGAAAACAAAGCTTCTAAAAACTCCGTGAAGCCAGTCTCCGCCAAACGACGCCGCCCACATTTGAACTCCAACGGGAATCTCCAGCCGCGTTCTAAAACGGTCACGAATCCCCACGGAGAAAAATGGCTTCCTGTCTTGGTAAGTGTGATCGGAGATGATGGCGCTCTTAAGCGCAAACGCCGCAAGAATGGCGAGCCCAGATGGGAGGAAGGATATTGGATTTCCTTCCTTGATTGTGGAGGACAATGATTGTTTAGCTTCGGTTTCGATATCGCTCATCCAGCCGTTATTGCAATCTTCACATACGATCTTGGCTGTTACTGAAGGTGGACCCCAAAATCAAGACCATTTTTCGTCGGCAATAACTTAGTGTCGGCG
>DASYYZ010000047.1:0-77354 GCA_035946735.1 Terriglobia bacterium
CGGCGACCCGGCCTCGGGATACTTGCCCGGATACTGCAACTGCTTGGACCTCGTCGATCGCACGTCAAAGTAAGCCGACGCTGAGGCCACCGCGATAGCCGCCCAAGCCGCCGCGTACTCAGCCTTGTGAGACTTGGGCACAGGCTTCTCAACCCCTTCCTTAGCCGTCGCAACCCCCGAAACCATCGACACCGCCAGCACCATTCCCCCTAACCCTCGTCTCATACATTCCCCTTCCCCTCTCAGAAGACTGACCATCACCCTGGGCCGGGTCCGGCAGGCAACCACATTTGGAAGTTGCGGCGATGGCGTAGAGAGTGAGCACCAGCGACTTTCGGCAGTCTGAGGGCGAAACGTGAGTCCATCACGGATTCACGTGAGGGGGCCTCCGGCCATCCCGGCATGACGGGCTCGCGAGGGCTTGTCCGGCTCCTCAGTGCAACCCTTGCGATAAGCGTGGAATCCAAAATTCTGACCGCGAGTGGCCGCCGCCGCGGACGAGTTTGCGGGCGGTCCGGCTCCGGTGTATGCTGAGGCTACATTCCCGAGCGACGTTGGGATTTGCCAATGCTCCCGGGGAGGAGGGCCAAGTGAAGCGAGCAGTCTTTTTCCTACTAACGGCAATGATATGGGCGGGTTCTGTACCCGCTTTGGTCGCCGCGGCTCCCGGTGCCACGGCTCCCGATGAAGGGATCGCGCAGGCCGCCAGCGGCAGCCAATCCGGCCAGCCTAGCCAGCCGGGTCAGTCAGGAACGGCCAGCCAGCCGGGCGCGGCCGGTCAGAACAGCTCCAGCTCCTCGCCGCAACTCACCCCGGGCCCGGCGCAGGCTACTTTTTTCGACCCTTCCAAGCAGCCGTTGGTGATACCGGCGGGAAGCATCCTTCATGTACGGCTGTCAACGACCCTGACCTCGAAGACCAGCAAGACCGGCGATAAGTTCACCGGAATGACCACCCAGCCGGTGGTGTCGGGCGACAAGACCTTGGTGCCGGAAGGCAGCATGGTAGAAGGTCACGTCACGATGGTGAAGCCTTCGGGACGAGTCGCGGGCCGGGCCTCCATGCGTGTGGTGCTTGACAAGGTCAACACTCCCGAGGATGTGAACTTCAATCTCGCTGGCTCGCTCCAGGATCTCGCCACTTCAACCTGTACGAAGGGGATCAAGGACAACGAAGGCACGATTGAAGGCTGCGGGAAGAACAAGAAGGGTATTGCGGAGGGAGCGGCCATTGTGGGTGGCATGGGTGCTGCCGCCGGAGCCACGATCGGCGTCACTCAAGATGAGATTTGCCGATTTTACGGCTGCCCGGGCCAGAATCCTAACATTGGCCTGGATGCCGCCTACGGAGCCGGGATCGGCGCCGGCACCGTCCTGCTCTACAGCCTCTTCAAGCACGAAAAGCAGGTGGTCCTGGTGTCCGGCAGCGACCTCACGTTTGTGGTGAACCACACGGTGGAGCAGGCTCCGGCCGCCGCCGCGACTTCTCAGAATCAATGACGCAGCCAGTCCTTCCGTTCAGTCGGAACTCCCAGGTCTGACGGTTTAACAAACGATGAGATTCGGCCGCTGCCTTTCGATCGCGCTTCTGGTTGCTGCCGGTGCCACACCCCTGTTTGCCGCAGATGGAGATGACAACAGCTTCGTCATCCAGGCCAACACATCTCTCGAAGTCGAGCTCACCAGCACTCTCAACAGCAAGACCAATCAAACCGGCGATCTGTTCACGGGAAAAGTGACGGAACCCATCATCTCCCATGGCGAAGAGATCGTGCCGGAGACCAGCACGGTGGAAGGTCACGTCACGTTCATGAAGCCGCCCGGACGCGTGAAGGGCAAGGCTGAGATGCGCCTGCTGCTCGACGCCATCAAGACCCCGGACGGCCACCGCTACCTCATCGGTGCCGGGCTGCAGGAGGCCAAAACGCCCGACGGCGAGACGGTGAAGAGCGAAGGCACCGTGGAAGGTCCCGGGAAAGACACGAAACGCGGAGCGATCGAGAGCGGTATCGGGGCCGCTGCGGGCGCAGGAGTTGGAGCGATAGCGGCCGGCGGCCAGGGCGCTCTGTATGGCGCCGCGATCGGAGCCGTGGTAGGCGTGGTCCACATGCTGGCCAAGCATCACGGCAACGTGGAGCTGCCTCCGGGCACCGACATGACCTTCTTGATTCCGCGCCAGGTCACAGCGACCACGTCGGGCGATGCAGGTCCGATGATCGTACCGAACGCGCACTGAGCAGGGGCTTGGGACTTGGGGCTTGGGGCTGGGGAGTTCGCGATTTGGAAGTTCGGCTCACAAACGGATCGATCGAGAAGCTCGATATACCGAAATTTAAGTCCGAGGCTGTGGGAGCGGAGTGGTGGGATTGCCATCGCCAGGAAACCGCAAAGTGGATGGCTGGCGCCGTGGCCGCCGGGCGGACCACAAGGCTTTCCGCAATCCTGAAACGTGTCCGCAAGGCCTCCCGGTCTGGACACAACGGGTCGGCGTGAGCAGGAAGGTGACAAGAACTTCGAAGTAGTTTCGAGACTGCTGCGAGTAGCTTACCTCCTTCCCAGTTTCTCCGTAAGATCCTCCATAATCTGCTTGCCGTGAAATCGCCCATTCTCAATAAAGATCTCGTTCGTGTGCCGGCCTGAGATCACCACTCCGGCCACATAAAGACCGGGTACGTTCGTTTCCAGTGTCTCGGGATTACAAGCGGGGCGGTAACTCGTCGAGTCCACCTGGACTCCGGCGCGCTGCAGCAGATCGATGTCAGGATGGTAGCCGGTCAGCGCAAAGACGAAGTCATTTTTGATCTCGAGCGACTCGCCCTGCGCCTTCTCGATCGTAACCGTCTCTTCCGTAATCCTAGAGACGCGAGAGTCGAAGTACGCGGCGATGGACTTTTCCTTGATGCGATTGTCGATGTCCGGACGAATCCAATATTTGATATGGCGGCTCAACTGCGGTTCCCGATGGATCATCGTGACCTCGGCGCCGTGCCGGAAAAGGTCGAGTGCCGTAATGGCCGACGAATTGGCCCCGCCGATCACGGCCACCTTGCGCCCGAAGAAAGCGTGGCCCTCCTGGGCGTAGTGCGAGACTTTGGCTAGCTTCTCGCCGGGAATCCCGAGATAGTTCGGCAGATCGTAGTATCCGGTGGCCACAATCACGCTGCGCGCCGCGTATTCGGCGCTCCGCGCGCCTGCGTTTTCAGCGATCACTTTGAACTTAGCCAGCGGCGTCTCGGCCGCACCGCTGCCCTCAGGCTCGATGGCCGTGACGCGCGAGCTGAACCGGATCGGTAGTTTGAAGTAGTGTGCCGCCAGCCGGTAGTACTCGAGTGCCTCGGCGCGCGTGGGCTTGGTGTTGATGCTCGAGAACGGAATGTCGCCGATCTCCAGACGCTCCCGCGTGGTGAAGAAGGTCATGTTGGCGGGATAAGAGAAGATCGAATTGGCGAGGCAGCCCTTCTCCACAATCAGAGGCTTCAGTCCGGCGCGCACTGCCTCGATACCGCAGGCGAGTCCCGTGGGTCCCGCGCCCACTACCAGCACGTCGAGCAGTTCGGCTGTCACTTGTCACTCTTCTCTCAAGAGATTCTCGACGTCGGTCCGAAAGCGCTCGTAGGCGGCGAGCATGGACGGCGTGGCCGGTACGGACTCCCGGTGCCAGACGAACGCCTTCCCGGCCCCGCGCCGCACCAGCATCCCGATGCCATCGCCGATCAAGTAGCCTGCTTGTCCGAACGTCTGAAGCCGGCCATCGGCGGCGTCAATCAGGACCGCGAATCCGTCCCGCTCAATCCCGAAGTAGCGCCCGTAGCGTTCCAGTGTGATGAAACGGAACCCGGCTTGGAGCAATTTCTCCAGCCTCGCGATTTGGGAGGGAGTCAGATCCAAGGATCGCGGCGCCAGCGTGGGGATGACCTCGCACCGCGTGGCATCAGGCTTCGCCAGCCTCAAGAGATTCGATGATGCGGCGGAGCGCCGCAATCACCTGATCGCGGCCGGCGTGCTTGTTGCCGCGAAATTTCAGCATAAGGCTGAACTCGCGCTCGGGAGCCACAAATCTAAAAAGGCCCTTCGGCGGCTTGGGAACACTTCTTTCCGCTCGCGCTTCCTCACGACTCAGGACACCGGCGGCAAAGCGCCGCACCACGTCGCGCATCTGCGCGGCTGTTCCCTGTCGCGCCACCTGCAGCAGTTGGGATTTCGAGAGCACGCCGCTCTCGATGCAGAAGGCCTTCACTTCGTCCGGAATCGACCGCAGCGTCAAAACCTCGGTGACCGAAGAGCGTCCCTTGCCGAGCGTTTTGCCAATCTGCTCGTGCGTCAAACCGAAGCGATCGGCCAGATTCTGGATGCCGTCCGCCTCTTCAAAAGGAGTGAGGTCTTTGCGCTGCAGGTTCTCGATCAGCGCAATTTCCAGCGTCTCCGCGTCGCCGATATCCTTTTCGATGCATGGCACCTCAGCCAGGCCGGCAGCCTGCGCCGCGAAGAACCGGCGTTCGCCCGAAATAATCAGGTAGCGGCCCGATTCGCGCAGCGGCCGGACCAGCAGCGGCTCCAGCACGCCTTTTTCCCGCACCGATTCGGTAAGACCGCGCAGGTCGCCGCGATCCTTGCGAGGCTGCTCTGCGTTCGGCTGCAGCAGTTCGATGGCGATCATACGGCCGATGGCGGCGCCGCTACGCGCGGACATCTCCTCTACGTAGTGGGCGTCATGCCGCATCTTGACGATCACAGGCAAACCGCTCCGTTTAATGGACACGCCGCAGTACCTCCTTCGCCAAACTCTCGTAGTCTTCGGCACCGGATGATTCGGGAGCAAAGGTGAAGATCGTTTCCCGGTATGCCGGACTCTCCTCGAGACGCACGCTCTTGCTGATCACGGTCTTGAACACTTTATCTCCAAACACCTTGCAAATCTGCTTCTGAATATCGCGGGCAAGATTGGTGCGCCGATCAAACAGTGTGAGCACCACCCCGAGCAATTCCAGTTCAGGATTCGGCCGCGCCCGGATGCGCTCCAGGGTCTCCAGCAGGTCGTCCGTCCCCTCCATGGCGTAGTAGCCGGCCTGAATCGGCACCAGCAGGTACGTGGCAGCCACGAGCGCATTCACGGTCAGAATCCCGAGCGCGGGCGGACAGTCAATTACGATGAGATCAAAGTCGTCCCGGCAGGCCGAGAGCGCGTCCTTTAGCCGGTAAGGCGCGTCGAACTGCCCGGCCAGCATTCCCTCCAGTTTAGCCAGGGCCAACTTGGCCGGGGCGACGCTCAGATGAGCAGACGAAGTGGGTCTCACGACCTCGGTCAGCGACGCCGTGTGATCGCCGAGCACGTCGTACAGCGAAGCTGTGACGGCGGCGGGATCGAGAAAAGTGAGGGTTGAGTTCGCCTGCGGGTCAAGGTCGATCAGCAGAGTCCGTTTCTTGCGGAGGGCAAAAGCCGCGGCCAGATTAATCGCCGTCGTTGTCTTACCTACGCCGCCTTTTTGGTTTGCGACCGCGATAACCGCCAACTCTTCGCTCCGTTCGCCGCCGCATTTCAGCTAAGTGAGAAGCGCCGGCGGGGCCTGCTCACATCTTATAACGACCCATATCTTCATCGCCAAGATTCTCGAGCCAGCGCCGCAATTCCTCGCTCTGGAACTTGTCCGCCGTGATGCCTGCCGCCTTCGAGCTCTTCAGAACCTCGTCGTCAACGTAGATCGGGCAGTCCACGCGCAAAGCCAGCGCCAGGGCGTCGCTCGGACGGGAATCAACCGACATCATCTGGCCTTCCTTTTCCAGCCAGATCAAGGCGTAGAAGGTGTCGTCTTTCAGTTCGCTCACCACCACCTTACGCACCTGGGCATCAAGACCCACCAGCAGGTTCTTGATAAGATCGTGGGTCATGGGGCGTGGCGTGGCGATCTTCTCAATCTCAAGCGCGATGGCGTTCGCTTCGTAGATGCCCACCCAGATCGGCAGCACTGTGGGGCCGGTGGCATCTTTGAGGATCACGATCGGCATGTTGGTGGCGGGGTCCATCATCAGACCGCGGATTTTCATTTCGACTTCCATATCAGCTCCATCGTCCCCGCTTCAAGAACCCACTGCCTCATCAGTTCGTGTCGCCGTTTCGCCTACCTCGCAGAAAATCGTCGAACCGACCTAGGAACGTCTGGAATTGGCGTTCCTGAGTCTCGAGACGTTTCTCCAACCCGTCCAGCCGGGCCGTGTGGAGTTCGATTTGTGCCTGTCCGGCTTTGGCGAAGGCATTGATAAGCCGTCCGGTAGCGCGCTGGCTATCGCGCAATTCTTGCATGTCGGCGTCGAACTTAGCCTGGAACGCGGCAAGGTTCGCCTCAAATTTGGCTTGCTGGTCGAGAATAAACTGCATCGTTCTTTCAATGTCCATGACACTCTGTTTCCTCCCGAGGAGTGACGCATTCTCCGACCAGACTATTCGGCCCCGCCGCCGTTACCCGCACGTCCATGTAGTGTCCAACCCAATCGGCTTCGCCCGCGAAATTCAGCACTCGGTTGCTGGTGGTGCGGCCCACCGCCTGTCCGAGTCTCTGCTGGTAGCCTTCCACCAGCACCTCGAACTCGCGGCCGAGCAGGGCCTGATTGCGTCGAAGCTGAATCTGCCGCTGCCGCTCCTGAAGCTCCCCGAGGCGCCGGCCTTTCTCATTATCCGGCACGTCATCGGCCCAACCGCCGGCCGAAGTCTTTGGACGCGGAGAATATTTGAAGGAGAAGACCTGATCGTACTCGACGCGGTCGAGAAGCGAGAGCGTCTGCTCGAAATCGGCTTCGGTCTCGCCGCAGAAGCCCACGATGATATCCGTCGAAAGGCTGATCTCGCGGCGCGCCGAGCGGATGCCATCGATCTTCTCCAGGTATTCCTCGCGCGAGTAGGTGCGCAGCATGCGCTTGAGCACGCCGTTCGAGCCGCATTGCACGGGCAGATGGATCTGGTCGCAGAGGGCGGGATAAGCGTCGATGGCGGCAACAATGTCCGGCGTAAAATCGCGCGGATGCGAAGTAGTGAAGCGCACGCGCCTGATGCCCGGAATTTCGGCCACCCGCCCGAGCAGACCGGCGAAGTTTAGCCGGAGCGGCGAAGAGTCGCGCCAGGAATTCACGGTCTGGCCAAGAAGCTGAATCTCCGTGTACCCATCATCCACCAGGCGGCGGCACTCCTCCAGAATCCGGTCCGCGGGACGGCTGCGCTCGGGGCCGCGCGTTGTGGGCACCACGCAGTAGGAGCAGGCCTTGTCGCAGCCTTCGATGATGGTTAGATAAGCGCGAAAGGGATTGTCGCGGCGCGTCAGTTCGGTCTCGAAGCACTCGTCGGTGTCAAGGTCGAGTCCGGTCACGCGCCGGTTTCCCGCCTTGAGCTGGTCCAGCAGCTCGGGAAGCTTGGAATAGCTGGCCGAACCGCACACGAGTCCGACCTGCGGAGCGCGCTCGAAGAACTTCTCGCCCTCCTGCTGCGCCACGCATCCTAACACTCCGATCAGCTTGTCGCCGTGCTTCTTCTTGATAGCCCCGAGGCGCGAAAAGACTTTCTGCGCCGCTTTCTCGCGGATGCTGCAAGTGTTGTACAGGATGATGTCGGCTTGTTCCGGGTCTTCCACTGACTTGAGACCGGCGCCCATCAGCACGCCAGCCACCTTCTCCGAGTCGTGCACATTCATCTGGCAGCCGAAAGTCTCGATGTAGAAAGTGCGTCCGAGCGGAGAAATGGCGGCAGCGTTCCCGGAGGAGTCGCCTGGCTGGTGCGGCGCTTCGGGCAGATTCGCGGGAAGAATTTGGATAAGATCGTTGCCCATACGGTGATTCCGGCTACGTCGCCCAGTATAGCCGGAAACGTTGAGCCCTTCCTAGGGCGGGGCAGGTGACGCGCCATGCTTATTCTGCAAGAACAGGTCTCGCCCGGTCACCGGCTGGCCAGTCCTCCTGCGGTCTCCGCGCCGTCGATGGTGTAGACGTGCCCGCTGATGTAGCCGGCGTCATCGGACGCGAGAAAAGCAAAGAGCGCTGCCACTTCCTCCGGTTGCGCGTGCCGTCCAAGAGGGATCTTGCGGTTTACGTCCGCCAGCATTTCCTCCGTGTATTCCGCCCGCTGCATGGGCGTGAGCACGTAGCCGGGCGCGACCGCGTTCACGCGTACCTTGGGAGCAAGCTCCAGCGCCATGGATCGCGTCAGCTCGATCAGCCCGGCCTTTGAGGCGTTGTAGTCCGCGTAGTATGGATAGCCGACGATTCCGTTGGTGGAGGCGGTGTTCACGATTACTCCGCCGTGGGCCTCCATCATCTGACGCGCCGCAGTTTGAGCAACGTAGAAGGCACCGGTGAGATTCACGGCGATCACCCGGTTCCACTCTTCAGGCGTGATGTCGAGAAAGCGGCGGCGAATGCTGATTCCGGCGTTGTTGATCACCACATCCACCGCCCCCATAAGGGCCGTGGCCTCCGCGAAGGCCTGCCGGACGTCATCGAGTCGCGCGACATCCGCAGCCAGGACTCCCGCAAGCTCCGACGATTTCTCCACGATCCGGCGCCGATTCTCCGCGTTGTTGTCCAGCACCACCACGAGCGCGCCTTCCTCAAGAAAGCGCGCGGCCGTGGCCGCACCGATACCGCTCGCGCCGCCCGTAATCAGCACTCGCTTGCCCTTGAGCCCGCGCATGGCACCTCAGTTTTGTCGTTGGACCTGTCTCGGGGATCGACGAGCAGAGAACTCGGGTGGGAGCGCGCCCGTTATTGCCAATCTCCTCGACGCGGCAACCAGAATGCAAACCCTACTTTACTTCTGCCCGGCAAACAAAATTGGCAGCATCATTGGTGTCGCCGGAGCCTTTGTACTTCGCCATCTGCGGATAGGGGCAAAGGGGGCGCGTCATAGAGATACCCTTGGCGGGATCCGAGTCGTCGTTGTATTTCGTGGCGACGATGCTGGAGGGCGCGCTGCCCTTTTCAACCCACTGCTGGAGCGCCGCGTAGATGTTGTGTTCCGGATCGTCAGGAACAGGCGCTCCGTCCTGTCCGAAGGAATGCGGTCCCGGTCCGCCCGAGCAGTGCTGCATGCCTGGCGCCATGTAGAGCCGTACAAACGAATTGACCTCACGCTGGCCTAGCTTCGAGGCTACCGCGCCGTAGTAATCGATGGTATTGGTCGCCGGGATCGCCGCGTCGCTCCAGCCGTGGTACAGAACCAGCTTGCCGCCTCGCCTCATGAGCGGCCCCAGATCGGGATTCGTTGCGTCGAGCATGTGGGCGGTTTTGGTCTCGGCCAGCTTCAGGCTATCTTCCAGCTTAAAGCTCTTCGGATCCCAGCCGGACTTCTCGTACACCATGTTGGTGAAGTATCCAGCGCCGAAAAAGAACATCAAACTGCGGCCCGGCTCCGGGCCCGTGACCCACAGCGGCCAGCCGCCCGGCCCGTCCTCGCCGCCCGGCGGGTAGCCTGGAAAGATCCGCCGGCCGGACGAGTCCTGCGGCCCGGCGTAAAGCTTTTTCAAGGCTGCCACCTGCGGAGCACTGAGGCAAGAGGCAGAATCGACGCCCTGGCACAGCAGGGTGGCAGGATCAAAATCGCACTGCCGCGGATCGTTCACGATTCCGTCGGTCACGCCATCGCGGGCGTCGCAAGCCTTCAGCACCGCCGCGCTCAGGGCAGGGATCTTGTTGGCGGGAATGTACCCGGCGGGATCGAGCGCGGTGGCCTGCATGTCCCACATGGCTGCGGTGAGTAGATGGGTCCAGTAGTTTGCGGGAGCGCCCGCCAGAATGCCGTCATAGTCGGCGGGAAAGCGCTGCGCCTCCATCAGAGCCTCGCGGCCGCCGTCGGAGCAACTGGCGAAATAGGATCGATCGGGGCCGCCGCCGTAAAAGGCGCCGATGATGGCCTTGGCCTTCACGGTCATTTCGTGAATGCCGCGATACCCGAAATCGGCCACTTTTTCCGGATGTCCCAACGCCCAGGCTGCGTCGATTCCCGAAGCGGAGTGCCCTGTGTCGGTACCGGCCGTCGCATAGCCCTGTTTCAGCTGGGCTGCCATGCCGTTGTAGTCGATCACACCTGCAAATCCGCCGTTGCCCTGGCCGCGGTACCGGTGATTCCACCCGCTCGCCGGCATCCAGACTTCAATCTTGATGTCCGAGTCCGGCGTGGGCGTAGCCTCGGCCACAACCCGGCAGAAGGCGGGCAGGTCCTTGAAGTTGGGCGGCGGCCCGATGGGGGGCTGGGGAGACGGCGGCAGCGTGAAGGTTCCGGCGGCAACTGTCTCGGCGAGCGTGATCTTGGTGCTGGGCAGGGAAAGACTTGCCAAGGCCTGGCACGGCGTCGATGCCGGGCCGGCGTGAGCCGAAACGGCTGTCAGGATTAAAGCGGTCGAGAGCAAGCTTCCCCACAATTTGAGCATTACGAAGACTCCTCTCTGTGGTAGTCACGCCAGAGACAACGACGGCAGGACCTAAGCTTTAATCTAAGCGAGCGATTTCGCAAACATCCAAGTTCCCCGAGCTTGCAGCGAAAACGCATTGTCTCACTATTTGGGAGCCGCCCCCCAAGAAAGCTGAGCGCTATGGATGACATTTTTCACACTGTGCGCCGGCCGCTCAACGGGCGCTCATTTGCCGATCCGCCAGCTCCAGCAGCCTCCGGGTTTGAGGATGGGTTGCTTTCTGAAGCGCTTCATGCAGTGGGAACCATTTATGCTCGCGCTTCTCACCAGCCTTTCCCTCTCTTAGGCTATGCATGAGGTAAAACTGAACTGTGACAGGTTCGTCCGCCACGGTGTACCTCATAACATCGAGAGGCGGTCCGATGCTGGCCCAGACTCCGGTTTCCTCGTGGACCTCGCGCACGGCCGTCTCCTGCATTGTTTCTCCCAGCTCGATGTGGCCCTTAGGCAGCACCCATTCGTTTGGAGCGCTGGTGGCCTGCACCAGGAGGTATTCCGGCCGATTGTCCCTGTTCCGGTAAACCACCCCTCCGGCGCGGGAAATGTCAGGCACATCAGACCCAGGCACTGAGAATTGAGAAGGCTGAGGGGCGCTCGCGCCCTTCGCCTCCAGCGTAATCACGTACCAATAGGCCTGGTTGGTGGCTTTCAGGCGCTGGTCGACGTATCTCCACAGGGCGAGGTACAGCAGAATAAGGCTGACCAGGGCAACCGCCGGACCGTTCCAGCGGTGCACCCCCAGCTTGGGCAAGGCCAGGGTTAGCAGCGACAGGATTGAAAGGCCTGTGCCCCACAGCGCCAGCGGGCCGAGGACAACAATCAAGCTTCGAAAAAACTTCGAAGCCGCTTCCAGGCGTTCCACGGTCGCGAATGCTTCGCGATGTTCCAGATTGAGCCTGGCTTTGCACCACTGGAAGGCGTTGATTCCGCTCGGAGAATTCAGCCGGTCGAGGTACTTGTCACGGATTCTCAACGTTTGAGCAAGCGCACGGTCCGAATCTTTGTCCTGCCGGATGAAACGGCTGGCCAGCCACAAGACTGTGGCGGAGGCAACTTTCTTTCCCTTTTCTTTCCGGTCCTGGCTCGCGAGCCTCCGGATTTGCCGGTAGGTGGTTGCGTTTCGAATAGTGTCGTAGACGCGATCGTCGAGCAGCCATGAACCCAGGAGGAAAATAAAATGTCCTAACAGGTAACTTACG
This sequence comes from Terriglobia bacterium, assembly GCA_035946735.1. Taxonomy (GTDB): domain Bacteria; phylum Acidobacteriota; class Terriglobia; order UBA7540; family UBA7540; genus Gp13-AA77. The sequence continues at coordinate 11,647 of DASYYZ010000047.1, forward strand.
AACAGAAACGCAACCCAGGCTTCGGTTCCCTTAAGGTTTGCATATCCGCTGCCTAGAAGGACGTGTCCTAATCCCGCTCCATTGAGACAATACGCGAGGAGCGCCCCGGGCAAGAGAATCGCGAAAAAATCGGTGAGACCGATAAAGAATTTGTCCGGCTCGAAATCCATGGCCCCCTCGAGCGAGATCGGATCTCGCCGGAAGCGGTACCGATCATGTGGACCTGCCGCCCGAATTCCGGCCTGGACTGGCGTTTTGAACGAAAGCACAGGAAGGCGAATCGGGAAAACGCCGGGCCCCGCGCCGCGGCTACGGAGCGATCGGGGCCGCGGCCATCGCGGATTCCTTCACTCTGTGCGTTCGCAGAGCATCACGCGCTCTTCGCCGTCAATTTCGCTGAGGCGCACTTCAATTACTTCAATAGCGGATGTTTGCACTCGCCGCCCGATGTAATCGGCCTGGATGGGCAGTTCCCGGTGACCGCGATCGATGAGCACGCAGAGTTCGACGCGCTGCGGCCGGCCCTGATCGATCACGGCATCGAGCGCCGCCCGGGTTGTTCTCCCGGTGTAAAGAACGTCGTCCACCACCACTACAGTCTTGTTCTCAACCGGGAAGGGAAGCCCTGATCCCTTCACCACTGGCTTCGCGTCCACCGTGGAGAGGTCGTCGCGGTAAAAAGTGATGTCAATGGCGGCCACAGGCACGTCAAGGCGCTCCACCTCGCTGATCTTCCGGGCCAGGCGCTCAGCAAGCGGAGCGCCGCGCCGGCGGACACCCACCAGGAGCAGGTCAGCAGCGCCGTTGTTGCGCTCCACGATCTCATAGGCCAGGCGGGTGAGCGAACGTTCGATTTCCGCCGCGGACATGAGTTGGCACTTCTCGCGCAGCCCGGGCTTGTAGGTCGCCGTCGCGGTGTTTTCCATGTTCGATTCCCTGGGAGAGTTTGAGGCGCCCAATCGCGCGCCGGGAGAATTGCTTGCTCGTGATCCGGCCCCGGTCCTCGCTGCGTCGGGGTGATAACTGCCGGATGACGGACGGGTCAGCACAAGGCCCATTTCCGCCGGAATCCGCCACGGCGTGCCGTATCTGAATACCGGGTCGTCGGGCTACGTTTTCTCGTAGCTGACTCCGAGCTTTGCCAGCACGTTCGAAGGGCACCCGTTCCACTCGGACAGCATCTGATTGCCCATATAAGGCAAGTCCTGAATGCCCATTTTGCTGGTGTAAAACCCGCCCAGCACCAGGCTGCGCATACGATTGAAGAAGACGACACCCGGAGCGTCGTCGGGCGCCGCCGTCTTGGGATAAGCGATGCGATCGAGGAGTTGCTTCTTCTCCGCTTCCGAGGCATCCACGAAATCGTGGCCGAAAGCCCGGTTGGATTCGAGATCGAGCCAGGTGATGCCGCCGCGAATCGTGTCGAGCCCGCCCTGAGAGCCCACCCAGCCGTCGATGAACTGTGGCACGCCTGCCTGGGTAGCGCTTCCACTGCGCTCGTCTGCGGGGACAATAATGTCGCTCAGCACCGTGACGGTCTTGTACTCGTGCGGGTTGAACGCCGTAGGCTGGTAATCGCCGGACGCTGGGGCGGCCGCAGCCGGCGCGCCGGACCTATGCGGCATCGACATCTCGGCGGCACGAGCCGCGCCCGCGGGGAAGAGGGCCGCTGCCGCCGGAACCGTCGAGAGCACTTTCAGCAGGTCGCGGCGGTCCATACTATTCTGGGTGTGCTGCTTCTTCTCGGATTTGGCGTCATCAATCATAGAGGATTCCTTTCTTCGCTCTCAGTTTTCTGGCTCCTGCCTCTACACGTTCAGTTTTCTTACCTCATCCGCTGCATGCTCCGATGTCCGCCAGGCCAGCGCCATGATCGACAGCGTCGGGTTCTTGTCGGCGTTCGAAACGAAGGGCGCTCCATCGGTCACGAACACATTCTTGCAGTCCCAAGCCTGGCAGTGCGAGTTCAAGACTGATTTTCTGCGGTCATCGCCCATCAGCACCGAACCCACTTCGTGGATAATCTGGCCGCCCTTGGAAATGCCCCAGTTGTCTTCGGCGCCCGAGCTCTGCACAACCTCGCCACCCATGTTTACGATCAGCTCGCGGAAGGTTTCCTGCGCGTGCCGCGCCATCAGGATCTCATCCTGGCTCCACTTGAAATGAAACTTCAACACAGGGATGCCCCACTGATCGACGGTATCGCGATCGATTTCGCACCAACTGTCCTTGTTGGGAATCATTTCGCCGCGGCAGGCGAATCCGAGAAACGACCCGTAGAAGCTGCGGATTTTGCGTTTGAGACCGGCGCCGTAGCCGCCACCCAGAAACGCTTCGCTGCCGTCGAAATCGCCGACGCCCGGCATCTGCTTTCCGCCGCCCAGCTCGATATGATACCCGCGCGCGAAGGGCATCTCACTGCGCAATTGCTTCTGATAGTTCCACCACGGCATGTAGACGTGCATCCCGCCGACGCCGTCGCAGCTGTGCGCCGGTACATCCATGAGCCCCGGCACGAAACCGGCGCCGTCGCTTCCGACCGTGTCCATGAGGTATTTGCCGAGCAAACCGCTCGAGTTCGAGAGGCCGTTCGGATGCTGAGGACTGCGCGAGTTCAACATCAGGCGCGCTGTTTCGCAGGCGCTCGCCGCCAGGACCACGATCTTGCCGCGCACCTGCATTTCTTTGCGTGTTTTCTTGTCGATGTATGAAACGCCGGTCGCCAGGCCCTCGCGGTTGACGAGCACTTCGCGCGCCATGGCGTCGCAACGTACCTCCAGGTTGCCGGTAGCCTGCGCAGGCGGCAGCAGCACCGTGGGCGACGAGAAGTTGGAAGACGTGGCACAGCTTCGGCCGCATTGGCCGCAGTAGTGGCAGGCCGGACGCCCATTGAGCGGTCGAGTAAGAATCGACAGTCGCGAGGAAACGCAGGGAATCCCCAGCTTGTTCGAAGCCTTTTGGATCATCAGCTCGAAGCACCGAGGCCGTGGAGCGGGCAGAAACTTGCCATCGGGAGTGTTCTCCAGGTTTTCCTGCGACCCGAAGACGCCGATCAGTTCCTCGGTCTTATCGTAGTAGGGGGCAAGGTCCTCGTAACTGATGGGCCAGTCGATCCCCTTGCCGTCGCGGCTGTAGGGCTTGAAATCGTAAGGTCCCATGCGGAGGGATATTCGACCCCAATGGTTGGTGCGGCCACCCAGCATCCGCCCGCGCCACCACATAAAGTCGGTACCAGGCGCGTTGGTGTAAGGCTCGCCCTGCACCTGCCATCCGCCCACGCAGCCATCGAACTCGCCGAATGGCTTGTCCGGAGTCGAGCCGCCGCGGTGGGGACCCTCGTACACCCACTTGAGCATCGCGGATTCTTTAGCCGTGTCGTACCAGCTTCCGGCTTCGAGAAGCAGGCACTTGGCTCCCGCCTTGGTCAAGACGTAGGCCGCCATGCCGCCGCCCGCGCCAGAACCCACGATGATGGCGTCATAGGATTTCGCGCTCGACACGCTCTGCGGCATCTACCAAGCCTCCACCAAGCTAATAAGATCAGTACCGGAGTCTAACACAAACTGCTCTCAACCCAACCCGTCAGAATCGGTCGAGCCTGTCCCGGTAACGACGAGACTGTGATCCTTCGCGCACATAGCACACGGCGCAGATGGGCAGTGGCGTCACAGGAAGCGCTTCTGCTCGTGCTTTTTGCGCGCGCTTGCGGACTCATCTCAGTGGCGGCGGAAGACGTAGCGGCGGACCTCGGGCCAGAATTCCTGCAAAAGATTCACCGGCACTGTGAGCGCGATCTGTTCGCTCGAGTTGCTGAAGGTGTAGGACGCAACATTGAAATGGCCGGGGAGCCAGAGCGTCGAGATCGCCGTCGAGCCATAGTATGCGCCTAGGTTGGCGATGTTCAGAGTAGGGTGGCCATGTTCATCGTAGGTGAGGAAGCTGTAAGCGATGGCGTGAACGGCGCGGCTCTTGAATCCGTGTTGCGTGCTGGTGATGTAGCGCACGTCTTCGTGGAGAACTGCTGCGACTGGCGCCTGGATGGTCCCCTGAAGGATGGCGTTGGCGGTGCGGGAGGCAACGCGGCGGCCGTAGCCCGCAAATCCGCCTCCCCACCCCGCTGGCGAACCGGTAGCTTGATCGAGCAGCAGCGCGTCGAAAAACGGTCCGAAATAAGCTCCCACGGAGAAAAAATTCATCTTCCAGTAGAGCTTCCAGCGTTCTTCTCCGGTCAGAGGCTCGTAGTCGGAAGCTGTGGTCGACACCAGACCCGTCATAGGATTCACCTTGAGACTGTGATGCAGGTCATCACTGGAAGCCGGCTTTGCTTCCGGCCCGGCGCTCGGGTTGGTCTGACCTGTGCTCGACGACTGGTGGCTGGTGACTGTCGACCGTTCGCCCGGGGAAGGCACTGGAGGCGCCGCCACGGGCGGTGTGGCTGGTACCGTATCTACAAATGCCGCATCCGCACTGTCCGCGTCCCAGGTTGGTCCGCACACTCTGCCTGGAGCTGGAGGAGCGGCCAGCGACAGGCTCGCAATCAGAGCAACGGTTATGCCGAGGGACATCGTGGCGATTCGCCCGAAACTTCTCATGCTTTGAGTCCGGCTGCAATGCCCGTCAGCGAGTGCGTTTCCGGAGCGGAATACTGTCTTGATACCTCTCTGTAAGGTCGTGACACCCTAATTGTGATGCTTCCCGCCTGCGGACGGTTCGCCGATAGCGCGGGCCTTTCTCGGCTCCGACCGAGGCTGACAACTTGTTGTTGCTGTTGAATCCATTTTGTCGACTCGGTAACGAGGTGAGGTCGCCACCTCTGCAACCGTATGTAGCCTGGGGTGCTCTAAGCGTTAAGTTGAAATTATTGCGCGATGGGAGGTGGTGCCTGTGAAGCCTTCGGCCGTGATACCTGCGTGGTACAAGATTCTGCGCGGTGAGAGGCCCCTGCTCTCGATTGAAATTACACGTCGATGTCCCCTGCACTGTCCGGGCTGCTATGCCTATCAGCCGGAGCACCTGGGCGGGACGGTTACGCTCAATGAACTGGTCGACTTTCAGGGCGAAGCGCTTGTCCAAGGGGTCTTGGCGCTCGTGCGCCGGCATCGTCCTTTGCACGTCTCGATCGTGGGTGGCGAGCCGCTGGTGCGCTATCGCGAATTGGATGTTCTTCTTCCTCAACTCGACCGGATGGGCGTGGAAGTTCAGCTTGTCACCAGTGCGGTTCGGCCTGTTCCGCTGGCCTGGAAGTCGATACCCAGTCTGCATCTGGTGGTTTCGATCGATGGCCTTCAACCCGAGCACGATGTTCGGCGCGCGCCGGCCACTTACGATCGCATTCTGAAGAATATCGCGGGACACAGCCTCGTGGTGCATTGCACGGTGACGCGTCCCATGGTTGGCCGGGCCGGCTATTTCAGTGAATTTGCGGCTTTCTGGTCGGCGCGCGAGGAGATTCAGAAGATCTGGTTCAGTCTCTATACGCCGCAGGAAGGCGACCAGAGCGCGGAGCGGCTCAGGCCGGAAGACCGCCAGGTCGTGCTGCGCGAGCTTGCCGCCCTGCGCGCCCAGTTCCCGAAGGTGGAGTTGCCGGACCGCGTTCTGGACGGCTACCAGCGGCCGCCGGCTTCACCCGAGGAGTGCATTTTTTCCCGGACCACCAACTGCGTTTCGGCCGACCTCAAAACTTCGATCAGCCCTTGCCAGTTTGGTGGCCGGCCCGTCTGTTCCGAGTGTGGGTGTGTGGCGTCGGCGGCGCTCGCCTCTGTAGGCAGATACAAATTGGGCGGCCTCGTGAAGGTCGCCGATATATTCTCCCGTTCGCAGAGCTTCGGCGATCGATTTGGCGGGCGAAGCCGCTCGGGAGATCCAGAGCCTCAGCCCGGCGAGGCTGCGAACAGAGTTTAAGCAGTGGATCAAGGAAGGCAAGCAAGCTGCTGCTAGCCGAGACCCATCTGACGTGGCGACTCTTCTGGGCCATGGTGTATACTGCTGAGCTCAGGATCCGAAATCGAAATCTAACTCATAGGAGTATTCATGAAGCTCAGGCTCCGTCTGTCTCATTACTGTCTCATGCTGATGCCGGTTCTTGCCGGCTTGCTTCTTAGTGCGCCCGCGGCTGCGGCCGGGACGCCGTTGCCGTTGGGAACAGCGACCGGTACTAAGATTACCTGCCCGCCGGGTGGTGTAAAGGGAACGGTATGTTATAGTCTTCAGATCGCTTGCCCGCAAGAGAACATCGCAAACATCACGGCGACCCTGAAAGTCATCGAGCCCACTGGGACATCCATTGGCACGGTGACGTTCGCGGCCGGAGGCGGCGACACCAGCTTTTACGATACGATCTACACGTACGGCTCAACGGCCGTACAGGACGTGGTTTCGGCAGGGTACATCGCAGTCGAAATCGAGTTCAATAACAACAGCAGCGGATGGCTGACGGGTCCGGGCGGCCCTCTGAACCTGGCGTGCCGCTACGCCACCGCCAATCAGTGGATCTACGACAATATCCATCAGGGCGGCAGCAGTCAACCGATCTGCGCCACGGGCAACAGTGCCGGCGGCGGAGCCATCGGGTACGCCCTGGCTCATTACGGCATGGGTTCGATCTTTGCCATGGTTGAACCCACCAGCGGTCCGGTGTTCTCCCGGGTGGACAACGGCTGCATCTGTGATCAGCCCAAGATAGCGACACCCTGTGCTGAAGGCCTGCAAAGCGAGTGTTACGGGGTCACAACTGCAGAGCAATTTATCGATCCGACGTACGCAACGGCATGGTGCTCCAGGTCGGTGAAAAGCCACAACAAGACCTATCAGACCACTTTTTTCAACGACAGTATCGATTCATCCACAGCCACCTACACCTACACCACGACAGACGTGCACGTGATCTTCGGTGGCCAGGATCTGACCTCTGCGGTTCCGCAGGGAACCGATTGGGTGAACTTGATCACCACCCAGAAGACCATTGAGTGCGTGGCGGACGCGCCCCACGACCTTCCAAACGTGCTGGATGGCGCCCAGAAGGTCGCCAGCGACATGGAGACGTACTGCAAGCTGCGGTAGCCGCTCTGTGAGCGCCAAAAGAAAAGTGGCTCGTCGCCAAGAACAATGACTAGCGGGTAGCGGGTAGCCACGGTCAATGATTTTCTGACCGTGGGCTTCTACCATAGTGTCCTTAGGCTCGGTATCCCTCCGGCAAACGGACGTAATCAATCCGTATCGGGCCGCGGGTGAAGTCGAGGCAGGATCGGTTCGACGATCTGGTGATGGCGACGTGGAAGAGCCCAAAGGCTAACCTTACCGGCCCGAACGCGCGCTCCAGCTCGCAAGAACAGCGTTGAATCGTCACCCTACCTAAAACCGATCACCATCGAGTCCGGGCCCACCAGATGCTCGACGCGAGTTTCGCGGAAGCCCGCCTCCTTCATCCAATCCATGCAATCCGCGCCCGTATAGTCGAAGCCGCCCGGAGTTTCAATCAGCATGTTCAGGCTCATCATGAGACCGAAGGTGTTTTGCGAGCGATCGTCATCGATGACCGAATCGTAGACCACCACCGCGCCGCCCGAAGAGACGGCTTCATAAGCCTTGCGCAGCAGCATCTTCTTTTCCTCGAGATTCCAGTCGTGCAGGATATGCCCCAGGGTGATCACGTCGGTGTTCGGCAGCGGGTCATTGAAAAAGTTCCCGGCAAGAAATTGCAAGCGCCCATTGAGGCCGTGCTGTTCTACGTAGTCCTCGAAAACAGGCCCAACTTCGGCTAGATCAAACCCAATCCCGCTTAGGTGCGGATTCGCGAGAGCAATTTGCACAGCAAGATCACCCTGTGCCGTGCCCACGTCGGCAAAGCTCCGGTACTGGCCCCAGGAAACCCTTTGCGCGATAGCGAGGTTGGCTCCTCGGCTGATCCCGGTCATGGCCGCCAGGAATACCTTCAGCCTGGCCGGGTCGGCGTAGAGCGCCTCAAACGGCGACGTGCCCTCCGCCCCGTCTTTGGCCTCGTTCTGCTGCTTCCCGGTGCGGAGCGCCTCCGTGAGATGGTTCCAATGCCCGTACAGGCGTTGGTTTGCCATTTCGAGGATACCGCCGAGATAGCTGGGCTTGTGCTTGTCGAGGTAAAAATCGGTGGCTGGCGTGTTGGCATATTTCCCGTCCACCCTGCGCAAGAATCCGAGCGCGGTCAGAGTATCGAGAAAATCCCGCGCCGATCGCGGATGCAGTCCCAGCCGACCGCGCAACGTCTCCAGATCCTCCGGTTTCTTCGACAGCTCAGTGAAGACTTCCATCTCCACAGCACTCAACAGCGTTTTGGAAGCCCAGAAGCCGAGGCCAACTTGCATAATGTTCTCTGGGCCCGGCACATTCGTAGTCATGATCTCTTCTCCTTGAAGATGGCTGTATGTTGACGCTGTGGTTTCCGGAATCCGGAAGCCGCCTGATCAATTGGGGAGGCACACTCGGCGCCGGAGTTCGGTGGCGGTCACGGGGCTTGCATGGCCATTCGCTATGCCCGGCCCAACCCGCCCGCTTGGTGAATCGCTTGTTATGAACCCGCGTTCGCTAGCAGGCTCTTCCAGCGCACCCAGGCGTCTGCCCGCGCCTTCCGGTTGGCGTCGCTGGCGTCGGGCGCTTCTCCGGCACGCATAAAACCATGGCCCGCGCCGTCGTAGGTGACGGGCTCAAAGGTCTTGCCCGCCGCTTTCATCTGCGCAGTCGTATCCGGAAGGGTGGCCCCGATACGCGCGTCGTTTCCAGCATAGAAGCCATACACCGGGACCTTAATCCGTGCCATCGCATCTTTATCTGGCGGTGGCCCGTAAAACACAAACGCAGCCGTGAGATCCTCTCGGTTGGTCGCGAAGCGAAAGCTTTGACCTCCACCCCAACAGAAGCCCGCCACCATGAGCTTGCCGTTCGACGCGGGCAGCTTGAGCGCGTAGTTCGCGACGGCATTCAAGTCGGCGGTGATTTGGTCAGGATTGAGGTGGCTTACCGCTTCCGTCACTTTGTTTGGATCAATATCTGAAGTTCGACCGCCGTTCGGACCCATACCGGAGAGCAGATCGGGAGCCACTGCGATATACCCGGCTTCCGCCACTTGATCGGCCAGATCCTGGGCCCAATCGCTGAGGCCGAAAATCTCGTGAATCACCAGCACGACTGGAGTCTTGTTCTTGGACTGCGGATAGACCACGAAACTCTCCACCGAGCGGCCATCATGCTTCACGGTGACCCACTCTTGGTGCCGGGGCGACTTGGAAAGCTGAGCGCGCGCCCAATCCTGCCCGTGCAGATGGGGCACGAACACCAAAAGCACGAAGATCATTAAGCTACGTTTCATTCATCCCTCCGCCGATCAAGGCCCGGCCCGCAGCGCTCGACTATCAGCGCGAAAGCGGTATCGATGCTATACGCAGTGGTGGTCAGGGCGCAAGCTTGACTGTGATCGACGGTTGGGGTGACCACTTCGGGGAAAGTCGGGCTTCCGGATTTGCCCAAATTCCGGGGACATGGCAGTCGGCGCCGATGTTTCGGTGGCAATGCCACCCGACGTGGCGGATGAACTGCTCGCGGTGGCGAACGGCAATCCGAAATACGTGTGTTGGAACCACACTGGTGGCCAGCCGGAAACGGCCGCGAAGAACTGGAGCGGTGAGCTGAGGCAGGTTTTTGTTGAGGCGGGGCTCCCGAACGGCCACTCGCACCAGTTGCGGGACACGGCCGCCGTCGAATGGCTCCAGGCGGGGATTCCGTTGGAGGAGGTTTCGAAGCTCCTCGGGCACGCTTCCATCCGGACTACGGAGAAGCATTACGCACCGTGGGTGAAGTCGAGGCAGGATCGGCTGGATGACCTCGTTATGGCGACTTGGAAGAGCCAAAAGACTTAGTCTGTTGGGCAGTTTCCGAGTGCCCTTCACTCGGGCGAAACTTCGGAATGACAAGGGAGGGCTCAATCGCATAAATGGCGGTGCAAGCCAACAGGCGCAACCTATTGCAGCCTGGCGTACTCCGCCTTGGCCTGCCTCAGGATAGGGATATCGGGGTCGGCATCCTTCCAGACTGCGAGGAAGTCCTGGTAGGCGATGCGCGCCTTGGCAAGCGCGTCGGACGGTAGCGGCGACCTTACGCCCCCATTTTCGTTGTGGCTGGCTGACCCCGTCTCTTGCCGGGATAAACCCGCCTCTACGGCATAGGCGCGACCCAGGCCCAAATGGGCCAGCGCACCGATCGGCTGGTTCACCACGAGGCCGGGGTGATCGAGAACCTTCTGGAACTCGGCGGCTGCCTCGGGGCCGTGACCCGCTGCCAAGTAGGCCTGCGCGCGCAGAAAGACGGTGTACGGGCAGAAATTCACTCTCACTGGGAGCATTCCCAGCTCGTACGGAGTTGCGCTGAGCGCCTGGATCGCTAGACGGGCGTCGGCGGGGCCGGCGCTCTTGCCGAGAGCAGCGGCTGCATAGAGCATGGGCAGAGATTCGGCCTGCACGACGGTGTCTTTCGGGAATCGCTTGTTGAGATCGGTGGCAAAGTGCATGGTCTGTGCGGAATCGCCCGCCAGCCCCAGGGCTATGGCCGACATCGCCTCCACCTCTTTGCCATTTGAGAGTGCGAGCGCAGCCAGAGCTTGCTCTTCTGCCAAGCTCCGATTGCCCACGAGCGCTTCGCGTGCGGCAGCCTCCACCCGATACTCGGCCGCCGCTTCTTTATCACCGCTCTTCATGGCCGAATCCGCCGCACGCCGGCTCAACTGTCGCGCCTCCGCAAACCGTCCGGCGTAGGAGGCGGTGTCCGATTCATAATAGAAGAGCAGCTCTTCGTATCCCGGCTTGCCTGCGAGACCGGCGGCCTCCTGCTCCATACCGGCCATATCGTGCTGCAGGAAATCGACGAGGTACAGAGACATGTGAAGCAGCGGCGAGTCGAGCTTGTGAGCCTGTGCCTCTTCGATCGTGGCTTTGACCTCATCCAGGCGGCCAAGGTTCAGGTAGCAAGTGGCGAGATTTGCATACAGAACCCCGCTTTTTGGCTCCAGTTCAACGGCCCTTCGCACCGCGGCAAGGGCCTTGTCGTGTTCGCCCAGAGCAACGTAGATGGCCACAAGGTCGTCCAGGGGAACCCAGGAGCGCGGGTACTCCTGAGCGTTCGATTCATTGATCCGCCTTGCCGCCTCGAAGTCCCCGGTAACCCACAACTGGTAAGCTGATTCGACAGCGAGTTCTTCCGGCCTGCTGAGCCGATCGCGTAGCTCGTAGGCTTTGCGCATGGCTTCAGCGCGGCGTGTCTCTTCGTCCAAATTGCCATAGGCGACTGCCAGGACCGACCACGCCATGGCGAAGTTCGGGTCCAGAGTTACCGCGCGTTGAAGCAAGGGGATGGCGGCAGCCCAATCTGCCCTTATGTCCTCCGCCTGAAGGCCGAGATTGTAGGCTTGCAGCGCTTCGAGCGAGGGCGTAGTGGCATCATTGGGCGAAACGTCATATTTCTCGACGGAGGCCAGCGACTCGCCCAGTTTCCGGCGCATCTTCGTGGCCGCCTTACCGAGCGCCACGAGCACCTGTTCCCTGCCGTTGGCTGTCTCCCGCTGGCTGGCTAACAGCTCTCCATTTCGGCAGTTTATCGCCTCAAGACCGACGACGTATTGGCTGCCGTGACCGGCAATCGAGCCTTCGATAGTAGCCGCGCTAGCCGTTCGCTGGCAGACCTCCCGCCCCAACTGCCGGGTGAGGCGTACGTCCTTACGTTGTCCCATTAAGGCGAGCGTCTGGGCGACGCGGGTATCGGGCAGCAGGTTTAAGAATGGCGACTGTTCGAGTTGTGCGGAAAGCCCCTGGCGCAGCGTGCCATCGAAGACAGAATCGCCGGTGGTGTTGGTGAAGTCAGCGAGCACGACGGTATCTTTGTCGGTAAGCTTCGGAAAGGAGCGCGACTGGATGTAATAGTAAGTCACGGCTGCCGCCGCAAGCACCACGACGGCCACTAGTGCCAGGGCCCACCAGCGCCGCACTGTGGCACGGGCATCTTGCCCATGGTGCAGCGCCTCGGCCCCGGCGCGCGAAGGCATCTCAATCACACCGGCACCCACCGGAGTGGCCTGTACAACTTCCAGGTGTCTAGCGGGAGGCGACCCCGAAGCTGGAGGCAACTCGGCCCGCTCGGACTCAAGAGACCGCACGGCGCTCATCTGCCTCGCGACCGGCGGAACCTCATCAGGGGTCAGCCCTGCGGCCGTGCGACTCGGCACTGGCTCTCGGCTGGTTTCCTTGGTAAGCTCCGTGACCTCGGCCACGAATCGATAGCCGCGCTTGGGTATGGTTTCGATGAACTCCCGCCCATTAGGCGCTTCGCCCAAAGCCTTTCTCAGCAATGAGACGTGCTTCGTGAGGTTGCCCTCTTCGACGAAGGTACGGGGCCAGAGCTGCTCCATCAGGTCGTCTTTATCCACCAAGTGTCCGGCGTTCTCAACCAGGATGAGCAGGGCTTCGAAGGCCTTGGGCGCGACCGGTACCAGCCTGCCGTCCCGAAGCAGCGTCCGCTCCTCGGGCTCCAGGCGAAAGGGGCCGAAGGTGTAGAAGTGCTCTTTTTCCAAGCGCATAAACGGCTGGAAGAATATATTCAGAAATTATTCAGAATTTCGGAAGGACTTCTCAGCCGTATTGGGCCAGCTTCAATGCGAACAGAGAAGGGCGTCGGCCTGAAGTCCACCCAAACCGGGGCGATTCTAATCCAGGTTGACTGTCCAAATCAAGGTCTTTGGCTGCGCGTGACTTTTGAAGTGTGGTAGCTTGCTACCGCTTTCGATTCGCGAGCTCGCTCGCGGCATGGCACCTGCGGCCAGCAGGCTGGCCTGACGAAAGCAGCACCAAGGTGCCGCACTCCAACGAGGCTCCTGAACGCTGAGCCCCGAGCGGCCGAGTGTACAGCATGGTAGGAAAGACCAAACAAGGAGGAGGAGATGAGAAACGAAAAAACGGCAGTCGTTAACGAGGTTGGCGCAAGGGCGACGCCGGCGACCGGATGGCGGGGCAGCTTCGGCATCGTCTGCCTGCAGCTTTGCTTTATTTGGGCGGCGATGGCGGTGATCTCGCTGGCGCAGACACGAAGCACGGCCCCGAGCTACTCGGTACTTTACAACTTCACGGGCGGGGCCGACGGGGCAAACCCCTATGCCGGCCTGGTCGCAGACGGAGTCGGCAACCTGTATGGCACGACCTCAGCGGGCGGCGATCTAACTGGCTGCTCCGGGTATGGCTGCGGAGTGGCCTTCAAGCTGGACCCGTCAGGTAAAGAAACAGTGCTGAACACCTTTTCGGGTGGGGCTGACGGATCATCGCCCGAGGCCGGCCTGATTCGGGGCGCAAGTGCCAACCTGTACGGCACGACCTTCGGTGGGGGCGCTTATGGTGCCGGAGTGGTCTTCAAGCTGGATTCGTCAGGAAACGAAACGGTGCTGTACGCGTTCACCGGCGGAGCGGACGGGGCAAACCCGCAAGCTGGTTTGGTAGCAGACGAAGCTGGTAATTTCTACGGAACAACCGACTGGGGCGGCAATCTCAGCGCATGTTCCGGGTTCGGTGGCTGCGGAACTGTCTTCAAGCTGGAGGCGTCCGGGACAGAAACGGCGCTCTACACGTTCAATGGCGGCGCGGACGGGTTCGCGCCCTATGGCGGGCTGGTTCGAGACACTGCCGGTAACCTATACGGTACCACTGCATACGGCGGCGCCGGCTGTGAATTCTGCGGAGTGGTTTTTCAGGTTACGCCCAGCGGCAACGAAACTGTGCTGTACACCTTCACGGGCGGGGCGGATGGGTCCTCGCCGGCCGACGAAGTTCTGATTCGGGACAGGGCTGGCAACCTCTACGGCACGACAGTTTCCGGCGGCGATCTCAGCGGCTGCGGCGGGTCTGGGTGCGGAGTGGTGTTCAAGCTGGACCGCTCTGGAAACGAGACTGTGCTTTACGCCTTCACTGGCGGGGCGGACGGGGCAAACCCTTATACCGGCCTAGTCGGAGACGGAGTCGGCAACTTTTACGGCACCACTGCTTTCGGCGGTGAATCGGACGACGGAGTGGTGTTCAAGCAGGATCGGTCGGGAAAATACTCGGTGCTGCACACCTTCAACGGTGCGGACGGCGTGAACCCTCCCGGACGCTTGTTGCTGTACAAGGGCTCCCTCTATGGCACGACCTACGGTGGGGGCACTTATGGTGCCGGAGTGGTCTTCAAAGTCCACATGTAGAGGGTAGCGCAGTCTCTGCGCGACCCCGACTGCAAGCCACGGAGTTCAAACCGAAGGAGGAGAAGAGATGACAAACGGAAAAGAGGCAGTCATTCAGGAGCTTCACTGGAGGGCGGCGTCGGCGACCCGATGGTGGAGGACGGTCGTTATCCTCTGCCTGCAGCTTTACTTTCTCTGGGCGGCGACGGCGATGGTGTCGCTGGCACAAAACGAGCAGCCTTCGACCGACTCCGTGAAATTCACCACGTTGGTCAACTTCGACGGCACTGACGAGAACCTGCCTACGGGGAACCTCGTCCAGGGCTTTGATGGAAATCTTTACGGAACCACTTTCTTTGCGGATAATTTTAACGGCAACATCTTCAAGGTTAGCCCGGCCGGAGCGCTGACCAACGTCTACAACTTCTGCGCTCAAACCAACTGCGCTGACGGCGCCAATCCCATCGCAGACGGCGCCTTAGCGCTTGACGCCAACGGGAACTTTTACGGTACAACCGGGAGCGGCTATCAGAGTTCGACATCGTACCCGGATGCGGTGCCAGTCGTCCCCACTGTTGATCTCAGTGTTTATAAACCCCCTTTCAGCGTTGTATCCGGGGACCTAAATTAGGTTAGGCAGTTTCCGAACCTTAGTAAAGGGTGCGCAAAACGTAGCTTGTCAGGCCTGTTGTCCCTCCTCCTGCTGGCCCCCGGAAGGACGCCGCCTCCAGGAGGCTCTAGGCGACACTCAAGCCCGTCATGTTAGGGTGCAAATTGCATCATGGTTGTCGAAATTAGGGAGAGCAGCAGGTACGAAACGATTATAGATAGCAACCCTGAAGCCTGGTTTCTCTGGCAACTTAGACCTGGGAAACCAGACAAAATGATCGCCTATTGTTCTCCTGACGAGGAGTGGGTTCATCCTTATGATTGCGACGTAGGCCGGATTCACGATCTGTGACCGCTGACAGTGTGACCCGATTACCTCCCTTCCTTTGGTCGGGTTGGCACCTGTTCGGGTTACCGTGACCAATATACCTGTCGAGCACAGCGTGAGGATTCGGGAGTTGACGAACTGGGTCGAGCGGAAGGGCGGCAGCCCGAGGGACGTCACCGACCGCGAGCGCGTACGGGGCATCCTCGGGCTGGCGCATTAGATTGGGACTTCTGCTGGCTGGCCACATTCGGGCCGTGGCCGAGCGCGGGAGGCGTAGGTGCGAAAAGTCACATTCGGAGCAGCCAGCAGTCTGGACAATTTTCTCGCCCGCAAGGACCACGCACTGGACTGGCTGATGTGGGGCGATGAGGCCGCCACGGTGATGAGCGACTACTGGAAGACCATCGACACGGTGCTTATGGGCCGGAAGACTTACGACATAGCTCTGCGCCACAGCAAGGGAAAATCGCCGTACCCAGGCATGCGCACCTCCGTCTTCTCCAGGACGCTCAAAGACTCCGCTGATGGGAGCGTCACGATAGTCTCGGGAGACGCGGGCGCGTTCGTGCGGCAGTTGAAGCATGAGGAGGGCAAAGACATCTGTCTTATGGGCGGCGGTGAACTTGCGAAATCGCTGTTCGAGTCCGGCCTCATCGATGAGATTGGCTTCAACATCCATCCTGTGTTGCTCGGTTCAGGGATTCCTCTCTTTCATGAGATGACCCACCAAGTCAACCTGGAACTCCTCCAATGCAAAGCCTCCAAGAATGGGTGCGTCTTCCTCAGGTATCGCCTGAGATCTTGAAATGAGCACAACAAATAATTCCTTACGCCCACCAGCCTTGCTCGGCAAACTGGGCAGGCGAAATGCTAAAGCAACTCCCGGTGACTCCTGGAACTCATCAGTCCTCGTACGTCCGAATGTTTAGGGTCGGACTCTTCCCTCTCAACTGCTTCAGGAACTCGCGGTCCGCCGACTTCTCGAACGCCGACCCAGGCTCTGCGCTTGCGGGTTCCCGAGGAATCAGCTGCACGCCGACGTCGGGTGCCTGGACGCGGGGCCGACCGGCGAGGAAGTCGCCGAAGGCGACCGCCTTCGTGATGCGAAACCGAGCGCTGGCATCCTGGTTGGCCGCCTTGATCCGCCCGACCAACGCTGAAAGGGCCGCTTCGACCGCCGCAGGAGTGAAGCGGGGCGGCCTTGAGCCCGAGACGGCATCGCCCGACTCGGTGGTGAGCCAGCACCCGCCATCGGACGCCTCGATGTAGCCCTGGGCTTCCAGGAAAGGGATGACCTGCTTTGCCACGGCGGTGCTGACGTTGAGCGACTTCGCCAAATCCTGGGTGCTCCAGCCTGGCTGCCCCAATCGTCTCCTTCGGAAAGCTGAGGACCTCGGCTGGCGGCAATGAGGGACCCGCTTGCGCCTGTTTGCCGTCGTCGTCCAAGGCGCTCGGTGCGCAACTCGACTTCTTTCGATTACGTGGCATGGTCGGCCTGCTGGACCTCCGCCCTCCGTCAGCACCACATATTCTCTATTTAATTAATGTCCGGGCCTTGACCTGCATGAAGAGCGGTTGTAACATTTGACTAACACCGAAATCGGAAACGAATTCGGCTGGCGGGAATCTTGCGTTCCCGGCCTAAAACAGAAGGAGGTCGTTTCAATGCCTACCAACACAGAATTCACTCTTCACTTGGAGGACCAGCCAGGAACCCTCGCGCAAGCCTGCCGAGCCCTCGGCGACCGCAAAGTGAATATTCTAGCTCTCCAAGCGACACCTGGAGGAGGCAAGAGCCAGGTTCGCTTCGTGGCTGACAATCCGACCACCACCAAGACCGTCCTCGACCGCGAGCACATAAGCTACACGGAAGCTCAAGTCGCTCAAGTCAGGCTGGCCAACCAACCGGGCGAATTGGCACGAGCCGCCGCCCGGCTCGGCGAAGCCAAAATCAACATCAACTACGTCTACTCTGGGCTTGAGTCGGGCACGAACACGCCGGTCCTGATCTTCGGCGTGGCCGACGCGGGCCGGGCTGCGAACATCCTGGAGGAGACCGCTGCTGGCGCTGCTCGCACCTAGCAGAATTCACCTCCGTTATTCGCGGGGCCACTCCGGTGTTGCCAGGGTGGCCCCGCCGACCTCGCCTCGATCAGAAGAGTGGAATTTCCCGCCAGTCTAGACTTCCTGGGTACGGCAAAAACAAACCGGCAAAGGAGCTAAGCGATAGACAATGGACGTAAACAGCCAAGTGGGAGAGACCGCAGGGAAGGCGTGGCAAGCGCTTTCGAGCGCCGGGCCGCAGACGCTGGCCCAACTGAAGAAGAGGGTCAACGGGTCGGGCGAGCTTTTAAGCTTCGGCCTGGGATGGCTGGCCCGCGAGGACAAAGTCGAGATAGTCCCGGAGAAGAAGAGCTTTCGCGTCCGGTTGAAGTGAGCGCAGCAGGCCCCGCCCCTCCACGGCTATACTCACGAAGATGCGAACCATAACCCTCGAAGAACACTTCGCAACTCCGGGCTTCCTCGATAGCCCCTGGGGTCGCGAACTCAAGGCGCAGGCCTCGAAATTCGGAGGGGCGGCCGCAAAGCTCTTGGAACGACTCTGCGACGTCGGCGAGAGGAGAATCGCCGAGATGGATGCCGCAGGGATTGATGTGCAAGTGCTCTCGCTCACCTCTCCTGGCACCGAACAGGCCGAAGCGGCCGATGCGGCGGCGCTCGCCCGCGAAGCAAACGACTTCCTCGCCGATGCCGTCAAGAAGAATCCGGCACGCCTGGCGGGATTTGCCGCGCTCCCAACGGCAGCGCCCGACAAGGCCGCAGAGGAATTGGACCGGATGGTCCGTGGACACGGCTTCAAAGGAGCCCTCATCAACGGCCACAGCCGAGGGCGCTATCTCGACGACAAGTTCTTCTGGCCGATCCTCGAACGCGCCGAGGCGCTGAACGTCCCCATCTACCTCCACCCCACGCAGCCTCCCAGGCCGGTGATTGAAGCGTCCTACGGCGGTTTCTCGCCGATAGTCACCGACATGCTCGCGGGAGCGGGCTGGGGCTGGCACATCGAGACCGCGATTCATGTCATCAGGCTCATCCTCGGGGGCGCGTTCGACAGATATCCGAAGCTCCAGATTGTGATTGGCCACATGGGGGAGGCCTTGCCCTTCATGTTGCAGCGGCTTGACGTCATGCCGATGGCGATGACAAAGCTCAGCCGCCCGATAAGCGCCTACCTCCGCGAGAACGTGCATTACACCTTCAGCGGCTTCAACTTCACGCCGACGTTCCTGGACCTGATGCTCCAGGTAGGCGTCGAGCGGATCATGTTCTCGGCCGACCACCCGTACGCATCCATGGCGGAGGCGCGGGCATTCCTGGACCGATTGCCTGTGAGCCACGCAGACAGGGAGCGAATCACGTACGGAAACGCGGAACGTCTTTTCGCGTTCTGAGGTGCTGGCCTGGTGATTTGAGTGCCTAAGCGTGCCTAACCCCGGTCGGGCCCCGGCTCCTTCCGCCTCCGTATTCCTTCGTCTCGCCGTCCACCGCTACCGCCACGAACCTGTTGACGGGTTTCCGATATTATGAGAGACTTTGCGGGCTCCTGATTGGAGACCGGTCAGTTCCGTAAGGGGGTGGAGCGACCGATTTATTCTCCGTCCAAGAGTGCAGCAGCCCTTCCCGGCTGTGTTGAATCCCCCTGAAAAAGTGTTTTTCTCAGGCTCACGCTGTCTTGGAATTCCGGTCTGAGAAACGCTAAATCAAGTGTTGGGAGGAAACAAAATGTTAATCGGTCAGAGGCTTCGCCTGCTTCGAGAGGAAAAAGCCCTTTCCCAAGGCGACATTGAAAAAGCCAGTGGCCTTCTCCGGTGCTACATCTCACGAGTGGAGCACGGGCACACTGTCCCCTCACTCGAAACCCTGGAGCGGTTTGCGGATGCGCTCGAAGTCCCGCTCTACCGCCTCTTCTATGAAGGGCAGGATGCGCCAGCCACTCCGCACCTGACGCCACGCCGCTCGCTCGAAGAACTGGCGGACGAGGCCGGGCCTTCAGGAACAGAGGCACGGCTTCTGCTGAAGCTGAAGGGACTGGCGGGCAAGATGGCGGATGCCGACAAGGCTTTCCTGCTCGATTTCGCAGGCAAGCTGGCAACCCGCTAGTTTGGCGCTCTGCGATTTTCAAGCTCCGAAAGCTACAGGCCCTGCCAGGTTGCCGAGGGGGCAGACCGAGCTTGCAGGTCGGGGTCACGCTCCTGTCACGTTCGGGTTTCGGTGCGCCCATCCTAGTGTTGCGTTATCCAATTACGTTTACCTTCGATAGCGCCCTTTTGGTGAGGGAGGAAGAACTAACGCATTTCTTATCAGCACGCGCTGCTCAGGGATTAAGTAAACGGATTTGAGTAACGCAACACTAGCACCTGGATGTGCCGCAAAAGGCCGCGCGAGATTAGCTCCCAGCGACACGTAAGCCATTCTGTTTCAATGAAATCGAATATTTGGATCTAACGGGATGAACTCAGCGCGCAGCGCGAGCAATTCGCTGCGCCGCAATCCACATCCCGATCAGCATGGCGAGCATCGCGTAATTCCTCCTGCCCCGACGCGACTCGCGGTCCCTGTGGGCCAGCAGTCGCTTGCCCTGCTCGGCGGTGAGCCAATTCCCGACACGGACTCCGATCCGGCGCACTCCCTTGACGCGTCGGATGCCGGCAGCCAATTCCAGACTGAGCAGTCCAGAATCCGCAGCCTCATATGCTACCCTGGGCACTGCGGCCGAACGGAGGTTGATCGTGGTCGGAGCGTAGGGCTTCTGATCGAGATAGATCCTGTAGCGCAGAACCAGAGTGCGGTTGAGCGCCAGGCGGGGCTCCGAGCAGTACCACGCCACTAAGTCAGTTATGGCGCGATCGCAACTACGCTGGCCGCTCCTTGAGGTAAGGCTGTTCAGAACAGCCGCTTTGCACTGTTCCAGGTTGGGAAGTGCCAGGACTCGTTTCGGCGGTCGTTTCTTCTTACGCGGTTTCGACATGGGCGACGGCTCCTTGACCGTCGCCCATGAGAATGCACGAAAGTCCGCACTACGCCGTCACACGCGGGTCAGTCATTCGAGACAGACCCCTCCTCCGACTGAATTCCCGCCGGTTTAGGTTTGGATTCTTTGCCACAATTCCCTCCACAACGACCATCAAAAACGGACTACGAAGGTCGCATCAGTCTACCGGCGCTCCTGCTACTGGTGCGCCTCAACGCCCAAATCTCCTGAGCACTGCTTGGCACAGCTTTGAGCGCGGCTGAAGTCCATCCAATTGGACGTCACCCTCGGCTCAGCTTGAGCAATGCGGAGCCGTTTTCGTACAGAATCTGCCGCAATACGGTTTGGTCTGGGACCAACTCGTCCAGCGCAGCGAGGCAGCGCCCGGCGATACAGTAGCCGCCATGGTAGCCACCCCCTTTGCCGTCACGGCAAGGACAATCACTGCCCCAGATCAGCTTGCGGCGGCCGCCCGACGAAATCGCGAGCGAAGTCGGGATCGCGTGTCAAGGCATTGAGACCGGAGCCCGCCGAGAGATCCGCATGGATGTTGGCATAATCAGACAGGAACCGATCCGTGAGGCCCCCCGGCTTGATAAGGCCTGGGGGGTACATCACCAAAGGATCGAGTTCGGCGCTGATGTTGCCCCACCAGGTCTGCGCGTGGCCCAGAAAGTTCACGCGGGGGTAGCTTTTCAGGACGCTCTGGAAGCGGTCCAGTCCGGTGTTGTACGTCTCGTATTCGAAGTGAATGAGAACAGGAACGCCTGCTTCCTCAGCGATCTTGTAGACGCGATGCATCTCCGATGAGTCGACAGCAGCGTGGAACTTCATTTCCCCGATTCCGATAGCGCCACGATGTATGTTGCCTCGCAACACATCAGGCGCTCTGGACTCAGCCGCGTCTGAGCAGGCGAAGCGCTGGAAGAGGCCAGGGTAATCGTGCTCCAAGGCAGCGCAACTTGCGTTATCGCCCACTTGAGAGAGCATCCATCCGTCGCCTGGCAGAAGGACGGTCGTCGTCACCCGGTGATAGGCCTGGTGGGCAATGAGTTCCGCGTCCGAACGGCCCTCATAATTCGTGTGTTGGTGCAGGTCCAGGATGGGTTCGGGCGCCGCCAGGGCCAAATCGGCCACAGCGACGGCTGCCACCGGGAGTGCGCCGAGGAAACCTCGTCTCGTCATTTTCTCCATGACAGCCAGTGACCTCCGGTTTCTTGCGCTCCGTAATATCGAGCACGCCAGGATGGCACGATAACTGGCTAACCGCATCCTACGCCACTCTGGCCGTAAACTGAAGCCCTCCGGCAACCCCGTGAATGAGTGTCCACGCCAGCCACCGATAAAATTGACTAGATTTCTCTTTGGGTGAGGAAGATAATGTGCTCTACCCGCGAGGAATCGCAGTCCTACTGGGGAGGTGGAAGCCGATGGGCAGGATAAGATTCCCTGGAAGTTTGATAGCTGTTGGTTTCACTTTTGCATATTTGCCGCTCGCAACCGTTGCCTGGGGCCAAGTCTCGGGGACAATGAGCGGGTACGTAACTGATAACACCGGGGCCTCCGTGCCGGACGCAAAACTCACGGCAACCATTGAGGGACGGGGAACTACATTTTTTGCGACGACGAACACCGAGGGCTTCTATTTTTTCACGGTCCTCGAGCCCGGGACCTACAGCCTCTCGGTAGAAAAAGAGGGATTTAAGCGTCATCTTCAGAACGATCTTACCGTCACCGTGCGCCAGAACTTGCGAGTGGATGTTTCCCTGCAGTTAGGCTCAACAAACCAATCGGTGACGGTGGTCGGCGGCGCGCCCTTGGTGGACACGACCTCGGCGACGGTCTCCGGACTTGTTAATGACGAACGCATCGTCGACCTGCCCCTCAATGGACGCAATGTGATTGACCTGGCAGCCGTCTTGCCCGGAGTATTGAACGTCAGCGCCTCCCCCACTATTCAATATGCTATCAGCGGCCCCACCATGAATGTGAATGGAGGACGAGGAAATTGGAACTTCTTCACCTTGGATGGCGCGTATTTTCTGAATGGCGCGCGCAATACCGGCTTGAACTATCCGCCGCCCGACGCCGTGCAGGAATTTCGCATGCAGACCGCCAGTTTTGACGCGCAGTACGGCTTCAATGCCGGTTCGCAAATGGCAGTGGTTTCGAAAACCGGAAGCGACAGTTTCCACGGGGATGTGTACGAATTTCTCCGCAACACCGTTCTGGACACGCGGAACTTCTTCTCCTCGAATGTGCCGACGCTCATTCAGAACCAATTTGGCGGAACGGCGGGGGGACCCATTAAGCGAGACAAGGTCTTCTTCTTTGGCTCGTTTCAAGATTTCGACGAACTCCCGCAATCGGTGGCCAATGAATCGGTGGTCCCGACAGGCCCGGAACGCACCGGCGACTTTTCGACTGCTTCCGGCGTTGTGTTATCCAATCCCACCAACTCCGTGACGGGTGCTCCTCTCACCACGCCGACCGGTGCGCCCTGCGTAAGTAACAATATCATTGCGTCCAGCTGCATAAGTCCGGTGGCCCAAAAGCTCCTGAACTACATTCCGACCCCTGGCAACGCGGCCGGGACCATCGTCGCGGTAGGCGCGAGCCCCGTGCACGTCTACAACTACTTTGGCCGCATCGACGTTAACCTGAGCCCGCGTAATGTGCTCTTTGGACATTTTTACATCGATCGCAACTCTTCAATCGATCCTACGGCCGGCGGTTCGCTGACTACGTTCATGTCGGCTCATTACGGTCTGCAAACTACGATGGCGGTACTGAGCGACACGTACACGATCAAACCCACGTTAATAAACCAAGCGATGGTCTCCTACATGCGTTCCGCTTCGGCCGAGATCCCCAACAAGACAATCACACCGACGTCACTAGGAATGGTCAACATGCCGCAATATGACGCCGTTGGCGGCATCAGTGATAACGTGACCGGCGCGTTTACCACCGACAGCACTTTCGTTTCGGCCAACACAGTTTCCAGTGACTACCAGTTTCGCGATACGCTGACTTGGATCCACGGTCGTCATACGTTGATATTTGGCGGTGAGGATCTGTTTCCGTTGAGTTACGTCCAGCACGCCATCCAGCAGCCCTCGTTCTATTACACCGGCACGCGCTCGGGAAATCCCTTGGCCGATTTTCTGCTGGGCAGCTACACGGAATTGCAAATGCAGTTCGGTGGGACTAATCAGAACTCCTATACCAATCAGCCCGATCTCTTCTTCCAAGACACGTTTAAGGCTACTCCCCGTCTTACGGTCACGATGGGTGTGCGGTGGGAACCGGACCTGTTCTACTGGGACAAGTGGAATCACATTGACACCTTTAAGCCCGGTGCGCAGTCGACGGTGCAACCAGGCGCGCCGCCGGGAATCCTGTTCCCTAACGATTCCGGCATCCCGCGGACCCTCGCGCCGGCGGAGTGGCACCCCCTGGCGCCCCGCCTGGGGATTGCCTGGGATCCGAAAGGCAACGGGAAGATGAGTATTCGAGCCAGTTACGGCACTTTTTTTGATCGCCTCAATGGCGACATTTTGGCGCAGATGAACGCACCGTTCAGCGGCCTGATTACTGTCTACAACGGTCAAGACGTGAACCCCTTCGGTTCTGTAGGCGTAACACCGCCTCCCGTGACGCCCGGCCGATTTGACTGCGCGAAGACGGCTACATTCCCGGGTGTGAACTGCCCCTTATATCCGCTACCAGTCTTTGGGTTTTTCACGGAGGGCAACCTGCGGGAGCCCTACACAGAGGAATGGAATTTCAGCATTCAGCGCCAACTCAACGCCAACACGATGCTTGAGGCGGCTTATATCGGGAATCGAGGCATTAAGCTCAACAACCTGGAAAACTTCAACCCTGGGAGGTTCATTCCCGGAACGAGCGTCAATCCCGCGACGGGTGTGGAGACGGCCAATTCCTCGCTGGAAAATGTCAATAAACGCGTTCTCTACGAGCCCGGAATCATTGCTCCCAACAGTTGGGAGTTGGGCAACGAGTGGCGCAGTTGGTATGACAGTTTCCAAGTCCAATTGAATCACCGTATGAGTCACGGGCTCTCGGTGATGGGGTCTTACTCGCTGGCCAAGGCCCTTGACATGTGCTCGGCTTTTTGCGAAGGGTGCGGCAACGCAGCCAATCCCTTCAACCTCCGTAGCATGAAGGGACGAGCGCAGTGGGATCGCCGTCACGCGTTCGTGGCCTCCTATTTGTGGTCCCCGCCGGTCAAGTTCAGCGATCACTGGAAGAACGTACTGCTGGGGGGTTGGACGTTCAGCGGCATCACTACGATTCAAAGTGGAATGCCCATTACGTTTTACAACCCCGTGGACGTCGCCGTCAATGGAACCACGGCTGGCGAGCACGCCTTCCTGACCGGGCAACCCATCGCCATGAATCACGCGAACCGCGGCGCCATGGTGAATGAGTTTTTCAACACCAAGGCTTTCGTCAACCCCACCTGTAGCTTTACTGTTCCTTCCGCCCCGGACCCGCAGGTGATCGAGCACGAGAATTGCACTCCGGACGGTATTACTTATTCGTTGCTTGGCCAATATGGTCAGTCGGGGCGCGACATTCTAAGCGGCCCGGCCTTCAGTAACACGGACTTTGCGGTCCTTCGGAACTTCGCATTCAAGGAACGGTACAAAGTGGAGTTCCGAGCTGAGTCTTTCAACATCTTCAATCAGGTCAATTTCGGCAATCCCAACTCCACCGTGACTTCTTCAACATTTGGCCAGCTTACGAACGCCAATCCGGGGCGAATTATTCAGTTTGGTTTAAAGGTCCATTGGTGAGGAGTTTGGGGGGAGTAGTGCTGGTGCAAATTTTAGAGGCCCAATGAGGCGGGGCGGCATTGACATTTCCGTATCGAGGTATAAGTGACGAAGGCATGAGCCGCCGCAGTCTGCTTCATATTTCCAGGGGCATTACTGCAGCCGCGGCCCTGGAGTTGCCTCTGGTCGGAGGCGGCACCCAATCGAGAATCCCGAGCGTCGGACCGCAAACTGAAGGTACTGGTGACGGGTGGGCACCTCGACGACCCTCAGTCGGGTTGTGGGGGCTCGAGGGCGCTCTATGCCAAGTTGGCGCATGAAGTCGTCGCGGTGTTTTTGATCCGAGGGGAAAAGGGAGTTTTCGGCACGTCTGACCAGGAAACTTCGGCGGCCCGATCTGCTGAGGCTTTAAAGTCCTGCGAAATGCTGGACGGGCGCGCCGTGTTTGCGAATCAAGTCGATGCCCAGACGGAAATCTACCCTGCTCGCTACAAGGAACTCCAGCAGATCATCGACACCGAAACCCCCGGGCATCCTCTTTACCCACTGGCCTATCGACACCCACCGTGACCATCGCGTTGCCTCCATGCTCTCTTATGATGCGTGGCTGAGTAGCGGCAGGAAATTCGCCCTCTACTATTATGAAGTGGAACTTGGCTCGCAAACGCAGGTGAGGGACAATTTGCTTTGGCGGCCTCCGATTTAACCACCCGACACAATGATGGGCGCTCTTTCTCCTTGCGAACTTTTGGCCATCTACCGTCATCTGGAGCAGATGAATGGCAAAAAACCAACCGACCGATTTCTCTAATGGGCGCAGTGAGGACAGGCCAGCAACTGACCGGCCGACCGCCGAGGCAGGGGTGGGCAGTAATGTCCTCTCCCGCCGCCAAGTACTGAAGCGCATAGGGACGGGCATGCTTGCCGCTCCCCTCGCCCAAGGCTATGCCAAAACTGCCGCGACCGGGAACGAAGCCTTCACGGCCGCGCGGGCGGGAACCGAGGTCCCTTCAGATAAGATCCCATTTTCGTTTATTATCGACGATGGGTCGCCGGTGGACCCTCTATTTTATGAAATCCCTGGGTACGAGACTCCGCTGCTGGTGCCCCATGAGTTTACGGCGCGGGTGGCGGAGACGATGGAGCGCTTTGAGCTGCACGGGAAAATGACCCTCATCCCGATGCCAAGCTGCCTGGGGCGCATCGACCAGTCCCTCAAGCGAGTTCCCCCGGACCACCTCGAGGGGTTCCTGAAAATCGTCCGGGAGCGAATTGCCCCACGCTTCGATATAACGCCGGAATTCATTACCCACTTGAACGCCTACAACCTCAAGACCGGAAGATTTCAGCATATTTATGAAGACGTGTGGATTGCGCGGGCACCGATCGAGGAAGTCATCGATTACTTCGTTTTGGCCTTCACCATTCTCAAGAATGCCGGAATCAATTCGACGGGCGTGACCTCGCCATGGAACTCCGGTTTTGACGTGGAAAAGAAGTACGCGGAGGCCGTGGGAGCGGCCCAGTCCAAGGTCTGGGGGCGGGACTGGGCCTGGTATTTTCTGTGGAGCGTCGATTGGGGCAAGCCCCGGAATTTATCCATCGAGTTCCAGGACGCCAGCCGCCACCAGGCTGTGGTCAGCGTGCCCGCCAACGCTCCGGATATTTTCTGGAGCATGGAGCGCACCACCCTTCCCGAGCGGAAGCAATTCATCAAGGAGGGCATTGACCGGTTGGTGTCGGAGGATGGCCGCACGGGGCGAATTCGCGAGTTGATCGAGGGAGGCTATCCGGTCATGCTCTTGACCCATTGGCAGTCGCTTTATACGCAGGGTACGGGCCTGGGTCTGGAGGGCCTTCAAACCTTGGTGGAACGGATCCAGAAGGTGTTTGGAAACTCCATCGAATGGGTGACATGTTCTGAACGCGCCAGACGTTTTGTCGAAGCTTCGCACGCCGCGAAAGCGTGATCAGATCTCACGGAAGGACGTTTCTCGTCAGCTTGATCTCTACCCACCCTCCGACGGCGCATTATCCAGGACTTCGCTGCGGCCGCGTCCTCGATCCCAACGTAGCTCGGCCTCTATCGCGAGCGGCTACTTATGATAGACGTACGCGGGCCCGGAACATTTTCATCCTTCGCTGCGGCACGAAGGACCATGTCTTACTCGCGCCGCAGAGCCGCCAACGGATCAATTCGGGACGCTCGCCTTGCCGGCGCATAGCCAGCGAGAATCGCGGCGCTTAGGAGGACGACACCGGCCAGCGCCAGGGTTCCCGGATCATTCGGCTGGGTCTCGAACAGAAACGATTTGACAAGCCGGGACGCGATCAACGCGGCAGGCACGCTGATCGCGAGCCCCACCGCGGCCAGTATTAGAACGCGGCGCAGAACCATCCATACCACGGCGCCGCGTTGCGCACCCAGCGCCATACGGATTCCGATCTCGTGGATTTGCCGCGCTACGTTGTACGACATCGTCCCGTAGAGTCCCACGCACGCGATCAGAAGAGCGAGAACCGCGAAACCTGTGCACAATTTCGCGAACGTGACCTCCCGGCTGATCGTCCGATCGATTTCCGCTGCCTGCGTGACCACGTTTTTGACGGGTATGCGGGAATCCGCCTCCCGCACGATCTCATGCACACTCTTGATATACTTCAGCGGATCACCCGCAGTGCGCAGCGCGTAGGTCATTCCGTCCGGAGAAAACTGGCTGACCGCTACGAACACGGTCATTGCACTCTTCTCTTCATTTTTCAGACCACCGTATCGCAGGTTAGCCGACACGCCGACGATTTCGAGATCGCGCTTCTCGTCCGGGAGCGTGATGCGCCGGCCTACCGGATTCTCGTTCTCGAAGTAAGTCCGCGCCAGCCGCTCGCTGATCACTGCAACCGGCCTGGAACCCGGTTGATCGCGGTCGTCAATCTCACGCCCGGCCAGGATCGGAATCTGCATCGTCGTGAGGAAACGCGGTCCGACGGCCAGGACGCGCGCGTCTTCGATGGTAACAGCGCCGATCTTCATTGGCCCCCTGGTTGCCTGGCCGGCGCGGCCGGCGTTGATGATCGAGGATTGCGAAAGCGTCGCGCTGCTCACGCCAGGGATCGATTCGAAGCGTTTGCGCAGGTCCGCGTAAAAAGTCGTGATCTCCGGGTCGCGATGCCCGGCCTGGCGCGCATTCAACGAGAACAGAAGGATGTTCTCGCGGGCGTATCCCAGTTGGACGGAGTGCAGCTTGTTGAGTGTTCGGACAAACAGACCCGCGGCGACCAGGATGAGAAAAGAGAACGCGATTTGGGCGACCACCAGAACGTGCTGCGCGCGGCGGCGCGGTCCGCCCCCGGGGCCATTCTTTAGCGCCGGCATGACGTCCGGACGCGTCGACTGAATCGCTGGAGCGAGGCCAAATAACAGGCCGCAAACCACTGAGAGTGCCGCCGTCACGCCCAGCACGTTCCAGTTCAATTCCGCGTGCAGCGTAAAGTTCTCCTGCCCGTTGGAGAGCAGAAGCGTCAGCGATCGCACGCCCCAGATCGCAAACAAGACTCCTAGTGCTCCGCCGAGCGACGCCAGCATCACACTCTCGGTAAGCAACTGCCGCACGACGCGGAACCGTCCCGCCCCCAGACTGAGCCGGACAGCCATTTCGCGGCGTCGCGCGGCGGCCCTTGCCAGCAGCAGATTGGCGATGTTCGCGCACGCGATTGCCAGGATCAATCCCGCCATCATCAAGAGCACGTACAGAGGCTTGGAATACTTGCGGCGCAAGCTACCCAGACCGGCGGCGCCGGGATTTAGAATCAGCGCGGGCAGTTTGGCGCGCTCACCGTCGGTCGTCGCGGTGGTGGTAACCCATTGATGGAAACGAGGCGCCAGCAGTGCCTGCGCCTGGGCCATGCTGACGCTGGGACGCAGACGGCCCATCATTTCGATCCAGTAGAAGTTTCCGTTGCCGTACATACGAGCCGCTTCGGCACCGTCTACGAGCATATTCGTGTGCAACGGAAGGTAGAGGTCCGGCGCCACCTCGGGGTCCACTCCGAAGAACTCCGGCGGCGCGACGCCGATCACCGGGAAGGGAATGTTATCGACGAGAATCGCCTGTCCAATCGCATTCGGCAACCCCCCAAACCGATTTTGGCTTGTCGCGAAACTGATTACGGCGACCGGCGCCGCACCGGGACGGTCGTCTTCGGAGTCGATGAGACGTCCCGCGGCCGGCAACACTGCCAGGCCGCGAAAATATTCGCCGGTGACGTACTCTGTACTGGCAGTGGTGGCCTGCCCGTGGATAGACAGGTTACGGGTTTGTCCGTTGAAGTATCCGAACAGCGTGGAAAAGACAGGATTCTCCTTGCGAAGCGTCTCGAACGCGCCGTACGGGAACATCCCGCTGACCATGGCGCCTTTGTCGCCCGGCCAAAGAATGCCTTGTACCCCGTGTATGACGTGGACCCATTGTTTGCTGCCGTCTAAGGGCGGCCGGCTATGCCAATTCAGGACCACCAGCGACTCGGGATCGGCCACCGGCAGCGAGCGCAACAGAATCGACTCCATCAAGCTGTAGATCGCAGTATTGGCCCCGATGCCGAGCGCCAGCGTCAAGACCGCCACGGCAGTGAAACCGGCGTTCCGGCGCATTTGGCGCAAAGCATACCGAAGATCCTGGCCAAAAGTTTCGAATGAGTACCATCCCCACATTTCGCGACTCTCCTCTCGCAGAATCGATTCATTCCCGAATCGCCTTCGCGCAGCATACCGCGCTTCCTCGGGCGAAATGCCCGCTTCGACCTGTTCCTGCTCCCGCAATTCGCGATGCAAACGCGTCTCGTCCTGCAGGTCGCGGGTCAAGGCGGCCGCCTTGCAACAGCGTCAACAGCCGTCGGCCGAACTCTCTCGGCCATTCCATGGTCTGCATTCGCTCAATCCTTCAATCGGTCAATCACCAATCGCCTCACGCCGTTTGGATCACGCGCGTGATGGCCATTGCGCTACCAGATGACCATGGATTCTTCAAACAGCCGACCAAGGTCGTCCGGACCGGCAGGGCGTGGTGAGAGCTTGGTTACACGGTGTTGCGGCAGCGTACCTTCCACGAGGTTCAGGATGTCTGCCGGCTGATAGCCCAGCTCGCGCAATCCGTTGGGGATCCGCAAGTCATGCATGAACGCGACGATCTGATCCGCGAGAATCCTGCCGGCGTCTTCCAGCCGCGCGTGGTCAACCTTGGCACCGAGGATTTCGGCCGCTCTGAGGTGGCGTTCGGGACACCCGGAAGACGTAAAACGATAGACCGCGGGTGCATTGACGATGACCGAGATCCCGTGCGGCACCAGAGGATGTGCCACCGAGTAGCCGAGCGCCCGGTAGCCTCTAACGAGACCGGATACGGGATAGGACATCCCGTGCGGCAAATGAACGCCGGCATTTCCAAATCCGATCCCGGCATAGGCAGCGGCCAGCAACATGGAGGCGCGCGCCTGATCGTCAGCCGGATCCGCTACCGCCCGCCGCAGATAGGCCGCCACCAGCCGGAGCGCTTCCAGGCTCCAAACATCGCTGATGGGGTTGGAGCCCTGATAAGCGGGCCTTAGAATCGGGCGCTCGGGCAACGGACGCTGTCCGAAGGGCAGGGCGGTATAGGACTCAATGGCGTGGCTCAACACATCTAGCCCTGCCGACGCGGCCACCGCCGCAGGCTGTGTCCTCGTATTCTCCGGATCGATGAGGCCCAGCGTCGGTTTCAGGCGACGATGTGCGATGCCCGTCTTGGCCCGCAGTCGGACGAAGTCGAAAATGGCCACTCCGGTCGTCTCGCTGCCGGTGCCTGCCGTGGTGGGAATCGCGACGAGGGTTTTGAGAGGGCCAGGGACCGGCTTGCCCCGGCCGATGGGCGGGTTGACGTAGTCGAGGAAATCGGCCGGATAACAACTGTATAGATTGGCGGCCTTGGCGGTGTCTATTGTGGAGCCGCCGCCTATGGCGACGAAGGCATCGAAGCTGTCAGCTTGGGCTGCCGAGGCCGCTTCGCGAAACGATTCCTCGGTAGGCTCCACACGGACGCGATCAAAGATCGACGCGCGAATCTTGTGCTTTTCCAGGGCTTCGAGCGCGGTGATAACGGGCGGCAGGCCCCGCAGGTTAGGATCCGTGAACACCAGCACGTGTTCCTTGCCAAGGTCCGCCAGTTCCGCGCCGACTTCGCGTGTCACCCCAACGCCGAACCTTATGGCGGAGGTCGCCATCTCGAATGCATATTCATTCATCACCGCAGCCTCTCGGCTCGGCCGGTCGACATGTTTTCAGATGGCGATCGCCGTCTTCTTAAGGTCGAACCATAGGCCACAAGCGCAAGCATTCACTGCCCCCTCTGTTTGGGATCGTAGTTGAAGTCGACCAGGCCGTCGCGGTAATCAATCTTGATGTCGAGTATGCGCAGCGTCGTGAAACCAAGAACACCAGAGGCCTCTGTGCCAAGCCGGTCGCTCATATGGGTCAGATCAAAGGCGATCAGATCTTGATTCTGCTGGCGCAGATGACCGAACTGGATGACAGCCTTGTCAGCGCGGTAGACGTCTTTCACGGAGCCACTGATGCCCTTCACGACGGTGCGTGGGTCACCATGGATCTTGGTAACTTCCCCGGCAGCACTGGTTGAGATCAGGTTGGTCGAAGCTCCCGTGTCGAGGAGGAATAGCTTGACGGGTGCATTGCCGATCAAAGTGGGAACCAGTAAGTGGTGCCCGAAGCGATACACCATCGTGTAGGACTTCATCTCCGGGGCGATGTAACGGTCTTGAGGTCCAGAGTGTGACGGCGCAGTGCTCTTGGCGGGCGTCGTCTGTTGGGTAGTGTCTTCGGCTGGTTCCTGGCCAGGAGAATTGGAGTCGTCATTCTCAGTCTGCAACGTAATCTTCGCGGCGGTCTCTTCGGGACGCTTCGGCAGCTCTCCCAAATGGAGCCTTTCGTTTGGGAAATCAATATCAATCAGAAAGGCGGAGAGGACGTCTGCTCCGATGAGCCCTTCCTCTCCGGTCACCGAGCGTTGCTCGAGGACCTGCACCGGGCAGTCCTGAAACTCGAGCTCGCCGATCCTAAAGGAATTCGCCAGTCCCATGTAGCCGCTTTTGTTGCCCTTGTCCCCAACGCCTCCGATATCCGCGTCCGAAAGTCGGGTGACACCGGCTCTCTCTGCCAAGCTGCGGTTGATCACGAGGCCTGATGCACCCGTGTCGAGCAACAGCTTGGACTTCTCGCCATTCACCACTACGGAGAGGCCGTACCCGCGTAGGTGGGTTGGATCCACGAGTAGACGGACCAGCTTCGTTTCGGTTGAGGTGGCGTGGCTGACAAGATGGCAAGCGCCCCGCGGATCTCTCTCGCGAGCCTTCAAGTATTCCAGGTAGTGCTGCATGGCGGCACGCGCTTCCGCATCATCATTAGTTTGGCCGGCGAGGTAGTCTTCCAGATACTTGTTACGCTCGGAGCGGCTCAGCCTTCCAATCCATCGGCTGCGGATTTCGGGGTCCGTGGCCTCTAACTGGTGCGCCTTGTCGATCATGTCCCAGCCACTCTTGTACATGGACAATGCCCATCGCACGCGGGCTAGTCCCAGGTAGGCTCGGGCGTCCTCGTGACCTGAGTTGATCACCTTGATCCATTGGTCTTCCGCCTCGGAAATCTTTCCCTGGCGAAAGTAGACTTCGCCCAGGGCAACATGCAACGTTGGGGAATCGGCAATCCGCAACCCTGCGGTGACCGTGGCGTCAGCCTGCGTCACATCCTTCTTCTTCAGGTACACGCGAGTGAGGCCCGCGTACGCGTCAGATGAGTTAGGCCATTCGTGGAGCACCTGTTCGTACTTCTGGATCGCCTCCTCGAAATCGCCCTTGCGGTAAAAACCCTGGGCCTCGCTCAAAAGGTCGTTGGCGGGAAGGTGTTCAGCCGATGGCGAGGACGCCGGGAGTTGTGAGGTACCGCCTGTTACGGTTGATGCTGAGGCCTGGGAGTCACCAGCTGGGCCCCACGCCAGCCCGACAGGGATGCGTTCAGCCGTCCGGCAAGGGAGAACGCTGAATCCCAATAACAGGCTCAGGCAGAGGTTCTTGAGCAATTGCACCTCCCAAGAGCGCATTCCCCGCGAAGAAAGTCGGCTACCGCTCGGAGTCTGCCATAACCGTATCGCAATCACAAGAATTAACTGGTAATCCGTCAAGGAGACGCTTTCAGTCCATCCTGACGGGAGCGACGCAAAGCAATCCCGGGGGATCAGGATCGAGAGCTCCGAAACGGTGCTTGAGGATGAGCTCGGGCGACTCGGTAAAGCGGTTTGGAATCCGAGCCGCCCGACGCCCAGAATCGCATAGAACTTGCGCTGCGGAATCTCAGCCGGGTCGGCAACGCCGGTGGCCGGGCCGGCGCCGGTAGAGCCGCAACGCTTGCTGCTGCTCCAGCCGAGAGCAAGCGGCGTCGGGTGAGTTCGTTGGTCATGGCAGGCTCCAGGCCACGGAGTGTAGCACGTGTGGTCTCGGCAATGGGATCCTGCCCACGATACATGTCATACGGTCGCCGGGTAGGAAGGGAGCAGTACCGAAATCCCATGTCCAGAAAGCGATTGCTCATGCTCGTGGTGCTCCTACCGCTGCTGGTCTTGCCTGGTGGGCAACTCCAAAGAAGATCGGTGAGCGGCATCATGATAGACCACCCAAGTCGGGGGCGGACCGGGCAGAGCGGCAAAGTGATCTCGATCAGCTCCTGCCACCGCCAATCGAATGGCGTGCCCTCTCCTGAACAAGTAGGAAGTCGGAATCATGGCAAAGTCGATGCTGGAAACCTCACCGGTTGTCAGAGGCAGGCTGTCCGCGCGTTTGAATGAGTGGTAAGGCGCGGGTTGCGAATAAGGCGGGTCCGAGCTCAGGGCGCGGTGCAACGCGCGTAACTCGCCTTCGGTCACGTAGGACACCCGCCCTTTGCGATCCACGTCCTCAAGGTAAGCAAAGAACTCACCGTCACTCGCTGTCGACCTTAGAAACAGATTGACTCTGGGTGGTCCTGTCACTTCCATGTCCCGCTCCAGAGGGCGTGAAGTGTAGCAAAGCAGCCTTCTGTCGGCCCGGCGCCGATCGGGGTAAACAACTTCGCTCCCTAAGTCCCACCGCGAGGTGAAGCCGGTCTCAGCGCTAAGGTCCACCCGATAGTTGTCGCTTGCCTCTCCTATCTTGGGTTGCTCACCGCTGAGGCGCTGATCGCGGTCAAGATAGAAGCTCAACGGCCGGACCCCCGGTGGAGGCCACTGATCGGCGGTGTTCCACCGATTCGCCGCTAGGGTGAAA
Organism: Terriglobia bacterium; assembly: GCA_035946735.1. GTDB lineage: Bacteria > Acidobacteriota > Terriglobia > UBA7540 > UBA7540 > Gp13-AA77. Next base: position 45,972 of record DASYYZ010000047.1, read on the forward strand.
TAAGTAATCGGCCTGGAAGATGAAGGCGGATCCTCAGCGTTCTTGAGGTAGAAGTCAAAGAAGCGGAGCAACTGATCGTCAGGATTGACGGTGGAATGCCCAGAGCGCCTCGAGGGACCTCCGCCAATCAAGGCGCCGTGGCCCCACGGTCCAATGATGACACGCACCGGATTCTTCAGCGCCTGAAAGGCATTCAAAGCAGCTTGAGGGAAACTCGCGTCAAGCCACCCTTCTACCAGGTAGACGGCCGCGCCCGAGCCGCTGATCTCGGAAGCGTGCGAAAACGGGCTGAAGGCGTCGAGGCTGAGGCCTGGCGGCCACGGCGCATCGTCGCGATAAGTGATGGCCTGGGCCATCGAAGCCACGTCGAGATTGTGGTCGTGCTGTTGGATGGCTTGATCCAGCAGGGCGCGGTCAACATCGGTGTCCACCGGCCGCACTCCGTGATAAGACGAGCGCACGATCCGGGGCATCAAGGACGTGAAACTCCTCGTGTAGTCGATATCGAGGGCGCGATCCAGCTTCTGCCACGCAGTGCTGAACGCTTGAAGCCAGATGCCTCCCGGAAAGGCGAGATCACTGTAGGCATCGAAGAAGGTGAACTCCGGGGCCACGGCTTTCACCGCCGGATGACGGTTCAGGAGCAGAAACTCCGCCGAGCCGCCGTCGTAAGAGGCTCCGATCGCTCCCACCTTCCCGTTGGACCAGGGCTGTCGAACAATCCAGTCGACGACCTCAGCCCCGTCGCGGATCTCATCAGGCGACCAGGGGTAAACCCACTGCCCGAAGGAAGCGCCCGTCCCTCTCACGTCGACGTCGAGCCACGCATAGCCCTGAGCGAGGAACAGCTTTCTTTGCGCAGGCCAATTCCGCGTCAGAAATTGCAGTCTCCACCCCAGGTCGAACGAGCGGTAATAGCGCGTCTGGCGCACCAATGCCGGGATCCTGTCGCCAGCCTTGAGGCCCTGGGGGAGGTTGAGGTCAACCGCAATCCTGACGCCATCCCGCATGGTGAGATAGAAGGAACTGCGGGTGGCCGCTTCCAGGCCCGCACCGCCCCGCTGCCTGGAATCCCCGGCAAGAGCGCCCGTCATGCTCAAACAGGTGGCGATCGCCAGGAGAATGCGTCGCTGACGCAAACCTATCCAGTGCACGGCCAGACTGCGGCTGGGCACTGACTGAGTTTGACAGGCCCGCCGAGCGGGCAGCCTGGTGAGTCGGTTTCTCAATGGCGGACGCTCCCGTTGCTGGATGAACGCGCTGTGGCACTGGGTGCGCGCAGGCCCACGACCGCTCGCTCAAGTTACCGCTCAGCATTCTGCTCTGGCAAGCTCATTTCAGGGACTCCGGTGATCCTCTTTCGAAACCTGGCAGCGTGCTGTTCCGTGGACTGTCTCTCGGGAGGCTGCCAGTGATGGGACCGGGGTTCTCCCGAGGCACGGCGTTTAGACCTGAGAGTGGAACATGACACCGACTTTACTCTCGGGGACCGCTCAAAACCGCGTTGGAGTCGGCACCGCGCTTCTTCAGGCGCTCAAGATTATGTGCAAATCAGATCGAGCACGTAGTTTACCGCCGCCCGCTGGCACGTGAGTGCGACGGCCAAATGAAAGAACCTGCTTAATCGCTCGGTGTGATAGATTACGTGGCTCCAGTCCAGGCCGGGGTCCGAATTGGCGCCCGGCGTCCCAGGGGCGGAAGGCAGATTTCACACGGAGGACTTCAGGCCTATGGCGCGCCTTTTCACTCTGACAAAATTCGCGCTTGCGTTGAGCATTCCCATAACGACTCTCGCTGCATCCACCCAGTCGGCCGAGGCCAATGAAAACAGCCGGCTCCAGAGCAGCGACCTCTACAAACTTCGCTCCGTAGGTACGGTCGCGCTCTCGCCCGATGAAGCGCGTGTTGCTTACACGGTGGTGAATCGCGACCGTCCCGGGCGTCCGTACTCCCAGATCTGGGTGATGGAGCTCCCGACCAGGAAGGCGCAGCGCCTGGGTGGTGAGAAGGAGTCCACCTCAGACCCCGTCTGGTCGCCGGACGGAAAGTGGCTGGCTTTCCAAGGGGGTGGCGGCGACAACTCCGGATTGATCGTCGCTCACCCCGATAGCTCCGGCCGAACGTTCCTTGCTCCGGTAAAGGGCACCAACTCCCCGTTACCGGGCCAGGGAGAAAGCGTCACTTGGTCCCCGGACAGTAAGCAGATCGCCTTTGTTTCCTCGGCGCCGGGCCCTGAGACAGCGGAAGCCGGCGGCGATCCCATGGTGATCACGCGCTATCTTTACAAGCCGACGGCAGGCGAAGGCTTGACTCATTTCAACGACAATCGCCGCCTGCACATTTTCGTCGTTGACACCAGCACCAAGCAGGTGCGGCAGTTGACCGAGGGGAGCTATGACGAGCATTCCATCGACTGGTCGCCCGATGGGAAAGAGATCTTGTTCGCTTCCAACCGTGAGCCCAACTCGGATGAGTTCTTCAATTACGACTTGTTTGCGCTGAACGTCGCCGACGGAAGCGTCCGCCGGCTGACGGCGACCGAGAGTTGCGAATACGCTCCACGTTGGTCGCCGGATGGCGCCACGATCGCCTATTCCGGAACTAAACGCGGCCTCACCGACCGCGAGACGACAATGGAGGATACGCACGTCTGGCTCATCAACGCGGACGGGAGCAATCGCCGCGAGATTGGAGCTGCGATCGACAATCGTCAGAGCCACCCCACGTGGGGAAATGACGGTGCGGTCTACTTCACGGCGCAGGAGCGCGGCAGCGTCCACCTTTACCGGCTCCGAGTGCCGGGCGGCACACCCGAGATGGTGGTGAATGAGCTCGGCGCGGTTGGGTCGTGGTCGGTCGGCAAGGACGGCGTCGTCGTTTACAGCTACACCAGCCCGCGCGACATGGCTGAGATCTACCTGAAGAACGCCACCGGCACCCAGCAGTTGACCGACCTCAATGCCGAAATCCTGCGCGGCAAGACGCTCGCCGAAGTCGAACCTCTGTGGTTCACCAGCAACGATAATCGGTTCGAGGTGCAGGCATTTCTCACCCATCCGCTTGGCCTCACCGCGGATTCAAAGCATCCTCTGATCGTCAATATTCACGGCGGTCCGCACGGCCAGAACGGCCCGGCCTTCAACTTCGACGCGCAGGTCTACGCAGGGCGAGGGTGGGCCACGCTGAACGTCAACTATCGCGGCTCCACCGGTTACGGCCAGAAGTTTGCGGATGCGGTCTTCGCCGACCAGGACGGAAACGAGGGTCAGGATGTGCTCTATGGCGTTAGTGCAGCGGTGCGGCGCAACCTCTGGATCGACCGCGACCGGATGGGGATCGAGGGCGTGAGCTACGGCGGTCAGCTCAGCGACTGGCTCATCACCCAGACCAACGAGTTCAAGGCGGCTATTCCCATCGCCGGCATCTCGAACTTGATTAGCTACAATTACATGACTTACTACAACCAGTACGAAGAGATGGAGTTCGGCCAGTTCCTGCACCAGGGCAATTTGATGGACATCGCTTGGGAGCGTTCGGCCCTGAAGCACGTGGCCAACGTCCACACCCCGACGATGCTGATGCACGGCGAGAATGATCCCGACGTGCCCATCGCCGAGGCCGAGCAGTACTACATCGCGCTCAAGGATGTGGGCGTGGAGACGGTTTTCGTCCGCTATCCGCGCGAGGGGCATGGGCTGGCCGAGACCAAGCATCAAGTCGACCGGCTCGACCGTTCCACCGCCTGGTACGAAAAGCACTTTCCGCCCGCTGGTACGGAAGTGAAGACGAATGTGCAACCCTGACAGCGATCTCTGCCTGGTTGAGAGGGCCTGCGCCGGCTCGGCGGCACAAGCCAAAGTCGAAGTCCACAGGAAAGCCATATCTCAAGCTCGCGCGAAAGGTGACACAAGATGAGCATCACCAAACTCCACCAGTTGGCGGCTAGTCTGCTTGTGATGTTGTCCTCAGCTTGCCTGCAGGCTGCTCAACTGCGCCCCGGCAGGGAAGAACACCTGCTGTTCGTAGCGAGCCCCGGCATTCGAAACTATACCGAATACGGCGGTGTGGGTATCCTGGTCTTCGACATCGATCACGGATTCCGCTTTGTCAGGCGCATCCCGACTTGGACGGTCGCACCGGGACAAGAGCCTGAAAACGTCAAAGGCATCGCTGCTAGAGCGCAGACTGGCCGGGTCTACCTTACCACCCTTCACCGGATCATGGCCCTGGATGCCGTCACAGGTAGGGAGGTTTGGGACAAAGCGTACGAAGGCGGGTGTGACCGCCTCGCCGTCTCCCCGGACGGCAAAGTGCTGTACGTGCCGCAACTCGAAGGGAATCTCTGGAACGTCGCGGACGCGGCCACAGGCGCGATCATCGCGAAGATCGAGTCCAGGTCTGGTTCGCACAACACCGTCTGTTCGCTCGACGGCACCAAGGTCTATCTCGCCGGACTGAAGTCGCCTTTCCTTCTGGTAGCGGACGCGCACGATTACAAGGTATTGAAGAGGGTGGGGCCATTCTCGAATGCAATTCGCCCGTTTACCGTCAACGGATCCGGCACGCTTTGCTTCGTGAACGTCGACGGCCTGCTCGGATTCGAGGTTGGTGACCTGCGCACCGGCCGGAAGCTCTATCGAGTGGAGGTCCAAGGTTACGAGCAGGGTCCTGTCAAGCGTCATGGATGTCCGAGCCATGGCATTGCATTGACGCCCGACGAAAAGGAGCTCTGGGTGGCGGATGGGGCGAACAATTCGATCCACGTGTTCGACGCCACAGTTATGCCGCCCCGGCAGTCCGCGAGCATCAAGGTTCGCGATTTGCCGGGCTGGGTCAGCTTCAGCATGGATGGCCGGTTCGCCTTTTCTTCCACCGGGGAGATCATCGACACCACCACGAAGAAGATCGTGGCGGTTCTCGCCGATGAGGCTGGACGCCAGGTGCAGAGCGAGAAGATGCTGGATCTCGTCATGGCGGACGGACAGGTGGTTCGCGCCGGAAATCAGTTCGGCGTGGGAATGAAACACTGAGCAGGACGGCTCTGTGAAAGGAAATGGGTCAGGATTCAATAGTCGGCAGCAAGTGCTCGAGCGGGTTTCCCGGCTTCCTCTGATGTGTTGACGAAACCGGCAAACCAGCTCCAGGAGGTCTGGAGCAGGCCCGGTGTGAGCCAGGCGATCAAGTCCTCGTACGGATTGCCAGCGCCATCTGCGCAGAACATTGTCATATCCCATCCCCGTGGCTTGAGGGCTCGATGGTGACGGTCGCATCGCTGTTGCCCTTGCCTATGTCTGCTGTCAGATCAGTGCTGGCGTTTCTTCTATCGTGTTTTCGTAGCAGCAGAGCGCAAAGCCGCGCGCGCGAACCGACGCACCGAGTATGATAATTAAACTCACCTGAAACCGAAAGAGGAGTGAAATCTCTCCCCACGAGGTGGACCGATGACTCGGCTTGGCGTTCCATTGATGATTCTTTTTGCCACGATTCCCGCAGTTACTGCCCAGGATCTATTACAGCCGGTGGACCTGCGTTGCGAGTATCGTCAGAATCCGCTTGGGATCGACACCGTACAGCCTCGGTTGAGCTGGAGTTTGCAGGCCACCGATTCTGGAGCGCGCGGGCAGATGCAGACGGCCTATCAGATCCTGGTGTCCAGCAGCAAAGAAGGTTTGGCGGGCGACCAGGGTGATCTTTGGGACAGCGGAAAAGTGCGGTCTGACAAATCGATTCAAATAGCATATAGCGGCAAGGCTCTGACCTCCCGGTTGCCGGTGTGGTGGAAGGTCCGCGTCTGGAACAATGCGGGTGAGCCGTCATCCTGGAGTGAGCCCGCGTTCTGGTCAATGGGACTGCTCCAGCCGCAGGATTGGACGGGGAAATGGATAGGCCTCGATGGCGGAGAAGGAAAGCCGCGAGCGCTCGCGGGCGCTCTCTGGTTGTGGTCGTCCGAGGCGGGTCCAGGCGTGCGATACTTCCGCCGAATCATCGAGATTCCACAAGGTGATTCGGTGTCCGATGCCCTCCTGTTCTTCGTGAGCACTGGAACGTTGACAGTCTACATGAACGGAAATTCCGTTGGCAGAGCTTCGGGTATCAAGGCCGCAGTCTCCGCTGACATCACCCAGTCCTTGCACCCGGGCAAGAACGTCCTGGCCGTCGCCGGGACCTCTGCGGGCGACGGTCCTTACGGGCTGATTGGCGACGTCGAGATGGAGTTCGCCAAGGCAGATCCCTCCGTTGCGGTCACGAACGAGCAGTGGCGCGTGTCTGAGATTGAAGCGGAGGGATGGAACAGTAATGGCTTCGACGACTCCGGATGGGCCGTGGCGAAGGCTCTGGGCAATTACGGAATGGCACCCTGGGGAGACGTGGGCTGGGCGGAGCGCCGGGTACTGCCGGCCCGCATGCTTCGCAAGGAATTCCAAGTCTCGGGAGAGGTGAAGCGCGCCACCTTATACATCTCAGGCATAGGTCTCTCTGAGGCTTACCTGAATGGTGAGAAGATCGGCCGAGACGTGCTCGTGCCTGCCCTCAGCAACTATGACAAGCGCGTTTTCTACTTGACCTACGACGTCACGGAACGCTTGAAGCCGGGCGCTAATGCGCTCGGGGTGATCCTGGGCAATGGGCGGTATTTCGCGCCGCGATTCAGGCTACCTATTGGCACACGAACCTTCGGCTATCCCAAGTTGAGGCTGCAACTGGAGATCGAAGACAGCGGAGGCCAGGTACAGCAGGTTTCGAGCGACGACACCTGGAAGCTGACCACTGACGGTCCGATCCGCAACAACAACGAATATGACGGCGAGGTTTACGATGCCCGCAAAGAGATCTCCGGTTGGAGCCGTCCTGGCGCGGACGATTCCAGTTGGCAGCAGGCCGAAGAGGTCGAAGGTCCTAAGGGAGTGGTTTCGGCCCAGATGATCGAGCCCATCCGGGTCACGGAAACACTCAAGCCGGTCAAGATCACCGAGCCCAGGCCCGGAGCCTACATTTTCGACATGGGCCAGAACATGGTAGGCTGGTGCCGGCTGGCCGTTTCGGGGCCTCGCGGTACCAAGGTCACGCTGCGGCACGCCGAAAGGTTGCGCGAAGACGGCACTTTGTACCTCGACAACTTGCGCTCCGCCCAGGCGACCGATGTTTACATCCTGAGCGGCAAGGGAACAGAAGTTTACCAGCCGCGATTCACCTATCACGGCTTCCGCTACGTTGAAGTGAGGGGTTTCCCGGGGGAGCCCACCCTGGCCGCGATCGAAGGCCAGGAGGTGCACGATGCGGTCGAGCAGCACGCGGACTTCGCCACCTCCAGCCCGCTGATCAACCAAATCTACAAGGCGGTCGTTTGGGGCACCAAGGATAACTACCGGAGCATGCCAACAGACTGCCCGCAGCGTGATGAGCGCCAAGGCTGGTTGGGTGACCGTTCCGAGGAGAGCCGCGGCGAGCCTTACATGTTTGATGTCGTCGGCTTCTACGAAAAGTGGGTGGATGACATTGCAGACTCCCAGCAGGACAACGGCAGCGTGAGCGACGTTTCTCCGAATTATTGGCCGCTCTACTCCGACAACGTCACGTGGCCGTCCAGCTTCATTATCATCCCCGGCCACGTCTACGATCAGTACGCTGATCTCGAGCCGATCGAGAAGCATTACGACGGCATGAAGAAGTGGATCGCACACATGAATAGTTTCCTGAAGGACGGTCTCATGCCGCGGGACACGTACGGAGATTGGTGTGTGCCTCCCGAGTCGCCGGAGCTGATCCACTCCAAAGATCCGGCTCGCCAGACAGCAGCTCCCGTGCTCGGCACCACTTACTTCTACCATCTCATGCGCTTGATGGCGCGCTACGCGACACTGCTCAGCAGGCCGGACGACGCGAAAGACTTCAACGATCAGGCGGACCGGCTGGAGGTGGCTTTCAATAAGAAATTCTTCAACGAAGCGACCGCGACATACAGCAATGGTGCACCGACTTCGAGCGTGCTTCCCCTGGCATTCGGCATGGTGCCGGCCGCGAACCGGCAAAGCGTGGTCGATGCGTTGATCGCGAAGACGAACGATCAGGATCAGGGGCACATCGGGACCGGACTAATCGGCGGCCAGTGGCTGATGCAAGTGCTTTCCGACAGCGGCCATGCTGATGTTGCCTACCAGATCGCTTCCCAGACGGCTTACCCCAGCTGGGGGTACATGATCAAACAGGGTGCCACCACGATCTGGGAGCTCTGGAACGGCAACACGGCCAATCCCGCAATGAATTCCGGAAACCATCTCATGCTGGTGGGCGATCTCGTCACCTGGTTTTACGAGAACCTGGCGGGGATCCGTCCCGATCCGGAACAGCCTGGTTTCAAGCGCATTATCATGCGCCCGACGCCGGTTGGCGATCTGACTTTCGTGAAGGCTTCGCACCACTCTCCCTACGGCGAAATCGTGAGCGAATGGAAGCGTGACGGGGGCCGCTTCACGTGGAACGCGACGGTACCTCCCAACACCACTGCCACCGTGTACGTCCCGGCCCGAGATGCGTCGTCTGTCCAAGAAGGTGGTAGACGCCCAGACGAAGCGGTTGGCGTAAAGTACCTGCGCATGGAATCGGGCGCGGCAGTGTACGAAGTCGGTTCCGGAAATTATCAGTTTGTATCCAGTATGACACGCTGACGCCCGAGCGAGCGCCCACGGGACCTAGAGAGGAGAAAAACCCTTCGGCATCCGTCAGGCAAAGCGACGCTCCAGAAGTCGCCTGACAAAGGGGTCTGGACATACGTAGTGATGCAGGGCAGCAGCGTTTTTCGGGACCAATGGCCTCGTGAAGGTGAGTGGCACAATCGATGGGCACCCATTCCGTGGCTCCTCATGGCGATGGGCGGTGGCATCCACATGCTGCCCGTGAAGTCCGAAATCCACGAGAAAATCGTCAAGTCCGAGGGCGGAACGGTGACCATCCACTTGCAGGAGCGATCAGCCAGGTAACTTGGCGTCGGCACGTCCGAATTCGACGGCCTTGTGAAGGAGCCTTGACATCCCACGATCAAACTTGTACCTCCACTCGGAATCTACCCATTGACATCTCCCACAGCCCCTTTCAGAACTTTAGTCGCAACCCCAACTGAATTATCCTGGACTGGTTTCCTGGCACTAAACTCGTAATCTGTCCAAAAGTCCCGGATCCCCGCCGGGTGTCCGGATTGGCGAAGTTAGGGTGATTCGCAAAATTCAGCGCCTCCGCCCGAAATTCAAGCGCGGCCTTCTCCCCGATGTGGAAATTCTTCAGCAGCGACGCATCCAAGCTGATCGCGCCCGGTCCTTCGCCAAAGGTGCGACCCGCGTTGCCGAAGGTGAACAGAGCAGGCGCTGCAAACGCGTTCACATCAAACCATTCCATCAGCTTCTGACCGAGAGGCCGGGATCTCGAGAGGTTGGGATTACCGACGACGTTGGGTCGAACTCCGTCCGAAAACGAAAAGGTGTCATTCATCAGTTCGACCGGGCTGAGAGGTGTTCCACTGCGGGCTTCGGCAATGAGGCCAATCGTCCATCCGCCCACAAAAGCACTGCTCAACGCGGAGCTCGAAAGGTATCGTCTCCCGTAGCCTAACGGCAGGTCGTAAACGCTGCCCACAATAAAACGATGCGTCACGTCGTTTCCTGAGCGCCCCTTATCCGCTGCCTGATTATAGTAATTCGTGAAGGCATTTGCGCCCGGAAAGGCGGCCAGCTCATTTCGCGCATCCAGGTTGTCGATGAACTGCGAATAAGTATAGTTGGCGGTGATTGATAATCCTGCGGAGTACCTTTTCTCAATGCCGAGGTTAAGGCCATTGTAATTGGAATTGCCGATGTCGGCAGCGAGCACTTGCACGTTGGAGAACTGCGGGAAGGGTCGCAGCACCTGCGTATCGGCTTTCCCAGATTGGGCGAACTCAACTGCGGCCTGAGCGAGCTTGTCGGGAGGTACCTGGTTGATGCTTTGCGCGTCGGGGGAGGCCAGGTGATGGCCAAAGGTTCCGATATACGCGACGTCCAGCAGCCAATTACCGCTGAACTGACGTTGAATGTCCAGACTCGCCTGGTATAAGTAGCCGGTCGCGCGATTACGTTCGAAGAACTGCACCGCCGTATATGGCATCGTGCCTGACGGCGCAGCGCCAAAGCCCGCAGTCAGTTGGGCCTCGGTCGGTGACGAAACAGGGGGTAACCCGTTCACCAAACGGAAGGCCGGGTCGATTCCGTTGTTGGAGGAAACAAAACTACCTTCCGTGGCAAAACCGAGGCTGGCGTCAACGGGTGTGGCAGAGTCATATTCTCCCGGATAGAGGACTGCTCCGCCGCCTCGCACCACCCACTGCTCTCCGCACTTCCAGGCAAATCCCAGCCGCGGACCGAAGTTATCCAGGTCCCAATCGTTGGCGTATTTGCTCGTTCCATTTCTACCGGAAAACAAAACTATCCCTGGGGTATGAGATACGGGATTGATGGCTGTGGGGTCAAACGAGTTTTGACGATTGTTGGTTTCCCACCGTGGCGCATCGGCGTCCCAACGGAGTCCGAGGTTCAGCGTAAAGTTCGGGGTCGCGCGCCAGTCGTCCTGGACGAAGGCCGCGTAAGAGTCCGAACGGGTGTGGAGGGGGTCGCTAACCAGTAGACTAGCGCTCAACACGCGGCCCAACAACAGTGATGCGAGGCTGCTGTTGGTCACCTTACTGTTGAAAGTGTAAACTCCGGCGGGACTCGGTGAATCCACGTCGAGATTGCTGGCATAGCGGTACTCGAAACCATACTTGAATTGATGGTTTCGGCGGATCATGGTAATGCTGTCCGCATATTGGTCGCTGCGGATCGGCGTTTGCAGCCGCTGTTGCGGGCCGCCGAGTTGGGCCAAGCCCTGAACCGTGACTGTTGGGAAAAAGGACGTATCAACTCCCTTCAGTCCAATCTGCTGGGAGATCGTCGTGCCGGCGCCGGCGGCAGTGTTGAGAGCCTGTCTCCGGGTGTAAGTGTAGCGGAATGCGTTGGTCGCCGAGGCGGAGAAAACGTGATCCCAGGTGCCGGAAGCGCTGTAGAAGTAGTCTTTCAACAGCCTGCCGAACGAGTCTGTTCCCGCAGTAGGGAAGATCGAAGCGGTGAGTGTGTGATCGGTTTGCGCCAGCAAGCGCCCCAAGACGCGATCCCGCTCGTTAAAGATGCGAAGGTATAGATCAACGCGAACGTTCCGAACAAACGAAACAATCTCATTTTTACACGGCGCGACTTGGCCGCAACCAAAACTCGGCCTCTTGCTACCTTGCTCCTCGCACAGCCAAGAGCAGCGGTACCGCTTGCCCATTTATCTTGGGAGCCCGGCGTCCCAATTGACGATGACGTTGATTTGTTCGGGCGTGACGTTGGTTGAGGAATCGTCCTTGGCAGGCTCAAGCATCAGGAACTTCTGACCATCCCGGGTGACGCTGTATTCGTGTCCACCGCCCTGGCCGAATGGATTCAGAACATTAGCTCGAAACAGGACCCCCGGCGGGCCGGTTTTCAGGCTCCCGTCCGTTTTCACCGTCACAGCCATCAGGGTCCAGTTCAAGCCCAGGTAGTATACTTCCTTGCCGTCGCCCCTCCAGATGGGCTCGCCACCGCCGCCGTTTGAAACCAGGTGCTTCTGCTCCAGGGTTGGGAAGGAGGCTACGTATGTTTGCAATCCCCCGGACTCGTCGGAGTTGTACGCAACCCATTTCCCGTCGGGAGAGAAGTGAAACTGGTCTCTATGGAATCGGCCGTGCACGACGGGGATCGGCAGCCGCAGGCCGTCCAGGGAAAGAAAGTGGAAAGTCACGTCGTCGTCATCATGATAGATCAGAAATTTTCCGTTCGGAGACCAGTCGTCCAAGGACTCCGCTCTCCCATCGGAGTACAGCTTTGTAGGGCGGGAGCTGCCGAGTTGAAGCTCCATGAGAGTCAGCGGATCTCCCGGCTTTTCGTAGCTGGCATAGAGAATCCTGCGAGAGTCTCGGGACCAGACCGGGTCGATTTGAGACCCGGCGCCGGAGGTAAGCCGCGAAAGAATTCCGTTGCTCAGATCAAGCAGCTCAAGATAGTCTCTCGAACCTTCGCGGGCTTCGACCACCACTAGCTTGCCGTCTGGCGACAGCGCGGCTTGAACGTAGGGCCCCGGAAGACCGACGTCCGCGAGCTTGGCACCCTCGCGATCCCGCCATGAGAGCTGGGCGGTTTCTCCAGGATCTCCGGGCGGCCCGGCGCGAAACGCCAGCACGCCAGTATCGGAAATCGAAAAGGCCGCGCGCCCCCAATAAGCTCCGGCTACGTTCTCGGAAATTTGGAGCGGTTTCCCGCTCAATTCCATCCGTTCAGCGTCAAAGGGTTGCGCCAGCAAATTACCCTCGCGAACCACGAGTAGATATCCGGGTGGATAGAAGCGTGCGGCCGATGCGTTCCTCAGCACAAGTTTCACTTCCGCTGAGTCGACGGAGCCGACGAAAACGGAATTGCTTAACGATTCGTTTGCAGGATTCTCACTCAGGGCGAGGTAGAGAAAATGCTTCCGGTCGGGCAGAAATTGCGGCCAGACGTGCGCGCCGACTCCCTTCTGAAGATGGGTAACTGGAATGGGCTCTCCACCGGCCGCATCCACCCGCATCACCGGGCCACCCCTTTGGCTATAGCCGTAGAGGATGACCCCATTCCCGCTCCACGTCCCTCCCTCAGCATCTTCTGCCTCGCAAACCGTTTGCACCCTCCCGCCGGCAAGCGGAATCTTCTTCAGTTTTCCATCGGCAAAGAATCCTATGAATTGTGAATCGGGAGACCAGAAAGGCAAGTCTGCCCCGTCGGTGTTATCGAAGCGTTGGAACCCCTCCGCGTCCAGGTGACGTACCCAGAGCGATCGGGTGCCCTTTGAATCCGTGAGCACAACCGCAATCGCTCGGCCGTCCGGGGAAACCGCGAGTTCGGGCGCCCAGGGGCCGGGCGCTATTGCGTAGCCTTCGGGTGGGGGAATGGAGAATCGCGTGGGGCCAGCTTTGGGCTTTGGCTTCTGCAACGTTCCCGAATCGAGGGCCAGCACGACCACTGCCGCAATGACAAGCACCGCCACGCCGATCACAACGCGTTGGCGAACGCCTTGGGGTGCCCTCGTTGGAACGAGCGCATGACCCGAGGAGGGCGGGTCGAGCGCCACCCTAACGGGGCCGGAGCCTCTATCGCGCTTGAGGCGCTTCAAATCGGCGCGAATCTCCGAGGCGTGTTGGTACCGCAGGTCGCGGTCTTGCTCCAATGACTTTTCGATGATCGCTTTCAGCCGCGGGTCAATGCCGGCATCCAGGCCTCCGAGTGGTGTCACGTCGTGCGAAAGAATCGCATCCCGAGTTTCGGCAAAGGTCGCACCCCTGAAGGCCGTCCGGCCGGTGGCCATTTCGTAAAGCACCGCGCCGAAGCTGAACAAATCTGTGCGGGCATCAAGTTCTTCGCCCCGCACCTGCTCGGGGGACATGTAAGGAGCCGTGCCCACGGCGGCGCCGGCGTGGGTGAGACCACCGGGGTCACTGGAGGCTGTGAGCATCACTGTAGCGGCGATGTCCCCCTCACCGATTGTAGCCGCGTCCCCGACGCCGGCTGTGGCCTCATCCCCGACGCCAGAGAGACGGCGGTCTGACACTGCCGCTACAGTCAGCTTCGCCAAACCGAAATCCAGAATCTTGGCCACGCCTTCCCCGGTGATGAAGATATTCGATGGCTTGATGTCGCGGTGAATGATGCCCTTGCTGTGTGCTGCTCCGAGTCCGGTGCAGATCTGTGTGGCCAACTCAACTAGTTCTTCGATCGGCAGCGGGCGGCGCGCGATCCGCTGGCTGAGCGTGTCGCCTTCGAGCAGTTCCATAACAATGAAGGGCCGCCCTTCGTGTTCTTCAACTTCATGAATGGTACAGATGTTGGGGTGGTTCAACGCCGAGGCCGTGCGCCCTTCGCCGGCGAAGCGCTCGAGCGTGGGCCCATCCCGTGCCACTTCCTCCGGCAGAAACTTCAGTGCGACCTGGCGGCCCAATTTGATGTCCTCCGCCCGATACACCAGCCCCATACCGCCGCCGCCCAACACACCCAACACGCGGTAGTGAGAGACTCTCTTACCAATCAGGGTGTTATCGGCAACATTGGGGGCTCCCGCACGTGGCTCCAGGATGGTCCTAGTCCTAGTGTTATCAGCTCCCGTTGGCTGCACCTTTTCCACTGGCACGATGAGCCGATACCCACGTCGCGGCAAGGTTTCAACAAAGCGGGGCTCTTCCGCACCATCATCCAGAGCAGCCCTGATCTGCCGGATACAGTGGTTCAGGCCTACATCAAAGTCGACAAAAGTGGAGTCGCCCCAGAGCTGCTCCTGGAGTTCTTTGCGGGTCACCATCTGGCCAGCGTGGGCAACCAGCATGGCCAGGACTTTGAAGGGCTGGGGAGCGAGGCGGACCGGCAGCCCTTCCTTGCGGAGTTCCTGCTGCCGGAAGTCCAGCTCGAAAGCACCAAAGCGCAAGTCTGAGGGCTGGGCATCACTTGCCGACCAAAGCATACTTAACCACCTCGGAGTTAAAGAATTATACATATCCAAGCCGATTCTGCAAGGAATTTTCTTGGTTCCTTAAACGCTTTACTCCTTAGATATCTGATACCTACGGCTGATCATCTTTCGATCACAAAAGAATCATGTCCTCACCATTGAAGCCGTCGGCGCCCGCTTGTAGCGTCACGCCAGATCACGGCTCTCTCAGCCGAAACTGATCGAAAGCCGACGGCTGACAGTCTCGGGATCTCCAGTTCAGGCGAAGTGAGGAATTAGCGTGTGACCAGCAAAGTGCCAAATCGGAGGTGTCCGAACTCGATCTGACGGATACGCCTGCGGGCGGCGACGGCCCGTCGGCGTAGGCAACCCGGCGTCGCGAACGAAGTCAAGACGGAGACAGCACAAAATCCAGACCAGAAATTCGAAGAGGAAAAGGAGAGTCTATGAAAAGCCAGGTTCTCAGCATTTTTGCGGTACTCGCCGCGCTCGTGGCACAGTCAGCGATCATCCTGGCCGTGCCGGCGCGGACTGCGTCCGACACGTTCCTCATGTCGGCGTTTCCGTCCACAACCGAAACGTGGCCGCTTGGCCCGATAGCCCAATACACCGTCGGTCTTTCTTCGGCCGGCGGTTGGTCGGGCAATGTCGCGCTAACCTGCCACACGAATTCCCCTGATGTCAGTTGCTCGGTGTCGCCGTCCTCGGTGAAGGTCAATCGGGAACTCGCGGTCTCAGTGCAGGTTACGGCAACACCGGGCGGCAAGGCCAAAGGGGCTTACGCCATCAGCATCGCCGGCAGTTCTGGCGAGGGCGCCAGCAAAAGTACGGCGGTGACCCTCATTGTGCGTTAGGTGCAACTTCAATCGGCCGGCGCGGGTCTAGCGCAATTGGCCCGCGCCTCCGAAGGGAGCGTACCGCAGACCGCACTTCGCAATCCTGCGTCGGATTCATGGTTCCGGCAAGTCCACAAAGGAGGATCGAAATGCAAGAAGGGGAGCCGTACTTCGAGCTGGTTGTAGTTGCCGAGCTCATTGAGCAGGAGTTTGCCGACCTGCGCCAGAGCCTCGATCTCCGGAAACAAGTGATCGACCACTGCCGCGACTTTCCCATGCCGCCGCAAGACGTCGTTGATCAGCTGCGGGTCAGTGGGGACGAGATACTGCGCAAACTCGGCGAAATCAACCGGCTGGTGAGGGGGAGGGAGGCCACGTTCACGCCACCGCCCGCCGCCATCGTGCCGAGCCGGCGCAGCCGCTCCGCATCGCAGAGCTGAAAAGGGCCGCACCCAGGACATGCGGCTAGAGGTAACGAATGGAGGTAGCAGCACGGCGAGCGAGCGTTCTCCTGAGGAATGGAGACGGAACGTTCAGGCGGCAAAGAACTACGGTGTAGGAAAGGAAAGGACTACAGGATGCAGTGACAACGACTCGCTGTAGCGGCGGTCTGGGACCGCCGTCCCTCTGCGCTCATAGAGCGCCGCTACAGAAATCGTTGTCCCTGTATTGGGCATTCATCGGTTGTAGCTTCGCTTAGAAGGTAGTCACCGAAATTCGACACCCAACGAAAGGGGGGTTTGCACCCATGCAGCATACGTGTGTTCGCATCCAAAAGCTTGCCTGTAAGGTGATCTTTATCGCAGTCGGCCTGACGATCGTGCCCTGGAACGCGAAATCTCAGGAAGGACCCAGCGCCCACGCCCAAGCCGGCATCCAAGTCGCCGGCCAGGGTATGCTGGAAGCTGCAGGGCCGACCGACTTCCAGTCTGCCATTCAGCACATCGTCTTCATCGTCAAAGAGAACCGAAGCTTTGATCAAATGTTCGGGACTTTTCCTGGAGCGGATGGCGCCACCAGCGGCACGATCTCCACCGGGCAGGTCCTGCCTCTCGGATTGACTCCAGACGCCATTCCCCGCGACATGGGCCACACGTGGATCGCCGCGAACGGCGCCATCGATTACGGGAAGATGGACCACTTCGACCTAATCACGAACGGAGGCAATTGTACCGTCAACGGCGATTACCTTTGCCTGACGCAGCAGAATCAGACAACGATCCCGAACTACTTCGCTTACGCCACGAATTTCGTGCTGGCCGATCATATGTTCTCATCATTGAGAGGCCCAAGTTTTCCGAATCATCTTTATACGGTCGCAGCGCAGAGCGGCGGAGCCATTGATAATCCGCCGGCTAATGAGCGCTGGGGTTGCGATTCTCCTTCGGGGGCGACCGTCCCTGTCGCCGATCAGAATGGCAATCTGACCTACCAATATCCATGCTTTGACTTCGAAACCATCGCAGACCTTCTCCAGAACGCAGGCATTTCCTGGAAGTATTACGCACAGACCGGATCGGTCTGGAATGCGCTCGATGCCATCAACCACATCCGGAACGGCTCACTGTGGAACACCAACATCGCGCCGGATACCCAGTTCATTACCGATGCCCAGAACGGCCAGTTGCCCGCTGTCAGTTGGGTGATTGCCCCGGGGGGTTCGAGCGAACACCCATCGAACAGCACTTGCGCCGGAGAGAACTGGAGCGTGAATCAGATCAACGCGGTCATGGGGAATCAAACCGAGTGGAACTCGACTGCGATCTTCCTCGCCTGGGACGACTTTGGCGGATTCTACGATCACCTGGCGCCGCCCGACTCCGACCAGTACGGTTTGGGTCCGCGCGTGCCGCTGCTGATCATTTCCCCCTACGCCAAGGCAGGCTACATTTCTCATAGCACCTACGAATTCTCCTCTTTCCTTAAGTTTGTGGAGGAGCGCTTCCAGTTGACCGCGCTCACGGAACGGGACGCAAACGCGAATGACATGCTGGATGCTTTCAATTTCACGCAAGCAGCCCTTTCACCGCAGATCCTCCAGGCGCGCCACTGCCCACCGGCTTCTACGACGAACCTGACTTTCCACCAGCCTCAAACAGTCGCCACGCCCAGCCCCGGCTTGGCGGTGTTTCTGAGCAACTACAACTCGACATCAATGACGATCTCCAGCGTCACGACCAGCGGCGACTTCTCTCAAACCAACAATTGTCCAGCTAGTCTGCTCGGCTGGAACCCCGAGAAAGTAGTTCCGTCCTGCACCATCACGGTGACTTTCACCCCGACTGCCGGCGGAACACGCACCGGCACGCTCACCCTGGTTGACAGCGACTCCAGCAGTCCGCAAACGGTGGGTTTGAGCGGGGTGGGAACGGAAGTCTCGGTTCCAGTACCGCCACTCAATTTCGGGACGGTGGTGGTGGGTTCCAGCAGCTCGCCGAAATCCGCTACGCTCACCAACCGCGGGAGCTCCGCACTCAGTATCACCAAGGTCGCGATCAGCGGAGACTACAGTGAGACGAACAACTGCGGCAGCAGCCTGGGCGCGGGTGCGAGCTGCGCCATAACGGTTACTTTCAAGCCCACTACTACTGGGACCCGCTTCGGCATGGTGACGATCACAGACAGTGACGGTAGCGGCTCGCAGGCTGTGATCCTCACCGGTATGGGGACGTTAGTCTCGCTCACCCCTTCTACATTGAATTTCGG
Source organism: Terriglobia bacterium (assembly GCA_035946735.1). Lineage (GTDB taxonomy): Bacteria > Acidobacteriota > Terriglobia > UBA7540 > UBA7540 > Gp13-AA77. The sequence goes on from DASYYZ010000047.1 coordinate 64,070, forward strand.
AACGGTGACCCTGGGCAGCAAAGCCACATCCACGGCCGCGACTCTAACAAACAGGAGCAGCAGCTCTGTGAGCATCAGCAGCATGAACGTAGCGGGGACGGTGAAGGGATCGAACGGTACCTACACGAACCTGCCCACGGTCGATTACGCCATCCAGAGCAGCACTTGCGGAAGCACACTCGGGCCCGGAGCCGTTTGCACTTTCACGCTCACATTCACTCCTACCGTAGCGGGTTCACTGAACGGCCAGTTGTTTGTCTATGACAATGAGACTGACAGTCCGCAATCCATTACCCTTTCGGGTGCCGGACAGGATGCGGCCGCCAACGCACTGCCTTTCCTAACCCAGCCGCTGACGCCTTCCAGCGTCGCGCCGGGTGCGGCCGGATTCACTCTAACAGTACGCGGTACTGGATTGGTCTCCGGAGCCACGGTGGATTGGAACGGCAGCCCACTGACCACGACCTACGTGAGCAGCACCAAGCTGACCGCTACAGTTCCAGCCGCGAAAATCAGCTCAGCCGGAACGGCGCGGGTGGCGGTGTCGAACCCGGCTCCCGGCGGAGGGCTCTCTAACGCGCTGCTGTTTCCAGTCAGGAAAGCAGCTTCCTCAGTTAGCTTCAACAGTTCCAGCCTCTCAACCGAAAATAACCCCCAGGCCGTCGTTCGCGGCGATTTCAATGGCGATGGCAAGCTGGACCTGGCGGTCGCCAACTACGGTGACAACACCGTGTCGGTCCTGCTGAGCAACGGCAATGGCACTTTTGGGACCAATATCACGACGGCTACCGGACCGGGGCCCGACGCCCTCGCGGTTGGGGATTTCAACGGGGACGGTAAGCTCGACGTGGCCGTGGCGAACGGAAACGACAGCAGCACGATCTCGATTCTTCTCGGGAATGGAGACGGCACCTTCACTAGCGCGCCCAATTCTCCCCTTTCTGTGGATGCGGCAGAGCCTGTGTGGGTAGGCGTGGCCGACTTGAACGGCGACGGCAAGCTCGATTTGCTGGTGGCGAGCGATAAGGACAACACCCTATCGGTGTTTCTGGGAAACGGCGACGGAACGTTTGATCCGACCTCCGTACTTCCTAATGCCGGGCAGGGGCCGGTTGCGGTGGCGGTCGGCGACTTTAATGGCGATGGCAAACTGGACTTGGCTCAAGCGAATCATATCGACAACACGGTCGGCATCCTCAAAGGGAACGGCGACGGCACTTTCACCGCGCTTACCACCCGTGCGGCAACCGGCAAAGGTCCGCAAGGCATTGTTGCCGCGGACTTCAATGGCGACGGCAAACTGGACCTGGCGGTGGCCAACGAGACGGACAACACGATTTCGGTTCTGTTCGGGAATGGAGACGGCACTTTCAAGACCGGTGTGACCTACACGGCCGGCGCCAGTCCCGTCGGGATCGCTACTGAGGATGTTAACGGCGATGGTAAACTCGATTTGATCACAGCGAATCAGGCGGCCAACACGATCTCGCTCTTGCTCGGTAGCGCGAACGGTACCTTCGGCGGCCACAGCGACTATGCCGTGGGGAGCAGTTCGAGCGGTCTCGCAGTGGCGGACTTCAACGGTGACGGCCGGCTCGACGTCATGGTGGCGGACGCCGTTGCCAACACCCTTTCGCTTCTTCTTCAGAAGTGAGACGGGACAACTGGCATGTCCGGCAAGAGGCTTTTGATGCTGATGGGTATCTTCTGCCATTTGGCAACATTAAATTGACATTATGGCAGGACTCTCTATAATAAAACCATTGAGTGAACTCAACGGTGGCATAGTTACCCGCACACAGCCGCACGCTCAACGTCGTCACGTCCGTTTCAGAAATCAGGGGGCTAGTCTGGGATTGACAGCGAGGCGAACGGACGTTCTCGTTGATCAGATCGAGCGAGGACTGCCCTTTAAAGCTCTGGAATCCCTCGAAGATAAGAGTGGTCTCTCGGTCGGCATCATTGCGTCAGTGCTCGGAATCGCAGAAAGGACCTTGGCCCGGCGCAAAGCAGCAGGCACGCTGGCGCCGGACGAGTCCGGCCGGCTACTGCGAGTAGCGACCGTGTTTGAAAAGGCGGTGGAACTTTTCGAAGGCGACGTCGCCGGTGCGGTAACTTGGCTAACGACGCCGAAGAACGCCTTAGGCCATGAAACGCCCTTAGAGTTTTCGCGGACCGAACTGGGTGCTCGTGAGGTCGAGAATCTAATCGGTCGGCTTGAGCACGGGGTCTTCTCCTGATGCTCACTGCTTGGCGGATTGTCAAGCGGAAACACGCCAGGACGGCGTTCACGGGCGAGGGCGCCCGTCTGTACGGCGGTCGCTGGAACAGTGTGGGTTCAAGCATGGTGTACACTGCACAGTCTCAGGCCCTGGCTGCGCTCGAGATGGTTATTCATCTCGAATCCTCGGACCTGCTCGACCACTATGTCTTGTTCAAAATCGGAATCGGCGAGTCCCTGGTGACGATAATCGCGCCGTCGGAACTCCCGAGAAACTGGAGAGTTGATCCTCCCCCGACAAAGGTTCGAGAAATCGGAGACTCGTGGGTGACGGCAGGCACGTCAGCGGTTCTGCAGGTCCCGAGTGCGATCCCGCCCGCTGAGCACAACTTCCTCCTTAACCCTCATCACCCCGACTTCCCCAAGATTCTGATCGGCCGCGGGGCAGCCTTTCGGTTCGACCCTCGCTTGGCACGTTAACTCTCGTTGGGGGCTGGGAGCGTCATCAGCCCGTCGTTTCCAACAAGGCGACTTTACAGGCTAATCCCGAGCATGAGTCGCGTAATGGCAGCAGAGGCTTGTTACGATTGACTGTCGGACAAGGTTCCCTCGGGCTGCTCGGAGGCATCCACCGGTTTAAGACCGGGGAGAGACGACCCCGGCGCACCCGGGCGCGTTGACTGCGACGGACAAGGCACTCCGCCACAACCGGAAACGCGTCGGCAGAAAATGTGGAGCTGAGTCGTGCCCTGAACGGCTGGCCTTCAGGCTGGTCCAAGGCGATGGAAGGCGATTGGTCACAGAAACCGGTAGCCGGGCTTGAGCACGCAACGATAGACCCTGGTATGTTCACTATCTTCTCGGGCATTGCACTCGGCCCAGGTCAGGAAGAGGTCTGGGCCCAGAGGATAAACGATGGGCACTGCGTTCATCTCAGCCTGAATGCTGACCCCTTCTGCGCCTGCGGGTAGGGTAAAACTGAGAGTCTGGCCGAAGATCACGGGGTAGGAATCACGGACGACGTCGCTTACAGTGGGACGAACCAGTTCGGCCTCCACCAAGAACGTGGCAGTGTCGGACCAATTCCGGGCGGACACCCGCAGGGTGCTCCCAGTTTGAAGGAAATCGTCGGACTCAATCTTGGTGAAAGGGCAAGGTCCCGCGATGCACGAAACTCTGGCGTTGCGGAACGCGTTTCCTTGCCCGGCCTCCAGGGTTACGGAGCCTATCACCGCCTTCCATTTCCCGTCCGGCGAACACGGAGCATGGCCTTGGCAGGGCACATTGCCGGTATTGGCGACCTGAAAGGTTTTTACAGCGCTGCCGACGCTCAACTCGGTTGTGGCTTTCAAGGAGTACCTGGCCGTGACATTCGACACCACCGTCTCGGTCCGGCCAGGTTCGGAAGGCGTCTTGTGGGGAACTGGTACCATACGAGCCACGTACAGCTTGTCTCCGACTATTTCATTCAGGTCGAGCGGCTGGTACTCGCGATGCCGGAAGCGGAGCGTGACCTGTTCACCTCGATTGACCCCCGCCTGCAGACGAATACCGAAGAGTCCCGACGAATCCGACTTGGCACTTCCAACGGCCAGAGTCCCTTCGGCCGCAGTAATCTCGACGTCGGCAATGGGCAATTGTTTATTGGGGTCTTCATCTTGCGTGATCACAGCGCCGGTGAGCGAAAGCGATACGGGCCGCTTCCTGTGAATACGGGTCAAAAACACCGCCGCGATTGCGGCTAGTAACGCCACGATCAGAATGACCCAAACGATCGCTTTGCCTCGGCCACTCAATTGCGACACCTGGCTTGCTATTCTACGACAGTTCCCACTCGGAGGCCGGGAGCTGCTTCGAACCTCCGAAATTGCCGACCTGAGGCATTGGTGCCATTTTTTCGCTTGTTGATATCGATCTGAAACCCGCCCCAAATCGTTTAGGATGAGTCTAAGTGGCTGACAGGACCGATAAGGACCAATCGGATTCGCGCCGGAAGTTGTTGCGGGAGATTCTCGGCATGAGTGTCTCCATGCCTCTTGCGCATTGGGGGATTCTGCCGGCCTGGGCCGCGATGCAGAAACCGAATGCGCAATCGCCATCGACTCCGGCCACGAAGTCGTTCTTCAACCCGGATGATGAGCAGCTTCTTGAGGAACTGGAAAGAGCCAGCTTTCGCTACTTCTGGGAGCGAACTGACCCGCAAACCGGACTGGTGAAGGATCGTCACAACGTCCGCCAAGATGATCACAGTGTGGTGGCAAGCATTGCGGCCACCGGTTTTGGTCTGACCGCTCTTTGCATTGGAGAGAAGCGTGGGTTCGTTTCGCTTCCCGACGCGAGGGGACGAGTGCTTGCCACCCTACGCTTTCTATGGAACAAGCTGCCGAATCATCGAGGCTTCTTCTATCACTTCGCCAACATGAATACCGGGGAGAGACTGTGGGAATCGGAAGTTTCATCGGTTGACACGGCGATTCTGCTTTGCGGGGTTCTCACGTCGCGGCAGCACTTTCGGAGTACCGAAATACACCGTTTGGCAAGCGCGATTTTCAACCGGGTTGACTGGAACTGGCTATCAGGCGACACGCCCCTGCTGCCGCAGGGATGGCTGCCCGAGTTCGGCTTCCTGCCTTATCGCTGGGATTACTACAGCGAACTGATGATGATGTATCTTCTGGGGCTGGGATCAGCTGTCCATCCGTTGCCGCCAGGGGCCTGGGACGCATGGAAGCGGACGACGTTCGAATATGACGGCCTGCGGTACATAGGTTCATTCGCACCTTTATTTGTGCATCAGTACTCGCAGGCCTGGTTTGATTTCCGCGACAAACGGGACCGGTACACGGATTACTTTCAGAACTCGATCATCGCCACCGAAGTCCATCGCCGCTTCTGCCTGGAACTGGCGAAACAGTTTCCGGACTACGGGGAAGACCTCTGGGGCGTCACGGCTTCGGACTCCGATCAGGGATACGTAGTTTGGGGCGGCCCGCCTGCGGAGGGACCTATTGATGGAACGGTGGTCCCCAGCGCGACAGCAGGGTCATTGCCATTTCTGCCGCAGGCGACCATGCGCGTTATCCGAACCATTCGGACTCGGTTTGGCGGCGCCTGGTGCGATTACGGCTTTGTGAACGCCTTCAATCCTCTCCGAAATTGGTACGACACCGATGTCGTAGGCATCGACACGGGGATTACCATGGTGATGGCAGAGAACGCGCGCACCGGTCTTGTGTGGGACACCTTTATGAAAAACCCCGAAGCGAAGCGCGGGATGGATCGGGCTGGATTCAAGCCATACCAACCCTCAGGATCGCCGCTGGCCTCGGAAGTGCCGGCCCTCGACAGCTCCGGCGAGCCCACCACGTCACAGAATCGATGACTTCGCCCTGGCGCGGTAATGTGCCCTGGGTAGAGGCCTCCAGGGAACATTGGCATGTAGTCGGCATACCGCCCTTGTGACCTGGACTTTGGCGGCGATGAACCGGAGGCAAGGTTAGGCGGTGAAACGGCAGCCGTGGCGGCAAACGGAAGCATTCGATCGCTACACGCCCAGGACTGCTGGGCGGAAGAAGGCGAATTCTTGGAGAGCCCGTGTGGAGGCGTTGTAGAGTTCGGCTAAGCTCACTCCCTCGAACGCATCGCGTTTCAGAATCCGTAAGAGATGCCAAGGGCGAATTGGTGCCGTGCGTGAAGATTAACCCCTGGCATAATGTTGCCGGCAGCCTGTGCCACGCCGAGGTCAATATTGAACTTGGGACTTTCGTCTGTCCAGCCTCTCCAGCTAGGGATCGCACCAGCAGGCACGATACGAACGGCGTAGGTTAGCGTAGTGGGTACCACCGCACCCGGCAGACCTTCAATACTCCGCGGCTCCTGCATGAACTCTGAAGCCAACAAGATCGTACTCTTCGCCGGTCCTTTCAGCGCGAAGGCGGCCGCCCCGAATACTCGACCTCTGTAATCTGGTGCGTTTCCAGCCAGGCCCAGTATCGAGGCATTTGTCCCTTTCAACCCTAGGTTTATAACCAACGGAAGGTGCTGAATATTTGTTATCGTCTTGGTCCCCACCAAATAGACGTCAACGTTATTGGTATCTTTGCCCTGGAGGACGCCCCCCACATTCCGAACTTCGGTGCGCGCAACGAAGCCGACAGATAGGGCCGGCCTCCAATCGCGCTTGGAGGTTTTCTCGGGTATGAGGTTGACTTTACCGTGGAAGGTGTTGAATCCTCCGCTCCACAGATTGCTCAATCCTGCCGTGCTGCCCTCTTGGTGGAAGCTTCGCGTGTACCCGAACTCCACCGCATTGAACCCTCCGACCGTAATCGATGCCTGGTGAAATCCGCCGAGGACGTCACCGGCGTCAAGATAGTGATAAGCCACAACTGGCGCGCCCAAGCCTCTGGAAGTTGAGGGAGCCGTATAAGCCAGCGGCGTCACGAAGATTCCCGTTTCTCCGTCCCAGTTTAGTGTTTGAGCGGACGCTGAGGTAGTACCAACGGTCGTCCCCATAACAGTCAGCGCGGCGATAACTGCAACGATTCCACAGTGCCGCCCCGGGTGCCCAGGTCGAAGCGCGCAATGATCACGCTCGAAGGATTCTGATCTTTTCCGCATAAGGCACTCCCCTCTTGTCGCGGATTGTAGCTTGATCTCAGAGCTAACCAAGGTTTGGCACCGGCTGTCAAGAGAGTCATTCATTCGTCAAGGTTCTCATGGATTTATATTATTGCGGTTAACGTGGCCAGGTCAGGGGCTAATGGGACGGAGGCCCTTAAACTGCGGGGTTTCTGTTTAACCACCAGTTTGAGTGCGCTGTTTCGTCAGTATCATGACGAGACTGTGGGCACAGAGCAACACTACTGTACTCGTACACGCCGCGGTTTCTGCTGTTGCGGTGATAGAATAAACACACACTAGGGGAGCACTGGCGGATCTCCAGGTGCTGGATCTTTCCGCCGAACTGAACACCCTCCGGGCAACGATCTTGCGTGACTATGAGGCAAGCGCCCTGCCGGCCGCAGGAGAGTGCGCTCTGGCGTCCGGGCAGGTAATGATGGGGAGCCGCGATTCCGTCCTCGGCGGACGCCAAGGCCTTGCTTTTTCGCGTCCTGCTGCTCCCGGAGAAGTTCCCGGAGGCTAACCCTCTGAATCGCGCTCAGACACTCCACAGTCTTGCAACTCTTATTCGGGCGAACGCCAGTACGAGGAGGCAGAGGCGCTGTTCCTTCGGGCCCTGGAAATCAAGCAGGCAACCTGGGGGGACGATCATCCTGTCCTCGGCAATACGCTTGAGAACCTGGCGCGTCTCTACCAAAACAGGCAGCTCTACGAAAAGGCTGAGCAGTTTTTCCGCCGGGCGGTCGACGTTCTTGAGAGAGGAATAGGACCGGCGCATCCGAGCCTGGCGCCCTACCTTGAACATTATGCCGAATTGCTTCGAGTCTGCGGCCGGTCCGATGAGTGCGCGAATTTGGAAGGCCGAGCGCGGGGAATCCGCGCCCGCTCGCCGAAGGTAACCCACCAAGCCGACACACTTCACTGAGGGATCCGACGCGACTTGGACAAGTCGAGTGTTTGCCGTGATCATTTACCCAAGGTTTATCTACAAGTCTCTTAAGACTTGACAGAAGCCTTCGATTTCGCAAGACTCACCTTCGTATACCCAGACCCCCCTTTGTTGGATCTCTCGTTTTCCCGTTCGCACGGGCCTGGAGCAAGGAGGCACGCTGTGCCCGATTTTAAGGTACCCCCTGATCAGCGTCTACAAGCTGGAGACAAACCTATGCAGACGCGCAAGATTGCGGACATTTTGAAAAATGCCGAACAAAGGGAAGCGTCACTGGCTTCCCAGGGCACTCGCGGAAGGTTTTTTACCCAATCCATGTCCGCAGTCGGAGTCGCGCCCGCTTTGGACGCTGGACAACAGACTTCTTCTGAGCGAGTTTTTCGCGGCGGTAGCAGCTATCGACCGGAGAGCGGGATCGCCCCAGGGCACGCAACCCAAGGGGCGGGGTCGAACACACCGAAGGAGAATCAAGCCCGCCTCCTGCTGGAGGAGCTTGCGGGGCTTGAGTCCCGCTGCGCGAGCCTGGCGGAACGACTCTCCGACGTTGTCCGGGAACTGCAATCAGGACGTGTTCCCGCAGAAGGTCCGGGGCCGGAGATCGCAACCCTTCGAAGGGACGTTGAGGCGCTTCAGGAGAAGACCGTGGAGTTGGCCGGATTGCTCTCAGTGCCGGCGGAAGCCGCCACCGGACCTTCGGTGACTCTCGCGGGTTTGCGTGTGGTTCTTGAACAGGTCGTTGAAGCACTGCAGCGGCAGGCGTTTCGTGACAGGCACGCCAGGGCGGCGCTCGAACTGAAGGGTGTGCTCAGACTCGAGTATCAAGATGGCCGCGGATTTGTTCCGTTGGCGGACTGCAAGACTGGGGCGCGGAAATTACTGGCGGAGATCGAGGGAGCCAAGTGGCCGGACTCGCACCCTGATTGTCTGACCCTGGTCGAGAGGCGCCACGCCTATTCTCAGCTTCTCGATTTCGTTCGACACGGTGAGGAACTGAGCGACTCCGCCTGGGAGACGGCCCAGGAGGCCTTAGCGAATTCCTTTGGGAAACCGCTGAGTATCGCAGCGGTTCGAGGCAGGCTGCATGAAGACGGTGACACAGCGGGGTTGGCTGAAGCCCTTAGACGTTGTCCCGCTTGCAATGCCGATATCGATGCAGATTCCAGGTTTTGCGGCGAGTGTGGGGTCGGGGTGGAGTAGGCCGTTAAGCTCGACTGCCGCGCCAGGGGCGGAGAACCATTTCGGAGTAGGATTTTGGCAAGCCAGGAACCCCACCCCATGAACGCGTCTACGACTCAGGGGCTAGTTTGCCCGCGGTGCGCTTCCCCAGCGAAGCCGGGCAAGAAATTTTGTTCGCAATGCGGCTCTCCGATAGACGGAGGGATCAGCAGCCCACCAGCCAGATTCCCGCGACGCTCCAATTTGTGTCACGAATGCGGCTTTGAAAATCATCACTCGGATCAGTTCTGCAAGAGCTGCGGCGGGCTATTGACCTTTTCGCCCGGGGACCCGTCCGGCGATTGGGCCGAGGAAACTGCTGCCACCCCATCCCCCATCGATGGGCCCGTTGACCCAAACGCCGAAGGGTCGCCCTCTCCAAGCCTCAAGCATCCTTTTTCGCCGGTCGCCAGCGCGGAATCTGCTCCCGCGCCGGTGGGTGCGGAGACTCTATCGGCTCCTGTGAACGAACCCGCGGCACCGGTTGCCCTGAACGAATCCGCGCCGCAACTGAAGCCGGCTGACCTTCAGGCCGTGAAATGGAACCGGCTCGGTCCAAGAACGATTATGGTATCGGGGCTGGGTATTGGCGTGCTTGCCGGGTTCGTTTTGTTTTTCATGCATCGCTGTGGCGGAGCGCAGTCGAAACAAGTCTCGTCAGCCTCCAAGGCTGTGGTGGCCGTTACTGCGCCTTCCGGCGTCGCACTTCCGCCCGTAAGCAGTCAAAAAAATGAGCTCGCTGGGCCGGAGAAGGGGACCGCGGCGGCAAGCAGGGAAACAAGCACAACTGACAGCCCTCAACCATCACCCAAGGGGAGCACTCGGACACCGGAAAACGTAAGCACGAATGTCTCGCCGTTGAATCTGTCGAGCAGCAGGGCGCCTCGGTCGCCGATCGCACCCAAAGCAGATTCTCCAGAAGTGATTGCTTCCAAGGGTGACGGAGCATTCCCACTCGAGTCTGTCCCGGCGGGGAGAAGCGCTAGCGTTGTCCCACTGCCTGCGATACCGGCTCGCGTTGGCACGGATGCTCTCACGCTGCTATCTCCCTTCGACGCGGTTACGGACGCCTCACGACCTTCTTCGAAGGTGAGCCAGGGCCCCGAAGCCGGCGCGCCGGCCGACGTGGCCTCGACCCTGCTAAGGTCGACAGGGAACCTGGAAGCTCGCGCGAGGGGCGGTCTTGCAGACTTCTCGTTGGCCCGCACTCTAGGCGGACATCGCGGCTGGGTAACGGCTGTGGCGTTCAGCGCTGACGCCCGCCTATTGGCTTCCGGCAGTTGGGACCAGACCGTCAAGTTCTGGGACGTGTCGTCAGGCCGTGAGGTGCAGACTCTGGCACCCCAATCAAGTGGGATCGAGGCCCATTGCGTTCAGCCCGAATGGGCGCTGGCTGGCATCGGAGACGTCGGACAAGTCGGTAGGCTTGTGGGACGCAGCCACGGGACGGGAGCTTCGCACCCTGTCGAGCCACAAGAGCTCACGGGGACAGGAGAGCCTGGACTACTCGCTCGCCTTCAGCCCCGACGGACGCCGTTTGGCCTGGGGAACTGACGGGAAAACCGTGGGGCTATGGGACGTGGAGGCAGGGCGAGAGATTCGGCAGTTCAGCAGCAGTCGTCGCGGGGTTGTTTACGTCGCGTTTAGCCCTAACGGTCAGCGCCTGGCCTTGGGGGAGGATAAGAAGACCATCGGCATCTGGGACGCGACAACGGGTCGCGAGGTTCAAACACTCTCCGGTCATACCAAGGAAGTCTATGCCGTTGCCTTCAGCCCCGACAGCCGCTGGCTCGCGTCGGCCAGCGAAGACCGGACCTTGAAGCTTTGGGACGCGGCCACCGGAAGCGAAATCCGCACTTTCACGGGGCATACTGCAAGGGTCACCTCGGTTGCCTTCAGTCCTGACGGCAGGTTACTGGCATCCGGCGGGTGGGATAAGACGATCAGGCTCTGGGATGTTGCCACGGGCCGCTGCCTGGAGGTTCTACAGGGGCACGTCCGGCCTGTTTACGCGATTGCCTTCAGCCCCGACGGTCGTTGGCTCGCTTCCGGCAGCGAGGACCAGACGGTGAAGCTTTGGGTGCGGCCCGAGGTGATTCTCGCATCGGGAACACCATCGAAACCCTGAGCTTCGCCGTGCGCCAGCCGCCCGCAAGATTGGTAGAGCATTGGAACGCTGGAGTAACAGCATCCGGTTCTGGGAATCGCGTACGCCCGAGGAGAGAGGTTTTTACGACAAGCCGCAGAGTTTTTGAAATGCAAAACTCTGCGCTACGCCTGCTTCTGTCCGCACTATCCAAAACAATCCAACGGAAGGCAGTCCATCGGGTCCAAGAAAGGGGCCGACCGCAAGGTGAGGAGGTTTGACCTGATCGCATGAACGTAGACAGGACGGGAGCGGGGTAGCGCAGAGTTTCGTCTGTCAGAAACTCTGCGGTTTTTCGCAATTCCGGAAGAGAAGCCGCAGCGAGGCGTGGCGCAGACCGCGGGCTTCGGTCTGCGGCCTTTTTCCCAGCATAAAGCCGCGGACCCCAAGGCGGGGTCCGCGCTATCCTTGCTAAGTACAGATCATGAGAAGTTTAACGCGGCCTTCGCAAATGCCAACAAAAGGGCACATTGGCAGCGCTATTTTGCGGTAGAATTGCGGAATCCTAACACGAAGGAGGGACGCGCATGAGGCGGCAGTGGCTATTGATCTCGGTGGTAGGACTGTTTGTCGCAGGCTGCTCGCACAAGGGCAGTGAGACGAATCTCGCCGCGCGATTGCCGGTGACGATTACCTCAACAACCGATGCCAATGGGAATCAGCATCCGGCATCCGTGGGATTCTCCGGATCAGCGGTCGCTAAATGCCAAGACGCGGTTGGCGGTCCCGGCGCGCCACCATCGTGCACCATCAACGGAGCTATCGTTTACAAGGGAAACAGCGTCGGTGCAAATGGTACTGTGACTTTGACCTGCAACGGTCAGGCGCCATTACGCTGCGTAGCACATATAAGCGCACAGTAACATTTCAGGCGCGAATCAAGTGAATCTCCGACAAGAGGGCTAGTGGAAACTGTTTGGCACGCTTTTTACGTCTAGGGAGCAGCTTTGTCCGCCTTGTTTTGCACTGCCGGAAACGCAGCTTGCGAAGCCTGACCGCCGCATCCGTAGTCATGCTGGATGAAGAAGGCAACATGCTGTGGAGTGCCCTCGAAAGCTCTGCGGCTGGCTCTACAGACTGTTCCACCAGGCGATTTCAGTAAAGGGTGGAACCACGGCCTGGCCGAAGCGCCTGTGTGGAAGTTACTGGCAACTTGGGAACTTGAAAGTCACCACATGAGTACCCCAATACCCGGCACCGGTCTGTTTGAGGTACTCGCCGGTGTACCAAAAGGTGCAATCATCAACAGGGTCGATCTGCATGGAGCTATAATCACCCCATCGCGTAAGGCCGCCGTTCTGATAAAAGTAGTTGCTAAGCACGACGACTTCATTTTCCATTGTGTTAGCAGGATCGCTCTGCGTGCGCCCAGCGATTGCGATCATCGGTCCCGGATTGCCGCTCAATTGTGTTTCTGACAGACTGTAGCCTATTGCTTGGTCTCCGAAGCCATCCATGGCGGTACTCCCCATCCAACGCCAGTGATAATTTGGCGCAAAGGTTCCAGCTTGTGCTACAAAGGGTGAACTGCCCGGGTCTCGAATTTCATACCATCGCACCGCTGCAACTAGATTATTTCGATTTACAATCCCCAGCACTGTGTGAGTGAAGGTCAAAGACTCTACGTGGCCGGGTTGCTGACTACCTGTTCGATAAGCGAGCCGATACATCGGCCTATCGCTCATTGAATCGAGATAGGTTCCGTCGCCGCTCGCTTCGGGTATGTCACACTGACCTGGACCATTACGCGTCTTTCCGAGATATGTACAATTTGATCCGTGGCCAGCGGCTGCAAAGTACGGCGTAAAAGGCGCAACATCAATTGGCCGCGCTGTCACATGACTGCAATTTGGATAACAGGGCGCGAGCATTATGAGGTCGACTTGTCTCCAGTTGGGGTCCCAGGTCATAAAAATACCTGACTCGCCGTTCGGCGGCGCTGTACCGCCATCGACGTCCGCCGGTATGAGCTTATTAAAAGCGGGCTGCAGACCCCAGCATTGGCTTCGAGTCGCAGGTAATCCGGCGAGCATGGCACCGCGATCCATGAAGCACACGTCAGGTCCATTCCACGGACCGGGGTCACCCACATAAATGTTGACTGAAAGGAGGTAAACTCCGTGTGGAAACT
>DASYYZ010000048.1:0-32216 GCA_035946735.1 Terriglobia bacterium
CCAGCGGATATCGGTAAGCGCCTGTCGGCAGACTTCCGGGTCAGAGTAGTATCGAACCGCCTCAAGCAGCGTCTCTGGAATGTTGTTTATCATGACCCAATAATATAAGGCTTTTCGTTGTTTGTCAAGTGATTTGTTGCCTTTTTTATCGTGCGAAAGGCCGCGCTCACTCATGGCGCGGCCTTTTTTTGATCCTTTTGTGCGGGGCGTCGTCACAACGAGTACCTAACGCCCCTCCGCGAACCAGCACCGAGTTACCCATTGACATCCTACCCATAGATGGCCTATGGTGCACATATGGCCAAGAAGCCTGACTTGCTGCCTGGAACTCTCGACATGCTGATTCTGAAAACGCTGGCTCGCGCGCCGTTGCACGGATACGGGATTGCGCTCTCGATCAAGCGGCTTTCCGACGATGTGCTAACTGTGGAAGAGGGCTCGCTCTACCCGGCGTTGCAGCGGCTGCTGCTGCAGGGCTGGGTGAAGGCCGAATGGAAGATGACAGAGACCAACCGGCGCGCGCGTTTTTATACGCTGACCGCTGCCGGGCGCAGGCAGTTGGACGTCGAGTTGTCGCAGTTCGAGCAGATGATTGCGGCGATCGGGCGGGTCTTGAGCGATGCGCAGGAGGCATAGATGAATGCTTTCATCACGTTTGCGAAGAAGCTCTCGATTCTCTTCAGCCGCGGGCGGTTCCACAGCGAACTCGACGAGGAGATGGCATTTCATCGCGCCCAGGTGGAGAAGGAATTCATAGACGGCGGGATGACGCCCGAGTCCGCACGCTACGCGGCGATGCGGCAGTTCGGCAATGCGATGAGGTTGCGGGAGCAAAGCCACGAAACGGTGGCGTTTCGTGTGGAGACGGTGGTGCAGGACCTGCATTTTGCGCTGCGGCAGTGGAGGAAGAATCCAGGAATTGCGTTGACGGCGGTCGTGATTCTGGCGCTGGGCATGGGCGCGAGCGTGTCCATCTTCGGTTTTGTGGATGCGGCTCTGGTCGAGCCGCTTCCGTATACAAATCCAGGCGGGCTGATGTCGGTCAACGAAAGCAACATGGAGTCGCCACGCTGGCCCCTCTCTTATCCGGACTTTCTTGACTGGCAGCAGATGAATAAGTCTTTCAACTCGCTCGATGTGTACGGCGGCGCTGGCTACCTTCTGCGGACTTCCTCGGGTGCGGAACCGGTGCAGGCTGGGCGCGTGAGCGGCGGCTTCTTCCAGACGCTTGGTGTGCGTCCCATGCTTGGGCGCGATTTCGGTCTCGGCGAGAATCGGCCGGGCGGCCCAAACGTAGTCATCCTGAGTTATGGGACATGGATTCATCGTTTCGGTGCACGGCGCGACGTTGTGGGGAAGACCGTGGATCTGGACAACGCCTATGCGATTATTGGCGTGTTGCCCCGTGCGTTCTCCTTCGCGCCGGTCGGCAACGCGGAGTTCTGGGTTCCGATCAATGTCTTGAGCCCTCACGAACATTCGCGGACCTTCTATAACTTTTGGGGAATCGGGCGGCTGCGCGACGGCGTCAGCATCCAGGCAGCGCAGCCCGAAATGACGGCGATCGCAAAGCAACTCAAGCAGCAATATGCCATAACTGGCCGCAACCTGAGCGCCAGTGTCATTCCGCTCTCTGAGATCATCGTGGGCGATGTGCGGCCGATCCTGCTGACGCTGCTGGGCGGGTCCTGCCTGCTGTTGCTGATTGCCTGCGTCAACGTGGCCAGCCTTGTGCTGGTCCACTCGGAGAGCCGCAGGCGCGAGATTGCTGTGAAGCGCGCGCTGGGCGCGACGCGGGCGCGGCTGGTGCGCCAATTTGTCACCGAAGGGCTCTTGCTTGCCGTTTTCGGCAGCCTAGCAGGCGTGATCGTTGCCAGCGACACCATGAAGCTCCTGGGCCGCTTGGTTCCCAAGGATATGGCGTCGAACATGCCGTTTCTGGAAGGCGTCGGTCTGAACGCGCACACGGGCGCATTTGCCGCGGCTATTGCATTGATGGCCGCGTTGCTGCTCGCTGCCACCCCAACATCGCGGCTTTCGTTCCTTGAGATTCGTGACGCATTGGCTGACGGAAACCGCAGCGCCGCCGGCCGGCTCTGGCGCAGGCTGGGAGCGAACCTGGTGGTTGTTGAACTGGCAGTGGCCGTCGTGCTGCTGGTCGGCGCGGGGCTGCTGGGGCAGAGCCTCTATCGGCTCTTGCACGTGCCATTGGGATTTGATCCAAACGACGTCGCGACCGTGCAAGTCAGGGCTCCTGGCACGGTTTACACCAGTGACGAACAGACGGTAGGGCTTTACCGGGAAATTGCCCGCCGCGTCTCGAGCCTGCCGGGCGTGGAGTCGGCCGGTATGACCAGCATGCTCCCGGTGCAAAGTAACTGCGCCATCGACAGGATCCAGTTTCCGGGAACGCCGTACCACGGCGAACATAATGACGTGGACGAGCGTCATGTGAGCGCGGAGTATCTGCCCACGCTCAAGGCAAGCCTGGTGCGCGGACGGCTCTTTACCGATGCCGAGGATGCCTCCAGGCCTGGAGTGACGGTGATCAATCAGACTCTGGCCCGAATGTATTTCCCCGGCCAGGACCCCATCGGACAGAGGATCGCCGATGACGAGTTCGGGCAGCCCCACACGTGGCAGATTGTCGGCGTGGTAGACGATGTTCGCGAAAGTCCGCTTGATGTTGACACGTGGCCTGCGGAGTATTTTCCCATCAACCAGACACGGGACCACGATTTCGCCCTGGCGGTTCGCACGCGGCAAGACCCGGGGACACTGCTTCCGCTGCTGGTGAGCACGCTGCATCGGATCGACCCTCGCCTGGGCGTTTCTGACGAAGCGAACATGAACGAGCAGATTGGCGGAACGCAGGCGGCGCTGCTGCATCGGTTTTCGGCGTGGCTGGTGGGCGGATTCGCGGCGATGGCGTTGGTGCTGGGTGTAGTTGGGCTTTACGGAGTGATTGCCTATTCGGTGAGCCAGCGGACGCGAGAAATCGGCTGCGTATGGCGCTGGGAGCCCAACGCAAGGCGGTGTACGCGCTCGTGATGCTCCGGGCGGGACAGCTTACATTCGCGGGGCTCACAATCGGGCTGGTCTGCTCGGCGGAAGCATCGCTGTTGATGGGAAACTCTTGTTCGGAGTGCGGGCGTGGGACGCGTTGACCCTGGCTTCGGTGGCCGTATTGCTGGGACTGGCTTCGATGGCGGCGAGTTTCCTGCCCGCGCGCCGCGCGGCGTCGGTCAACCCAAGCGATGCACTGCGAGCGGAGTAGCTAATGTCCACAGCTTTTTCAAGTCATTACGGGTGCATCGAAGAAGCTGCCATTCTCCGAATCACGGGACACACGATGAGACACAACACTAGACGATGACAATCACGACGACGCTCACCATCAAAGCCATGAACCAGATGAGATCAAGATTGAACCAGGCGCGGCGCAGAATGGCCACACCCAGCTTTTCATATACCAGCAGCGCGATCAGCATCGCCAACGAGAGGTATCCTATGGTGTGAATTCCCGCCGCCGCCAGCCACTGCAGCGGGCTGCTGGCTCCCATGCGGAGCAATGCAGGATGACTGGCGTGTGGGCTGGACCCTGCGCTTCCGGGAAACTGAGCGCCGTTGCCGCCGGGCCAGGCCAGCAGGACAGGTACGAGCATCAGTCCCGCTCCGTGCGCCGAGGCCATCAAAAACGACCAAAGCGTCAGGTCGTGAAACCCGACCTGCATGCCCACCCATGTGGGGTGGCGAGAACGCACCAGGCGGTACAGCGCGAAAGCGAACACTATCGCTGCCGCACCGTAGCGCAGAGGCCGCTCGGGTAGACTCGCTCGCGCCAGCCAGAGCAGGCTGACTATAATTCCGATCGAGAGCAGGTGCCCAAGCGCGATCGGGGGCATTGCCCGCAGCACGCCTCGCCGGCTCTTTTCCTGCATACCCAAGGCCACAGCAAATAGCCAGCCCATGGCAGGATTAATGCCATGATAGGCTCCAAGACCAAACATGATCAGCCAGGGCCAGGCCACTTTCATGGGTAGCAGAAGGAGTCGGACGAACAGTCGCCACCCTCCAGGCGGATCTGGTGCGACCGGTAACCATCGAATTCGACGAAGAAGTCAGGATCGACGCTCACCGCGCCAGCCGGATCCACGTCCAGCTTAACCATCCAACTCCGCACGCCTTCCGGGTAGAACTGTTCGTCCCAGGCGTAATACAGGGAGTTCGTAAAGTACACCCGCCGCCCGTCGCGGCTGACCTCTACCATCTGGGGTCCGCCATTCAACTGCTCGCCAGGCTTCTTCGGATGCGGCGTGTGGCGCACAATACCTCCGAGATGCACCGAGCCGGTCAGCCGGGGATGATAGGGATCCGACACATCGTAGGCCCGCAGCTCGCCGGTTCCCCAGCAGGAGACATAGAGCATGCGATCGTCGAGCGAAAGATCGATATCGCTCACGAGCGGCGCCACGGCTTTGAATCCCTGCAGCAGGGGCGGCAACTGCTCGGGGCTGGCAGGCTCAGCCGGAATCTCGATTACTTTCTCGGTTGTCCAGCCACCATTATCGCGATGCCAGAGCCAGATGGAACTCGACAGGTCCTTGAGCGACAACACCACGTTCACGAAGCCGTAGGGCTTGGTGGGGTCGTGAGCGGCTCTGAGTTCCAGCACGAGTTGTTGCTCGGCCCCCAGATCAATCGCTTGCTGATGCCTTCTCCGGCGCAAGTCCCAAAAGTGGAGCTGACGGCCGTACTTGCTATTCAAGAGTAGCTCCGGATTCACGCCGTTCTCAATCATGTTGGGCGTGCCCCACTCGCTGGTCACCATAGTGTCGTAGCCCAGATGCCACCAAAAGTCGTAAGCCAGACTCTGCGGTCCGCGCTGCACCTCCCACTGTCCGAGAACGTCGAAAGAGTCGTGATCGAGGACGAAAACCCCGCCCGGCGCATCGCCCTCGGGTGATCCGAGCGCACTGATATAGATCCCTTCCGGACCGCAGTGGATCGTGTGAAAACGGGAGTAGCGAGCGCGGCCAAACACTTCCTCCGGCTCGATCACCCTCACGATCTGCGGATGGCGCGGATCGGGCTTCGTGTCGATGATGTGAATGCGCGACGAGCGCAGGCCGGGCACAATCAGGTAGCGGCGTTCGACGTGCGGATGCGGCGCGTACGGGCAAAGCGCCGAGCTGCAGGCGTTCCAACCGAAGTGGTGCAGCTCGTCGCCGGACTTGGGCATTTCCACTTTGCCGACGATCTGGCCATACGTAGACGAGCTCGGAACCAGATCCACCACTGTCATGGCATCGGGCCGTCCATCCTTGTTCGGATTGAAAACGGCGACGTAGCCTAAGCTCTCAGGCGGCCCTTGCATCGCAAGGCGAGGCGACGGGTAAAACGTCGGATCGGGTTTCCATTGCATCGTTTCAGCCTCCTCCCAGGGAAAGAGATTAGCGCTGAATCACAAGGGCGCGCAACACATTAATTGTGGATGTTTACAGCGCGCTCAGCAGCGCCGTCCGTGAACCAGGGGCGCATCTTACCTGCTCGCTGATCTCCTGGTCGACGCGTGCATCGAGGGCGAGTGGACGCTCCCAAAATTAGTGTGTGATTTGCGCTTGACTCTGGAGGGGACTCCAGAGTGTATCCTGAATGCGTATGGCAAGCATACGCTTTCAGATCGGAAGCTGACAGCGGGCAAAGCTCCGCACCGCGACGCCTGCCCGGTGCTCAGGGAAATTGCTAATCTAGGTTCGGACGAAAATTGACGTCCTGTATTTCGAGGGCTGCCCCAATTACGGCCCCGCTTTAGACCGGCTGCGATCGGTTCTCGGGCGGGAAGGGTTGTCGGCCGAGGTGTCAGAGATCGAAGTGAAGGAGGAGGCGGCCGCGAGGGCGCTGAAATTCATCGGGGCGCCCACGATTCGGGTCGGTACAACGAGCTTGACATCGAAGTCCACTCCCGGACAGTGGAAGATCCGGCCTTCGCCTGCAGGCGCTATCCTGAGGGATCGCCGTCCGAGGAAATGATTCGGAGCGCTTTGAGAGAAGCGCAGGAGGTCGCGAAACGTGCGTGAAGAAACCGTCGCTGACAGGACCGCTGAGTCGGGACACCACCGCGGTGCGCGCACCGTACTCGCCAGCTTCGCCGCCATCAGCAGCATTGTGGCCGCCTCCAGTTGCTGCTGGCCTATTCTTCCCTTCGTGGCAGCCGCCGGATTCGCCGGCAGCTCGGCGTTACTTTCGGCTGCACGGCCGTACCTGCTGGGGGCTTCGGTGCTGCTGATCGCTTACGGGTTCTATCAGGCACGTCGGGTGAAGAAGTGCGGGCGCCGGCCGAGTGTTATCGCTTCGGTGCTGTTGTGGATCTCTGCGGCTTTCGTCGTCGTGGCGATCTTCTTCCCGCAGCTCATGGCCAACGCGGCGGCCAGTCTACTGGCCCGGTAAACGCATGAAGCGCAGATTCGCACTCGGCTTGATTCTCGCGGCGGTCTTGATCGCAGGATTCGTTCATTTCTACGCCGGGAGTGAGGTGCCTCCAGGCCAGCCGCCGCTGCAGTCCCTCACGCCCGAGAGCGTCGCCGGGATCAAGAACACGTTTAACGCCGCCGCGGGCGACGTCCGAGTGCTGGTGCTTCTGTCGCCCACCTGAGCCGTCTGCCTGCAGGGGGCCTCTGCAACCCAGCGTATCTTGCGAGAGTTTGCCGGCAAGCCCGTGCGAGCCTTTGTGGTCTGGGAGCCGGTATTGCCCACAGACTGGTCCTCGCCGTCCACCTCGGCCTTGAGACGGATCTCAGACCCGCGGGCCTCACAGTACTGGGACAAAGGCCGCTTGATCTCTCGTTCGATGGGCGAGCATGATCGCCGAAGCGTCGTCTGGGATCATATCGCCGTGTTCCCGCCCGGGGTGACTTGGCAGGACCGCCCGCCGCGAGCGCTCTATGAAGGTGGACCCGTAGTTCACGTGACGGAGCCGGCACGCGCAGCCGTCAGTCAAGCCTTGACAGGGTCGCAACGCCACTAGGAATCCGAGTCGGCGGACAACCGGCGATTGGAACTCCAGATGCGGTTCACATTTGGTGGACAAAAACCAGACAGGTTGCGGCAAAATGGCTGGCGGCATTTCCCGCCCTCGTCGATGCAAAGGATCCGATGCAAATACTGCTTGGCAAAATTCCAGATCAGTCAAGAGGAAAGCAGATTAACGGAGGCCGTCCCCGGGGGCGGCTTGGACTAAGGCGCAACGCGTAGTAGCATGTATGGAGCGTGCTAGTGCTTCGCCTGGGACCGGAGGTCTTCGTCATGCGTTGTTTCATTCACGGATTCATTTTCGCTACTTTTCTTGCGCTTTTATCGATGCCCGCCGCTTTGGCTTACGGCCAAGCCACGGAAGCCGACCAGCAGCCATCTCAAGGGCCGGGCGCCAAGACGGGCCCGGCAAGTCAGTCGCCGCGAGCGCCCGGTGTTACCGACTTCGCTTCTGGGGCGGCGGTCCGTGCGCCTGCCACTCCCGAGCCCATCGCGCTTAGGGTACCACCGGGCGTGCCCCTGCACGTCACCTTGCAGAAGCCGGTGCGAATCAAGCAAGCGGGCATACCGGTTGAAGGCCGGATCGCAGAGCCCGTCTACGTCTTCGACCGGCTCGTGGTCCCGGCAGGCAGCCAGGTGCTCGGTCGCGTGAGCGAGGTTGAGAAGATTTCGGGGAAGCGTCGCGCCCTGGCGATCGCCAACGGCGATTTCACTCCGTGGCGCACGCCTCATTTTGATTTCGACACGCTGGTGCTGAAGGACGGGACCCGGCTACCGCTCGAGACCACGGTCTCGCGGGGCGTGCCGGACATGGTGCATCTTGTGGCCGGGGCTAACGACAAAAAGAAGAAAGGGCGCGTGGGCGCGGCCGTGGACCAGGCCCGCCAAAGCGCGCAGCAGCGCGAACAGGAAACCATCCAGCAAATCAAGGCCCCGGGCAAGATGAAGCGCCTGGAGGCTGCGCTCGCCGCCGAGCTGCCCTATCACCGCCAGATCCTGCCCGCCGGCACCAGCTTTACCGCTGTTCTGAAGGCGCCGCTGGACCTTGGTCAGGCGCAACCCTCGGCGGACGAGTTGTCGCAACTCGGCAGTGAGATTCCGCCCGGGAGCATTGTGCACGTGAGACTGGTGACAGGGCTGAGCTCAGCGCTCGATCACAAAGGATCGCCGGTGCAGGCAGTAGTCTCGGAGCCGGTTTTCACCACGAATCATCAATTGATCCTTCCTGAGGGTGCGCGCCTGGAGGGAAACGTCACGCAAGCCGTCCCTGCGCGCCGCATGGGCCGCAATGGACAACTGCGGTTCACGTTCCGGCAGATCCAGGTGGCCCAGGCTGCGCCTCGCCCGGTTGAGGCCAGTCTGCAGGGAATTGATGCGGCTTCGAGCACACACACCGTGGTTGATTCCGAAGGCGGGGCGCACGCCGTAACTCCCAAGACGCGCTACATCGCGCCTGCCATCGACGTCGTGCTGGCGCTGGGCTCCCTGGACGGCCTCGACCCGCATAATCATGAGCGAATCGCAGACGGCCTCGGACCGCAAGGTCCGGATGTGGCCGGTGGCGCCATCCGGGGCGGCGCCGGCTTTGGACTCCTCGGCAGCGTCGTCGGTCTCGCGGCCCACTACCGCCCGGTGAGCGCGGTTTTTGCCTTTTACGGAGCCGGCTGGTCCGTCTACTCTCATGTGCTCGCGCGCGGCACGGACGTAGTATTCACCAAGAACACGCCAATGGAGATTCGGTTCGGCACGCACACAGGGGCAGCGCCCGCGGTCCCAAAAGAAAACTTCACAAGTTCGGGGAAGCTCCTGGAGCCGATGCCAAATCGAGCCCTTACTTCCGGACTCTGACTCTGCAAGCTCGCCTCTCCTTGAAGCCGAGTCACCGCATACCCTAGAATGACTCCAGAGCTTCTGGACGCGTGCCACGCCGGCTTCAGGGGTTCTTATGCAAAAACTGGCGGCTGCTAACGGGCTTCGACGATGCTCAGTTTCGAAGAAATCGCCCGCAAGGTAGAGGCCTATCGCCCCGGGGACGACCTCGCCCTGTTGCGCAAGGCCTACGACTTCAGCGCCACCGAACACCGCACCCAGAAACGCCTGTCCGGCGAGCCATATCTCTCCCATCCGCTTGAAGTAGCCAACGTACTGGCCGACATGAAGCTGGACGTGGTGTGCCTCGCCGGGGGCATGTTGCATGACGTGGTAGAGGATACGGAGATCACGATCGACCGCGTGCAGAAGGAGTTTGGCGCTGACGTGGCTCACATCGTGGAGGGCGTGACCAAGATCAGCCGCTTTCACTTCGGAACTCCGGAAGAGAAGCAGGCCGAGAACCTGCGCAAAATGTTTCTGGCCATGGTCGACGACGTCCGCGTGGTGCTGGTGAAGCTCGCGGACCGCCTCCACAACATGCGGACGCTCGATGCCTTGTCGCCCGAAAAACGCCAACGCATCGCGGCCGAGACCCTCGAGATTTACGCTCCCATCGCGCACCGGCTTGGCATGGGCAAGATGCGCGGCGAACTCGAGGACCTGGCTTTCCGTCATCTCGAGCCCGAAGCTTACGAAGAGGTTCGGAACGCGGTGGAAAGCCGCCGCAAGGTGGACGAGGGATTCCTGGCCGAGGTGCGCAAACAGGTTGAGAGCGTGATGAAGGAGCACGACGTGCCGGGACGCGTCGAAGGAAGAATCAAGCGGCTCTACAGCATCTGGCTAAAGATGCAGCGGCAGGAGATTGGCATCGAGAAGGTCTACGATCTGCTGGCCATCCGCATCATTACGGACTCCGTCAAGGACTGTTATGCTGCGCTTGGAGCCGTCCACCAGACCTGGTCGCCGGTTCCTGAACGCATCAAGGATTTCATCGCCATGCCGAGGCAAAACTTCTATCAGTCTCTGCACACTTCCGTGATTGGGCCGCATGGCCAGCCCTTCGAGGTCCAGATTCGCACCGAGGAGATGCATCGCGTTGCCGAGGAGGGCATCGCGGCGCACTGGAAATACAAGGACGGCAAGTCCGGGGCCAAGGGCGACGAGGACCGCATGGCATGGCTGCGGCGGCTGGTGGATTTACAGCAGGAAATGCGCGATCCGAGCGACTTCCTCTCTACGCTCAAGATTGACCTTTATCCCCAGGAAGCCTACATCTTCACGCCCAAGGGCAAGGTGGTGGTCCTACCGCGCGACGCGACGCCGATCGATTTCGCCTACGCCATCCATACCGAAGTCGGACACCACTGTGTCAGCGCCAAAGTGAATGGGCGCATGGCGCCGCTGAAGTCAAAACTGGGCAATGGCGACGTGGTGGAGATCACGACCGCGCCCAACCAGAATCCCAGTCGCGACTGGCTTGCGGTGGTGAAGACTTCAAAGGCGCGCAACAAGATCCGGCATTGGATCAATCAGGCGGAGCGGGAACAAGCCATCGAAATCGGGCGCAAGCTGCTCGAAAAGGAAGCGCGCCGTTTCGGCGTGGCGCTCAAGAACGTCAGCGATGAGGACTATCGCCGCGTTGCCGGTGAATACGGCTGCACCCAGGCCGATGACGTGATGGCGGGCATCGGCTACGGTAAGTTCGGCGCCCGGCAAGTGCTGGCGAAGCTGGCGCCAGCGATTCCAGACGAGCCTGAACCCGACGCTGCTCCGAGCCTGACCAGCACCGTCAAGCGCGCGCTCGGGATGGAGCGCGACCTAGCCATTCAGGTGCACGGCCACAATGACCTGATGGTGTACCGCGCCAAATGCTGCAATCCCGTGCGCGGCGAGGAGATCGTGGGATATGTGACTCGCGGCAAGGGGATCGCCGTTCACTCCAAGAGCTGCCACAACGTTCAGACCCTGCTTTACGATGCGGACCGGAGGATCGCGGTGGAATGGAGCGGGCCCAAGTACACCCTCTACACCGTGAAGCTCGCTCTCACCACGGCCGATCGGCGGGGCCTGCTGGCCGAAGTAACCTCGGCAATCAGCGACGTACATTCCAACATCCAGAACATTCAAGCGCACACCGGCGATGAGCGCGCCAGCATCGACGTGACGCTCGATACTGTCGATATCCAGCACCTGCGCAAGATTGTCTCCTCGCTGCGCAAGATTGACGGCGTTTACGAAGTGAAGCGTATTATGAACTGACATTTCCGTCCCACTCCGCAGTCGTGTTCTGATCTTCCATACACCGAAAGAGACGGTCTAAACTAACAGTTTGTTGCAAAACGATCCGTCGGGCGTCGTGGAGGTCTTGCGGCGATCTGCACGCAGAAGACCAGGTGGCCACCCGCGGAACGGACCAGCTCCCGCCGGACAACCGAGGTCTCCTCCCTGCCTACCCCATAATCAGCGTTGCCAGCAGAAAACGCAGAATAGACGGCGCCTGCCCGCTGCAAACCACCCAACCGTGCCGGGTCGGGGCGCCTAGCCTTCCGGACCCTCAATGTTGCTTATTCAGTTAGTCCATCGAGTTAATAGACTTTAATGTGATTTTGCTGTTGACAGACCCGGTCAAATTCAGATAGTCTACTAACTCGATAGAGTAGATTATAAACATTCTGTACCAAATCTTTGAATGTCCCCAGAGGGGAGTCACTGCATGCCGTTCCGCCAACGGAAAGGGACAGTCTGAGGGAGGAAGATCATGTTAGACCGCCAACGCCTTGCGCGAGAAATCGGAATTCCTGACAGAGCGCACCTGATGCTGCTGGGCCTGTGCCTGGTCACGGCCGGGCCCGCCGCGGCCCAGACGGCGTCCGTGCCATCCCGTCAGGATCCGCAATCAACCACAGCACAGGGCGCCCCTAGCCAGCAGACGAGTTCGGCACAAGGGAATACCGGGCCGACGGCCGACCCGGCCTCTGCTAGACGCTTTGCCGCCGCGGAGACCGGCGACTCCGCAAGCGCTGCCGTTGCTTCGGCGCCTGCGCCGACCGCCGCTCCGGCACCGGCAGTAGCGACTGATGACGACTACGGTTGGACGCCCGCCGGGGCCGTGAATTCATGGCTGCCTCATTGGCTTCGTTTGAGCGGGGAGTTTCGGGATCGAGAGGAAGGGCGCACGGGATACGGCTTCAAACCGGGCTCTGACGACGCCTATAGGCTGACGCGGGTACGCCTTGGCTTCGATATCACGCCCACTTCCTGGCTTCACGGCTTCGTTCAGGCTCGGGACTCCGAAGTGATCGGGGCCAATCCCAAGAACGTGACCACGTCCATGAAAGACGTGTTTGACCTCAATCAGGCCTATATCGAATTTCGAAATGGAGAGCACGGCTGGTTCAGTCTTAAGACTGGCCGCCAGGAACTCGCATTCGGCGATGAGCACCTGATTGGCCGCAGCAACTGGTCGAACGCGACCCGGTCATTCGACGCTGTCCGCCTGACGCTTCGAAGTCAGGATTTAGGAGCGCGGCTGGATGTCTTTGCATCCTCGGTGGTCAAAGATTACCCTACCAGCCTCGATCAGGTTCAGCCAGGCCGCGACTTTTACGGGTTCAACCTCGACCTCAGCAAACTGGTCCCCAGAGCGAGCATCGAGCCTTACGTCTATTTGAAGACCGTACCCACCGTCACCGGTGTCGACAAGGTGAAGGGGGACGAACGGCTTTACACCAGCGGAGTGCGGTGGGCTGGGACCATTCCAGGCGGCTTCGACTACCGGGCGCGCTACTCAATCCAGTCCGGTCACTTTGCCGATAGCTCGATACACGCCTGGGCCTGGTACGCCATCCTCGGCTACACGATTCCGAAGACTCGCTTTGAGCCGCGATTCTCGATCGAATACAACTACGCTAGCGGAAACAGGTCCATCGGCAACCCGGTGGTTGGAACCTTCGACCTGCTCTATCCTACAACACATCAGTGGGACCGGATCACCGACTTGTTCGGCGAAGAAAATATCAGGGATCTGAAGCCGGGATTCGACTTCAGACCCGTGCCGAAACTGAAGGTGCGCTTTGTGCTGAGCGAGCTCTCGCTGGCCAGCAGGTACGACAGCTTGTACGACAGTACGGGAGCCGTGTCGGTGAAGGTTCCCAAGGGCGGCGCAGTCAGTACGGACATCGGCAAGGAAGGCGACATTTACGGAACCTATGACATCAACCGGCGCTTGCAGCTTGGGGCCGGTTTCGGGCACCTGTATGCGGGGCAGTTCATCAAGCAGAATAGCCCCGGCAGCAGCGCGTCTTATCCATACGGGTTCTTGGACTATAACTTCTAGGCCGGCCTAATCGCCAATTTGATCCCTTATCCTGGTTCCTCCCGAAGCTGGACTTCGCGCAGACGCCGATCGAGGAATCGGCGCTCGCTCTCATTGGTGACCAAGGGGAGTGCGCGCTGGTAGCTCGTGGCGGCATCGGCGGACCCCAGGCGCCGCAATAGGTCGGCCCGCACGGCGCACGGCAGGTGATAACTGGCGAGCTCGTTCGCTGCGATCAGATCGTCAATAAGAGCGAGGCCGGAGCGCGGTCCTTCCACCATAGCCACTGCCACGGCCCGGTTCAGCGATACGACGGGCGAAGGCTGCGCGCGCTGGAGAAGGTCACAGAGGCGCACAAATCTCACTCCAGTTTGTGTCTTCGTAGCGTGGGACCTGCAATGCTCGGCCGCAATCGCCGCCTGGAGGGCGAACGGACCGGCGCCGTCCACCAGAGCTTCCGCAGCCAGCGGCAGCGCTTCAGCAATTTGCACGCGGTTCCAAAGGCGAAGATCCCAGTCCTGCCCGCGAGCCCTTGATGACCTTATGCCCGCAATGGCGGCGCCCCTCATGGACTTTGAAAGTGCCAACCTGTAGGATTGATCCCTGGCGAAATGGGCCGCGATGACGCCGGAAGGGCGTGTAACAATTCCGGATGGCATAAAGCCTTGAGGAGGATTTGATGCAGGAAGTCTCGAGACGAGAGTTCTTTAAGATTGCGGGAGCAAGTGCCGCGGTGGCCGGATTGACGTCGGCAGGCGCCTTCGAGCTTCGAGCTAATCCGCTGGGATTGCCCATCGGATGCCAAACCTATCCGGTCAGGAAGATGATCGCCAGCGACTTTCCCGGCACCATCAAGCAACTGGCCGCGGCCGGTTTCCAGGCCATCGAGCTGTGTTCGCCGGTGGGCTACGCCGATTCAGGGTTCGCCGGTCTGGCCAAGTATAGCGGACGCGAACTGCGAAAAATGCTGACGGATCTGGGCGTCCAGTGCGAGAGTTCGCACTTTGACATCAACGAGCTCAGGAAGGATCAGGCGGGCAGAATCGCCTGGGCCAAGGACCTCGGTCTGACGCAAATGCTTGTTCCCAGCCTCGACGGGCCCTCTCACCCCACAATGGATGACGTGAAGCGGGCGGCCGACGAATACAACAAAATGGGTGAACAGGCGGCCAAGGCCGGCATCCAGCAGGGTCTGCACAACGAGGATTTCGAGCTCACGAGCGTCGACGGCAAGCGCACCTATGACCTGCTCTTCGATCTGCTCGATCCGAAGCTGGTGAAATTCCAATTCCAGGTCTCCACCATCAGCCGGGGCTACGACGCAGCCGAATACTTCACGAAGTATCCCGGGCGCTTCATCTCGATGCACGTACAGGGCTGGTCGGTGGAGTCTAAAAAAATCGCGGCAGTCGGCAAAGACAGTCTCAACTGGCCGAGAATCTTTAGCGCCGCCAGAACCGGGGGCATCAAGAACTACTTTGTCGAAATGAATCTGGATCTGATGAAGGCCAGTGTCCCTTACATTCGCAGTCTGCAGGTCTGAGGCGAGTCTACTCCTGTGCCTCAGCAGGGATCAATTCCAATTGGATTGACTGGCTGCCGCCGTCGTCAATGTGGATTGCCTGGCCTTTGGCCTCATAGGACTGCAGCGCCGAGGGATCAGACCACCACATGCCAGGTTCGGCGTCTTCGAAAGCAAACAGTTTGAAGTCTCCGGGAGGAAGCCCGAGCAGGGTGAAGGTGCCATCGGCCTTGGTGGCCTTCATCGAGTAGAGGTCCTGACGGTTGCGTCGCGGTGGATTCGGTACCAGGAAAACCGTGGCGGCTGCAGGCTGATGGTCGCGGAAGACGGCGCCGCTGATGCTCCCGCCTTGCGAACTGAGCTCGATCTCGAGTGCGCCCGGGCTGGCGGAATCGATGTTCAGGCCGGCATCGAGCACATCCACCCCTCCCAGCTTCGCTGATTTCAAGTAGTACTCCTCGGGGAAGCCTCCGACGCTTAGCCGATAGCTCCCGGCGCCCACATCCTGCAGGAAAAAGTCTCCGTTAGCTTTGGGCTGCGCGCCGCCCCCGCCGCCGCCCATTGCTTCCTCAGGAATCAAGTTAATGCCCAGGCTGGAGTAGTTAAAGGGTTTGGGGGGGTCGATGCGGATCCGTCCCGCTATACTGACGCCGGCGCTGACAGTCACGATCAGACCTTGAACATCGGAATCGCCGACTTCCAGAGGCTCGCGCCCCTGATACTGCCGGCCGTTTCCTTGGAGGTTTGCCGTAAGCCAGTACGAGCCCGCCGGAACAGCGCGAAGCTCAAAATTGCCCTGCGAATCCTGGACGCCACCGTTGTAGTGCACGCCCGGAAAGTACTTTCCGGCCTTCACGCCAGGCCCTGAATCCGAGTCTGCGTCGCGCGGAACCAACCCCACCCACCCTCCTTGCGTGGAGCCGCCTGTCGACTGATTAACCATCCGGCCCCGCACAGCCACGGCATGAACGGGTTTCATGTCGATGTCGATCTGCTGGATTTCGGCGCCTGGTTGAACCTGGATGGGCGCGGCGGCCGCAGTGCTCGTCACTCCAGGATAAAAGGTGGCCACGTACGTTCGACCCATTGAATCGGCGCGTTCGGATTGTTGTTGAGCGTCGACCTGGACAAGGTAGGTGCCTGGAATCAGGCCGAAGAGGCGATAGGCGCCAAGATCGTTGGTTTCGGCCTGACTCCAGCCTCGGAAGCGCGCTCCGCCCACCGGAATCGCTCTCACAAAAGCGCGCACCACGGCATCACCATCTTCGTCCCGGACAGTTCCGGTAATGGCGCCGGCTGGCTGAAGTCGAACGCTGAGGTCGCGCAAGGTCTGGCCGTTGCCAAGCTCCAGCGGCTTTCCGCGTCCTCCCGGGCGACGGGCTCCGTAAGTCTGTCCGGCGAAGCGGTCAGCCTCCACATCAAGCCGGTAGCGGCCGGGTTCGAGACCGGTGATGCTGAAATGCCCGGATACATCGCTGACGCTGGCTTGCGGTCCCTGATTGCTGGCGTTTGCGCCGCCCTCGCGCACCGCTGTGACCTGAGCTTTCCTGATCGGTTCGCCGGTTTGGGCGTTCACAACCACGCCTTCGATGGCGCAGGTTGCTCCGGCCGGCGGGCCCACCGCAGACCCTGGCGATGCCGTTTGCTGCCAGCGCCCGCTTGACGCGGCTCCCGTGGAAACGGCAAGGATCAGAGCACAAATGGGGAGCGGATGGCGCATGGGTCGGCCTCGGGGTTGCGAGAACTAGGATGCTTGCCAATTACCGGTGGTTGGCACCGCCAAACGGCTGCTCCCGGGACTCGCGCGAGGGGTTAGGCTCCTCATGATGGCCGACTGCGTGCCACCCAATTCCTAATGCGCACTGCCAACGTTTGACTAGCCGATTCGGCTGTGTGTATCATCGGTTCCGCACTTCCACATCTCTTGCAGGCGGTGTGAATTACATGACCATCGGTCGATCCGCTGTCATAGTTTTCCTCGCATTCAGCCCTTTCGCACTGAGACCAGCCGGTGCCTCGACCGCCGGAGCATCCCCGCAGGCGGCGGCACGGCCGGCGCCGGAGCGGCTGGCCGCCGATACGCAGCGCGTGACACCGGGCGGGGCCAAATTCACGGTTCCCTCCGGTTGGTCGATCGAGACCGGCAAGAACCTCGTGATCCTCCAGCCACCTGAAACCGACACGCACATTGCCGTTGTCGACTGCCAGGCGGCTGATGCACGCGCGGCGGTCGCGGCCGGTTGGGCAGCATACAAACCCGAGTCCAAGCGGCCCATCAAGCTGGTTACGCCTGTTCCGGCGCGCGAGGGCTGGGACGAGCGCCAGGTATTCAACTACGAGACGTCTCCGAACGAACGTGCCGCGGTGCAGGCGATTGCGTTGCGATCCGGCAGCAGTTGGACCGTCGTCATCCTGGACGGAAGCGATCCGACAGTGGAAAAGCGGAGCGCACCGATCGGGCTGATCTTTGGAAGTCTGCGCCCGAAGGGTTACCAGCGCGAGTCCTTTGCCGGACGCAAGGCGCAACCGCTGGATGCCGCGCACGTCGCTCAACTCAAAGAATTCGTTGAGTCTTCGATGCGGCAGCTTGGCATTCCCGGGGCCTCGATGGCGCTTGTCGATGGCGGCAAAGTTGTCTACCAGGGCGGATTCGGCGTGCGCGAGCTGGGCAAGCCGGAGCAGGTGGACGAGAACACGCTGTTTATGGCGGCGTCCAACACCAAAGGCATGACCACGCTGCTGCTCTCCGAGCTGGTCGACGAAGGAAAGTTAAAGTGGGATGAGCCGGTGACCGACGTCTACCCAAGTTTCAAACTGGGCGATGCCGACACCACCAAGAAGGTCCTGGTCAAGAATCTGATCTGTGCCTGCACGGGATTGCCGCGGCAGGATCTGGAATGGCTGTTCGAGTTCAAGAATGCAACTCCGGAGTCGACACTCGCTTTGCTCGGAACCATGCAGCCTACCAGCAAGTTCGGCGAGGTCTTCCAGTACAGCAATCTGATGGCTGCGGCTGCGGGGTACATTGGCGCGCATCTTGTTTACCCGGACCAGGATCTCGGAGCCGCCTACAACCAGGCGATGCAGCAAAAGATTTTTGATCCTCTGGGGATGACTTACACCACTTTCGACTATGCTCGGGCGCTCGCAGGGGATCATGCAACTCCGCACGGAGACGATGTGGATGGCAAACCCGCGGTCGGCAGCATGGCTTTCAATTACTCGATTGTCTCCGCCCGTCCGGCGGGCGGCGTCTGGACCTCAGCCGGCGATCTCATTCGCTACGTGCAGCTCGAGCTTGCCGTGGGAAAACTGCCGGATGGCAAGCAACTGGTCTCGCAAGAGAATCTGCTGGAACGCCGCGCGCCGCAGGTTGCTCTCGGCGAGGACTCCAGTTACGGGATGGGATTAATCGTCGACCGCAAGTACGGCGTTCCGGTGGTGAGCCACGGCGGCAGCATGGCCGGCTTCAAGAGCGACCTTTACTTCCTACCGGACGCCGGCATTGGCGCCGTGCTGCTCACCAATTCTGACAATGGCGGCATGCTGCTCGGTCCCTTCGAGCGTCGCTTGCTGGAGGTCGTCTACGACGGCAAACCTGAGGCCGTAGGGGACGTTGCCTCTCAGGCGGCGCGCCACAAAGCAGCCCTTGCCAAGGATCGGGAGCGGCTCGTGGTGCCTGCCGCAACGGCGCCCGTGTCCGGCCTGGCAAGACACTATTCCAGCAAGGAACTCGGCGAGCTTGCGGTGTTGACCGAAGGCGGCGTGACGACATTCGATTTCGGCGAGTGGAAGAGCACCGTGGCTTCGCGGAAGAACGACGATGGCACGATCTCGTTTATTACGATTGACCCCACGCTGGACGGATTTGAATTCGTGGTGGGTGAACGCGCGGGCAAAAAGGTGTTGGTAATACGGGACGGCCAGCACGAGTACACTTTTGTGGAGACTGCCTGATCGGAGCGCGCAAGAGAAGATCCCAATCGGCGAGAAAATATGAAAAAGTCCATCGGCGACAACATGATCCCGCAAGGCTGGAGCTTCGAGCACGGCCTCGAACTCATCAAGAAGGCCGGTTATGACGGGGTCGAGCTCTGGCTCGGCGACGTACCCTGGTTCCAGATGAAAACCACCGACGCTGAGGTCCAGGACCTGCTGCGTAAAGTGGAGAGCGCAGGTCTGGTGGTCTCCAACGTCTCCACGGGCCTGCACTGGGACACACCGCTCTCGGCGCGCGACCCGAAAGTGCGGGGACAGGCCGTCCGCATCGTGGAGCGGCAACTCGAAACTGCGCAGCTTCTCAAGGCGGACGCGATTCTGGTGGTGGCGGGACTCGTCACCGCGGAGGTTCCGTACAACGAGGTCTACCAGCGCTCGGTCGAGGTCATCCAGCCGCTGGGCGATAAGGCCGCGCAGGCCAAGGTGAAGATCGGCTGCGAAAACTGCAACGCCGAGCAGCGATTTCTCATGGGTCCGCGCGAATTTCAGCTTTTCCTCAAGGACATCAACAAGCCTTACGTCGGCATTCACCTCGATGTTGGAAACATTCACGAAACCGGCTTCGCGGAACAATGGATCGAGATTCACGGTCCCAACATCACGCGAATCCACCTAAAAGACGTCAAGAAGCATCGCGGTCGTTGCGGCGAAGAGAGCGTGTATACCAACCTGTTTCTGGGCAACAACAATTGGCCCGCGATCCACGGCGCTCTGCACAAGGTTGGCTACGACGGCTGGCTCGTCGCCGAAATGGAGGATCGCTACCATTTTGCCAAGGATCAACAGTTTTACGACACGGCTGCGGCCATAGACCGCTTGATCGCAGGAAGGTTGTGATGCGGCTGGTTTCGCGGCGTCGACTCCTCGGTTGCGCTGCGGCGGTTCCGCTCGCGCTTCACACGCGCCTGAACGGGCTTGCTGCCGCGGGCTCCCAAGTAAGAGAGCGAATTCTTGATCATTGCCTGTTGGTGGACGCCGGAGAGCAGTGCGTCCTGCCGGAGTCTCTGGCCGGGTTCGCGCGCGCGCTTGCTGCCGCTTCCGTTCCTCATCGTCGTATCGGGCCTGACGTCATCGAGTCTGGAGATTTCATTCTCGTGCCGGGTGCGGTCCTGCACTCCAGCGTGTTTGCGGATACCCTCAGCCGTTTGGCCAGGCGCGGAAGCGTTGTAGTCTACGAGTCGGGCGCAGCCTACGCGGGCCTGGAGGCATTTCGGATCGAGCAGCACCTGCTGCGAACTTACTTCGGTGCGATCATCGAGGCTCCGATGGACCTCTGGCCGGGCGCTCCTAGTGGCGCGGCTATCCTGGCCGCCGCTCAAGGTGGCGAACGCCGTAACGGACCGCCCGCGGCCACTCTGCCTTACGTTCATTATGATTGGCCGTCAACAACCATCGTGCGGGACTTCAGCCGCGCGATCCCTCTGTCGTACGCCGCGATGGGCTTTTCGCGGGAGGCGCATCGTCCTGTCGAGTCCGCACATGAACCCTATCATCGGCCCATCGCCCGCATCAACGATGTTCCAGTCTGCTGCCGCCTTCGGCTCGGTGATGGCCAGTTTGTGTTTCTGGGCTCGCCGCTCGGCCCACACCTCGCGAGCGGCGATCGGGAAGCTCAGGCCTTGTTGCAGTCGCTTCTTTCGCGTTCCTAGTGTTGCGTTACTCAAATCCGTTTACTTAATCCCTGAGCAGCGCGTGCTGATAAGAAATGCGTTAGTTCTTCCTCCCTCACCAAAAGGGCGCTATCGAAGGTAAACGTAATTGGATAACGCAACACTAGCCTGCTCGATCCAAGCGCCTCAAGATAAGAGCCGTGCTCGATCGAGCAGAATCTCTTCGAGAGCGCCAACGCTCTTGGCCACGCCAACCCGGGCCGAAGTAAAGGGCGATTCGTGCTCGATGCTGATCACATGTTCGTAGCCAACCGCCTTAAGCTGCTCCACGATGGCCTTCCAGGTGACGAGGTCGTGGCCGTATCCGATATCTCCATAGGACCATGACCGGTGCGCGAGATCTTCATAAGGCGTGAGGTCCACGAGGCCGTTGACGCCCACGTTCTGCGCGTCAAGGAGAATATCCTTGCCGTGCATGTGGTAAAGGCAGCCTTCTTCTCCGAGCTTCTTGGCGACAGCCACCGGATCGACTCCAAGCTGGAATATGCCGCTGAAATCCAGGTTGGCGCCGATACTCTCGCCGGCAGCGCGCCGCAGTTGCAGCAGCGTCGCCACATTGAATACTGAATAGCCGCCGTCCATCTCGAGGCCGACTCTTACGTTGCGCTCCCGGGCATATTGATTGAGGTCCTTCCAGTACGGGATCAGCACTTCCTGCCATTGCCACTTGAGGATCGCTACAAACTCGTCGGTCTCGAGCGTCGTCACCCAGTTCGGATGCCTGCCGGTGCCGTCGCCGGGGCATCCCGAAAAGCAGTTCACGTGATTCACGCCAGTCTTGGCCGCGAGGTCGATACTCTTGCGATAGACAGCATCCTCGCGCCTGGCCCTCGCCGGGTCGGGATGAACGGGATTGCCATGGCAACTGAAGGCGCTCACCATGACCCCGTTCTTCTCGAATTGCCGCATGTAAGCGCGCCGCTTGGAGTCGTCCGCCAGCAGGCCATCCAGGTCGCAGTGGGGATTGCCGGGATCGTTGCCGGAGCCGATCTCCACCGCCTCAATCTTGAACTCCTTGATCGTGTCGATGAGCTGTTCGATGGAGAGGTCAGCAAAGGCAGCATCGAACACCCCGATCTTCAGCTTGGGCGAGGTATCACGAATCTCGCGAGCAGCGCCGGCTTGCGCTGCAGATCTCGTCGGGCTGCCCTTCGCACCGTCGGCGAGCAAGGCCGCCGCGAGGCCGCCAGCAGCCTTCTTCACAAACTCGCGCCTGCTCTCAAGTGGGATCAGATCGGTCCTGCTCATAGGCGTGTCTTATTAGAGCTAATTTCCCGAAGCGATAGCCATCAGCCTTCAGCAACCGAAGGTCGCGATGACCGAGAGCCATTCGCGGGACTTGCTAAGGCACCGGCACTTCGGCGCCGGCCAGCTCCGCGGACCGGTACCCTGCGTACATCACCGCCACCGTATCCCGCGCCAGCTCGCCTCCAGCCAGCGGCTGACGCTTGTGCCAAACGCACTCCATGAAGTCCTGGAACTCCTGCGGGTACCCATGCTGCCAGGGCTCGTCCGGAGCGGGATGGCTCCAACCCTGCTTGGTGCCGATCTTCTCCGTCACGTAGACGTCGCGCAGCAGATCCTCGCGCGGGTTGTAGGTTTCTAGAGCATTGACAGGATTCAGATTGGCGCGCGTGCGATGGTTGTTGGCAAATACCTCGAGCCAGTTGTGGACGCCGCCCAGCACCAGCTCGGACGAGAAGATGTCGGCCACCGTACCGTCCTCAAAGGTCACATGAACCTGCGCGTAGTCTTCCACGTCGCGGTAATCGGTGCGCAGGAAGCCTGCATCCTGAAAATCAGGATTTCGTGTGATGGCGTGCGTGCGCGCATTCACCGCCGCCGGACGGATCGGCTTCTGCTGCCGCGCCTCGCCTTCAACCCGCTTCAAGTGAAGCGCAGCCGTGAGCGGATGGCAGCCTTTGCCCACCAGCGACCCGCCTCCGGAGTGGCGCCAGATGCCGTAGTAAGGCGAGTGCGAGCCGCTGTGCGATTCATCGCCGATGATCCAGAGAATCTGGCCAGCCGTCTTCTGTAGAATCTCGCGCGCCTTGGCGACAGCGGGAGCGTAAACCCAGTTTTCGGCGTAGAAAAGCTGCCTGCCGGCACGCTTGGCCGCGCTCAGAATACGATCGCAACTGGCCATGGCCTCGCGCAGCATCGTTTCTTTGGAGAACGTGTCGCCGCGAAAATCGCCGTTCATGCCAGGCGGCCCGTAGAAGCCCGTGAACGGTTTTTCGATCACCACGTGCTTGCCGCGATCGAACGCTTCGATGGCCAGCGGCTCGTGGGTGGAAGGTGGCGAGCAAAGATCGATCACATCGGCGGCTTCCGAGAGCTCGGCCAAGGAATCGAATGCGGCGACTTGATGCTCGCGAGCGAAGGTCGCCGCCGACTCCGGTGATCGCGAGGTCACGCCCACCACCCGTACCGGGATGCCGTAAACGCGTTCGTATCCCTCCCGGTGAAAACGGGCGGCAAAGCGGCTACCGACGATTCCCACACGGATAGGCTCAGGCATGGCTGCCGTGTTCGGGTGCAGGCGTATCCTGATGCTTGCCCATAAATAAGCGCTGCCCTTCCGTATCCAGGCCATCGTATACGATTCGAAGCGAATGTCAAATGTCCGGTAGACGGGGTAAACAGACGCCAAACTGAGCCATTACCCGCAACGCGCTTCTCTTGACAGCCCCGCGCCGGCACCGCTATCCTAAGCGATTGAGGGTGCGAGGCCGTCCGTGCTGATTAGCGTGGAAGCGCTGAAGCTCCACCCGGTTTCGATTTCCGAGACCTACCCCACTGGAGCGCTTGATTATCACACCGCGGACTTCCGCCAGTCCGATAGACTCAAGGTGCGCGGGACCGCGGAGTTGGTGGGCCAGGATATAAGGTTTCGCGGCCGCCTGAGCACGCGGATCGAAAGCACTTGCGCCCGCTGCCTGGGACGGGTGGACATGCCGGTAGAGTGCAATTTCGACCTCACCTACCAGCCCATGGCGGTGATTGCCCGGGACGAAGAGATTCAGGTGCATGCCGAGGACCTGGAGGTGGCGTTCTACGGAGGGCCTGGCATTGAAGTGGCGGACGTGGTAACCGAGCAGGTGAACCTGTTCCTTCCTATGCAGGTGGTGTGCAGTCCGGATTGCCGGGGTCTTTGCCCCACCTGTGGCGCTAACCGTAATCTGGAAGCGTGCAAATGCGCTGAGACACCTTCCGAATCGCCGTTTGCCGCGCTGCTCGATCGATTCGGCGCCCAGAAGCCGAGCGACCGGGAAGCCGAGTGAGGGGAACGGAAGATAGGCCGCCACCCCAGAAACAGAAAGAGTAACTCATGCCAAATCCTAAACGAAGGCACTCCCATGCGCGGCGCAATCGAAGGCGCGCCCACGACTTTCTAAAGGCTCCAGCCCTGGCGGAGTGCCCGCACTGCCATGAAACGAAGCTGGCCCATCAGGCTTGCAAGAATTGCGGCTATTATCGCGGGCGGGAAGCCGTGCTGGCCCAAGAGAACGCCTGAGTATGCGCTGGATGCGCCGGCGAGTCGCCCCTGTTTGGGCGCGAACTCGCATCGAGCGCGCCTGGTATTCCCTGCACCAGAATCCTGACCGGTCGCTGTCCCTTTTCCGTTATGTGGCGCATTGCCGTGGATGCCATGGGTACAGACCTTGCACCTCATCCGGAGGTGGAGGGTGCTGTCCTGGCAGCGCGGGCGGGTCTTGCGGAAGTAATCCTCGTAGGCAATGAGGAGAAGCTCAAGCAGGAGCTCGGCCGCCATAACGGGTCACGAGACCTCCCCATCGAAGTCGTGCATGCCAGCGAAGCCGTAACCATGGAGGACGCGGCTGCCAAGGCTTTTCGCCGCAAACGCGACTCCTCCATGCGCGTGGCGGCCCGCCTGGTCCGCGATGGCCGGGCAGACGGCCTGGTGAGCGCGGGCAACACGGGCGCCGTGATGACTACGGCCAAGATCGTGCTGGGCGCGCTCGAAGGCGTGGATCGGCCTGCGCTCGCGGCGGTGTTTCCGAACTCGGCCGGCAAGGCCACGGTGCTGGTGGACGTCGGCGCTAACGTCGACTGCAAGGCGTTCCACCTCGAGCAATTTGCCGTGATGGGCGAGACCTACTACCGCGTGATCTTTGGGGTGCCCCGGCCGCGGGTTGGTCTGCTCTCCATCGGATCCGAAGACCACAAAGGTAATGAACTTACCCGTAATGCCTTGGGCGCGCTGCGCAAGCTGCCCCTCGACTTCGTGGGCAATGTAGAGGGCCGTGATCTTTACAACGGCCGCGTGGACGTGATCGTTTGCGATGGGTTTATTGGCAACGTAGCCCTGAAGATCAGCGAGGGAATGGTGGAAGCTATCACCAGCCTGTTGCGGCAGGCCTTCGCGAGCAGCCTCTGTTCGAAGGCCGGCTATATGCTCTCCCGGAAAGCTCTGCGCGGATTCAAAAAACGGGTGGACTATTCCGAATACGGAGGGGCGCCCCTGCTCGGAGTGAAAGGCGTGGTCATGATCGCCCATGGCGGTTCAAACGCGAACGCCATCAAGAATGCGATTCGCGTGGCGGCGGAGTTCGTGGAGGGAGGCGTCAACGAGAAGATCGAACGCGAACTGGCTACGGTCTCGTTGGCGCGTGCCTGAGAAATCGAAACTCGAAACGGGTTCGATGATTCAAAACGGGGAGACAGAATGATTCGGGCCTCGGTTTGGGGCACAGGTAGCGCGCTGCCCGAGAAGGTGGTCAC
Source organism: Terriglobia bacterium (assembly GCA_035946735.1). Classification (GTDB taxonomy): domain Bacteria; phylum Acidobacteriota; class Terriglobia; order UBA7540; family UBA7540; genus Gp13-AA77. The sequence goes on from DASYYZ010000048.1 coordinate 25,157, forward strand.
CAACGCCGAGCTGGAGAAGTTGGTGGATACTTCTGACGAATGGATCACCAGCCGCACCGGGATCAAAGAGCGGCGGCAGGCAGCGCCCGATGAATTCACGTCCGTACTCTCGATTCAGGCGGCTCGAAAAGCCCTCGACATGGCGGGCGTGACGCCGCGCGACCTCGACCTGATTATCTGTTCCACAATTTCTCCGGACATGCCGCTGCCGTCGACGGCCGCCTTCATCCAGGCCGGACTCGGCGCTCCCGCATGCTGTGCCTTTGATCTGGCTGCCGCCTGCTCGGGATTTCTTTTCGGCATGACGGTGGCCGAGCAGTTCATCAGCACGGGGAAGGCGCGACACGTGCTGATCGTGGGCGCAGAGTTGCTTTCGCGCTACATCGACTACACCGACCGCGCCACCTGCGTAATCTTCGGCGATGGGGTTGCCGCCGGGGTACTCGGTCCTGCTGAAGGCTCGTCAGGGATCCTTGCCACGGAGATGCACACTGAGGGCGCTTTTGCGGAACACCTTTTCATCCCGGCTGGAGGAACCCGGAGGCCAGCCTCCTGCGAAACCGTGAAGGGCGGCGAACATTACATAAAAATGCGCGGCAACGAGCTTTTTAAGGTGGCCGTCCGAAGCCTGGAGGACGTTTCGCGGCGCGTGCTCGAGAAGGTCGGCGCGACCGCGGATCAGATTGACCTTTTCATTCCGCACCAGGCCAATCAGCGCATCACCGACGCGGTCCGCGAGCGCTTGGGCGTGCCCCCGGAGAAGGTCTATTCCAATATCCAGCGAGTGGGCAACACTTCGTCAGCCTCTATCCCGATCTGCCTCGACGAGTGTGCGCGCAGCGGACGCCTCAAGAAGGGGGACTTGATCCTGATGGCCGCATTCGGCGCCGGGGTCACCTGGGGCGCCGTGCTAATGCGGTGGTGAGAGGCGGGAGCCCGAAGCCATGCCCCCAATTGCGTTTCTTTTCCCCGGCCAGGGCTCCCAGTATCCCGGCATGGGCCGGACGCTCGCGGAGAGCTTCTCCGCCGCGCGGCGGGTTTTTGACACCGCCGACGCCGCGCTTGAATTCCCGCTCTCCCGCCTCTGTTTCGAGGGTCCGGCTGACCAGCTACAGCTCACCGCCAACACCCAACCGGCCATTCTGACGGTGTCCGCGGCGGCTGCGGCCGTGCTCACCGGGAAAGGCGTACGGCCGGCCTTTGTCTCGGGGCATAGCCTCGGCGAGTATTCGGCGCTGGTGGCCGCCGGCGCCATCCGTCTTGAAGACGCCGTGCGGCTCGTGCGCAGGCGCGGCCAATATATGCAGGAAGCAGTGCCGGCAGGTCAAGGTGCGATGGCTGCCCTGCTTGGACTTGAACTGGCCGCCGTCGAGGCAATCTGTAGTGAAGCCGCGCAAGGCGACGTGGTGTCGCCGGCCAACCTGAATTCGCCCGGGCAAATCGTGATCGCAGGTCATGCCGCTGCCGTCGAGCGTGCACTTGATCTCGCCAGGCTGCGCGGCGCCAAGAGAGCTATCCCGCTGAACGTGAGCGCGCCCTTTCACTGCGCACTCATGAAGCCGGCTGCGGACCGCCTGGCCGTCGATCTCGATGCGGTCGCGATCGCCGAGCCTGAGGCGCGGCTCGTCAACAACGCCGACGCGGAAATCACCCGCTCTCCTGCCGTGATTCGGAACGGACTGATGCGGCAAGTCACGGCGCCGGTGCGCTGGGCCGAGTCGATGCAAAAGCTGATTGCGGAAGGCGTGGAGTTGTTCATTGAGGTGGGCCCCGGCAAGGTTCTGTCCGGCTTGATGCGGCAGATCGACCGCAACGCGCGCTGTCTGCACGTCGAGGATAGCGCTTCGCTCGACGAGGTTATGGCTGCACTCGTATAGCGGTCCGCCGCAGGCCGATCCGCACGCACGGGATTGATGGTCGGAAATTAAGGATCAGGACGCCTGAGCAACGGCGCAGAATGGTTTTCAACGCAGGGCCGCAATGCTTGATCGCTCAAAGCTTCGTGCTTGATTCTCCCGGAAGCATAATGTCTTGGAGCGACCCCCGGTTTTCAGGTAGACTTTTAAAGTAAGCTAGCGCTGGCCGCCAGCGTCGGGGACCACGGAGAGGTGGCCGAGTGGCTTAAGGCGGCGGTTTGCTAAACCGTTGTACGGTCAAAAGCTGTACCCAGGGTTCGAATCCCTGCCTCTCCGCCAGCAAGTCTGAGCTGCAGAGAAAACCTGCGATCCGTCCATAGAAATCCGCTAAATCCGCCCCGAATTGCGGGTTTTCAGCTCTTGAACCGGACCGGAGAAACGGTACCGGAGAGCCTCGTTGGCCTGGGATGCCCGCCTTTTCTCCGAACGCCAAATTCGAGGTCCGGTTCCGAAGTACGCACCAATCAGGCCGCCAGCTAGGCGTCAATCTCGCCGAAAGGGCTTGTTTTCTATTGGCCTCGATGATCCTGGGTGATAGCGCGGCCAACTGGAGGGTGACCGCGAGGTCATAATCTTTGAAGGTCTGAGTTAGCTGTTGCGGGGAAGCAAGCCACAACCGCAGACGCGAGTGCACCAGCTTCTCGACTTCGACTGCCGGTAGCCGGTCCTTGACACCGCCTTCCTGTGTGACCTCGCGCTCGAACTGGGCGAAGGAGAGCAGGACGTTCAAGGTCAGGCGCCCAATCGATAGTCGCTCAATTCCGTGACCTTATTCGCCGAGTCCCAGCTTTGGAAAATCAGTTCGAACTCTTTCGGCAGGCTCTCGGGGGTAGAGGTCTGCAACCACTCGCGCTTGACCACGCCACCGCCCAGCGGCGCCGGCGCGTGCTGATATTGGGCGGAGAAATGGTACATGCGCAGGCGCTCCCATGATCCCACCAAGCCCGAGGAAGCGCTCTCGGAAGTGCAGCGCCGGAACGCCAACGAGTGGTTTGATCATACCCTTTCCAGCCGGCTGAACAGCCAGGCCCGATACTGAATCCCGAGCTTACGGTGTGAAGTGCGTGCCTGCTTGGAGCAGATCGAACCTCCCCGCGCCAACCCTGTTTTGAAAGCCCGGTGATGGGCCTTCCTTGAGCACTGAGCATGGGTGCCTCGAGTTTCCAGTGCCGCGCTCGATCGTGCCATCATGGGTGACCTTAGCCGCCAACGCGGCGTCATAACCAAGGAAGATACAAACATGAAGCAGCTTGGCATCGCAGTAGTTTCAATGGCACTGGTCACGGCTTTCGGACTCTTGACGGTATTTGCGGCGCCGGACGCGCCTCAAGCCGGGCAGGACGCGCCCGATTTCACCCTGCCGTCGCAGGACGGCGCGAACGTCAGCCTCAAGGACTACCGGGGCAAGTGGGTGGTGCTTTACTTCTATCCCAAGGACATGACCAAGGGCTGCACCATCGAAGCTCACAATTTCCAGCAGGACCTCCCCAAGTACGAGCCCTACAACGCCGTGATCCTCGGCGTCAGCGTCGACACCACCGACAGTCACAAGCAGTTCTGTACCAAGGAGAGCCTGACGTTCAAGCTGCTGGCCGATCCGGATAAAAAAGTGGTGGAACAGTATGGCTCACTGAAGAGCTATGGCGACATGACGCTGGCGGCGCGCAACACCTTCCTGGTGGACCCGCAAGGCAAGATCGCCAAGGTGTGGACCGGCATCGATCCCACGCATCACAGCGAAGAGGTGCTCGCGGCGCTGGCCCAATTAGCCAAGAGTTAAGGAAGATTGCAAGATACAGTGACGTCATTCTCTGTAGCGCCGCTCGGAGCCTGCCCTGTAAGGGAGCGGCGAAAGACGCCGGTCGCAGACCGGCGCTACAGCAGCGGTCGTCAAAGGCAGGGTCTCTGGGCCTGGGCTGGCATTACTGCTTCTCTGAACGCTTTTGGCCCCTGCTTTTTCGTCGTTTAGATGGCCCTGTGAACGCGTTTGGTCCAAAATTGCACGCTTTCCACTTGGCTCCGCAGCCGGAAAAGGGGGTGGAACGCTGGGCTCAGGACCCCAAGAAGTCGTCGTACGGAGCCGCTTCGTCCCTTAGCAGATGTGCTCCCGGCGCCCAGCCGAGAGGCATCATGATCTGAGAGCTGTCAACCGTCCGCCAGTGATTCCGCTTCAGCATGCGGTGAATCGCCGAAATGGACACGGGCCGGCCGACCGTCCTTTCATACGCCTCCTGAATGAAGCGCGACTCCATCACGCGTTGCCCGGGCAGGGTCTGTAAGAGTAAACGATCCAGAAACTTGCGCTCCTCAGGGAGCGAAAAATACTCATGGTGGCGGCCGCCCTTGCCCCGCTTTTTGAACATGGCTTCGCCCTCGCGGAAGTACCGCGTCCAGATCTTCGAAACGCCCGACGGGCTCATTCCCACGGCCACCGCGATCTGACGCGGGTTCATCCCCAGGGCCGCCCGCAGCCAAAGACACAGCACCAACTGGTATTGGCCCTTGGTTCGCGCGCTTTTCAACGCCAGAGCCAGTTTTTCTTTCGATCCCTCGGGCAACGGCTTTTGTCCGCGCATCCTACACCTCTTGACGATCAATCCCCGGCAAAGCCCGGTAAGTCCCGGCCTGCCGCAACCCACTCTGGGGCCTTTCTTCGACAATGGTCATGACCCAGATAGCCATGCCACGGGGGGGGTGGGGCGGGCGTACGCCCGCTAGTCGCCAGCCCGAGCTATTTTTTCGCGATCTGACCAGATTATACTATAACAGTTACTATAAGCTTCAATAATGATTTCAGAAACAGCACCGTCAAAGTTTTTTACACAATCGACTTGACAATGGAAAACCACAAAGATAGTATCTCGACCCGTCAGCCCATCTCAAAAACTGAAAGCCACCCCAACGAGGGGGCGACGCATGTCGACGAATGGCTTCTCCGTTCCGACTGCTTGTGGGCCGCAAAGCGCGGCCATATCCGTCAACGTCAGGCCATCTTCAAGACCAATCGATCCCAGAGTCAGCCGCGTTACAGCCTTGATGCATCGCGCCATGCAGCGCGAGTTGCCCCTCGCTGAGTTGGCGGGGGTGGCGGGACTTTCCGTCTCGCGGCTGTGCCACCTCTTTCAGCAGCAAACCGGCATGAGCCCGAGGCGTTACCTGAAGGCCGCCAGGCTTGCCAGGGCCAGGGAGCTCCTTGAAACCTCGAGTTTCAGCGTTAAGGAGGTTGCGGCCCGGGCAGGATTCAATCACGTTGGCCGATTCGTCAGCGACTTCCGCCAGGCTTACGGGCTCACGCCGTCCAAGCACCGCCAGACCGTACTGAGCCCGGAACTGACACGGACGACGAACCGCTGATAACCGCTTTCAGATAGCAAGATCTGGATATGAATAGCAGAAAATGGATATCAATTCGAGTTGCAAGCTAAGAATTCGCTATTAACAATTGTGGGGTACTGAACTTTGGGGGAAATCAACGATCCAATAGAAAACTTCCAAGGAGGAATGACATGGGGAATGACATGATGGACGCGAACGAGCCCAAGTTTTCTCGACTGCTCTCGCTCATAATCACCGTGCTGCTGCTGGCCGCATCGGCGGCAAGTGGCCAGACAAACAGCAAAACGAACAACCATCCACTCTGCCAGGCGATCGCCGCCGGAAAGCTCCAGGCCTCGTCGGGCGCGCTAATGTGGTGCTTTGGTCCGCAACCTAACGGTCCTAACAATCCGCTCAATCTGAAAAATCCACCAGGCTTCGGTACCGGCTTCACGTCAGACAACGTGGACGCGGCCAGCCTGTCGGAAGATATCACTCCCAGCGGAGCGCGCGCATCTGGCCAGTCCGAGACCTCGATTGCGGCCGTGGGTCCCTACGTGGTGGAAGGCTGGAACGATGCCACGGGTTTCTTCTCGCCGTGCCCCTCCGCCAATAACAAGGAAGAACTGAGCGGGTTCGGATTCTCTAGCAACGGTGGCAAGACCTTCACCGATCTGGGCGGGTTGCCGAATACCAACTGCGCCAATAATGTGTACTCGGGCGACCCCAGCGTGGAAGCTTACCGGGTGGGCGGAAAGACCTACTTCTACATTTCCGGTCTCTACCCACCGACGTTTAGCAACACCAATCCCTTTGGCGCCATCGCCGTCACCGCCTGCCAGGTGCTGCCGGGTCCCCCGGCAACTCTGAGCTGCAGCCAGCCCATCATTGCCGCTGCCAGCTCGGACTGCACGTCGGGTTTCTGCAGTTTCCTGGACAAGGACTTCATGACCCTTGACGCCGTGCACGGCAGGCTGTATGTCTCTTACACGGAATTCGGCGTCACCAGTAACTTCGAAGGGCAGATTGAGCTCGCGGCTTGCGACATTGGGAACAAGTCGGGCGGCCCTGGTCCGCTCGGCGGGACGCCGGCACTGCCGGTTTGTGAGAACGGCTCCGCTGCTTCCTCGACGGCCCCTCCACCGCCGTACCTGATTGTGGCTCCTGGCGACAACGTCAACTTCTGCGAGCACGAAGGGGCTTATCCGGCTGCGGACCCGGCAAACGGAGACGTGTACGTCGCTCATGAGTACAACTGGGTTACCGATGAGTTCGGCGCGTGCGAGTCCATTGCACACCAGGCACAAGTGGCCTACGTGGCAAATAGCTGCCTGACACTGCCGACGGCGTCCTGCTCAGGCCCCTCGGCGACCACCTCGATCCCGATTACCTCCCTGGACCTCACCGAGATTTCCGGTTACAACCGAGGTATCGGTAACGATTTTCCTCGTATTGCCGTGAGCGATGCCAATGGAACGGTGAGCGTTGTCTGGAATGATGCGCGTTCCAATCCCTACGGGGATATCCTGCTTCAGAGCCTGGACCTTGTGAGCCTCGGCCCGGTGCAGTCGGCGCCGGTTAAGCTGAACAATGACAATGGGATCGGCACGCTGCACTTCCTGCCCGCATTGCGCAACGTGGACGCTGACGGCGATATCAGCGTAAGCTGGTACGACCGCCGCGGGAATCCCAACTCGGCCCTCACAGACGTTTACGCAGCGCTCGACGTGAATCCTAAGACAACGAGCACACCGAGCTCTAACACTCGAGTGACCAGCGTGGCTACGGACTGGCTCAGCGTAGGATCGATCATCATTCCCAACTTCGGT
>DASYYZ010000049.1:0-66108 GCA_035946735.1 Terriglobia bacterium
GCGTCCAGGGCGTAAACCGAACCCGGACCAGTGATGTACATGACACCGTCGGCGACAAGCGGAGTCACTTCCAGACCGAAGTATTCGTAATTCTGAACGTAGTATGACGTGTCAGGAACAAGGTTCTTCCACAGAGGCACCGTGAAGATCCATTGCACTCGCAACTTGCCGACATTGGCGGTGTTGATCTGCGCGAGATCGCTGTACCGGTTCGCGTTCAAGTTTCCGTCGTAGCTCAACCACTCGCCGGGCTTGGGATGAAGAATCCGGGCGAAGTCCACGTCGCCGGTCGCAGGATGAGAACCGGCTGCCAGAGCACCCGTCTTTACTCCGTCCAGGCGGGCGAGGTAGGCGATCAGATCTTGAGTCTCCTCCGGATTCGCTTGCACCGCCGGCATTGGCGATGCCTTCTCCTCGTGAATCGTGGCAATCTGGCTTTCCTCAAGCAGGTGAAACTTCCCCTGGAAGTCCTCCACGCGGATATCAAAGTTGTTCCGGTTCCGGGCGAAGCCACGCACTTTCTTCCCGTCGCGCAACGTGACTGTGACTACTTCATATCCGGGCGTGATCTGCGCACTTGGTTCCTTCACTGCCGACTGAATCTGCGGAACCGTCATTTCATTGCCCAGGTTGGAGAGGTCGGGGCCGACGGGCGATCCCCTTCCGGACACCATGTGGCAGGAACTGCATTTCCCTCTGCCGAAAAAGAACCTTTCACCGGCCGTGGGGTCGCCCGGCAGGCTGTTCCCGGCGGCCTGCCAATGCATCTCGTGCAGGAACTCGGCCAGCACATCAAGGTCTGTAGCAGGCAGATCGAAGGCCGGCATACCTGTCCCCGGAATCCCGTTGCTGATCAACTCCCGCAACTGCCGCACCGACCTGTCACTCATATTGCGATTGCCGGATAGGGCCGGAGCTTTGTCAGTGCCCCGCGCGTCAGCGCCGTGGCAGCCGGCGCAGTGCTCGCCGAACAACTTTTGGCCCCGCGTCGGCCTTTCCGATAGCGGAGCCTGCTGTCCGCGTAGAAAAGATGGGCCGGCTACCAGCATGATCGGCACAAGGGCTGCCTTCGTCCACGCGTTTTTCAGTTTACCGGCGTCCAGGTTCCTCATCGTCAAAAGGTCCATGCCTTACACCGAAATCATGGGGCGTGGTTGAAGCGCGTCACTTCAGTGAACTTCCGATGGCAACGCAAACGACAGAATATTCGGCCCCACGGCAACGGCAACGAACTGCCTGTTGTCAACCGTGTAGGTCATTGGAGACGCCTTGTTCTCGCCGTTTGTGATGAAATGCCAAAGCGTCTTGCCACTCCGCTCGTCCATGGCTACAAAATCCCCGCCCGGGTCGCCATAGAAAATCAGCCCGCCTGCCGTCGCCAGCAATCCTGCGTCTCTCTTGCCTTCAGCGTTGCCAATTTGAGGTCGCTCCCAAACCACCTTACCGGTCTCGATGTCGAGAGCTCGAATGTATTTCTTGCCAGGTTCCTGCTGAGGTTGGGCTTTCTTCCAACCACCCGATGCAACTTTTGCCACGCATTTCTCCAGCGCCACCGTATAAAAGAGGTGGCTCTCGGGGCTGAACGCGGTCGCGTTCCAATTGGCAGCAGTTTCCGGACAAGACACGTCACCTTCCTGGACGAGCTGAGGACGGCCATCTGCGCCGATCCCACTCGCCCACGTCAGCCGGTTGACGAACGCCCTTGCCAGCAGTACCTGGCCGCTGGTTCGATCCAGCACGTAGAAGAAGCCGTTGCGATTGGCCATCATCAGAAGCCTGCGGTCCTTCCCACGATATCGCGTGTCTACCAGAACAAGGGGTTCTGTCGCGTCCCAAACGTGAACATCGTGAGGCGTGAACTGGTAGTACCACTTTAGTTTTCCGGTGTCGGGATCGATTGCCAGCACGCAATCCGTGTAAAGATTATCGCCGGGCCGCTCGCGATCGCTGGTAATAGGATAAGGGGTGGCTGTCGGCCAGTACAGCGTATCTGTCTCCCCGTCGTACGATCCGGTGAGCCAGGTTGATCCGCCACCCTCCTTCGGTTCGCTACCCTTCCAGGTCTCTATGCCTGCTTCTCCTCGAGCTGGAACAGTCCAGAACCTCCATGCTCGCTCATCTGTATCGGCCTTGTAAGCGGAGACAAAGCCGCGCATGCCCCAATCCGCTCCCGAAACACCCGCGACCACCAGATCCTTCACCACTAGCGGCGCCACCGTCGAGCCGTAGTGCTGAGGCTCGTCGACCATGTTTTGTTCCCAAACCGGCGCGCCGCTGATCCGGTTCAGGGCGATCAGGTGCGCGTTGTCAGTGGTCACGAACACCTTGTCTCTGAGAATAGCCACGCCGCGATTGGTCCCGAGCGAGGCGTCGCCGACCAGTCCCGGCGTGCGCGGGCGAGAGTAGGTCCAGATCTCGTGACCCGTCAGGGCATCGAGTGCGAAGACTGAGCGCGGGCCGGAGATGTACATGATGCCGTCGGCAACCAGCGGCGTCACTTCGAGCCCGAAGTACTTCATGTTCTCGTTAAAGTAGGCTGTGTCTGGAAGGAGGTTTTTCCAAAGAGGTACACTGAATATCCACTTCAAGTCCAACTTGCTGACGTTGGCGGTGTTGATCTGGCGAAGCTGGCTGTACCGGTTGGCGTCCAGCGTTCCGTTGTATGTCGGCCAGTCCCCGGGTCTGGGATGCAGAATACGAGTGAAATCCAACTCACTGCCGTCGTGAGGCGGAGAGGCGCCCAGGACGCCGGTTTTCACACCCGTCAAGCGGCTGAGGTAGGCGACGAGGTTCTGTAATTCCCCGGCTGCTACCTCCACTGGCGGCATAGGCGACCGCCGATCTTCGGTAATCGAAGCGATCTGACCTTCCTGCAGCGAGTGCAGCTTGCCGTGGAGGTCTTCGACCCGGATATCAAAATTGCTGCGGCTCCGGGCGAAACCGCGAATGGCCTTCCCATCGCGCAGCTTGACCGTGACCAGGTCATAGCCAGGTGTGATATCCGCGCTCGGTTGTTTCAGCGCAGACCGTATTTCTTCCACCGTTCGTTCGTTTCCGAGGTTCGAGAGATCGGGACCTATGGGCTGACCTTTCCCCAACACCATGTGGCAGGAGCTGCAATTTCCCTTGCCGAAGAAGAATTGCTCGCCGGCCGCGGGGTTGCCGGGCACGCTGCTTTCTGCCGCCTGGGAATTTAACGAGTGAACGAAAGATGCCAGAGCCTCGATGTCGTGAGGCGGGAGATCAAAAGGCGGCATGCCCGTATTCGGAATCCCGTCCCTGATGATGCCGCGCAACCGCTGAAGGGACATTCTGCGCACCGGAGGATTTCCGATTAACGCTGGTCCTTGGTCTGTACCGTGGAAATCAGGCCCATGGCAGCCGGCGCAACGCTCCGCGTACACTTTCTGGCTTGGCGCCTCATCGGGCGTGACAGCCGAGGGACTCTGTGCGAACAGGGACATGGAGCTACACACAAATGCCGCCATCATTGCTCCGGTCCGCCCGGCGGATCGGTCTCGATCAAAAGCGTTTTGGCTTCGTTTCCTAATAAACTTCCTCTCGCTCCCGAGAACACCGTCGGGCCAAGCCCGCTTCTCACTGCCAGGTTCGGAGTATACTGGCTCCCGGTCAGGACGCTAGTGGGGAAAACTCCGAGTCATAGCGGCATGGCGGCCTCACCTCTGCGCACGAGATTGGCCGCACCTTTGACTGCGGAGTGCTGTATGGTCTTGAGGAGAACCTCTGTCATGAGACTTTTCTGCCTTCTGAGCCTGGTGCTCGGTGCTGCGATTGGGGGCCGCGCGCAGGAACTGCGCGCAGGCTACGCCAAGGCTGACATCACTCCCGCCGGACCGGTGATGATGGGCGGTTACGACCTGCGGGATGCGCCCTCGGAAGGAATCCACGGGAATGATCGCCTGTACGCGCGAGCGCTGGTCTTCGATGCCGCAGGCGTCCGCGTGGCCTTTCTTGAGGCCGACGTCATACTGATTCAAGGGCACGACCTTTTCCGGCACAAGATCGCGGAAGCGACAGGCATTCCGGAGGCGAACATCCTGCTGGGCGACGCTCATAACCACGCGGCTCCATCGCCGAACGCCGATCTGAAGACCGCGTGGGACCGCCAATTTGCGGACGGGCTGATGAAGGCCGCGGCGCAAGCTGTGGCCAATCTGCAACCGGTTCGAATCGACGCGGGCGCCGGGCGCTCGCGTATTGCCATGAACCGTCGCCAGGTGAAGAGCACCGACTCGGACTCGACTCTGTCGTTCGACGAGAACAACTCCAGCCAATCCTTTGGCAAGCACAAAACGGACCATCCGGTGTTGATCCACGAATTCGGCGGCGTGGTCCGCCTGGGCGCGAATCCGATGGGGCCGATCGACGATGCTGTGCAGATCGTTCGCGTGGACACAGCCGTGGGCCGTCCTCTGGCGGTCATGATTCACTACCCCTGTCACGGGACTTCCCTCGGAGGGCGCAACGGCAAGATCTCCGGCGAGTGGATGGGGCGCATGCAGGAATACGTCGAGAGGCAGTTTCCGGGACTGGGCGCTATTTACCTGCAGGGAGCCGCCGGCGATATCAATCCGCGGGTGGTCGGCGGCCTCGACGGCAACCCTGACAACATTGAGACAACATGGGCGCTCGGCGAAGAGATCGGACGCGAGGTAGTCCGAGTATACCGGGAGCTCTCGCCCCAGACTTGGTCCAGTCCACGCGTCCAGATCGAAACTGCCGAGATCCTTTTGCCGCGGCAATATCGCGAGCTGTTTGACGATTTCAGAGCCACGGCCGTGAAGGTTCCCACCACTATCGTCCGTATCGGCGACCTGATGTGGACCACGTTTCCGGGAGAGATGTTTAGCAATATCGGGAAGCAGGTCAAGGCGGCTTCTCCGGCCATTCATGCGCACGTAATGGGCTACACGAACGGCTACATCGGATACTTCCCGGAGCAGAAGGCGTACGCCGAAGGCGGATACGAAGTCGCCGTCACTCACCTCGATCCGGCCTCCGAACGCATCTACTTGCGATCCATCGCCCAACTGATGCTGCGTTTCCGGTAAAGTGAGCAATCCTGCCGCGGCGGCTGCCGTCATATCTGGTCCCGCATCTTACACGGCACTCAATCCCAATCCTGCGAGCTGCCCGGTGTGCAACTTGCCGTCGTGAACTTCGAAGAGTCCGGGAAATTTCTTGAGCCAGGGCTGGTTTGCCGCGGGCACGTATTCCCGCGCATTCGATTCGAGCGTGTCGATCTGGGAAACGTGAGCGGCGATGCCCGCGGACTGAATAAGCGAGGCGCCGGGACAGGTCAAATCCTGCGCCGTCATGTACATTTTGAATTTTTGTGCGGCAGCATTGGCCAGCATCGACTGGCTCTGTCCCTTGCACGCCTTGAGCGCCACGCCCGTATAGCCTATTTTCCGGCCCTTCATGAGCGCGTCGAAGCCCGTCAGTGATTCGTCCATCACCACGGGCTTGAGTTTAGAAGCCCTGAATAACAGTTGCGAGGGAGTGGCGAGAAGGTCGCGGCTGGTTGGCTGCTCAATGAAAGTAATGCGATCGTAGCCCCCGGCTGACCCTTCCTTGAAGCGGCGTATGAACTCGATCAGGTAGTCGACATCCGGACATTGCTCGTTGAAGTCGAGTGAATAATACCAGCGGGGCACGCCGCGACGGGTTTGCACCTCGGTCGCGACACGATCAATGTGCAAGACCCGCGCGACGTCACGACCGAGATCGTTGCCATCAAGCTTGATCTTGAGATGGGTAAGGCCATCGGCGCCGATCCACCCGGCGAGTGTCTGCGGAAGGCCGTCATTCAGACGCTTCTTCACCTCGGAATCTTCGACCGGATCAGACGCCCCGACGGAGTGATTGCACCAGAGCCAGGGTTTGGGGGCGCGCAGAACGTACTGGCTGGGGTATTCACCCTTAAACTCCGGCGTCAGGTAGAAAGCAAGGTCATGGTTCATGAACTCGGGACCGTAAGTGAGATAACAATTGAGATTGTGGACCTTCCCGAAGGCGTCGTGGATGGCGGCGTCAAACGGGCTTGCGGTCACCAGGGTGCAGAGCTTCGGGATGGCCTCATCGAGCTGCATCTCTTGCCTGACTTCCGTCGCGGCCTTGAGGTATTCGGGTTCAAGCGTGAAGTTGATGTCGATGGGATGCCCGGGCTCGCTGTAATCTGCGGTGATCTTCCGCATCCGCTCCGCCAGCCGCTTCATCGCTCCCAGGGTCGTGTCGTAGGAAAGAGTCTTCGACGGAAACGACCAGAGGTTGCCCATGGTCATGGAGCCAAATCCGTTGGCCGTGTGACCGCCTACGGTCTCGACCACGCAATGAACATTCAGGAGCGTGACATGGTCGGCGCTCCGGCCTCCGAACTCATAAGCGGCTCGATAGGGAAAGTCTTCATAGCTGACATGAACCTCTTTGATACGAATATCGCTGGATTTGCCCGTGCGCACGCTCATCGCCGGACTCTTCGTGAGATGTGGGACGGAGATTGCCCCGAGAGCAGTGGCAAGAAACCTCCGGCGCGATACTGCGGCGATTCCTCTCAATCGACCCTCCCGGTGAGCCGAAGATTTCCGTCCCTGCTCTCTAGAGCCACGACAGAGCCACGACCCACGAGGCAGATAGCTGGTCGAGTAGCTAGACTCCCTCATAAGCCTGTTGAATTAAGGATTTGAGATACTCCAAATCCCTTTTGGCGGCTGCCATCACTTCCGGGGTCTTGTCTCGCGAAAGCGCGATGCCCTGCTCGTCGGAGACGCCGGGAATTGCGTACTCTTCGTGCAGCGTGATGGGCCCGTGGAAACTCGACTGCGCCAGGGTCTGCAGAAACTCTTTCCAGCGCGACATGCCTTGTCCCAGAATGCAGTTCTCAGCCTGCCACTCGTGCGGGCGGACTTCCTTCCAGATAAAATCTTTGGCGGCAACCATCTTCAATCGCGGCATCACGAGATTGGCAGCGATCTTCCAGCCGCCCACGCCGCCTTCCGTGGTTGCCTGACTTAGATCAAAATAGTATCCGCACCAGCGCGGATCCAGGGGTTCGATCACTCTGGCCATATCCCAGGTCGGCGCGCCGACATAGCCGTCATGATTGTGGTATCCCACCTGGATTCCGTGCTTGCCGGCCAAGTCCACGAGCCCGCGAAACTGCCTTCCGGCCTCCGCGAGCTCCTCAAGAACATTGACGAACTTGTAGTGGTAGTATCCCGGCTTCAGGAAAGGGATGGAGAGCTTGCCGGCGGCGCTCAGGATCGGTTCGGCGGTGGGATCGTCCGCTGTGAGCAATTCGGTGGTGATCATGGGCACTTGAAGTCCGGCGTCGCGAATCGCTGCCGCCGCCAGAGGAAGATCGGTGGCCACTCGCTCGGGAGCCACGTGGCCGCCGCGGCGGACGGTCAAGTCGATTCCGCCAAATCCCGCCATCCGGGCACGCTGGGCTAGTTCCTGCCAGGTCAGTTGCGGAACCGGTTTCGAGAAAAGGCAGAGCGTGCCTCGAAACGGCCCGCGATTCGGGTGGCCCGCGGTAGCCTCGGACCCGGGCGGCAGGGCGATGGCGCCCGCTAATGCGGAAGACGCTTGAAGGAACTCTCGCCTGGAGACCGGACTGCTCACTTGATCTTCCTCCTTATGCTAGCCGGCGCATAGCACTGAATCCGCTTGCAGTGGCAACATTCTACCACCCTCGCGCTACCATACTTCATAGCTCCTGCTCTGAACAATATAAGCCAAACTCGGCCTATACACTCCATAGAAAATGCTTATCAGGAGTAATGGCTTGACAATTGCGGCCCCCGTGTTACGATTCGTTCGAGAATGACGGACTGCGTTAGAAAAGGGGGTTTCGCGAAGGGTAATGGGTTTAGACCGGAGGCAGCCTTGGGGGTTCTTGTCGAACTAGTCGGTACTGAAGGCCTTCAGAAAAACTGACAGACGATGAGCAGACTTCGCAGGCAAAGTGGCCGAATTTCATATGCCTTTGAGGAGGGTAAACTCATGCGATATGGCCAAGCTGCCACAACAGGTTCAGCAACCAAAGACCTCGCTTTCCCGCGCGAAGCCCGGCTAGGCTCAGTCCATTGTTCCAGTGAGTTGGAGCGTGCTTCACACTCTGGCCCTGCGGCCTCCCGGCTGAGGTGGAGCCTGGTGTGGGTGGCGTTGCTAGGTTTCGCACCCTCGTTGCTTCTGGGTAAGGTGACCGGAAGCATTTCGGGGACAGCGAGAGATGCGTCCGGAGCCGTCGTCCCAGCGGTGAGTGTGGAGGCGCGGAACACGCAGACCGGCGTCGTCCAGACGACCGTGACCGACTCAGCTGGGTTTTACAGCTTTCCGGCGCTGGCAGTCGGTCAATACTCCATTTCGTTCCAGAAGGATGGCTTTCAGGGGTACCAAGAGAAGAATCTGCTGATCGATGTCGATACGGCCTTGCGCGTCGATGCCGCCCTGCAAGTGGGAACAACGAAACAAGAAGTCACCGTGACGGCGGCCGCGGCACAGGTGAATACTCAAAATACACAGACCGGCGAGCTCATGCAGTCGACAGAGATAACAAACATTCCGTTGAACGGACGCTCTTTCACTGACCTTCTGGCGCTGCAGCCCGGCGTCGTGCCTTTCAACGTGACGATGTTCGGCACTTTGGCGCCGTCCAATTTCCTTAATAACGGTGTCATTTCAATGAGCGGGCAAAGGGATGTGAACAACGGCTACATGATTAATGGTGCCAACACGGTGGAAGGAGATATGGGGGGCGCGGAAATCGTTCCCAACCTCGACTCCATCGCCGAGTTTCGCATCATCACCAGCAACGCCGGCGCCGAATATGGGAACTACAGCGGCGGGCAGGTCAATGTGGCCACCAAGTCCGGAACCAATCAATTTCACGGCGACGCTTTCGAGTTCCTGCGCAATTCCGACTTTGATTCCAGGAACTTTTACTCGGCAACGCGTGGCGTTCTCCATCAAAACATGTTCGGCGGCACAGTTGGTGGTCCGATCCTAAGGAACAAACTCTTTTTCTTTGCCGATTATCAGGGGACACGAATCCTCCAGGGAGTGGATACGGGAGATATCCTTGTCCCTTCGGCGGCCGATCGCACTGGAGATTTCTCTGACCAGGCGGCCACCATTGCCGCTTCCAGCGGAAATAAGGTAAACGGCGCCTACTTTGCCAGCCTCCTTTCCACCCGGCTGCGATACCCCGTCACCAACGGTGAGACTTACTTTGCGCCCACGTGTACCAGTTCGGCCCAATGCGTCTTTCCCAATTACATGGTTCCCACGGCGGCATGGGACCCGGTTGCCGCGAATACACTTAAGCTTATTCCTCTTCCCAACGTTCCCAACACTCCGTACTTCTCCACCGCGGCCAATCCCTCGACTCTACAGGACGACAAAAGCGGCTTGCGCCTGGATGGCAACACGCGAATCGGCATGATTTCGGGTTACTGGCACTATGATCCCTGGAATAATCTTCAGCCCTATAACCCTGGCTACGGAGGAAGCACAGTGCCCGGCTTCCCGTCGCTGACTGTCGGGAAAGCGCAGTTGTACACCTTCAGTGTGACGACCCCGTTTGGCGGCTCCCTGGTCAATCAATTCACCGCAAGCTATGTCCACAACAAGAACATTTCGGGGCTGTCGCCAACCACTGGACCGACGCTCGCTTCGGTCGGATTCGCGCCACCGAGCGCTGGGGGTATGTACCAGGAGTCCGGCAGTGCCTATCAGAACTGGCCCGAAGTGTCATTCAACCATTACACCTTGGGAGCATTCAATTCGATTGTGGCGTATTTTGACCAAACGTCGCAGGTCCAGGATGACTTGACGAAAATCGTGGGGACTCACTCGATCAAATTCGGTGGGAACTACCACTGGGATCAATTCTGGGTAGCCCATCCTAACAATGGCAGCAACGGGGGCTTCGGCTTTAACGGAACCGAGACCGGTTACGATCTGGCGGACATGCTGATCGGTGCCACCAGTTCTTTCTTCCAGGGCGCTCCCTCCGCCCTCAGTCTCAGGAGCTCCTACATCGGGCTATATGCGGAGGACAGTTGGCGTGTAGCTCCGAATCTTACTTTCAATTACGGGCTACGCTGGGAGACAACTCCGTACTGGTCGGACTCTCATGACCGGAACCCCGATCTGGTTCTGGGAGTGCAATCGAAGATCTTCCCGACCGCGCCGCCGGGTTACGCCTTTCCGGGCGACCCTGGTATCCCGGCGCACTTCGCCAACATTCGCTATGACAACTTCGCGCCGCGGCTGGGACTTGCTTATTCACCGAACTTCTCCACTGGTTTCCTGCACACGCTGTTTGGCGATGCCGGCAAGAGCAGCATTCGAGCGGGTTTTGGCACGTACTATACCAACATCGAGGGAGCAGCCACCTTCAATTTCGCCGCTCCTCCGTATGGCCTGTTCTACTGTTGTGGAACCTACTCTTTGTATTCTGCCCCCTTTATCGACCGGCAAGACGGTGTGAATCAGGGACAGAAGTTTCCCGTCCCCCCCGTGCAAAGAGGCGCAACCAATATCAATTGGGCGCAGTTTGAGCCGTTCGGAGGCGATGTTTCCCCGTTGACCGATTCTCCCTCGCCGTACAGCGAACATGTTGACTTTTCGATCCAGCGGCAGCTTCAATCCAATACTTTGTTGACGTTGAGTTACGTCGGCACATTCGGGCACCATCTTATTCTCGATTCTCAAAACAATCCTGCCAATCCGGCTCTTTGCCTCAGCCTGAGCAAACCAAGTGAGGTCATGCCGGGAACGCCCACCTGTGGACCGTATGGCGAGACCGGAGTCTTCCATCCAATTTCCGGGGGAGCACTCACCGTGCGCGGGCCTTTCAACTCGATCAATCCCACGACAGGCGGCGCTATTTTTGGCGACAACGGTTACTTTCTGGATGCCGGAAACTCCGACTACCACGCCTTTGAGGTCTCCCTGCGCAAAACGGCGGGACGCGCGCAAATTCTGCTCGCGTACACTGTGAGCAAGGCCATGGACACTGGTTCCGGCTTCGGGGACCAGGTGATCCTTAACGGGAACATTCACCAGTTCGAAGCCCTTTCACAGTTCGACGTGCCGCAGAGTTTCTCCGCCAGCTACACGGTCGAACTGCCTTTTGACAAGCTTTTCCGGTCGAACAACCGGGGAATCAGAGGCTGGAAGATATCAGGTATAACCACTTTCGCCGAGGGTTATCCGGTCCAGATCGTTGAGGCCGATGACGCTTCGCTGCTGGGCAGTACGAGTAACGCACCGCAATACGGGTTTACGGACGAGCCTAACTACACACCGGGTAAGCTGATCATGAATACCAACCCGCGAAAGCAGTACTGCTGCACCAGCACCGGCGCCCTTGTTAATCCCTATTTCAATCCCGCCTTGTTCAGCCTGGAACCCCTGGGGACTCAGGGCGCCGCAAGCCGGAGGTTCTTTCACGGGCCGGGAATCAATAATTGGACCTTGGCCCTTCTGAAGGATCTGCAGTTGACTGAAAGGATGAGGCTGGAATTCCGCGGAGAGTTCTTCAACGTCTTCAACCACGCGCAATTCTACGGTGGCTTTCCGGACGTGGACGGCAGCATCACCGATGGTCCTGCTTCGTTTGGAGGGGCGTTTAGCGTTGCCGCTCCCCGCATCGGCCAGGTGGCGGCGAAATTCATTTTTTAGCTAGGTTTCCAAGCTCCAGTTTCGTGTTGTGGACAGGCGTACGCCACTGGCGAGGATCGCCGGCCAGAGGACGTCGGCACACTCCAGCACTCGCAGCGCGATTACGAAGCATGTGGTGGCGGGCGCCTGCGTGGGGCCGGGCTGACGTGAGACCCGTCTCTGATATTCGAGATCAAATCTGGCCACTTTGGCGTTAGCTCTTGAACCCGGCACTGAGGTCGGGAAGGAGTTGTTCCGCGAGCAGGATGGCCGCTCCCACTGCGCCCATCTCGCCGCCGAGCCGCGAAACCACCACTTTGAGGTTTTGGACGGAGCGATGGAAGCTCCGGCTCTTCAGCGAATAAAAGAGAGGCTTAAGCACAAAGGCTTTGGAGGCACGGAGCACCTCGCCACCGAGCACAAGCGCTTCAGGATTAAGCAGGTTCACGATGGTGGCGAGACCGGTGCCCAGATGCAGGCCCGCTTCCCAGAGTACGGTTTGGGCAAACCGGTCCCGGCCCTTGGCGGCAGCGACCACATTTTCGATGGTGAGCCGGTCCGGTTCTTTCTCCACCAGCTTCGCGAGACCCGAGTGGACGCCCTGCTGCAACGCAGCCTTGCTCCGTTTGATGATGGCCCAGCCCGAGGCATACACTTCGAGACAGCCCCGATTTCCACACGAACACAGGTCGCCGCGCTCATCGATGGTGGTGTGTCCGAGCTCTCCTGCCAGGTTGTCGGCGCCCAGATAAAGCTGCCGGTTCACGTAGATCGCCGCTCCAATCCCCATGGACACCACCAAGTACACGAAATTGCTGTATCCGTTCGCGGCTCCAAACCTCTGCTCGGCCAAAGCCATCGTGCGCACATTGTCCTCGACAACGACGGGTAACCCGTATTTCTCTTCGGCGATCTGCTTGAGGGGCACATCGGTCCATCCTCGGAGCCTCGGCCAGAAGATGATGGAGCCTTTGGCTCGATCGATCACACCCGACACCGCGATCCCGATTCCCTTCACAAGCTGGTCGTGTTCGAGGATTCCCCGCACTTCGCGGTCAATAAGCCCGAAAACATGACGCTCGCCCCTCTGAGGCTCGGTGGGCAGTTTCTTGAAGCTGAGGACCTTTCCCAGGAAGTCGGTGACCACCACCCGGGTATTGACCCGGCCCAGCCGGATTCCAATCAGATGGCCCAAGTCGGGCTTGACCTGAAGCAGAACGCGCCTTCGTCCGGCGCGGGAAGGAGAGCGTCCCGCCTCCTGGACGAGGCCCCGGCGGCGGAGCTCCGCGACTACGGTGCTGACGTAGCTCGGTGTCATCCGGCTCTTTTCCGCCAACCCGGCTTGTGAGGCCGAACCCTCGGAGTAGATCGCTTGCAGAACCTGCAACAAATCGCTTCGTTTCATGTGAGTCGGTTCGCCCTGCGGCGATCGCGGACGGCATGTCGTGAGGTCTAGACCGTGATCGTCGGACCCCCGGGCTGCTGGGAGAGCGTGCCGAGGACGTCAAGCACAACTGGAGCGAGTCAGGCACGGCGAAGGACCATTTAGTTCCAAAATGGAATAATTAGAGCTGCCAGCAGAGAATTGGTCAAGCATTAGCTCTCGCCAAGTATAATATATGGCGCTCGGCCAGATGGCAACCTTGAGTTCACGGTGACGCTTGAAAGTGTCTTCGAGGGTCCGATTTGAGGGTTCAGGGCCTGAGTACCGGCCGGCCCGTTAGGCGTCAACATAAGGCGAGGTAAATTTGTTCCAGCCAGGGGAGCTTCGAAATCCTATTTCGCGCCTAGGGAGCCATCTCGCAGGGCTGTTCCTCTCAATGGTTTCCTTCCTCGCCGCCAGCGTCCCCGCAATCGCACAGACCGCGGATGCTGTCTACTACAACGGACGGGTGATTACCATGTGGGATGCCCGTCCTGTGGTCCAGGCGTTTAGCATCCGCGGCAATCGTTTCCTCAAAGTGGGTTCCAACGATGAGGTGATGATCACGGCGGGCCCAACCACACGGAAGGTCGATCTCCACGGCCTCTCCGTGACGCCAGGACTGATCGACAGTCATACCCATCCGATTATGGCGGCCTTGCCGGAAAAGGATGGGCCCCCGCCCGTAATCCACACGATCGCGGACATTCAGGCATATATCAGAAGCCAGGCCGCCGGCTCCACTCCCGAGCACGTCATCTTTGTGCCGAAGGTCTACGCGACGCGACTGAAGGAGCGCAGGTATCCCACTCGCCAGGATCTGGACCGGGCGGCGGGCGATCGGCTCGCGCTGGCAGACAACGGCTATGCCGCCGTACTCGACAGCGCTTTGCTCGCGCGCCTGGCGATCACCCGCGACACGCCTCAGCCAGCAGACGGCAAGATCATCAAGGACGATCATGGCGAACCTACCGGCCTCATTCTTGGCGCGCCGGGTTTGCTCGAAAGCCTGCGGGCGCCCGCGCCTCATACCTTTGACGATACGCTTCAGGCTTTGAAGACAATGCAGGCCCATTACAACCAGGCAGGACTCACCAGCGTGATCGATCGCTCCCAGGACGCGGAGGGTTTTCGGGCTTATGAAGAACTGCGCCAGCGCGGCGAACTGACGGTGCGAAGCTACGTCACCTGGGTGGTGAGCCCTCAAGGGACTCCTCAACAGGTGCGGGAGCGAATCGAAGCGATCCCGCTCGTCACCGGATGGGGAGACGATTGGGTGCGCGTCGGATCGCTGAAGGCATTCCTCGACGGCGGCATTCTGACCGGAACCGCCTATCTGCGCGAGCCCTACGGGCAAAACACCGCAATCTATGGATACTCGGACCCAAACTTTCGGGGAGTTCTGGCCGCGCCCAAAGAGAACGTGATCGAGATGGCGCGGGTAGCCGACGATCTCGGCTGGCAGATGACAGCCCACGTCACGGGCGGAGGCGCGTTGGACGTGCTGCTGGACGCTTACGAAGCTGCCGATCAGGAGAAGTCGATCCGGAATCGCCGCTTCACCGTAACCCACGGTAACTTTCCCGATCCGCAGGCAATCGTCCGGGCCAAGAAGCTGGGAGTTGTGTTCGATTGTCAGCCAGCCTGGCTCTATCTTGATGCCCCGGCCATCGCAAATGTCTTCGGCCCGGCACGCATGAAATACTTCCAGCCTTACCGGGCCCTATTCGACGCCGGCGTGGTGGTGGCAGGCGGATCGGATCACATGATCGGTCTCGATCCCCGCCAGGCAACCAATCCTTATCACCCCTTCTTTGGAATGTGGATGGCCATCACGCGCCAGACGGTGGATGGCACCGTGATGGAGCCGGAGCAGCGAATCAGGCGCGAAGAGGCCCTGCGGATGTGGACGCTCAACGCCGCTTATCTTTCGTTTGACGAGAAGATAAAGGGCTCCATCGAGCCCGGAAAGCTCGCCGATTTTGTGGTGATCTCGAAAGACTTCCTCTCGTGCCCGGTGGACGAAATCAAGGACATCGACCCTTTAGAGACGGTGGTCGATGGAAAGATTGTCTACCGAGATCCATCGAGATGGTAAGGGTACCTTCGAGGTTTGGACCTGGGGGGTCACGACATGCGCGACGAAGCAGAGAAAGACATATTAACGCGAAGGGGGTTTCTGGGAGTGAGCTCGGCAGCTCTCACAGCTGCAAGCACGCTCTCCGTGGAAACCCTAGCGGGACAGGAGCAATCAGACTTCAAGCCAAAGTCCGATAGAAGCACAAGCGATCCGGGTCCGACTAATCCTGTTCTGGACGCGGCAAATCCGGATTCGAGCAATCCCATTCCCACGGATGCGGGTGGGGTGTCAACTTTCAAGTACCCATTTTCCCTGGCTCACAAGCGGCTTCATGAAGGTGGCTGGTCCCGGGAAGTCACTGTGCGCGAACTTGCGGTCTCAAAGAGTCTGGCCGGAGTAAATATGCGGCTCACCGCCGGCGGCGTCCGCGAGCTGCATTGGCACACCGCCTCGGAATGGGCGTTCATGCTCTATGGCAACGCCCGGATCACCTGCATCGATTCGGACGGTAAGAGCTTCGTCACCGACGTCAAGGAAGGTGATCTCTGGTTCTTCCCCACGGGCATTCCCCACTCGATCCAGGGACTCGGTCCCGACGGCTGTGAATTCCTGCTTGTCTTTGATGACGGCAACTTCTCCGAATACGAGACGGTACTTCTCTCCGACTGGATGGCGCACACGCCTCCAGAAGTCATCGCGAAGAATTTTGGCGTTAGCCGAGGGGCTCTCGCAAACATGCCCAGGAAGGAACTGTTCATCTTTCAGGCCGAAGTTCCGGGGCCGCTTGAGGAAGAGCGGCGCATCGCCGCGGGAGCGCTTGGTCCTTCACCTATTGATTTTGCTTTCCGCACCACCCAGGTTCCTCCCACCAAGCGCAACAAGAGCGGAGAAGTCCGCATCATCGACTCGAACACGTTCAAAGTGTCCACGGCCATCTCCGCCGCCATCGTAGCCATCAAGCCCGGCGGCGTCCGCGAGCTCCATTGGCACCCGAATGCCGACGAATGGCAATACTTCTTCGCCGGCAAGGCACGTATGACTGTTTTTGCTACTGGGGGCCGCGCCCGCACCATGGATTTCGAAACGGGCGACGTGGGCTACATTCAAAAAACGCTCCCTCACTACGTCGAAAACACCGGCGCGACCGACCTCAAGTTCCTGGAGATGTTCAAGAGCAGCTACTATCAAGACCTCGCGCTTTCTGAATGGCTCGCTCACACTCCCCCGGAACTCGTCGCGGCTCACCTGCACCTCGACAAAGCGACACTGGACGCCTTGCCGAGAGAAAAAACGATAATCATGCCGGAATAGCGTTCACCCCTTAAGATGACACGCCCTGACACGTCCATGTGCGCGGCATCCTTGTGGTTCCTGCTTGAGGCGAACTCGAACTGAGCGAACTCGAGGTGAGATTGACCTGAGAGAGCAGGGTGAGCTAATGTACGGTGCGAGTGGGGCGCGGAAACCAAATATGCCAAAAGCCGACCAGCCATCTGTGGGTGCGCTTTGGGTGAGCTGCAGTAGTCGTGTCCGGCTCTGTCCTCCGCCAAAACGGAGGTGTTGCAAAGATTCAAGGGAGGGCAAGCATCGGCTGGGACGGCGATCGAGGCATGAGTTTAGGCAGCGAGGCGATCAATAAGCTCGTGCTGGCCTCGGAGGTCAGCCTCTTTCAACCGTCGGACTGGGCCTTACCTCGAGCCTCAGGCGTCAAAGGAGGTTCCATGAACACCGCATTCGACCGTCGAGATTCTTGCAGGCTGCCGGCCTTGCGGCGGCGAGTTCACTTATACCTTGGGATAGTCGTCTTCCTCCTCGCGTTGCAACTTGCTTGGGCGAGCGTAACCGGCAGTATCTCCGGGCTGGTCAAGGATCAGACCGGGGCGGTTGTGGTTGGAGCCGAGGTCGCAGCCGTTAACAACGACACCGGTGTTCAGCACCTCGCGAGGACGGATTCCGCAGGGTTTTACTCATTCCCGACCCTGCCCGCCGGACGCTATCACCTGGACATCCGGGAAGCCGGATTCAAAGCGTACCGGGCGACGGATTTGGTCATCGACGTCAATTCTGCCTTGCGCGTTGACGCTACACTCCAATTGGGCGCTGTAACCCAGGAGATTAGTGTTTCCGCTTCGGCCGTTCACGTCGAAACCACCAATACTCAGATGGGAGAAGTCATTGGAACCAACAAAATGGAACAAGTCCCGCTGAACGGGCGGAGCTACACGGACTTGTTAGCACTGCAACCTGGGGTCATTCCGGTCTCCTCGAATGAGTACTCGGGAACTCAAGTCTCGGGAAGTCTGAATCCCGGCAACCTCTCAGTCAGCGGACAGAGGGAGGACGCCAATGGATTTATGGTGAATGGCGGCGACGTCCAGGAGGACGTTCAGATGGGCACGGCGATCATCCCCAATCTTGACTCCATTGCGGAATTCCGCATCCTGACCAACAATGCGGATGCCGAATACGGGAATTTCGCGGGTGGGATGGTGAACGCCATCACCAAATCGGGCACCAACCAATTCCACGGTGACCTCTTCGAATTCCTTCGCAACTCGGACCTGGATGCCCGGAACTTTTTTTCCCCGACGCGTGGAACTTTACACCAAAACCAATTCGGCGGGACGGTGGGCGGCCCCATCCTGCGCGACAAGGTCTTCTTTTTCTCGGACTATCAGGGAAGCCGCGAGATCAGCGGCGTGGACTCGGGTTTGATTCCCGTTCCCACGGCGGCGGAGCGCCAGGGAATCTTCGGCCCGGCCGCGTTTCAAACGCTTGCCAACAATGTTGCAATTCCCACTACGGTCACGGGGGCCGGCTGGGCGACTAGTCTTTCACAGAAGCTGGGGTACACCGTGACACAGGGAGAACCGTATTCGACGAGCGCCTGCACGTCCACAGCTCAGTGTGTATTCCCTAACGGGGTGATTCCGGCAAGCGCCTTCTCAGCGCCCGCGGGACACCTGCTACAATACATCCCAACACCCAACTTGGGATCCAGCACCTTCACGACTTCGGCTTTCCAGAATACCTTGCGGGATGACAAGGGTAGCGGCCGGCTCGACGCCAATACCCGTTTAGGCCTGCTCTCCGGGTACTACTTTTTCGATCAGTATTCCGTGGTCAATCCGTATCCGTCTGCCAACGTTCCTGGCTTCAGCGCGGCCAATCAGGGCCGGGCGCAAGATATCAATTTCTCCGTGACGAAAAACTTCGGCCCGAACTCCGTCAATGAGTTTCGCCTCAATTACGTGCGTAATGTCAACAGCGCCGACGTTCCGATTGGAGGTCTCGGACCGAGTCTAAGTTCCCTCGGGTTCGTCACCGGCGCCAACACACCGGGGATTGTTCCACTGGCGCCGCAATACACCGGGGTCCCCAACATTGGATTCAACAACTTTACCATCGGGACGCCCGGCTACATTTCCACGCAGACGAACAATACCTATCAGGTGCTGGATAATTTCTCTATTGTGAAGGGAACCCACACCCTGAAGTTCGGCGGGTCCGTCCATTATGATTTGGTGACTTATCATCAGGAGGGCGCCAACAATGGAACCTTCGGCTTCAACGGAACCGAAACCGGCAGTGACTTCGCGGACTTCCTGCTGGGGGCGCCGTACTTTTATCAGCAGGGCGCGCAAATCCCCTTTCACACCCGCTCGCGCTACTATGGGTTCTACGGCCAAGACAGTTGGCGCGCCACCCCGACGCTTACTATCAACTGGGGCTTGCGCTATGAGGTCAGCACGCCGTGGTATGAAGCCTTCGGTGAAATGGAGGCGATGGTGTTAGGCGAGCAGTCGGTGGTCTTTCCCGGTTCGCCCAAGGGCTGGGTGTTTCCCGGTGACCCTGGTATTCCGAAAACGATTGCCCCTACTCGTTATAACAATTTCGCACCCCGCATCGGCCTTGCCTATTCCCCCGGCGTCTCGAGCGGATTCTTAGGAAAATTGGTGGGCGGACCGGGTAAGACCAGCATTCGCGCCGGCTGGGGTATCTACTATACGGCCTTTGAAGATGCGGCGTTCTTCAATGCGCAAGGCGACGCACCCTTTGGATTTTTTTATTCCAGCCCCACACCTCCGCTCTTTGCTACCCCCTTTGTCGATCGCCAGACCGGAAAGGACGAGGGCCAGCGATTTCCTCCCCCTCTCCCACCCACCAATGTCAGCGCGGCGCACCCCGACAATATCAGTTTCGCGAACTTTGAACCCATTGGAAGTTCACCAACCGTGGCCACCAACAACCGGCTCCCCTATGCTGAACACTATAATGTGTCTCTCCAGCGGCAGATTGGGACTAGCACTTTGGCCAGCGTGAGTTATGTGGGCACGCAAGGTCATCGGCTTCTGGGAGATGTGGAAGCCAATCCCGGTGTTCCTTCCCTCTGCCTCGGCGTCAGCCAACCTATCCAGGTTTTGCCGGGAACGGCCACTTGCGGACCGAGCGGCGAAAACGGCGTCTATTACCCCGTTGGGGGTGGGGTCATCAATAGCACGCGCGAACCCTTCGGCGCGGCCTTTGCGAGCGACGCCTATTTCGCCACCATGGCCAACTCCAATTACAACTCCCTGGAGGCTACCCTGCGCCATACCGTGGGCCGGTTGGAGTTCCTTGCTGGTTACACTTACAGTAAGGCCCTTGACAACGCCTCAGGATGGGGTGGCGGAGGTGACCTGATTGACCCCTTTAACCCCAAAATCACCAAGTCCCTCTCGGCATTCGATGCCACCCATAACTTCGTGATGAGTTACAGCTATCACGTGCCCTTTGACAAGATGTGGCGTCCCAACCGCTTGACGGATGGCTGGATCCTGACGGGGATTACGCGCTTTACCACAGGCTTACCCGTACTGCTCCAAGAACCCGACGACAATTCTCTCTTGGGAACCGGTTTTTCGGGCCCTTGTGGGTGCATGGTCGACGTGCCGAATGTTACACCGGGGAGTTTGCAATTCATGAATCCGCGCAAGGGTAATCCAGGCGCAGGCACAGATCCCTACTTCAACACATCTCTGTTTTCCCATGAGGCGGTTGGCCAGCTCGGAGACTCCAACCGGCGCTATTTCCACGGCCCGGGTCTCAACAATTGGGACTTGGCCTTGTTGAAAGACCTGCGTTTAACCGAGTCGAAAAGGCTCGAATTCCGGGCGGAGTTCTTCAATGTCTACAATCATGCCCAATTTGGGCTACCGCAGGGGGACATTCTCAATTCCAGTTTCGGCTTTGTGACCAGTGCCAATCCCGCGCGCATTGGGCAATTTGCTGCTAAGTTTTACTTCTAACTGTTCTGGGAGGCTGAAGGTCCCGAAGGTTGACCGAGAAATTTTCACTCGAAACCTCATCAGAAGGCGTGAAAGAATGCAATTCGCGGTGCTGTCGGAGCCTCGATGAAGTGACCGCAAAGACCACCCGTTGGGGCAACCCGTTCACGTTATCGACCCCAAGAGGGGATAAAAGCTTCGTAAATCACCCCATACGCATTGGCACCTCGCCGTCGGGGGGCACACACGCAATGTCAAAGATCAGCCGTCGAGGTTTTGAGCTCGCAATGCTGGGCTCGCTGGGAGCGAAGCATTTTGCCGCTTCCGAAGTCATGGGTCTCAACGCTGGAGGTGAGTCCGAGGAGAGCGCCGGGAGCATGACCGATGTGCCGGGTGTGAAAGTGGGTCATTTCACTGACTCCCGCCGCCCGACGGGCTGCACCGCCGTTCTCTTCGAAGACGGGGCGACGGGCGGAGTGGATTTTGACGGCTCTGGGCCGGAGGATTTTCAGGCGGGAATGCTCCAGCCCGGCAGTGCGCTCCAGACGATTTGGGGAATTCTCTTGTCCGGGGGCGATTCTTATGGACTATCCACGGCCATCGGCGCCATGCGCTACCTCGAGGAACGCGGCAAGGGTGAGCACTGGGGTCCGGAGGGGATGGTTGTACCGTTGGTCGTCGCCTCGATTTTAGACGACTTGCGTGTGGGTGATGGCAGGATTCGTCCGGATGCCGAGAGTGGCTACAAAGCGTGTCAGGCGGCCACCACCGGACCTGTAGCCGAGGGCTGCGTGGGCGCCGGGGCGGGGGCCACCGTCGGCACCGGAAGCTATTACGGTGGCCTGCGGATGAAGTCCGGCATCGGCACCGCCAGCATTCGCGCGGGAGATTTTGTGATTGGCGCGATTGTGGCGGTGAACGCTACCGGCGACATCGTGGAATGGCCGAGCGGAAAGGTCTTGGCTGGGGCCCGCCGCGCCGACGGGAAAGGCTTCATAAGCATTTCCGAAAGCGTGCGGCAGAAGATGGCCGAGCGGGTAGCCGCCAAGACGGCCGTGAATATCCCCCCCTCCATGACCCACACCACCATCGGCGTCATTGCCACCAATCTGGATTTTGATAAAGGGGATTTGACCAAGCTCGCGGGATTGGCAAACACGGGGGCCGCCAAGGTCATCAACCCCTACCACACCACGGAAGACGGCGATGTCCTCTATGCGGTCTCCACCCGGAAGCTGAAGCTGCCAGGCGAGCAAAAACAGCAGGATATTGCGCTGGCGGGAATTATGGGCGCCGAAGTTGCCGCCACGGCCATCATGCGCGCGGCTAAGATGGCCACCTCGGTGGAGGGCATCCCCGCCTATCGGGACTATACAGTGAAGTTGAGTCAATGATGAGGATCTCGGGTCATTCATCCACGATCCCCAATTATCACTTCCCACAGGTGTATGATAGAGGCCGCACGGCCCTCAGGACGAGAGGCCTGCAAGGTCAGCGACCAGGCGCTGGTGAAGTAATGGCCACTCGCCAGAGGCGTCCGAGAACCGGCTTGGGCTGTGTGATCGTCGATCAATGGGACCATAATTCATCACAGTGAGGAATCGTATGAGAAAAGATGACGTTTCTGAAATGAGCCGGCGCACCTTTCTTGCGGCGGTTTCAGCGGCCGCCTCAGCCCCTCTGCTGGGAGCTGCCAACCCTCCGGCCCTGGCGACGAAGGGCGGCGGCCAACCCGTGCGCTCCACTCCCCTCACCACGCAATTTGAGGGCGCTAATTTCATTGGCGAGGAGGAGAAGAGAGAACTGGATGAAGCGGTTGAGACTCGGAGCCTGTTCCGCTTTTACGGTTTCACGCGGCCGCAAAAGGCCAGGACCTTCGAAGAGGAATTCCAAAAATTCATGGGCGTGAAGTACGCGCTGGGGGTCACTTCCGGAACCGCGGCGCTCCACGTCGCCATCAACGCTCTGGGCGTGGGACCGGGTGACGAGGTCATACTTCCCGCGGAAACCTGGCACTCCGACTACAACGCGATCATCATGACCGGAGCACTGCCCGTATTCTGCGAAATCGACGAGACCTTCGCCATGGATCCCGAAGACCTGAGAAGAAAGATCACTCCCGACACCAAAGTCGTCATACCGTCGCACCTTACCGGCACCGTGGCGGATATGGACGAAATAATGGCCGTCGCGCGCGAGCATAACCTGAAGGTGCTGGAAGATTCGGCCGAGGCCATTGGTGCAACCTACAAAGGCAAACGGACAGGCTCCATTGGGGACATCGGAATCTACAGTTTCCAGACCGCCAAAATGATGACCTCCGGAGAAGGCGGCTGCGTCATCACGAACGATCCAGCGCTGTACGAGCGAGCCATCCGCTTTCACGATCTGGGGGGGGTGAGGCCCACCTTCCAGACCGCTCTGGGCATAACCGATTACCCGCGAGGCGGGCAGGGGACAGAGGGCGACCGCGGCGGAGAAACGATGCTCGGTCTCAACTATCGCATGAATGAAGAGACCGGGGCGGTTCTGTGCGCCCAACTCCGAAAGATGGATACCGCGCTCGCGAACCATCGACGGATGCACCAATGCGTGGCCGAAAAACTTAAGGACCTGCCTGGCATCAAGCTGCGGCCCAGCAACAATCCGGGAGGGGACATCGGTATTAGCCTTGATCTCCTGCTGCCCACCAGAGATTTACGCGACAAATTCATGGAAGCCATGACCGCTGAAAACGTACCAATGGGGGTCGGAATCCAGGGCACGAGAAATTTGCCTACCATGGGTTACATCGAGGACAAGGTGGCTCCCCACCCGCAATGGCCTTCGTTCAATACCCCAAGGGGAAAGGCCATGAAATATGGGGCCGAGTGCTGCCCGCGATCGATTGATCTGAAGAACCGTTATGCAAGCCTGTACATCGGTCCGAAGTGGACGGACGATGACTTGAATGACGTCGTGAGCGCTGTTACCAAAGTCCATGCGGCGCTGCTTAGTTAACGGCTCGCTAACCAGAACTCATCCTTCCTCCCGAGATTTCTCGGGCAGCGCAGACTGGTGAACCCTACCCAACGGACTTTCGATCCGGCACGATCTCGACTGCCGATTCGCGGCCTGCGCTGGTGGATTGGCGGCTTGCTGTTCGTTTCCACAATCATCAATTTCATCGACCGGCAAACGCTGAGCGTACTGGCGCCCGTTCTCCTGGCGCAGTACCACTGGACCAACACGGATTTTGCCACCATCTTGATTGCTTTTCGAATTGCTTACACGTTCATGCAGGGTGGGGGAGGATGGCTGATCGATCGCTTGGGCGCGCGCCGCGGTCTGTTGCTTACGGTGACCTTTTATTCCTGTGTCGCCAGTCTTACCGCGCTGGCACGAGGACTCGCGAGCTTCCGTTTTTTTCGCTTTCTGCTCGGCGCGGGGGAAGGTCCCAACTGGCCAGGCGCCACCAAAGTCGCCTCCGAGTGGTTCCCGGATCAGGAGCGGGCATGGGCGGTCGCGATGTTTGACAGTGGCTCGTCCATCGGCGGGGCGGTTGCACCTTTTCTTGCCTTGTATGCTTACAAATTGACTGGCAGTTGGCGGCCGGTTTTCCTGGTGACCGGAAGCCTTGGCTTTCTCTGGATCATGGCTTGGCGCTGGCTTTATCGCCCTCCAGAACAGCACCCTCGCCTGGCGCCCGAGGAGCTGGAATACATCCGGCGAGGCCGCACCCCGGAAGTGCAAGTTTCGCCCCGCGCCGGAATCACCTGGCGCAAGCTGCTGCGCTACCGGCAAACCTGGGGTATCATCTGCGGCCGCTTTCTGCTGGATCCCTATTGGTTCCTCATAGCCGATTGGTTCGCGCTGTATCTCCGCAGTAGAGGCTTTCGCCTGGAACGGAGCATCCTGGGCTTCTGGGTTCCCTTCCTGGGCGCCGATCTCGGCAATTTTTTCGGGGGAGCTCTCTCCAGCTATTGGATTTCGCGCGGCTGGACGGTGGGGCGTTCGCGCCGAGCGGTGTTGCTGATTTTCGGGCCCAGTATGTTGATCCTCATTCCCGCCGCTTTCACGGGCCACTACCTGACTCTGGTGCTTTTGTTTGGATATGCGACGTTCGCCTACGCCGCCTGCTCGACCATGTTTCTGTCCTTGCCCAGCGACGTTTTCCATCCGCAAGCGGTGGCCTCCGTCAGTGGCCTGGGAGGCACCGGCGCGGGCATCGGAACGCTGATCTCCACCTATATGATCGGCCGCATCTCTGATCGATTTTCCTTCCAGCCCATTGTAATCGCCGGCTCTATCATCCCCTGCCTCGCCACCGCGATTTTTGTCCTGATGGTGCGCGCGCGTAATACCCCCGACCCCGAAGGGATCGTACTTACCTTTTGAGATCGGTGCAACAGCAGAGGAAGTAACCATCACGGAGTTGCAGCGCGGAATGAAGTCGGGGAGGGTCACCGCGCGTTCCCTCACGGAGAACTACCTGCGCGCATCGATGAGATCGACTAGTGGCCTCTCGCAGAGCCGCCGTTAGTATGGCCGATGAGGCGCATCGCAGAGCCTCATGCGCTCACACGGCTACTCGTACTGACGCTCTCTCTGCGACAGGCCACTAGAAAGGACCCGCGATCAAGGCCATTATTTGCTATGCTGCTCATTTGTCACGCAGCCTGGACTTCATCTTCTGATGAGTCTCGACGGCGCTCGGCTGGACCTGATCCCGCCCGGCACCGCGAATCCAATTCCATTGCTTGTTCGTGGGACTCCCGCGAGCGCCGAGAGAGTAGTGAATGCGCCAAGAGGCAAGCAACATTGCGCGTTGGCGAGGGACCGAGCCCATGGGGTTTCAGCCTCACGCGTCGTTTTGGAAAGTCGTCGAGCTGGAGACCATAAGACTCAACATCAACCTTTTGCCGAGGTGAGGGATGAAAGAAAGCAAATTAGCGATAAATGGTGGGAAGCCGGTCCGCAAGGAGCCGCTGCCATTGGAGTTTCCGGGTGTTCATCACATGGATCAAAAGGAGATCCAGGCGGCGGTGAGGGTACTCAAGTCTCGGTCGCTGTTTCGATACTACGGCCTGAAGCCGCAGAAGGAAGTTAGTAAGCTGGAGGCCGAATTTGCGGAACAATTGGGAACAAAGTATGCGATCGGGGTGGCAAGCGGCACGGGTGCGCTGCACGTTGCTCTCTCTGCGCTGGGTGTGGGGCCCGGACAGGAAGTTATTGTCCCGGCCTACTCGTGGGTTTCGGTGCTGGCGGCCGTAGTGAACCTCGGCGCTATTCCGGTGCTCGCCGATATCGACGAGACTTTCTGCTTGAATCCCGCCGAAACCGAGAAATGTATCACACCGAAGACCCGGGGCATAATCCTGGTGCACATGAGTGGAGCACCGGGCAATGCAAAGGCCATCCAGACGATCGCCCGCGACCACAAGCTCTTCCTGTTGGAGGACTGTGCTCAGTGCAACGGCGGCAGCATTAAGGGCAAAAAAGTGGGGACGTTCGGCGATATGGCAATTTTCAGTTTTCAGTTGAACAAGAACATGACGGCGGGCGAAGGGGGCTGCGTCGCAACAGACAACCTCCAGCTCTATCAGCGGGCGTTCGCATGTCACGATTTGGGGTATGCGCGTGACGAACACGGGCGCTTGATCTTAAATAATCCCGATCTCCGCCTGTGGGGAAGGGGATACCGGCTTGACGAAATGCGCGCGGCAGTGCTACGAGTCCAGTTGAAGAAAATGCCACGGATCATCAAGGCTATGAATCATAGCAAGTACCGGATACGGAAAGCCCTCGAAAAGTTCCCACGTGTGCAGTTGCGGAAGATTCAGGACCCGGCAGGCGATACCGGATGCTTCCTGATTACAACCTACCCCGACGCGGAGACCGCCAGGAAAGTGAACGAAGGCTTGCGTGCGGAAGGCATCGTGACATCTCCCCAGGGGGTTTCAGATGTGCTCCTGACGAGCTGGGGGCTGCACCTGTATTACAACAATGTCAGCCTGAGGGAGCACGCAAGCGTTGACCGCGGCGGCTCCCCTTGGAAACTTGCCGAGAACGCCGGTTTGGAGCGGAATTACGACAAGGGGACCTGCCCCATGGCAGATAGCCTTTTCGAGCGCAGCATCCTGATAGCGATCCCCTCGTGCTTGAAGAAGCGCGATGAGGACGACATCATCCACGCATTCGGCAAAGTTCTCCCTGTATTCTTACCATCGTAAGCAGCCACCGGGGTTCTTGAATCGTTCAGTCAGCAAGTGGATCAGGTCGAATTTGGAAGTGGACCACCTTCGGGCTTGTTCCTTTCCCCGTCTCGCTGTGGAAGGGTGCGCGGGTTCCCCAAGTCGTCCAGACTCCCTTCCCTTTCCAGCCGGTCTTCGGATCGTCGAAGCGCCCGTCCATCCCTTTGGCAAAGAAGCCGATCGGATAAGGTACGCGCAGGATCACGAACTTCCCGTTCACCAGAGCGAGCAGCGAATCCGAGGAATTGCCCGTAATGATCGGAGTGTTTTTGCCCAGCCCCAGCGTATCGAATTGGTCCACCCAGACGTAATAGTGAGAGTCGGCGCTGCCCGAGTCCGTGACCTTCTTGAACTTGGGCCCCGGCGTCGGATACAGCGTCCACCCTTCGGGGCACTGCTGCCCGGTCGCCCTCGGCCCGTTGAGCGGACCTCTGCACTGGCGCCGGTCGAAGCTTGCCAGGTGCCCGCTCGCCAGCGCCACCCAGACGACCCCGTTGCCGTCAATATCCATCCCCCGCGGCGAATAACCCCACACCGAGGCCCTCGGGTCGTTCCACGGCACTTCGTAGTATTCCGCCAGAGCCGTCTCGGGAGGGTTCGGTCCCGGATTCAGCCGCACGATCCCGCCCGGAAACCCCAGCACAGTGCCCCAGACCATCCCGTCCCTACCGATCGTCAGACCATAGAACGCTGCGTTGAGGCGCGTATCCTGGGATGGGTGCGTCGCCGCATTCAGAGCAGTCGAGGTCCCCAAACTTTCGCCGCTGGGCGCCGTGAGCACTTTCTGCTCGCCTTCCACATAGGCGTCCCGCTTGCCGTTGCCGTTCGTGTCCAGCACCAGCGCCGTCCAGCCCTGAGATTTCTGCGCGTCGTGCGTCTGGTCCCACACCTTCGTATTCAACCAGCCCACGACTCCGCCGCCACCGCCGCTACTGGTCCACAGCGTGTCATTGGCATCCTTGGCGAACAGCAAGTGGTGTGTGCCGAAGCACGTGTCGATCATCGAGATTTGCTTGGTCGCTGGATCGTACACCTCGAGCTGGCGGCCGGAGCTCTCGACGGGAGTGAGCTTTGCCGAAGGATGGCTGGACCCCTCCTTGCAGAACGCCGGGTTGTCGCTCGGACGGATTCGAGCCGTGAACCACAGGCGTCCGCGCTCGTCGAATATCGGATTGTGAACCGTCGTGTGACTGTCCCAGATCGCCTCATCGCCCCACACTGGGGACGATCTCAACGGCTTCGGCTGCCCAGGCGTGTTCGGATCGCGATACGGAACCTTCACCTGGCTAATCGTGTTGCGCACCGGATCGAATACCGGCAAATAGTCGCGGCTCTCCTCGGGCGATCCGTAGATCAGGCCGTTAGCGTTTACGTTTGGATTGCGCTTGTCGGTGGAGATTTCGTCATGTAGATAGGCCTTGGGATCGGCCCAGTCCCATTGGGTGATCACCACGTCGCGCTCGATGCCCTGCGGTCGCGAAGGCGTCTCCGCAGGCAACTCGCCCTGCCCGATCCGGGTCGTCCACTCGCCAAACAGCTCGGTGGCTCGCTCGGCGCCGAGTTGAGCCAGCCCGCCCATCATGGCCGTGCCCGCCTGTCCAGACTGCAGGCGGCGTATCCAGGCTTGTGCCGGATCGAGGTCGCTGAACATTGCCGGAATCGTCCGCGTATAGAGGTTGCCGAGTTGGTGGCACGACTCACAGCTATCGGTCTTGATCAGGTGGATCCATTGGCCCTGGTTTCTCACGTTCGGTGAAATGCCGTTTCCACTGGCGCCCGTGCCGGGAAATTCGCTTTTCCCGGGCACCTCCAGTAGGGCATACCAATAGTTTGCAGGGTAGTATTGCGCGGCGGTCTTCGGATCTGACGCCACCGTGGGTTTCAAGTCAACCAGCCTTCCTGGCTCGGTCTCCACTCTGGGCGAATCCACCAAACCATAGCCGCGGGCCCAGACGCTGTACCTGGCCTTGGGCAGGTCGGGTATTAGGTAGCGGCCGCGATCGTCGGTCACTACTTCCTTGATGTAGCGCGTAGGCAGGTCGGTGGTTTCGGCGATCACCCACACTCCCGCTTCCGGTCCCGTCGAGCTGGTGACGGTTCCCCCGATGTTGTCGTCGTTGATACGGATTCCTTCGCTGCTAATCTGCCCTGCAATCGTTCTGCCGAGCGAGGCGGTAAGCAACGTGGCAACGCCGAGCGCCACCATTTCCCTTGACACGATCCTTCTGGTCATGTCATCTGACCTCCTGGGCCTCGAATATAGGCGGCATCGCTCAGTCCAGAGGCATTCGTCGCCCGCGAGCGCCGGGAACTGCCGTACTTCATACCAGATTACCTTCGAAATTCCTGATCTTCTCGACGCCCCATTTTGAGGCGGGCTGCTCAGGAGTGCAAGCCCAGCTTACGACCTGACTGGCAAGCCGTCGCCCCGCGAGGCGTACAGGCCATCACGCCATCGGCCTTTACCCTTGTTTTGAGAACCGCCGACACGAAACGCATTCGAGGCGACAAGTTCACAACAAGCACGTCCTTCGTCTATTCTTCGCGTAGCGCGACGATAGGATCTACGCTGATCGCACGCCGGGCCGGAATCGCGGTTGCGACCAATGCCACTGCGGCCAGAATCAGAGCAACCGCGCTGAAGGTAACTGCGTCCGTCGTGCTGACGCCGAACAGCAAACCGGCCATGACGCGCGTCAGCGCCAGGGCGCCGATCAAGCCGACTGCGATGCCGATCGCGGCGAGTTCCATTCCCTGCCGCGTCACCAGCCGGAGGATGTTGCCAGGCTGCGCGCCCAGCGCCATCCGCACTCCGATATCATGCGTGCTCTGCGAGACCAGATAGGACATCACCCCGTAGACGCCCACCGCCGCAAGCAGCAGAGCGAAAGCGGCAAAGACGCCCAGCATGGTGGTGGCAAAGCGCTGGCGGGCGAGTGAATCGTACAACCGGTCCAGCATGGTGCGCACATCGTAGACCACCACGTTCGGGTCCACGGCGTGAACCTCCCGGGTGATGGCGCCGGCGAGCGCAGCCGGATCCAACGAGGTGCGCGCCACCAGGTACAAACCGTTGCCAGGGTTCTGCTGTTCCGGGAAATAGACAGCGATCTTGCCTTCGCTATCGAGACCGTATTGCCTCACCACTCCCACCACGCCCGCAATCGTGATGGGTTTCTTGGGATCAAACCAGAGATGCTTGCCGACGGCATCGCCATTCGGCCAGAAGCGGCGCGCGAACTTTTCATCGATGATCGCCACCTGCTGGCTGTCTGCGCGGTCATGATCGGAGAAGAACCGCCCCTTTACCAGCGGAATGTCCATGGCGGAAAAGTAGCCGGTGCTCGCCACGCGAAGGTCCACCTGCAATTCCTGACCGGGCGGCGGCGAATAGCCTTCCACTTTGATACCGCCCCACCCCACCTCCCCGGTGAGCGGTAGCACCGAAACCATGCCTTCAGCCTGCACGCCGGGCAGATGAGCGACGCGATCTTCCACTTCCCGGTAGAACTGCGCCACCACCTTGTCTTCCTTGTAATTCGAGCCGCTGGCGACCACCCCCATTGAGAGAACATGGTCCGTGCTGAATCCGGGCGGGACGTGCTGCAGGCGCACGAAGCTGCGAAGCAGCAGCCCGGCTCCCACCAGCAGCATCAACGAGAGCGCCAGCTCGGCCACCACCAGCAAGCCGCGCAGCCGGTTCCGCCCGAGACCCATTCCGCCGGAGCCTTGTCCGGTGCGTCCGCCCGCTTTGAGCGAGGTGTTAAGGTCGATGACGAGTGCGCGCCACGCCGGCGCCAGGCCAAACAAAACGCCGGTCAGGAGCGAGACTCCGAAGGTGAAGGCGAGCACAGCGCCGTTGATTCCGATGTCCTCGAGGCGCGGAATGTTCCCCGGATTGATGGTGTGCACCATGTAGAGCGCCCACTTCGCGATCACGAGGCCCGCGGCGCCGCCCATAAGCGCGAGCAAAACGCTCTCCGTGAGCAACTGACGGACAACGCGCGGCCCGCTTGCGCCCAAGGCCGTACGGATGGCGATTTCCTTCTCGCGCCCCGCCGCCCGCGTGAGCAGCAGGTTGGCGACGTTAGCGCAGGCGATCAACAGCACCAGCGCCACGGATCCCAGCAGCACCAGCAAGGCGCGGCGCACGTCGCCCACCACCTGTTCCTGTAAAGAGACCACCGTCATGCCGAACGTGCGATCGCGCTTGTCCTTCTCCCGGATGCGACCGGCGATAGCGTCGACATCGGCCTGCGCCTGCGCCACCGAGACCCCACGCTTGAGCCGGACCATGATGTTGTAATTCTCGTCGCCGCGGCGCTGAGCTGCGTCCGCGCCGAGTGGCAAGGGCAGAAACACATCAAACTTATCGATGGGCCCCTCGGCGGGCATCACTTCCGGGTTGAGGAAAAAATCCGGAGTGAGCACTCCGGCCACGGTGTACGGTTTGCCGCTGAGCGTGATGCTCGTGCCGACGATGTGCGGATCGGCGCTGAACAGACGCCGCCACAGCCGGTAACTGAGGATCGCCACCGGAGGCTTGCCGGGTTTGTCTTCTTCGGGAAGCAGTACGCGCCCGAGGAGCGGCTCGGCGCCGAGCATGTGAAGCAAAGTTGAGGACGACGTGATTCCGCCGAGCAGCTCCGGCTGGTCGCGGCCGGTGAACGTGAAGGGGCGAAGCCGAGCGATGGCCATTTCATCGAAAGAGTGGTTTTCGTTCTGAAGATCGACGTACTGCCCCGGCGAGGGCCAGTCACGGAAGATGCCGATGCCGGGCGAATGCAGCCAGATGGCCGCCAGGCGCTCCGGCTGAGGGTACGGCAGCGGACGCAGCAGCAGCGCGTCCACCACGCTGAAGATCGCGCTGTTGGCGCCGATACCGATGGCCAGCGAAAATATTACCACGATGGCGAGTACCACGTTCTTGCGCAGCATGCGCAAGGCATAGCGGAAATCCTGTAGGAATGGCTGCACGACGCCTCCTTTTGCCGAACGGTCCATCGTATCGATCCTACACGACAAAAGCGCCGGCGAGCGCATCTGCATGCGCGTGCTTCATGGCAAGCTCCGGTGAGAGAGTGGCAAGAGAGATCAAGAGAAGCCCGGTGTAATGTGCGCAGAGATGCGCCCAGAGTTGAGGGTTCTGAAGAGTGGCATGGCTCGCCCCCAGAAGGCAGGCCCGATTGTTAGCATCAAGAGCAGAGATTTACGGGAGGAGCTCGCCGTTCGAAGCTGGCCGACTTCTATCCCGCAGGAGTGCCAACACCCAGTTAGGGTCGCGGCGATGGTCGTGAGCCTGCTGGGCGGCGTCGCGATTGCTGCTTGCGGCGCTGGGCCTTGGGCATTGGCGCTCGAACCGATCTGTGCACGTCTTATGAATAGGACAGGTATTGTGAGCTGCGCCAAGTACAGACTTCCGACCGGTCGGGGAATCGATCGGACCGCTGTGGTCGTCAGTCGCCAACCTTCTCCGCTGTCGCAATGCGCCGTCATTCACCCCAAACGCGCCTTGCACGACCCGGACACGAGGGCTTTTCTGCGGAATAGGTCCTGCCGTGGTCGCCCGTCGTTTACTTATGGAGCCCTTAGAAATTGGTTGAACCGGATTTGCCTAATAAACGGACTTCCACGAGCGAATCGAAATCTTTACGGCTCGGATATGATGATTACGGCGCACTTAGCGTGAACTCCTTGCGTGACATTGCGACGCTCAAGGACCGTAACAGGAGGCCTGATCATGGAACTGCGATTCGAGAACCAGGCGGCCCTGGTGGTGGGCGGAGCGAACGGAATTGGGCGCGCCATTGCGCTACGCTTGGGGCAAGAGGGCGCCAAAGTGATAATTGCGGACACCCAGGGGGAGTCGGAAGCAGGCCTAAGCGTCTGCCAGCAGATCAGGTCCATGAAACGTCAGTCGGATTTCTTCGAGTGCGACGTCCGCGAAGGCTCACAAGTGAACGACCTGGTCGCAGCGCAAGACGGGCCGATCGACGTTCTGATGCACGTGGCCGGCGTTGCCAAGATGGTTCCGTTCCTGCAAATGGATGAACAACACTGGAATTGGACAGTCGATACGAACTTAAAGGGCGCATTTTTGATGGCTCGGGCCGTGGCGCCGCTGATGGTTGCGCGTCGACAGGGCCGGATGGTCTTCATCGCCTCAACCAATAGCGTCGATGGCGAGGAGAATCTGGCGGCATACAACGCCTCGAAGGCTGGGGTGGCTGCCTTGGTGCGGACGCTCGCGCGAGAGCTCGGAGCCTCGGGCGTCACGGTTAACGCCGTGGGCCCCGGTCTGATCCGCACGCGGTTGACTGAAACCCCGCCTGTCGACGACGCCGTGCATGTGGAACGGTACCGAATTCCGATGGGGCGTATCGGAGAGCCGGAGGACGTGGCTGGCCCGGCGCTGTTCCTGGCTTCTGCCGACGCGGCTTTCGTGAATGGGGTCCTGCTTTACGTGGACGGAGGTCAGATGGCATGAGCAGGCTACCGGCGGCGCATGCCGCAAGCTAACCAGCGATCGCCGGGAGTCATCCGATATTCCCACTCAACCGCCGAAGGCCCGCCGACGTCCTGCCTGTGGCGAGCCCGCCGGTCCTCGCGGACCCCGACTCGATCAGAGAGCCAGGTAGCGCGGCCCCCCCTTTCGGGTCCGCGGCTCTTGTCGTAAGGAAAACCGCAGACCGGAAAACACGGTCTGATTCCATAATGGCGTCGGCTCCTAGAGGGCCGGTAATCTTGGGTTGTCCAAGACCAAGGCTGCTGCTGGCTGCTGGTGGAGGCGGCGCATGGCGCAGCCCAGTTTGATGCCGATCTACAGCGCAAGTATCAATGTTTGAAGTTTCGGCGGGGTGGAAATGTGGCCAAAGTGGCCCTGGCTCGTCACCTGGCGGTGCGTTTGTACTGGACGCTGCGCCAGGCGGGCTCGACCACGCCGCCGGTTCGCACGTCTGGCAGCCCGGGGTAGCGCGTGGTGGACGCAAGTCCCTCGTGAGGGTCTGCGATGAACGGCCCGGCCAAAAGCCAAAGCGCCGGACCGCTCTTGACCCCGCGCCCGCACGCAGGCGTGCAGTGTCGCTAAAATGTACTTGACGACGCCGACGCCATTATCGACGCGCTACCTCGCTGCCGTGTGCTCCGGGTGTCACGTTCCTCGAGTCGGGCGTGCCACGCCTGTGCGTGCGTTTCCTTTCCGTGCTGCATCTTAACAGAAACGACGAGTTACTCAAGGCGACGGCTATGATATTGATCCAGTGGCTTGAAACATTCGTTCAGGATGTTCGCTACGCCTTCCGCATGCTGCGCAAATCCCCCGGCTTCACCGCCGTCGCCGTACTCACCCTCGCTCTCGGCATCGGCGCCAACACCGCCATCTTCAGCGTCATTGAAAGTGTTCTCCTTCATCCCCTTCCCTACGACCACCCTCAGCAACTCATCGAAGTCTGGAACACTTACTTGCCCGCCGTGCCCCTCGGCGGCCTTTCTCCCGGCGATTTTCAAGACTGGCGCACGCAAGCCACTACCGTCTCCGCCATGGGCGGATTCTCCTGGAACGAATTCGCCGCGAATCTTACCGGTGATGAATCTCCCGCACGCGTCAAAATCAACTACGCGAGCGCGAATCTATTTCCCATGCTCGGCGTCAAACCCGTCGCCGGGCGCCTTTTTTACCCCGGCGAAGACCGCCCCGGCAGCGCGCCGATCGTCATTCTCTCTCATCATTTCTGGCAAAGCCGTTTCGGCTCTGATCCCGGCGTGCTCGGCCGCGTCGTCGCGCTCGACGGCCTCCGTTACACCATCGTCGGTGTCCTCCCCGGCAATTCCGGCGTACTCGATTCGCCCGATCTGTGGATGCCCCTCGGCCAGTACAGCGACTAC
This sequence comes from Terriglobia bacterium, assembly GCA_035946735.1. Lineage (GTDB taxonomy): Bacteria > Acidobacteriota > Terriglobia > UBA7540 > UBA7540 > Gp13-AA77. The sequence goes on from DASYYZ010000049.1 coordinate 34,579, forward strand.
CCGCTGACCGACCACACCTATCACCCAATTGAGGCCATCGCGCGACTCAAGCCCGGCGTGACCATCGCGCAGGCCCGCGCGGAATTTGAATCGCTCAATCGCCAGTCCGCCATCGCCTATCCCGCGCAGCACAAAGGCTTCGGCGTCCTCGTTCGTCCCCTGCAAAATCCCGCCGCCGCGCAGATGCGCCAAAGCCTGCTCGTTCTGTTCGCCGCTGTCTGCCTCGTCCTGCTCATCGCCTGCGCCAACATCGTCAATCTGCTCCTCGCGCGCAACGCCGCCCGGGAAAGAGAAATCGCCGTGCGCATCGCTATCGGCGCCAACTCGCGTCGTCTCATGCAGCAGCTCCTTACCGAGAGCATACTCCTCGCTTTAGCTGGAGGTGCACTCGGCATCGCTCTCGCCGCCGCGGGAGTGAAACTTCTAGGCGCCCTTGCTCCCGCCAACCTCTTTGCAGTGCAAACGTCGCATCTCAATGGCGTCGTTTTTCTTTTCACACTCGCCGTGTGCGTGCTCGTCGGAGTCGCCTGCGGCCTTTTGCCCGCGCTGCAGGTTCGCAAAACCAACGTCAACGCCGCGCTCAAGCAAGGCGGCAAGGGCAGCGGCGCTTTTTCCGGCCGCAAACTTCACAATCTCGTTGTCGTTTCTGAAATCGCTCTCGCTCTCGTTCCGCTCATCGGCGCCGGATTGCTCTTGCGCAGCCTCCACGATTTGCTCAACGTGAGCCCCGGCTTCCGCGCGGACCACCTGCTCACCATGCACGTTCCCATCGCCACCATTTCCACCGACGCCTACAACAAAATGACACCCGCGCAGCGGCAAGACGCCACGGAAGAACGCGGCCTCGAGTTTCTACAAATCGTCCAGCAGGTAGACGCTCTTCCCGGCGTGAAATCCGCCGCCGGCATCAGCGTCCTGCCCCTGGGCTCGCAAATTCAATATGCCTCTGCCTCGCGTTTTGTCATCGAAAATCGCCCTGTTCCCGACGCGGGCGTTCGTCCCATCGTCCAAACGCGCGTCGTCACGCCCGGCTATTTTTCCACCGTCGGCGTCCCGCTCTTTCGTGGACGCACCCTCAGGCAAGAAGATTGGAACAGCTCGAACATCGACATCGACGAAGCCATGGCCCGCCGCTTCTGGCCCCACGACGACGCCCTCGGTAAGCGCATCAATCTTTGCTCGCTCGAACGCACACCTTGCTGGTTCTCCATCGTCGGCGTCGTCGGCAACGTGCATCAATTCGGCCTCGACGCCGCTCCCACTTACGACGCTTATTTCTGCGGCGGTTGGACCGATTATCTGCTGATTCGCACTTCCTCCGATCCGCACCTCATCGCCTCCGCCGCAACGAACGTCATCCACAGGATCGACCCCATGCTCCCTGTCGATGCAGTTAGCACTATGGACGAAATTCTCTCCGACACGCTTTCGCCGCGCCGCTTCTCCGCACTTCTCATCAGCATTTTCGCCGCACTCGCTCTCTCGCTAGCAGCGATTGGCATCTACGGAGTGATGAGCTACATGGTCGGCAAACGTGCCAGCGAAATCGGCATTCGCATGGCTCTTGGCGCGCAGCCGCGTGACGCCCTGCGTTTGATCGTCGGCCACGGAGCGAAACTGGCTCTTTGCGGAATTGTCGTTGGCGTCGGCGGCGCACTGCTACTCACGCGACTCATGACCAGCTTGCTCTACGGCGTCCACGCCTCCGACCCGCTGACTTTCATAGCCATTTCCGCGCTTCTCATGCTCGTCGCGCTCGCGGCCTGCTACATTCCCGCCCGCCGCGCCATGCGCGTCGACCCCATGACAGCGTTGAGTTATGAGTAGTTTTGTACGGTTTCTTCCCGTTCAATCGGCACCAAGTGGACGATTATCGGCAACCCGGACGTAATCCACATGGATCATGGCTCGTCCTGTATCGGAAACCGGCCGCTCTCGGGTACACCTTAGCTCCAAGGCACGTTTTTTCCTGTGGATTCCTTATCGGGCGCTCGAATTTGGGCGGTAGGTGCGGACTGCAGAACCGTGTTCAAAAAGTGGCGACGCTGGTTTCGCAACGCCTCTGTGTACCCGCCGTGTACCTCAAACCGGCGTTTTGAGCGTTTCTAAACGTTTCTTGTCGTTTCGTGACATCACTAAGTTACGCGTTCTCAGTGTGCTGTAAGGGTTCGAATCCCACGCATTATCAAAGGGCGCCTTTGTTGGAGTACGGTTGGTTTGCTTGTGCCAGCTTTCACTCTCAGGAGGGACGCCCGATGAACGACGTTAAGTATATCGGTATGGATGTCCATCAGACGACCACTTCGATCGTCGTACTCGATGCTGCCGGGAAGAAATCGAGTTCGACCGTCGTGCAGCCAGCATCGAATACGTCGCACGTCGGGGCCATGCGCGTGCCGAAGGTATGTCTCAAGCAGTAGGGCTCGAACGGCCATCTTCGCCGTTACGGTGATCAGCACCATCGGTCTTGCGTTGGGACTAAACACGACGCTCCTTACGATCTTCAATGCCACGTCCTCCAGCCTCATGCGGTCCGCGATCCGTATTGTCTTCGGAAACTTGCGCCTTTGGTCGGTGGTTCTTCCTGATGGTCACCCATTAAGAACAACGAAAGTCTTCTACTCCAGTTGAAATCGCAGCAGATTTCGTGAGAGCTGTAGAATGGACAGCTTCTCGGCCGTCATGCAGACAGGCGCCGGAAAGCCGACGAGAATTGCGCCGAAGGAGAAACCCGATGCAGTTTGCTCTGATGATCTACCACACACCGGAAGAGTTTGCTAAGCGGACGAACGACTATAACGATCCCCAGCTCGGCGCCTGGCGGGCTTACTACAAAGCGCTCGTGGAGGCCGGAGTTTACGTCAGTGGCGATGCTCTTGAAGTGCCCGAGACAGGAACAACAGTGCGTCTCAGGGAAGGAAAGCGCCGCGTGCAGGATGGACCCTATGCTGACACGAAGGAGCAGCTGGCAGGATTCATCATCCTGGAACTCCCTTCCGTCGACACCGCTCTCGAATGGGCTGCGCGCTGCCCGGGAGCATCGCTCGGCGCGGTGGAAGTCCGGCCGCTGGCGCCTGAAGCCAAGCGCCGGGGGTTCACTGGATGAATGGAAGCAATCAGGAGGACATCCAGAGCGCCGTGGGGCGGACCATCGAGCGTGTGGCCCGAGAATCATACGGCCGCCTCGTGGCCTATCTTTCGGTGCACACCCACGACTTGGCCAGCGCTGAGGATGCCCTTAGCGAGGCGTTGGTGGCCGCGCTCAAGACCTGGCCACGAGATGGCGTACCGCAAAATCCGGAGGCGTGGCTGCTGACGGCCGCTCGCCATTCCCACATTGATGTTATTCGTCATCATCAGGTGGTATTAGAAAGGGAGCCAACCCTCGAGTTCCTCAGGGAGAGCTCCACGGAGCCGGCCGTGTCGGACACGTTCCAAGATGAACGGCTCAAATTGCTCTTCGTGTGTGCCCACCCGGCCATCGACACGGCGATGCACACACCCCTTATGCTGCAGATGGTTTTGGGCCTGGATGCAGCACGCATTGCCCAAGCCTTTCTTATCGCACCGAAGACAATGGGGCAGCGCCTGTTCCGCGCGAAGACAAAAATCCGCTGTGGTGGCATCCAGTTTGAAATTCCGCAAGAACGCGATTTGCCGGAGCGGCTCCAGGCGGTGCTTGAGGCGATCTACGCTGCGTTTGGAATCGGCTGGGACGACATGGTCGGCGCCGACCAGCGTGCCCGCGATCTGGCCGAGGAAGCGATCTGGCTCGCGCGGGTGCTTCTGCAGTTGATGCCGGGCGAAGCCGAAGTCCAAGGCTTGTTGGCTCTCATGCTGCACTGCGAAGCACGGCGCCCCGCACGCAGGGGACCTGATGGCCGGTACGTGCCTCTTTCCGCGCAGGACCCGAAGCAATGGTCGCTTCCACTGATCGAAGAGGCGGAACGTCATCTCGCTGAAGCTTTCAAGCGCGGGCGCTCCGGCAGATTTCAGCTTGAAGCTGCAATTCAATCAGTACACGCTGAACGGGCCCGCACTGGCTGCACCGACTGGGCCGCCATAGCGCTGTTCTACGAAAAGTTGGTCCGGATCTCGCCCGCTCTTGGCACGCGAGTTGGATACGCCGCCGCGGTTGCCGAAGCGAGTGGACCTGAGACAGGCCTCTCGGTTCTCGATGCGATTGAGCCTGAAAGGGTGTCCAATTATCAACCCTATTGGGCGGTTCGCGCTCATCTTCTTCATCTTCTTGGGAAAGGCCCCGAAGCCCGGCACGCTTACGACCGGGCGATCGGACTCGCGGAAGAGCCCGCCATGAGGGAGTTCCTCATCCAAAAGAGGGGCTGATTCTTTTCCCTCGGATCTGTAGAAATCAGCCCACCTCACCCGTCACCTAGATGAAGCGGCGAAGTGATCAAGACCTTCGCCCGAGGAGGTGAACGATGTGTCCATTTTGTTTGGCAACCATGGGATTAGTCGTTGCCGGCGCGGTTTCTACAGGCGGGCTGGCAGCCTTGGCCGTGAAAGTATCTCGCAAGAACCGGACAGGAGAAGTCCTGCCGAACTCAGATGAAAGGAAAAATCAAAATGTCGACCAGAACGATTGAGAACCTGAATCCCGCGATGAACACCCCCCCGATCGTGTCGCAGCAGGAGTGGGAGGCTGCGCGCCAGAAGCTCCTTGTGAAGGAGAAGGCCTTTACCCGCTCCCGTGACGCGCTGGCTGCCGAACGCCGGCGGATGCCTTGGCAGGCTGTGGACAAGAAATACGAGTTCGACGGACCCAAGGGTAAGGTAAGCCTGCTCGATTTGTTCGAAGGCCGCCGTCAGTTGATCGTCTATCGCGCCTTCTTCGAGCCCGGCGTGTTCGGCTGGCCTGAGCACGCCTGCCGCGGCTGCTCCTTGGGCGCCGATCAGGTCGGCCACCTGGCCCATCTGAACGCCCGCGACACTACCCTAGCCTACGCCTCACGCGCGCCGCAGGCGGATATCGTGCGCGTGAAGGCGCGGATGGGCTGGGAGATGCCCTGGTACACCATCACCGACGGCTTCGACGCGGATTTCGGCGTCGATGAATGGCACGGCCACAACGTGTTCTTCCGCGACGGCGAGCGGGTGTTCCGCACATACTTCATCAACAGCCGCGGCGACGAGGCGATGGGGAGCATCTGGAGCTATCTTGATTTGACAGCGCTCGGCCGTCAGGAGACTTGGGAGGACTCGCCACAGGGTTACCCCCAGAACCCGCCGTACAAGTGGTGGAACTGGCACGACAACTACGACGCCGAGGCCTCGCCTAACCCGAAGTGGGTCGATATACTAACCGACCCTCAAGAAGCCGCCCGAAAGCGCGAGGCAGAGGCGAAAGCATGATCGAGGCCCATCCCGCCCACTCGACCCGCCGCGCGAGCCGTGATCACGAGGGCGCCACGCCGAGCATCGCGATCATGGTCCTGCTGACGGGTCTGGGCGGGAGCCCGATGGAGGCTCTGTCTCAGCTCCAGGTGTGCGATTGGCGATTCGGGCGCCCAAGACATGCACCGACCGCAAATCCTCTCGCATCGAACTCCGTTAGGAGGAATTGTTATGAAAGCTGCAGTCGTTCCCGCTGTCAGCAGTTCGTGGCAGATCAAAGACGTTCCGCAACCTCAACCCGGACCTAATCAGGTGCTAGTGAAAATGCATGCGAGCGGCATCTGCTATACCGACGTACATCTGACGCTTGGACACTTTCCCGGACCATTTCCCCGAATCTTAGGCCACGAGCCAGTGGGCGAGATCGTTGCCGTGGCTCCCGACGTCACGACGCGGAAGGTGGGCGACCGCGTGGGTACCGCCTGGATTCAATCCACCTGCGGGCGCTGCGAATGGTGCCAGCGTGGTCGCAGAATGTTCTGTCCCTACATGAAGGGCACAGGAATTGAGGCACAAGGCGGGCACGCCGAGTACATGCTGATGAATACCGACGCAACCTATCTGATTCCCGAGAAGGTTTCCTACCAGCAGGCAGCGCCGATCTTCTGCGCGGGCTACACGGTCTATAGCGGGCTGCGGTGGGCCGATCCCCAGCCGCACGAGCGCGTGGCCGTGCTTGGAATCGGCGGCCTTGGACACCTCCCTGTGCAATACGCTAAGGCAGCGGGCTTTGAGACCATCGCCATTTCCCACTCCCCTGACAAAGACAAGTTGATCCGCGAGCTCGGCGCGGATGAAATTGTCCGCGACGGAAAGAACCTTGCCGCAGCGGGCGGCGCCGACATCATCCTCAGCACCTCCAATTCGACGAAGTCCATGGTGGACAGCATTCAGGGATTACGGCCAGACGGCCGGCTGATCGCTATGGGCGCGGACGCGGAGCCACTTTCCGTCTCGCTGATGGACCTCATCATGAAGCGCATCCGCATCATCGGCAGTCAGCAGAACGGCCCCGAATATCTCTACGAAGCTCTTGATTTCGTGGCGCAAGGGAAAGTCAAGACGATCGTCGAGACTTATCCATTGGCGGAGGCTGCCAAGGCCTATGAACGCGTTGCGGAGGGCAGGGCCCGGTTCCGCGCCGTCCTCACAATGTAATCGGCGATCCGAGCAGTCACCGCCGGTTTCGGGCGGATCAACGGGCAACCCTTCCGTAATCCGAGAAGGGAACGGTGTGCGACAACACGGGAGTACCGCGCGCGGACTTCTTCTCTGCTTCACCCACCGCTCTCCGGTCGCTCTGTGATCATCTTCGCCCACTCAAGCATCCTGTTTCTGATACGGCCCGCATCTCCTCAACCTGTTCCGCTCGATAAAGCAACTGCCGGCTTCTCGCCCAGGTGAAGAGCCGCGACCCCGCCCATGAAATTCCGATACTGAACATTGACAAAGCCTGTCTCCCGAAGCTTGCGTGCCAGCGACTTCTGATCGGGAAAGCGCTTCACGGATTCGGGAAGATACTGGTACGGTCCGCGCTCACCTGACACCAGCGTTCCGATCAAGGGCAGGATACTGCGAAAGTAGAACCGGAACAGAGGACCCGCCACCGGCCATTCGACTTGCGAGAATTCCAGAATGGCAACGCTGCCGCCCGGCTTGAGAACGCGATGCATTTCTCTGAGACCGAGATCGTAGTTGGCGAGATTGCGAAAACCGAAGGCCGCGGAGACGAGATCTAGAGCCTTGTCTGGAAAAGGCAGGGTCAAAGTATCGGCCGCCAGGAACTGCGTCCGCGCCCGGCCTTGGCTCCCGGCGCCTTCGAGTTTTCGACGGCGCTTCTGGCGCGCAATTTCAAGCATGGGATGGCAGAAGTCCGCTCCAATGACACGCCCCGAAGAAACTCGCGCCAGCGCGAAGGTGAGGTCGCCGGTGCCGCAACAAAGATCGGCCGCGATCGATCCCGGCTGCTCGATCAAAGGGCGCAGTCGCGTCGCCGTTGAGCGTCGCCACCACAGATCGAATCCGGCCGAGAGCAGGTGGTTCAGGAAATCGTATCGTCGCGCCACTCGCGCAAACATGCTTTGGACTGCTTGCGCTGTCTGATGCGCGCCTGACGGTCCGAGCGGGCTGCCCTGCTGTTCGGAGGCGTCATTATTGATGACGCTCAGATCCGAGGAAGACTGTTCGGTGTTTGTCATTCGGCATTCATCATTCAGGGTTCGTCGCTCAACCGCAACTCGTTCCACACAGACTCAGCCTCGTCCAACGAAATTCCTTTCACGATCCTTACCTTGCCGATCGACTCTGGGATCACCCAATGGATTTCGCCGCCGATCGTCTTCTTATCCTGGGGCAGCAGCCGCCTGATCTTCGTGGGCTCGACGTCGCGGATGGAGGGAAGCGGGCCAATGCGTCGGACCAGGCCACGGATTCGTTCGGCGACTGAAGCGGCGGACCCCCGCGCCCGGCTTCGCGGCCCGCTCGTTCCGGCCTTCATGTAGCCCAGGTGCTCGGCAATCAACGTAATCGCAAGGAGTCCCCAGCCCACCGCTTCGCCGTGCAGAAATCTCCGGTAGTTTGTGGCTTCTTCGAGCGCATGACCGAAAGTGTGACCGAGGTTTAACACATGCCGGAGGCTTCGCTCGCGCTCGTCGCGATTCACCACATCAATCTTTACTTTCACCGATCGCGCCACGATACCCTCGATCTTGGCGGCGTCTCCGGGTTCGAGACCTTCCAAGTCCCTCTCCAGCCGGCCAAACGCTTCAGGGCCGGCGAGAATGGCGTGCTTCACCACCTCGTAGAGTCCTGAGCGGAAGATGCGCACGCTGAGCGAGCTCATGACCACCGGGTCAGCCAGCACCAAGCGGGGCGGAGAGAAGGTCCCCACCAGATTCTTCATGGCGCCAAGGTTGACAGCGGTTTTTCCGCCCACCGCGCTGTCCACCTGCCCCACCAACGTGGTCGGCGCCTGAACGCAGTCGATTCCTCGCATGTAGGTAGAGGCGACGAATCCACCCAAATCGCCCACCACGCCGCCTCCGAGGAGCACCAGCAACGAGCGCCGATCAGCTCCGAGCGTCAGAAGCATGCCCGCGGTGCGCTCTGCTTCCGCCATGGACTTGGACTTCTCGCCTCCCGGGATAAACAGCACCTTCGCCGCGAAAGTCGAAAGCCCGGTCTCATCCTGAAACGCTTCGCCCCAGCGATTCCAGATCGCCTTTTCGGTGAGAACGAAAACCGACGAATATCGTGGCAGAAGCTTCTGCAAATCCTGCCAAGCACCCCGGCCCACCACTACAGGGTAGGAGCCCCTATCGGTCTTCACGCGAAAGCGGTGCATCAATGTTTTTTCCAGCCAATCAGGACCTTTAAGCGAGCAATGGGCGGCCCCGCTCGGTGCGATCGATCCTGCACTCCGGCGGGGACGAGAGGGATCGAACGCTATTCGACGCCGACGTAGATGTCCACCTGCGAATTGTTGGGGTCGCGGCTGCGCTGATCGTACACCTCGAAATCAGCCTTGTAAGTGCGCCGCCCGCCGAGCCCGCCGGATTGCTCCAGGGTCCAGATGCTCTGCCAGGCCTCGCTCACCACCTTACCCACCGGACCGCGCGCCGTGGTGACGACAGCGTAGCGCGCCTTAGGGACCTGTTTCACTACCATTCCCTCCGGCGCCGCCGATCCATCCCGGACGCGGGAGCCAATCAGGTAGTCGTAGTCGCTGTAGTGGTCAGTTGCGTAGCCGCTGTAAACCACCACAAAGTCGGCGTCGGCCCGACTCGGCGTCTTGCCGGGTATGCTCTCTTTAAAGAAGCGATCCCACTCGCGGGGAATCGCGGTCGCGGCTTCGGCATTGCTAGTTCGAATCTCGATGCCGATCACGGTGAAGCCATCGCGCTCGACGATCTGTGGCCTCAAAGTCCCTCCTTGTGCGTGCAACCGTTGACCCGCCATCAACATGAGCGTGACAGCCAGCGCGAACGCACTACTCTTTCTGCGCAGGAGCCTACCGCTAGCACCACTCTTCATTCTATCCTCCTCGTCGATCATCGCCGGAGTTTCGAAGTCCCGCCCATGCCGCGCGACTGAACATTTCGTTCTCGACCGAGCACCATGATAATCTGTGCAGTTGACTGTCCCGGTTCGCCCCGCGGTAGTCGCAAGCCCAACAACCACCGGTTCAATGATCCTCCCCCTCACTCCAGTTCGCTTCAAGCTCCACGCCGCGCGAATCTACGGCCGGAAGATCGGGATCGTGTGCGGCGAGCACCGGTTCACCTATGCGGAGTTCAACGAACGCTGCGACCGGCTCTCCAGCGCCCTCGGGGACCTCGGCCTTCAAACCGGCGATCGCGTCGCTTACCTGAGCTTCAACTGTCATCGCCTGCTCGAGGCCTATTATGGCGTACCCCAATTGAGCGCCATCCTGCTGCCCTTGAACATCCGGCTAAGCTGCGAAGAGCTGGCCTATATTCTCAGTGACGCGGCGCCGCGCATTTTGTGTTTTGATCCCGAATTCCTGCCGCTGGTTGAGGCCCTGCGCAGTCAGGGAGCGACGGTGGAACACTACGTTGCCTTGCGCGGCGCGAAGCCGGATTGGGCCCATTCCCGGTCCTACGACGAATTGATCTCCGAGGCCGAGCCGCGCCCGTTCGATTATCGCTCGATTGACGAAAACTCCGTGGCGGAGCTTTTCTATACCAGTGGAACCACGGCTTATCCCAAGGGCGTGATGCTGACGCACCGCAATCTCTATTTGCACGCTCTCTACACGGCGGTGGGGCTTCGGGGCGCCGACGATGAAGTGCATGTGTACACCGTGCCGCTGTTTCACGTCAATAGCTGGGGCGCGCCGCACATTCTGCCGCTCACGGGCGGCCGGCACGTGATGATCCAGAAGTTCGATCCATTAGTTCTACTCCAACTCATCGAGCGTGAGCGTGTCACGCGCTTGCACCTGGTACCGACGATGATGGTGGCGCTGCTGAATCATCCTGCCTTCGCGAAGCATGACGTCAGCAGCGTGCACGAAGTGATGCTGGGGGGCGCGCCCTGCAACATCGCGCTGATCCAGGAAATCGAGCGCAAGATGCCGGGTTGCACGGCCGTGGGCGGCTATGGCCTCACTGAGACTTCTCCGGTGTTGACGCTGGCGCGCATCAAAGATCATTTGAAGCATGACCCGCCCGACGTCCGGTTGCGGCGCAAGGCCACGGCGGGCTGCGCCTTCGGAGCGTCCGAGGTCAGAGTAGTAGACCCGAACGGCGCTGACGTGAAACCGGACGGCAAGGAAGCTGGGGAGATTGTGGTTCGGAGCGATCTGGTGATGAAGGGCTACTGGAAACAGCCGGACGAGACCGCGCGCGTAATCCGCGACGACTGGTTCTGGACAGGGGACCTTGCCACCATCGACGACGAAGGCTACGTGCTGATCGTCGATCGCGTGAAAGACATGGTGCTGAGCGGAGGCGAAAACATTGCCACGGCCGAGATCGAGAGCGTGCTTTACCAGTATCCCGCCGTGCTCGAGTGCGCCGTGATCGCGGTGCCGGACGATCGTTGGGGCGAGATTCCCAAGGCGCTGGTGACGCTGCGCTGCAACCAACAAGCAACTGAAGACGAAATTCTCGACCACTGCCGCCGGCATCTGGCGGGATTCAAGGTCCCGAAATCGGTGGAGTTTCTTGATGAGCTTCCCAAGAGCGGCACCGGCAAGATCCTGAAGCGAGTGCTGCGGGAAAAGTACTGGGTCGGTCGCGAGCGTCGGGTGCAATAGTAGCTGGCAGTTCTGGGGTTGTCAGTCGTCAAATCTTTCCATGACCACACGCTACGCTGGCGCCGATCTCGCGATTTTGTCCAACGAATCCTTGAAGCCCCATACCACATTCAAAATTGGCGGACCTGCCCGGTTCTTCTCGGCTGTTGAAGGACCGGATCAGTTGCGCCCGGCTCTGGCCTTTGGCCGGCAGGAGAAGGCGCCCGTAATGGTGTTGGGAGGAGGCAGCAACGTCCTGATCAGCGATCGCGGATTCGACGGGTTGGTGGTGCACCCTGCATCCGAGGGCATCGAGGAGATCGCGACGGAGGGCGAGCGCGTGCGTCTGCAAATCAATGCCGGCGAGCCGTGGGACAGAGCGGTCGAATACACCGTAAGCCGCGGCTGGTGGGGCATCGAGAATCTATCGCACATTCCCGGGCAGAGCGGGGCGGCACTGGTGCAGAACATCGGCGCATATGGCCAGCAACTGAGCGATACGTTCCAGTCGGCTGAAGTCTTCGAGCTGTCTTCGGGCCAAGTGAAGAAGCTATCTGCCCCCGGGTGTGGTCTCGGTTACCGGCGAAGCATCTTTAACAGCAGCCGCAAAGGGGAATTCTTCATCCTGACTTTGGAGCTGAAGCTTCAGAAAGACCGGAATCCGAACCTGAGCTACCGGGACGTAAAGGCCTGGTTCGAAGAATCAGGGAGTCATACGCCCGCCCAGGGCGAAATTCGCGCAGCGATCATCGCCATTCGTGATCACAAGTTTCCCTATCCGCGCGAGGAGCGTGGAGGCAACGCAGGCTCGTTTTTCAAGAACGCCACTCTGACCGCAGCCGAGTATCAGAGCCTTGAAGCGCGACTCGCGAGCCGCTTCGGGCCTGGCGCTCTTTCCCGGCTTCAGGAACACGGAAGGCGCTCACGAAATGAAGAACCGGTGAGAGTGCCGGCAGCTTTCCTAATCGACATTTGCGGTCTCAAAGGATTTAGGTCCGGCCGTGCTCAGGTCAATCCGACGCAGCCGCTGGTCATCGTCAATCTGGGAGGCGCAACGGCGGAGGACGTGATGCAAGTTGCCAAGAGGGTCCGCGGCACCGTGTATCGGGAGACTGGCCTGAAGCTTGACCTGGAGCCGGAGTTGGTGGGCTTCTCCTCCGGCGAGATCGGGCACTATTTGAGTTTCCAGTAACTCCGCCAACCGATGTGTTAATGAGCCCTGGTTGCCACCAGATAACCATTCCGTTACTCTAACGCTAGCTCCGAAATTGCTCGACTTGCAGCGAGGTTGATTCTCCATGGCGGCGCCGACTGCGACTGAATCCGTGAGTTCACGTTCGATTTCGGGCCGAATTGACATGCGAGCGCTCGCCGAATCCCTTCGACCCGCACAGTGGGCGAAGAACGGCTTCGTGCTGGCTGCACTGGTCTTCGCCCGCCAACTCGCTGAGCCGCGCCAGATGGTGCTGGCGCTGGCTGCGACGGCCGATTTCTGTCTGTTATCGAGCGCCGTCTACCTGGTCAATGACGTCTTCGATGTAAACGAAGACCGTCAGAGTCCGGTGAAGCGCTATCGTCCGGTGGCCTCCGGCCGCCTGCCGGCGCGAACCGCGGTTTTGGCGGCGCTGTTGCTGGACCTGCTTGCACTAGCTGTGGCGTGGCGGCTCGGCCCGGGCTTCTTCTTGTGTGGCGCGCTTTATGCGGGCCTGAGCACTGCTTATTCACGCTTCTTGAAGCGCGTGATGCTGCTGGACGTATTCGTGATCGCGGCCGGATTTGTTCTGCGCGTGGTCGCTGGGGCGGTGGTCATCCACGTCGTGGTCTCTTCCTGGCTTATCGTCTGCACAACCCTGCTGGCACTGTTCCTGGCCTTGAGCAAACGCCGCCACGAACTGGTGGCGCTCGAGACGGCTGCCACTTCGCAACGGCGTAGCCTTGCCCGTTACAGCGCCTATTTCCTCGATCAACTGATCGTGATTGTGACTGCTTCCACGGTGATGTCGTACGTGCTTTATACGCTTTCCGACGACGTGCGCAGCAAGCTTCCCGGCAAGCGGCTCGAATTGACGGTTCCGTTCGTGCTCTTCGGAATATTCCGCTATCTTTTTCTTGTTCACCGCGACAAGGAAGGCGACGATCCGGCTCGCTTGCTCTTCACCGATCCCGTGCTGCTCACCGTAGTTCTGCTCTGGGGCATGGCGGTGATTCTGCTGATTTATCTGTGACGAATGGCACTCCACACCCCACTTGCAAACAACAGCGCCACCCCGCCAGGTTCGCCCGGCGAAAGCTCACGGCTATCCGCGTCCCCGGAGAATGCCGGCGCCCTGGATCTTGAATCCGCGAGCGTTCGATTGTCGGGGTGGGGTCGCTTCCCGGTGGAGTCCTGCCGAATTTACCAGCCGTCCGGCGCCGCCGACTTATCCAACCTGATCGCGTCCGGCCGTGGTCAAACTTACATCGCGAGGGGCCTCGGTCGAAGCTATGGGGACGCAGCGCTGAACCAGGGTCAAACCGTCGTTTCATTGCTGAATCTGAATCGGATCCTGGACTTTGATCTCTCAACCGGGATTCTGCAGTGTGAAGGTGGACTAAGTCTCGACGAGACTATCCGTTACGCCGTGCCGCGGGGGTTTTTCGTCGAGGTGACGCCGGGGACGCGGCAAGTGACGGTGGGCGGAGCGATCGCTGCCGACGTTCATGGCAAGAACCATCATCAGGCCGGAGCGTTTTCGAATTCCCTACTTGATCTTGACCTGCTTACGGCGGAAGGCGAATACCTGACGTGCTCGCGGGAGCTTCATCCGGATGTCTTCTGGGCAACCGTGGGCGGCATGGGCCTCACCGGATTCATCACACGGGCACGGATTCGGCTGCGGCGCATCGAGTCGGCTTACTTGCTGGTTCGAATGGAGAAAGTCCCGACCCTCAACGATGCCTTTGCTGCTCTCGAGGCGGGTGACCGCCAACACGAGTATTCCGCGGCCTGGGTGGATTGCATTTCCTCACAACTTGGGCGGGCGCTTGTGATGCTGGGCCGGCACGCAACGGCGGCGGAGCTCGATCCGAAAATCAATTCACCTCTCGCGCTCAACGAGCGGCGGCGCTGGGGAGTGTCGTTTGTTCTTCCGGTTAGGCCGCTGCGTCAGTGGACGGTTCAGATCTTCAACGCTGCTTATTTCAGATCGAAGCCCGCGGCGTCAGAGCGATTGACGCAGTTCGATCCGTTCTTCTATCCGCTCGACTCGGTTCAGAATTGGAATCGGCTCTACGGACGCGCCGGTTTCGTGCAGTATCAAATCGCGGTGCCGCACGCGGCCGCAGCAACTCTCCTCACAATGCTTCTGCAACGGATTCGTCAATCGGGCCGGGCCGCGTTCCTCGGAGTCCTCAAGCGATTTGGACCGGGAGGAGCGGGAATGCTCAGCTTTCCCATGGAGGGCGCGACTCTGGCGATCGATTTGCCCGCCGATCCCGAGCTTCCGGAGTTTTTTACCACGCTTGACGAGATGGTTGTGGACCACGGCGGGCGGGTTTATCTTGCCAAGGATGCCGTGCTTGGCTCGCGGCTGTTCGAGCGCATGTACCCGAGGCTGGATGAGTTTCGCCAGGTGAAACGCCGCCTCGACCCTCGCGGCCGCATCTCGTCATCGCTTGCTCGCAGGTTGAAGATCGTCGATGCCTGAACCCGTCCTTTTCCAAGAGAATTCCTTTCCGGCCGCAGAGCCGCATCACTTCCCGGCGCAACCTGAGAAGCGATTAATCGGGCGCGCTGACGCCGGGCCCCTTGCCGCCCTCGCCGTCATCCTGGTTCTGATTTTTTGGAGAGTCCTGTTCACCGGGCAGTTGTTCTTCTATCGCGACGTTTTCAGCTACACCTATCCGCGGTCGCTGTTCATCCATGCAATGTTCCGCAGCGGGCAACTGCCTTACTGGAATCCCTATTTCAGTTTCGGCGAGCCGGCAATTGGAAATCCAAACTACCTTTTCTTCTATCCCAGCACTCTCTTGATTGCCCTGCTGCCCACGGGACTCGCGTACAGTCTGCACTACGTCTTGAGCTTCGCCTGGGCGGCGCTGGGCGCTTATCTGCTGGCGAGGCGTTGGGATCAAAGCCGGCCGGCCGCTTTCTTCGCCGCCGCGATCTTTGCCTTCAGCGGGCCGGTGCTTTCACTTGGGAATCTTTACAACCAGGCCGCCGCGACGGCCTGGATTCCGTGGGCTTTGCTGGCCACCGACCACGCCGTGCGCCGTCGATCGCGGCGTGCCTGGATCTTGCTGGCGGCGGTCTTCGCCTTGCAGTTCCTGGGCGCCGAACCTTTGACGTTGTGCGCTACTTTCACTCTTGCCGTGGCGTACGCGCTGTTCGAGACCTTGCGCACCCCCGAGGGCAAAACAATCCACAGCGTTTCGCGGCTGGTGGTCGTCTTTGCCGCTGTTGGCCTGATCATGCTGGCCCTGAGCGCGGTCCAGCTATTGCCCTCGCTTGACGTGCTCCACCGCGCACGACGCGGCTCGAGCGGTCTGCCGTACGGCGAGGTGGTGTATTGGTCGCTACACCCGTTGAGTCTGGTCGAACTTGTTTTGCCGGGCTTCTTCGGCAACGCTTTTGACCCGAGTCCGCTGTGGACCTACGTGCTTGCAGGCCGCAACCAGCCTTACTATGTCTCGGTGTTCGTGGGTTTCGTGCCCTTGCTGCTGGCGTGGATCGGCTGGAGCGAGGGGCATGATCGACGCCGCGTGTTCGCCGGGGTTGGGGGTGTGCTTCTGCTGCTCCTCGCCTGCGGGCGGTACACACCGCTCTTCGCCGAGGCCTACCTGCTCCTTCCGCCGCTCGCTCTGGTTCGCTTTCCTGCAAAGCTGCTGGTTCCCGCAGTGTTCATGATCGCGATACTTGCAGGCTGGGGTGTAGACGCGATTCGGCGCCCGGGATGCGGCCCGTGGCGCCGGCGAACAGTCGTTCCGATGCTGATGCTCGGAAGTGGCGTCGCATTAATTTGGGTTTCGTCGGTCGTCATACCGGGGTGGATCGAGCGCGGCGGCGCCGCAATTCTGCGAAACACGAACCACCTCTTCGCGCCATCGGCCGCCGACGATCCTCTCCCTGCGTACCTGCAATCAGCCGCGGTCTACCTGCGATCCATGGTCGCGCTGGAGTTTCCAGGACTCATCGGATTCTTCTTCGGCGGCGCGCTGTGGTTGTGGGCGCTCGCCAGCGGACGGCGCTGGTCGCGTCGCGGCCTACCTGTTGTGGTTGCTCTCGGAGTGGTCCAGATCGTCTGGGCGAACTACACCGACAATCCAACGGTTCCACCAAGCTTCTACGCCTATCAGCCGCCGGTGACGGCGCAGCCTCCGGACCCCTCCGGACCCTATCGTTTCGCATACATCCAGCGAGAGCAATCCATTCAAATGCCGCAACCCCTGCTGAATTTCGATTCCATACCCGAAGCGCGCTCTCTCTCCCCGGCTGCCCAGCTTGCCTTCCACGATCGGCTCCTGCTAGATCGTGGCGCGATGCTGACCGGCATCGAGATGGCTGAGAACCTCGACATGGAAGGCTCGTTGCCTCCCGCGTACTATGAATTCTGGATCCACGAAACCCGTGAGGAACCTGATCAGGCACGGGCGGACTGCTTGCTCGGACGCGCCAATGTCAAATACATCGTGCGGCAACTCCCGCGATCGAGCGCGACCGCGCGGGAGACGACGGCGATCTTTAACGGGTCGCCTGATCCGAGCGCCCTGTATGAGGATCTGTGCTTCGTGCCACGCGCGTATGCGCTTCGGAACGCGCAAGAGTCAGAAGGCGGCGCGGATACTTTATCGAGGCTGTCCGACCCGAAGTTCGACATTCGCACTACTGTCATACTGGAAGAGCGTCCTGGGCCGGCCGCAGCGCGGCGGGGAACTCCCGCACCTGTAGCGGGTGATTCTGCCTCAGGCGCCACGGATTCAGCCGGTACGGTTCGGATCACATCGCGCACACCAAACGCGGTCAATGTTCAAGCTGAAATGCGCGAGGCCGGCTACGTTGTCCTGCTTGACCGCTGGGATCCTGGCTGGAGGGCCACCGTGGACGGACGTGCGGTCATGGTGCTGATCGCCAATCATATGTTCCGCGCGGTTCAAGTAAGTTCGGGAGTGCACCAGATTGAATTCACCTATCACCCGCGCGGTCTGGTTCTCGGCGCGTCAATCTCCGCCGCCACTTTGATTGGGCTCCTTATCTTGTGGCGGCTTTGCGGCCGAACCCGCCGTGCCGGCACCAGGAGCATGAGTGATTTCGCCTAGAGACGCATGGGACTCGACTTACGGATGGAGCCCGCAATCGACGCCGGGCGCGCTAACCATCTTCCCAAATGAGGGCGAAACAGGATAATAGTGGTACCTCGACCATTGCCGCGAAGGAGAGATTCCCGAATGCTTGTGCACCCCGAGCGCTACCAACAAGTGCGGATTGTCTGGCGAAAGGATCACTCCGATGATCTGTGGTCAATTCGGGGGGTACCGGAGCAGCCGCTCCTGTTCAAGCCCGGCCAATACGCCACCCTCGGGGTCGAACATGAAGATAAGGTGATCGAACGCGCCTACTCGATCGTCTCAAGCCCCCTGGAGGCGCCCGAGATCGAGTTCTTTTTTGAGCTGGTTCCCCAAGGTGCATTGACCCCCAAACTCTATCCGTTGGGTGTGGGCGATACGATGCTGATGCGAAAGCAGCCGAAGGGACTCTTCACTCTCGATGCCAAGACCGGACACAAGAAGCATTTCCTGGTTTCCACGGTCACGGGCGTGGCCCCTTACGTGGCCATGGCCCGGACCCTTTCACGACAATCGAATGAGGGCGCGGTGCCGGATCAACTCCTGGTGGTCCTCCAGGCCGCAAGTTATCCGCGCGAATTTGCCTACCGCGAGGAGCTTGAGGAAACGGCCGCGACGCATCCGGGCTGGTTGAAGT
Organism: Terriglobia bacterium; assembly: GCA_035946735.1. GTDB lineage: Bacteria > Acidobacteriota > Terriglobia > UBA7540 > UBA7540 > Gp13-AA77. Next base: position 52,710 of record DASYYZ010000049.1, read on the forward strand.
ACGTTCCCACCATCAGCCGGCCCTGGGAAACGCCGGACTGGAAAGGCGAGAGCGGCCGCGCCGAAGATCTCATCCGCGAGTACATGCGGGTGTTTGATCTCAATCCCGCGGAGACGACGGGTTATTTGTGCGGCCATCCGCAAATGATCGAGAATGGCAAAGGAATCCTCAAACGCGCCGGCTTCACCAAGGAGTCGATCAAGGAAGAGGTTTACTGGATTCCTGCCAAGGGAGCCGAGGACTGAAATCTTCCGCGAGCGAAGCCCTATTCGAACAGGCCTCTGAATTGATCCCGGGCGGCGTGACCAGCTCGGCCCGGAAACTTTTTCCCCACCTTGTTTTTCGTGAGGCCCACGGAGCATACCTCACCGACGGCGACGGCAATCGTTACCTCGACTATCACGCCGCCTTTGGTCCCGTTCTGCTCGGCCACAACTATCCCGCCGTAAATCGACGCGTGGTCGAAGCTCTCGATGACGCCCCGTTGGCCGGCGCCGGGGTGACCGAGCTCGAACTGGAAGTGGCTCGCAAGCTTCACCAGCATGTACCGTGCGCCGAAAAGCTCCAGCTTTGCACGAGTGGTTCGGAAGCTGTCTTTAACGCGGTCCGCGTGGCCCGGGCTTTCACGGGCCGCCCCAAACTCATCAAGTTTCAGGGTTCCTACCACGGAACCTACGATTCGGTGCTGATGAATGCCGGCAGCACACCCGGGAAAACCGGCCGGCCTGAGCCGGGATCGGCAGGCATTCTGCCCGCGGTCCTCGAGAACACACTGGTCTGCACCTACAACTGTCTGAGCGACGTAGAGCGGAGTCTGACTGTGCACCGCAATCAGGTGGCCGCGATAATCGTGGAACCGATCGCGCACAGCATGGGCTGTGTGCTGCCCCTGCCCGGATTTCTGGAAGGCCTTCGCGAGCTTGCCACCCGGCACGGCGCGCTCTTGATCTTCGACGAGGTCATCACCGGATTCCGTCACGGCCTGGGCGGATACGAGGCGATCTGCGGCATTCGTCCTGATCTCGCCACCTTCGGCAAAGCTATTGCGAACGGATTTCCGTTGGCCGCCATCTGCGGACGTGCGGAAGTCATGGATCATTTTAACACCCGGCCCGGCGGCGACACTTATTTCGCCGGAACCTATCACGGGCATCCGCTGGGCTGCGCTGCGGCCCTGGCCACCCTGGAAGTGCTCGAACGCGAGGCTGTCCACGAACACGTCTTCAGGCTCGGCGAGCGGCTTCGGAAGGGCCTTCGCGAGATTCATCAGCGTTTGGGCACGGCAGCAACAGTGGCAGGATTTGGCTCCATATTCGTCACCTACTTCGCGCCCGGCCACTTTGACGGCTACACCGATTGCTTGCGCAGCGACGCGGCCAAATTCATCAATTACCGCGAGCGGCTGATCGCGCGCGGAATCTTCGAAATGCCGGCCAATCTTAAGCGCGGACACATCAGTTACAGCCACACTGAGGCCGACATCGACCGGACTTTGCAGGTCGCAGAGGATGTTTTGAAGGAAATGTTTCTTTGAGACTGCGCTCCTTACCGGAGACAGCATCAGCTAACCTTTCGTGCATAGCTAAAGTCCAACCAAACGCACCATTCTTGAGATATGATGGTGGTATCGAGGCCGCGTCTCAGGTTGGTAGCTGCGTGGAAAAAGTCCGGGGGACCCAATTAACTTCAGGCTCAACCGCGTGATCGCCGAAGTGGAGCGCCCACAACCGGGGACGCCCGAGCCGGCTCTTGAACCATCCCCACTTTCGCCGCCGCCAAGCGGACGGCCGCGTTCAGGCTCCCGCTCGATCCTCTATGCGGTGGCTGTTCTGTTGGCGATGGCCGCCTTAGCCCTAAAGATGACGCGCTCGCCCGCTCCATCTGCTCCTGCGGGCGCCGCAATTCGCACTGCCGTGGTCGAGCAACGCGATTTTTCGAACGTGTTGCGTCTCAGCGGTACGGTGGAAGCCGTCGAGTCCATCGCCATCACCGCGCCCAGGATCGCCGGCAATCAGATCGGCCAACTTACGATCACGAAGCTGATCGCCGCCAGCGCTCCCGTGCATCGCGGCGACCTGCTGGTGGAGTTCGACCGGCAGCCGCAGATCAAGACCTTCATCGACAAGCAGGCGGAGTATCAGGATCTCGTGGATCAGATCGCACGCAAGCAATCTGACGAAGCTGCGGCGCGGGCGAAGGACGAGAGCGACCTGACGCTTGCCGAAGACCAGCTCAAGAAGGCGCAGCTCGAGATGCAGAAAAACGAGATCCTCTCCCGCACCGACGCAGAGAAGAATCAGGAGGCGCTTACTGAAGCGGAAGGGAATCTCGCCGCGCTTCGCACCACATTCGACCTCAAACGCAAAACGGCTGCCTCTGCCATTCACGATCTGGAGATTCAAGGCGACCGGGCTCGCGAGATCATGCAGCATGCGCAGGACAATGAACAGCGCATGTCAATCCATTCCCCGATTGACGGCGCCGTGGTGATGGGCTCCATTTGGCGAGGCGGCTCCCGCGGCGAAGTGCAGGAGGGCGACCAGGTGGGTCCTTGGGACACCATCATGCAGGTGGTGGATCCGTCCGCTATGCAGGTGCGCATCGGGGTGAACCAGGAGGACGTGCTGGCGCTCAAACCCGGACAGTCGGCGGTGGTCCATCTGGACGCCTATCCTGATCTGACGTTCGCGGCCAAGCTTCAGGAACTCGCTCCCATGGGGCAGAGCAGCGATCTTTCAGACAAGGTCCGCACTTTTGCCGCGCTGTACCGGATTGAGGGCGCCGATCCGCGCCTGGTGCCGGACCTTTCCGCCGCCGTCGATGTCGAGACCAACCGCATACCGCAAGCGCTCGTTGTGCCCCGCGACAGCGTGGCGTCGGAAGCAGGACAACACTTCGTTTGGGTGAAGACCCGTACCGGGGCTGCCAAGCGGTCGGTGGAGATCGGCGCTGAGAGCGATCTGGAAGCCGTGGTGCGCTCCGGCGTCAGCGTGGGCGACGTAGTGATGAGAGGCCGAAGCTAGGAGCTAGGATTTAGGATCCTGACCGGCGGCCGCCGACTCACGGTTCCCCAGGGTACCAAGATGAATGAACGGCGCAAATCGATGGGGAAGCCCAGGCGCGGGTTGCTGGTCCTGCTCTTTGCCGGCATCATGTTCGCCAGCCTGGGCTGGGCCACGGTGCGCTGGCTTAATCCTGCACCTCGCGTCCCCACGGCTGAAGTGAAGCGTGGCGATTTCACCGATTACCTCGAACTACGCGGCCAGCTCAAGGCCATCCGCTCAGTGGTGGTGAGCGCCCCGGCAGACGCCGAGGACCTTCGCATTCTGCATCTGGTTCCCGACGGCTCTCGCGTCAAGCAGGGCGACATGCTGGTACAGTTTGACGTCACCAAGCTTCAATCGGACCTGGCGCAGGATCGTTCCACCCTGCGGTCCGCCGATGCGGAGGCGGAACAGACGCGGGCAACCAACCGTCTCACCACCGAGCAGGATCGTACCGATTTGCTCCGGGCCGGTTACGACGTGGACTCTGCCAAACTCGACGCCAGCAAGAGTGAGATCGTTTCCAAGGTTGAGGGCGCCGAAGGAGAGCTGCTGGTGGCCGACGACCAGAGCAAACTGCAATCCGCGCGGCAGAAGTCGAAATCCGATGATGAGGGGGCTGCCGCGGACCTCGACGGCAAGCGGCACAAGGGCGATAAGGCGCGCTATGAGGTGAAGCAGGCCGAACACCGCATCTCCATCCTCACCTTGCGGTCCCCGATGGACGGCATCATCACGGTGCTGCCGAACTTCCGGGCGGGTGGTTTCTTCGGAGGCAGCGCGCAAAGCTTCAAAGAAGGCGACCAGGCGTGGCCGGGCGCCGGCATTGTAGAAATTCCCGACCTCTCCTCGCTGCGAATCGAATGCCGCGTGGACGAGAGCGATCGGGCGCGCGTGGCGCTCCAACAGACCGCAACTCTCCGCATCGACGCCGCACCCGATCGGGACTTCACCGGACGCGTTGCGAGCATCAGCACGCTGGCGAGCGTGGACTTCAGCGGCGGCTGGCCTTTCCCCAAGAATTTCGAGCTCTCCGTAGGCCTCGATCAGATCGATCCGCGCTTGCGCCCCGGCATGAACGCTACAGCCCGCATTGCTGTGGATCAGAGCCGGAACGTCACCCTGATTCCCTCGGAGGCGGCCTTTCAGAAGTCGGGCGAGACGGTGGCCTATTTGTTGCGAGGTTCGCATTTTGAGCCGCGAACCATCGAGGTAAGCAAACGCGGTGAGAGCCAGCTGGTGGTGGCGTCGGGACTGAAGCCTGGTGATCGCGTGGCGCTCAAGGATCCGACGGAGAAGGACTGAAGCTTAGCGCATCTTGCGCAAGCGAGGCCGGACTTGCAAACGTCAACCGTCAATCGTCGATCGTCAATCAGGCGCCCAATCCGTCTCCTGCTCCTTCTCGTGCTTCTCGCGGGAGCAGTCTTCGGCGTGCGCGCCTCGCTGAAGGGTCTGGACGCGGCCAAGCCGGACGCGGTGCCCACGGCTAAGGTAGCCCACGGCGACCTGGACCTCCGAGTCTACGCGACCGGCGAAATGCAACCGACTCACCGCATCATGATGAGCGCACCTCCGGTCAGCGGCGGTACGCTGCAGATTCTGCACCTGGCCCGCTCCGGCACGCACGTGAACTCGGGCGGGGTCGTGGTGGAGTTTGACCCGAGCGAGCAGCAGTTCAACATGGAACAGGCCCAGGCCGACATGTCGCAAGCCCAGGAGGAGATCGCCAAGGCCAGGGACGATGCCGCCGTGCAGGCGGCGCAGGACCAGGTGGCGATGGTGAAAGCGCGTTTTGACGTGCGCCAGGCCGAACTGGACGTCAGCAAGAATGAGCTGGTGAGCGCTATCGACGCCAAGAAGAATCTGTTGAAGCTGGACGAGCAGAAACGCGTCCTGGCGCAGCTCGAAGCGGACGCCAAGTCCCACGCCGCCTCGAGCCAGGCGGGACTGGCCGTGAGCGAGGAGAAGCGCAACAAAGCCCAACTAGCCATGGAACAGGCCAAACGGAACATCGATAACATGGCCGTGCATTCGCCGATGGAGGGCTTTGTGCGCGTGCGGGAGAATCCGCAGGCGGTGGGAGGAATGATCTTCTCCGGAATGCAGATTCCGGAGTTTCGCGATGGCGATCAGGTATGGCCCGGCAGCACCATTGCCGAGGTGTTGGACACGGCGCACATGGAACTCACGGCGAAAGTGAACGAGAGCGATCGCGCCAACCTGAAGCCCGGGGAGAAGGTGGAGGTTCGAGTGGACGCGCTCGGAGGAGCGGCGCTGGAGGCAACCGTGAAGACGGTGGCGGCCACGGCGTCGAAAGACGAATGGTGGTCCAGCGAGTCTTCGCAGAAGTTCGCCGCCACTTTCGATCTGGCGCGCCCTGAGCCGCGCCTGCGGCCTGGCTTCACCGCGCAACTCACCATTCTCAGCGGTCAGGTTCAATCGGCCCTGTTGATCCCGCGCCAGGCGGTGTTCGTGAAGGAAGGCAAGCCGGTGGTGTACGTCAAGTCCGGAAACAACTTTGCCGCGCGGCAGATCCACATCAAGGCCGTTAATGAAAGCCGGGCTGCTGTCGACGGTTTGAGTGAAGGCGACGAGGTGGCGCTCGTCAATCCCGAAGAAAAGGCCGCAAAGGGCGCGGCTCCAAGCGGTCCTTCCCTGCCGGCGGGAGCAGGACGATGAGCGTGCCGGCAAGCGGATCTGAACCTCAATCCGAGGCTCGCGGGCGCGCCTTCCGCCAATTACTGCCGGATCTGAAGCTGGGTCTCGAAAACCTTCGCGGGCGCAAACTGCGGTCGCTTCTCACCATGCTCGGCATGATCTTCGGCGTGGCCGCGGTGGTCACCATGCTTTCCATCGGCGCCGGCGCGCAGCAACGAGTGCTGGCGTTCATCGAGCAACTGGGGGTTCGCAACCTGATTGTTGAAGCCAAAGAGACGCTTGAGGACCAGGCCCACCAGAAGGTCCGGCGCCTCTCGCCCGGCCTTACCTTTGCGGACTATCGGGTGATTAACGCCAACCTGACCGGCATCGAGGCTGCGACGCCGCGCAAGCGTTTCGCGCCTTCCAAGATGCTCCCCAAGCCGCAGGGCGCCATGCCGGTGGTGTTCGGCGTGGAACCCAGCTACCGGAGGATCGGCGGGCTGACGGTTGTGCAGGGGCGATTCTTCGGCGCCGATGAAAACTCGCGCGGCGCGCCCGTATGCGTGCTGGGGGAGGCTGCAAAGACCGCGCTGTTCGGCCCCGAAGACGCGCTCGGCCGCTATGTCAAGGTGAACGAGCAATGGTTCCATGTGATCGGCATGGTGGGACCCGAGCTCAGCGCCGAAACCGAAGTGGCCGGGCTGCCTGCCGAGGATTTGAATAACCTGATTTATGTGCCGCTCAATGCGGCCCTGTTCCGGCTGGAAGACAACTACAGCAGCATGCGCGACGAGATTGACGGAATCTATCTTCGCCTTGGCACGGGCACGGACAGCTTGAGTTCGGCCACCCTGGTGCGCGGCATTCTCAATGCTTCGCACCGCCACGCCGGCGACTTCAATGTGATCGTTCCGGCCGAGCTTCTGGCCGAGCAACGGCGCACCGAACGCCTTTTCAGCGTGGTGATGGTGGCGATCGCGTCCATCTCGCTGCTGGTGGGAGGCATCGGTATCATGAACATCATGCTCGCCAGCATTCTGGAGCGAACCCGTGAGATCGGGGTGCGCCGCGCCGTAGGCGCCCGCCGCAGCGACATTGTGCGCCAGTTCGTGCTGGAAGCGGTCATGATCTCGTTTGTCGGCGGCTTGATCGGGATTGGCTTCGGCTTCGGCATGTCCCGATTGATCGCCTGGCTGGCGGGCTGGTCCACCATCGTCACTCTTGGTTCCATTTTGCTGGCCTTCCTGGTGTCGGTATCGGTAGGCATGATCTTCGGGACCTATCCGGCTGTGAAAGCGGCTCAACTCGATCCGGTCGAGGCGATTCACTATGAGTAGGCCGCGGAGCGATCTGCAGCGGCGGTTTGGACCGGCCGATAGCCAGGGTCTAATCTGGCCGGCGTAACCAGCGTCACGTTCAATGGCACACCCGCTTCATTCATGTGATCTCAGCTTCCGAAATCGGGGCCACAGTTCCAGCCGGCGCGACCACTGGTCCGGTCCAGGTGACCACACGGAGCGGCGTCCTGACGAGCAACGTGAACCTCCCGGTAAAGTGAGTGTTCAACAAGTGAAAGCAGCAGGGGCACTCAACGCCGAATTCCCTTCGGGGCTCCTACTGCGTTTCGTTACCTTCCACCGTCGCCTTGATCGCCACCTGATCCGGCCACGGCAATTCCGCGATCCGGCGCAGTCGCGGCAGGGACAGCCGCACCGTGACGAAATAAACCAGGCAGATACTGCCGCCGAGCGTCAGGGCAAAGCGCGTGCCGAGACGCTCAGCCACGTGACCCACCCAGAGGCTGCCGAGAGGCGCGAGACCCATCACCGCGAAGACGTAAAAGCCCATGATGCGGCCGCGCAGTTCGGGCGGACTCACCATCTGCAAGGTGGTGTTGGTGAGCGCCAGCGCCCCCACCATGCTGGCGCCGAGGGCCACCAGCAGCACCCACGCCCACCAGAACGTGCGCGCCTGGGCGAGCAGGAGCAAGGCCAGAGCAAACACGGCCGCACTCGTGAGGATAAATCCGCCCCGGCGCTGCGCGCTGCGCTGCGAGGCCAGCGCGAGCGCGGACATGACTGCGCCGAGCCCCGCGCCTGCCATCAGGTAACCGAGCCCGGAGGCTCCCACGTGCAACAGATCGCGTGCCAAGACGGGCATCAGCACCGTGAAAGGCAACCCAAAAAGGCTGAGAAACGTGGGCACCGAGAGCAGAATGATCAGGAGGCGGTGCTGATTGATGAAGCGCAGGCCGTCCAGCAGCGCGCCCCAGAGGTTTCCCGCCGGGGCGCTTTCCAGTCGAGACGGCAGCTTCAGAATGATGAGCGCCAGAATGAGGGCAAAAAAACTTAGCGAGTTGAGGTAGTAGCAGCCTGCCACGCCGACCGTGCCGAGCGCGAGGCCGGCGAGCGTAGGCCCAATCGCTCGCGACATGTTAAATTGCGCCGAGTTCAAGCCGATGGCGTTTACCAGGTCGTGGCGCGGCACGAGGTCCGGCACGAGCGCTTGATAGACCGGGCTGTTGAGGGCGCCGGCAAGCCCGGTGAGAAAGCTAAGCAGCAGGATTTCGTTGATCCTCACCACACGGAACGAGGTGAGCAGCGCCAGGATCAGGGCCGTCGCGGCCATGCTGGATTGCGTGATCAGCATCAGTTTCCGGCGATTCAGCCTGTCTGCTACGGCGCCTCCCGGAAGCGAGAAAATCAGCGACGGCAGCGTCCCCAGAAAGCCGTTGAGACCGAGCAGAAAGGGCGAATTCGTAATGAGGAGAATCTGCCAGCCGAGCGCGAGATTCTGCATCCAGGTGCCGATGTTGGAGAGGAAATTCCCAGTCCAGAAGAGCGCGAAGTCGCGGTAGCGCAGCGAGCGAAACATGCCGGCGAGCCGCCCCGGAGGCAGTTCCACGGCCGGCGCTGCGGCGGCGCCAGCCGCTAGCACCGTGGATGCTGAGACCGCTGAGTCTGCCGCGGCCGCGAGAGGCGAAACGGAATCGATAGCTGAGATTAGGGCGGGCGCCGCTGGCGCAAGGATCGGACCGGAACTGTCACTCGAGGAGCCCATGCCCTCATTTCATTATAGACGAGCGCACCACGACGCCTGTCAGGGAACAGGAAAAAAGGGGCCGGGGAGCAGGGACATCGTAAGCGGCAGACACCCGGCGGCGGCAGGTCAATCGTCAATCATCAATCATCGATCTACAATTTTTAGTCGGCTGTCCCGTTCATTTCGTTAGGACGGGCACTAGGCCGGTTGTCGCGGCCACCACCCCTAACCCCTCCTCAACGAGGAGGGGAACTCCCCTCCTTGGATAAGGAGGGGCAGGGGTGGTTGTAACGAAATAGCTGGGACAGCCCTCTAGCCTAGGGCCTGCCTGCTTCCACAGGCTCGGGGAAATTCAGGCTGGGTTCCTCGCCGGCGCCTTCTCCCCTCCGCCGGCCAAACAGGCGGCCGAGACCCTTCTGTAGGCCGTCCAGGTAGGTGTAGTACACCGGCGTGATGTAAAGCGTGAGAAGCTGCGACACCACCAGGCCGCCTACCACCGCCAGTCCCAGCGGACGCCGCGATTCGGCGCCGGCGCCAAAACCCAGAGCGATCGGCAAGGTAGCCATCAGCGCGGCCATGGTGGTCATCATGATAGGCCGGAAGCGGATCAGGCATCCCTGGTAGATGGCTTCCATCGTGCTCTTGCCCTGGTTGCGCTCTGCGTCAAGGGCGAAATCGATCATCATGATGGCGTTCTTCTTCACGATGCCGATCAGCATGATCAGACCGACGAATCCATACAGATTCAGCGGATAACTGAAAAGCATCAGAATCACGATGGCGCCGAATCCGGCCGACGGCAGGCCGGAGAGAATCGTCAAGGGATGAATGAAGCTCTCGTACAGGATGCCGAGCACGATGTAGATCACCACGATGGCCATCAGCAGCAACAGACCGAGCCCCGTGAGCGAATTCTCAAAGGCTTGAGCTTCGCCCTGGAAGTTGCCCGTGATGGTGGCGGGCAAGGTCCGGCGAGCCAGATCTTCCACCTGCTGCACGGCGTCGCCCAGGGCCACACCCGGCTTCAGGCCAAAGCTGATGGTCACGGAAGGCAATTGGCCGGTGTGGTTCACCGTGAGCGGTCCGAGGCTCTGCGTCATCTTCGCGACCGTGTTCAGCGGCACCAACTGCCCGTTTGAGGACCGGATGTACAGCATGGACAGGACAGCCGGATCGCGCTGGTATTGCGGCTCGAGCTCGGTGATCACGAAGTAGCTGTCTTCCGGCCGGTAGATGGTGGATACCTGGCGGTCGCCGTAGGCGCTGGCCAGCGCGTCTTCCACCTGAAAAGCGGTGACGCCGAGCGCCGAGGCCTGGTCGCGGTCGATCTCCACGTTCACCTGCGGATTCGCAATCTGCAGGTCGCTGTTCACGCCCACCAGGCTTGGCATCCGCATCATCTTGGCCGTCAGCACCATCGATTGCTGGTAAAGCTGCTGGGTATCGGTGCCCTGCAGAGTGTACTGGTAGGGACTATTGGTGAGCCGCCCGCCGATCTGGATGGGCGGCGGGTTCTGCAGAAACGCCAGAATGCCCGGCACGGTGAAAAGCTTGGGCATCAGCTCGTACATCACTTCATCCGTGCTCATGTGCTTCGGCCAGAAATGATTCAGCAATCCCCAGATGGCGTAGGCGCCCGGCGCCTTCATGATCCCAAGGGGTGGGGGCGGTCCCGCGAGCTGGCGCTCGGCGTCCGGCTTGAGATGGCAAAAGAAGATCCCCGTGTTCGGAGCGAATCCGGCGAATCCGGCGCCGGCCAGCGCGAACGTGGTGTCGACATTGGGATCGTGGGAGACGATATTGCTGATGGCGAGCTGGTGCTCTCGCATCGAATCCACCGAAATGCCCTGGGCGGCCTGTGTGAAGCCCACCAGGAAGCCGGAATCTTCGCTGGAGAGGAAAGCTTTCGGGATCAAGCCAAACACATACACTGTCGCGGCCAGCAGCACAAGGGAAGCCAGCAGCGCCACCAAGCGGAATCGCAGCACGCCTCGCAGCGTCCACTCGTACTGGCGCAAGAACCACTCGTGCACGCGCTCGGAAGCCATGTAGAGGCGTCCATGCCGGCTCGCGCCCGGAGGCCGGAGAAAGCGGCTGCACAACATGGGTGTGAGCGTGAGCGAAACAAAGCCGGAAACCAGCACGGCGGCAATGATTGTGACCGCGAATTCGTGCATGATGCGGCCGATGATCCCGCCCAGGAAAAACACCGGGATGAACACGGCCGCGAGCGACAGCGTCATGGACATGATGGTGAAGCTGATCTCGCGCGAGCCGTTGCGCGCAGCTTCCAGAACGCTCTCGCCCATCTCAATGTGGCGGACGATGTTTTCCAGCATCACGATGGCGTCGTCCACCACGAAACCCACCGAGAGCGTGAGGGCCATGAGAGACAGATTGTCAATCGTGTAGCCGAGCAGGTACATCACCGCGAAGGTGCCCATGATTGACATGGGCAAGGCCAGACTCGGGATGATGGTGGCGGACACGTTACGCAGGAAAAGGAAGATCACCATCACCACCAGGCCGATGGTGAGATAGAGGGTGAACTTCACGTCGCTCACCGAATTCCGGATGGAGATCGAGCTGTCGTACATGATGGTCATGTTGACGGAGGCCGGGATCTCAGAACGAAACGCGGGCAGGAGATGCTTGACGTTATCAACCACCTGCACCGTGTTGGTGCCGGGCTGGCGCCGGATGGCCAGCACCTCCGCCCGCTTGCCGTTGAACCAGTTCGCCACCTTGTCATTCTGGACGCCGTCGATCACGTTGCCGAGCTGTTCCAGGCGCACCGGCGAGCCATTGCGGTAAGCGACGATCAATGGCCGAAAGGCAGCAGCATCCAGCAACTGTCCTGTTGCCTCCACGGTGTAAGCCTTGTGCGCGCCGGTGAGCAGGCCCGTGGGGAGATTGACGTTGGCCTGGGAGACAGCGGTGGTCACCTCGTCGATCCCGATCTTACGGATCGCCAGTTCCTTCGGGTCGAGCTGAACGCGGACCGCATACTTCTGCGCGCCGAACACCTGCACCTGCGCCACTCCGCTCACCATCGAGATGCGCTGCGCCATCAGCGTATTGGCATAGCGGTCAACGGTGGAGAGCGGCAAAGTCTCCGAGTTCACCGACATGTAAATGATGGGCTGATCGGCGGGGTTCACCTTTTGGTACGACGGCGGGCTCGGCATTCCCGTGGGAAGAAAGCCCTGGGCCGCGGCGATGTTGGCTTGCACGTCCTGGGCGGCAGCGTCAATGTCGCGGGTGAGCGTGAACTGCAGCGTGATGGAGGTGAAGCCCTGACTGTTCACGGAACTCATGGAGTCAAGCCCGGCAATGGTAGAGAATTGGCGCTCGAGAGGCGTCGCCACCGATGACGCCATGGTCTCAGGATTGGCGCCGGGAAGCGCGGCGGCCACCTGAATGGTAGGGTAGTCCACAGTCGGCAGATCGCTCACCGGCAGGGCGCGGTAGCCCATGATGCCGAAAAGCAGGATGGCCGCCATCACCAGCGTGGTCATGATCGGCCGGCGAATGCAGAGTTCGGGAAGAGTCATAAAACCTCAGAAGCCAGGGCAGGAAGCCAAAACTAGAAGCTAGAAGTCAGGAGTTAGGAGTCACCCCTTTCCCACCTACAATCCTTGCTTCTCTTGGACATGCGCTCCGGGGAAGAGCCTCAACTGGCCGTCGGTGACCACGATCTCGCCGGGCGCGACTCCCTTTTCGATCACGGTATTGCCGGCGTCCGTCGCGCCGGTGACCACTGGCCGCAGATCCACCGATTTGTCCGCCTTCACGGCAAACACGTACTTGCCTTGCGGGCCGTTCTGCACGGCCTGGCTCGGCACCACTACGCTGCGCTTCGACTGCAGATCCAGCGCCACGTTCACAAACTGGCCGGGCCACAGGCGCTTCCCGGCATTAGGAAAGACAGCCTTCAACAGGACCGTGCCCGTGCTGGTGTCCACCGTATTATTGATAAACGCCAGTTTCCCCTGCTCGGGAGGTCCCTGAGTGTCAGGAATTGTCGCCTGTACCCGCACCGGACCCGCGGCGAACCGTTGCTTAATCTCAGAGAGGTATTGCTCGGGCACTGAGAAGTCCACATAGAGCGGAGCAATCTGATTGATCACCACCAGTGCGGCGTCATTGTTCTTCACCAGGTTACCCACCTGGATCGAAAGGCTGCCTGTGCGGCCGCTGATGGGGGAGCGGATGGTGGTGTATCCGAGCTGGATTTTGGCGTTCTCGATGGCGGCTTCGTCGGCTTTTACCGTGGCCTCAAGCGCCGCCGCGTTGGTGTGGAAGGTCTCGTCCTGGTCTTTGGAGATGATGCCCTCTTTGAACAACGCGCTGTTGCGATCGTACTGGCTCTGGGCGTTCTTGAGCTGGGCCTCATCGCGCGCCAGGGTGGCCTCAGCCTGTTGCAGACTAGCTTGAAACGGCCGCGGATCGATATTGAACAGAACGTCGCCCTCCTTCACATCCTGCCCTTGGGTGAAATGGGCTTCCTGCAGCAAACCGTCCACCTGCGCCTTCACGTTAACGGTGTTGTAGGCCTCGCCGTTGCCGATCACCTGGATCTCTACCGGCACCGTTTTTTCCGAGGCTTGGCCCACGGTGACCGGCACGGCCTGCATCATCATCATCTGCATGGCGGAGCCGGAGTCGCCCTG
>DASYYZ010000050.1:0-14855 GCA_035946735.1 Terriglobia bacterium
GACGGTAAGGAAGAGCATGGGGAAAGTGCGAACCTCATGTTCGCCTGCCGATCCTGCAATGTTCGAGTCAGCATCGTGATGGCGCGGTCAGGACTGGGACGCCGGACTGTGCAGTTTAATCCGGCCAGCCACGGCGCTCAATCTCTGCGGCAATGGCTGACCGCTGTTCGGTCCATGAGGGGCGAAATCACCGACATGGACACCGCCGCGGCGGTGGAGATGATCCGGGCGACTCCGCCGGAACGACGCTCCGAATTTGCTCAGCAGATTTGGGAGATTCGCCGCCGTCACGGCACCGACCGGAAGCCGACGTAAGGAAACCAAAACAGAAGCGGCGTCCCCTTCGCGGGAGGACGCCGCTTCGGAGACGGGCCAGCGAGGGCCGACCAGTCCCACACAAAGGACCTTCAGCTTAGCTGACCCTGCAATGCAATTCAACTTGTGGGGTGGCCTCTGGTCTGAGGGACCGAATCTGCTGGCTCTGCAGGAATCGCAAACCATGCATGCAGCGGGCGACGCGAGCATCAGGCCAGGGCCACGCCCTCCCATTCGTGTGTCGAGGTGCCTTGATGCTTGCCGAGCCGACAAAAGAGTTTGCGCAGGGGGGTGCGGGGGACAGAGTCCCCCTGCGCTTCTACTTCCCTTGATACATGGTCATAAGTTGACAGTTTGCGACCAGCCGCACCCCGAGGCCGATTCCGACCCAAAGCCAGCCAAGCAAACCGAATCGAGCGCGAAGCGCCGACGCCAGCTCTCGTCAACGAAAGCGAGGGCGCGAGCGCGGGCCTATCGCCTGAATAACCGCTGGAAGAAGTGCGAAGCGATCAAGGCTTCCTTCGTCGCCGCTCTGGAAGCATTGGGACGCGGAAGGCTGGCCCTCCAGGTGCGGCTGTGCCACACGTCTTTTACCGGCTGCAGGTGTAGAGTCTGCCGGGGCGCATGGGCGGTTGCGACGATGTCTTGCGGCGTGCGGCTTTGCCCGTTCGAGATGCGGAAACGATCGATGCGAGCCTATTATCGTTTCAAAAAGATTATCGCGGAGCTGGAGGACCCTCGTTACATCGTGCTCAGCATGAGGAACTGGGCGCTGCATGAGCTGAGAGCCGGAATCCGCGAGCTGTTTGCCAGTTTTGGGCGGCTCCGAAGGTCAGCATTGTGGCACGATTCCGCCAAAGGTGCGCTGGCCGCATTGGAAGTTACCTTCAACGAGAAGACTCTCACTTGGCACCCTCACCTGAACATTCTCATTGAAGGCAAATTCATTGACCAGGACGTGCTGGCCGCTGCGTGGAGAAAGGCGGCCCGCGATGAAGGCTTGATCCTGCCGTTCATCGAGAAGGCCGACGCGGGCACCGCAAAAGAGCTTGTCAAGTACATCACCAAGCTGGTGGAATTCGTTCACATCCCCGAAGCCGTCGGAGCGTTCATCGACGCCACCAAGAGAGCGAGATTTCTTCGAACGTACGGCTGCCTTTACGGTTTGAAGATCGAAGACGAGGAAGACAGCGAGAACGGAAAAGACCCGCTCACTGCCTGCCCTGATTGCGGCTCGAAAGAAGTCGTGCGGCTTCGAAAGTGCTTTTCGCAGGATGACGTTTACTTCGACGGGAAGGGCGTGCTGCGCTTTTGCGAGCCCGTTGATCCCTTTGCGGTGTCTGTCTGCGACGGGTGAGCCGGGGCTTCGGATGGGCTTGTTGTCTGTTTAGTCGCGCTTGGGCATGGGAACGGTGCAACGAGTCGTGAAAGAGCGTTCCAAAAGTCATTGCAGCGAAAAGGACGGGCATTCTGCGCAAGAACGGGATTTAGCAATCGGCGATTGCCCGTCGGCAGAGTGTTCCGATTCTTTGAACTAATGGAACGGCAAGGGGCGAGAACTGAGACTTGAGGAGCAACGGAGCCAGCATCGAGCGTGATCATGGAGCGTCCCCGGCCCCGTTCGAGGAGCCCCATTTCACAGCGGCGCAGATCGGCGAAAAGTGGACCCTCAGCACCGATGTCGTAAGGAAGTTGTTCGAGAAGGAGCCGGGAGTGTTGGTGATCGGCGAAGACCATTTCAGCCTGTACCGAGGCCGAAGATGGCTACCACCTATCTACGCAAACCCGCCCATTTTTGGCAACTCCTCGAACATGGAATCGAGGCCGTTTCATGCTTACCACGTACCGCAGGCACATCAAGACCTGTGCCCACCGTTCCGAAGGAAGGAAGTACCGCTGTTGCCGTTGCCCGATTTGGGCAGACGGATTCTTAGGCCGCGAAGAAATCCGCAAGAGCCTTGCCACCCGCGATTGGTAGACGGCGCAAGGAATCGTTCGCCAATGGGAGGCCGAGGGACAGGAGCCGCCAGAGCCCGAGGCAATCACCGTTACTCAGGCATGGGAGCAATTCTTGGCCGATGCTGAGGCCCGGAATCTCCGCGAATCGACCATCTACAAGTACCAGTTGCTTTCCCGCCGGATGGAGACGTTCGCCCAGGCGAACGGATTGCGGTTTCTCCGTGAGTTTGATCTGCCGATGCTCCGAAAATTCCGGGCGTCATGGCCAAACGGGAATCTCGGAGCCCTCAAGAAGCTCGAATATCTGCGGGCGTTCGTCAGGTTCGCCCACGACGCAAAGTGGATGGACGACAACCCTGCCTGCAAACTTGAAAGCCCCCGAGTCACGCAACGCCCAACGATGCCCTTCACGCCGGAGCAGATGACCGAGGTTTTGGCTGCGTGCGAAAAGTACGGAAAGAAATGCCGAGGCGGAAAATACAGCGCCGCCGAGAACGTCCGCCGCATCCGGGCGCTTGTGCTGTTGATCCGTCACAGCGGCTTGCGAATCGGGGACGCCGTGACGTTGGAGCGCAACCGCATCGCAGGTGACAAACTGTTCCTGTACACGGCCAAAACTGGAACCCCGATTTACGTTCAGCTTCCCGAGTTTATCCTGAACGCGCTCGCGGCGATCCCGAAGATCAGCGAGCAATATTCTTTCTGGACTGGCGAATTGAAGATCGACAGCGCAACCGGTGATTGGCAAAGGACCCTCAAAGCTGTGTTCGAACTCGCTGGAATCCCTGACGGCCACGCGCACAGGTCCCGGGACACGTTCGCGGTCGGATTGCTTCAGGCAAGCGTGCCGATGGAGCGGGTATCAGTGTTGCTCGGTCACAGCAGCATCAAAGTCACAGAAAAGTACTATTCGCCCTGGGTGCGCGCAAGACAGGAGCAACTGGAGGCCGATGTCCGGAGGAGTTGGGACCAATCCTGTCGCGTTCAGGTTATCAATCTAGCGTAGCCGGAAAGTCACGTTCTCACCCGGAAGGGCACGTTGCTCGAAAGCGTGCCGGTGGGTTTTGTCACCTGGACCTTGCCGGTGGTCGCGCCGTTCAGCACGGTGGTGGTGATTTCCGAACTAGAAACCACGGTGAACCTGGCCGCTGTGCCGTTGAAGCTGGCGCTGGTCGCGCCTGTGAGATTGTTGCCGAGGATTGCCACGCGCTGGCCCACCTTGCGGGAGGTCGGCAGTGTGGTCACGAACGGGCCAAGGCCTACCGCCTCGCTGAAGATCGTTCCATATCCGTCCAGCCCGCCGCCAAAGGGTATCCCGTAGGTCCCGCTGGTGGCCTGAACCAGCCCGCCATAGACGATCTCTCCGTCAGTGTTCTCGAAGTTGTGCAACGTGGTCCGGGCGCCTCCGGGGACGATTTTGAAGACGGTGCCACACCCATCGGCGAAGCCGGCCGAGCACTTAGGGCCGGTTCCGCCTGCCACTGTTGTCCCGTACAGATTCCCGTCGCTGCCTTGAATTAGTGGCGCTTCGGGAGTGAAGCCATCAGAAAAACAGAAGCTGTACAACGTGGTCAGCGCGTCATCAGACGTAATTTTGAAAACCGTTCCGTCGCTCTGGGTCCCGCCCTCCTGGGATGTTCCATAGAGATTTCCGTCGATGCCCTGGACCAGTCCTGCATACGGGTAAGCACCGTCGGCGTTGTCAAACCCTAGCAAGCTGCGGAAGACCTGAGCGGGCGCGGCGATCGCCGCCAGCATCATCGAAATCGCGGCGATCATCACTGCGGCCCATCTTGCGATTTCCTTGCGCCTTCCTCATATCGCCTTGTGCTCTTTGCTGCGGCAGCACCCGGAAATTCACGTTGCTGGTCAGCGTGCCGCTGGGGTTACCACCTGAACCGGGCGACTGGTAACGCCAGCTGGGACAGTAGTCGAGATCAAGCACTGGATACGATCTGGAATGTCGCTAGTGTGCCGAGCCACCAAGAGCGAGCAACTAGAATCCTCGGGTGGACGTCGCCTGCGCCTTGCTTAACCATTAAGTAATATAATTAACTGCCCTGAACTCTCAAGCTATCGACTACCCCTGTTATAAATGAGCTCTTTATACCATTATTAACAACTTGACAAGCTGCGTCGATGTTTGTTAAATGAGTACGCTATTTTGTCAAGTAAAGGCTCGACCAGGTGCGATCAGGCAGTCGCACGCCAATCAACTGAGTAATTTCGGTTGCCTCTTGAAGGGGGACTCATGAAAGATAAGGCACCGGTTTCTTCCTCAGCGTTTGTTTCGCCTTCCGCTAGGGAAGGCAGTCCAAGGCTGCGATCATCCCACTTCGGAGCAGCTAGGAATTTTCTGTGCCGTCTTCTATGGGTCGGATCGCTTTGCGGTGCACTGCTCGCGCCTGCAGCCGCGGCCCGTTCCGCGGCAGGACCCGGTTTTCGCAGCCCGTCTCAGGCGCCTGAAACCTCTCAGATCGCCATTTCTCCAGCTTCGCTGAGTTTCGCCAAACAGCAGATTTGGACCACGAGCGCGGCGCAGACGGTCACGGTAACAAACAGCGGCGCTACGGTGCTCAACTTGATTAGTATCGTGGCCAGTGGAGACTATAGCCAGACCAACACCTGCGGAACTTCGCTGCAGCCGAGCGCAAGCTGCCAAGTGACCGTCACCTTCACGCCTTCAGCCTCGGGCCAGCGCAACGGCTTCGTGACGCTCAACGACAGCGACGCCACTATCCTGCAAACCGTGACGCTCAGCGGCAGCGGCTCTGTTCTCAGCAGCAAGCTGGCCGTATCGCCCGGTGTGGCTTCCATCACTTTCGCTCAGACCGAGCAGTACCAGGCCACGCTTAGCGGGGTGGCGGACTCGAATGTCACTTGGAGTGTGGATGGCATCGTGGACGGCAACTCGACGGTCGGGACCATTTCAACGTCCGGCCTCTACACGCCGCCCTCGGTAGCGGGGCCTCACACCATCTCAGGCGCCGACATCCATACCCCCAGTGCGAAGGCCTCGGCACACCTGGTGGTGACGAACAATCCCGGCGTCTTTACGTGGGATAACGATTCCGCTCACACGGGCCAGAATTTGAACGAGATCGTCCTTGCCACCGGTAATGTCAACTCGAAGCAGTTCGGGAAGCTCTTCACCCTGGCGGTTGACGGACAGGTCTACGCGCAGCCGCTCTACGTCCAGGGGGTCAGCATTCCCGGTCAGGGCACGCACAACGTGCTCTATGTGGCGACCGAGAATGACAGCGTCTATGCTTTCGATGCGGATGGCCTGGTGACCACGTTGCTGTGGCAGGTCAGCTTCATCAACCCTCCCACGATAACCATCTTTCCTTCCAGCGCTGTCAATTGCACCAATATCGGTTCGCAGGTGGGAATCACCGGGACGCCTGTGATCGATCCCGTCCAGGGGGTGCTCTACGTGGTGGCAGCGACCGATGAGAACGGGACATTCTACCAGCGTCTGCACGCCCTCGATATCACCACCGGCGCGGAGCGGTTCGGCGGGCCGGTGCCGATCAGCGCCTCGGTTGTCGGCAAGGGCTCGGGCAGCGTGGGCGGAATGGTGGCTTTCAACCCGGTCATGGAAGACCAGAGACCCGGACTGTCATTGGTGAATGGCGTGGTTTACCTGGCCTGGGCATCCTATTGCGACGATACTCCCTTTCACGGCTGGTTAATGGGCTACAACTCGTCGACCCTCCAGCAGGTCGCAGTCTGGCTTTCCACGCCGAACGGCAACGACGGAGGCATGTGGCAGGGCGGCGCGTCGCCGGCTGTGGATGCCTCCGGGAACCTCTATCTCATGACCGGAAACGGCACCTTCGATGCTTCCACGGGCGGGCTGGATTACGGGGACACCATCGCAAAGTTCTCGACCGCGTCCGGATTGACCGTAACCGACTACTTCACACCGTACGACCAGCAAACCGACAAGCAGGAGGATCGCGATGTCGGTTCCGGGGGTGCTTTGCTGATTCCGGACCAGCCCGCGCCCTACACCCACTTGCTGGTCGGCGCGGGAAAAGAGGGGACGGTATATCTCGTTAACCGCGATGATATGGGCGGATACAATCCCAGCAACAACAGTCAGATTGTGCAGTGGCTGACCGGACAGGTAACAGCCGTTTACAGTACTCCCGCCTTTTGGCTGAACAACATCTACTATGCTGGCACCACCGACTACCTCAAGCAGTTCCAACTCTATAACGACCTGCTCTCGTCCGCTGCCATCGAAAAAAGCTCCGCGAAAGTAGGCTACCCCGGGGCCACACCCGCGATCTCGGCCAATAGCGCCACGGGCGGCATTGTCTGGATCCTAAACGACGGGGGTTTTCAAAAATCTACGGCCGCGATCCTCTACGCCTATGACGCCGCCAACGTCTCCCGCCTGCTCTACAACAGCGGCCAAAACGCGACTCGCGATCAGGCGGGGCCGGCGGTGAAGTTTAATCCGCCCACCGTCGTCAACGGCAAAGTCTACGTGGGCACGAACGGCGAAGTGGATGTCTACGGACTGCTTCCGTAGCGCCGTGAATCACAAGGAAGATACTTCCAGGAATCTGGTTGACTGTCCTGCGGAGCCTTTAACAAACATATAACAGACGTAGCAATCGTGCTGAGGTTCGGGAGGATTCTAAATGCGATTACCTTTGGCTTTAGCAAGGGTGGCCGGATGGGCCGGTTTATGCGGGGTTTTGTTGCTCACAAGCCGCAGCGGGGCGGAATCGCTCACGTTGCCAGGCGCTGACCCACAGAGTGCTGCAACACGTCACAGCCTTCTTCGGCGAACATCGCGAATCCAGCGTCAACAGGAAGCAGGTAGGGAACACCTTAGCAGTCCTCCGGTTTCAGCGCCAGAGCCTGCCCGCGATTTAACTCTTTCCCACGCAAGCGGTGCGACAACACCCACGAAGTCGGAAAGGTCAGCGGACCCACAGAACAAGAGCCAAACCGAGGGATTCGCAGGAACGGCGGAATCGGAAGCCAACAATGGGAGCAAGCTTAACAGTTTGCAATCGGCGATTCAGCACATTGTTTTCATCATCAAAGAGAACCGAACGTTTGATGAAATGTTCGGGACTTTCGGCGGGAACGCCGACGGCGCCACTAGCGCCACCATCTCGACGGGACAGGTCATCCCGCTTGGGCATACCCCTGACGTTACCCCGCGCGACCTCGGCCATACCTGGGGGAATTCCGTTACGGGAATGGATAACGGAAGGATGGACGCGTTTGACCTCATGAAGGAGGAAGGTAGTTGCAACGTCAACGGCGATTACCTCTGCCTCACGCAACAGACCCAGCAGGACATTCCAAACTATTTCACCTACGCTAGCACCTTTACGCTGGCGGACCACATGTTTTCGTCTCAGCACGGCTCGAGCTTCCCCAACCATCTTTACATGATAGCGGCCCAGTCCGGCGGGTCGGTCGATATCCCGTCTCCTTCCTCCAATCCGTGGGGCTGCGATTCCCCGCACGGAGCGGTGGTGGGGGTGATCGATATCAACGGCAACTTCAGCTATCAATATCCCTGTTTTGACTTCCAGACGCTGGCGGATTTGCTGGAGAGCGGAAGCGTATCGTGGAAGGGCTATGCGGCAAGCAAATCGCCGTTCAACAGCTTTGACGCCATCAACCACATTCGAAACACGTCGTTCTGGACCACGAACATAGCGCTCGATACGCAGTTTGCTACTGATGCTGAGGGTCTGGGAAAAGAAGCGCTGCCCGCCGTCAGCTGGCTATTTTCGACCGGCGCCATCACCGAACACACACCCAACAGCACCTGCAACGGAGAGAACTGGACCGTTAGCCAGATCAACGCCGTGATGCAGGGACCCTATTGGAGCTCGACCGTCATCTTCCTGGCGTGGGATGACTTTGGCGGTTTTTACGATCACGTGCCGCCCCCGGCCCTGGACCAGTATGGCCTGGGCCCGCGCGTGCCCCTGCTCATCATTTCGCCCTGGGCTATTCCCAACAACGTTTCGCACACCCAGTATGAATTCTCCTCATTCCTCAAGTTCGTAGAGGAGCGCTTTGGACTGTCCCCGCTGACCGGGCGAGACGCCAACGCGAATGACATGCTCGACAGCTTCAATTTCAATCAGCCGACGAACCCGCCCCTGGTGCTCCAAACGCGCCATTGCCCGCCGAATTCCACTACCGCGCTGAACTTTGCCTTGCCGCAAGCCGTCGGCACGACCAGCCCGGGCATGACGGCGACTCTGAGTAATTACAACCCCACCCCGATGGCGGTCAACAGTATCGCCACCAGCGGCGACTTCTCTCAAACTAACAACTGCCCTGCGAGCCTAGCGGCCCCGATACGAGAGACTGTTTATAGCTGCACGGCAACGATCACGTTCGTACCCACGGCCACTGGCGTCCGGACAGGTACGCTCACCCTGGTGGATGGCGACTCCACCAGCCCGCAGACGGTAAGCTTGACTGGGGTCGGAACCGAGGTAACTCTCAGCAAGTCGCCGCTCAGCTTCGGTATCGTGACCGTGGGTGCGAGCAGCGCGGAGCAGGGCGAGACCATCACGAACAAGGGCGCCACGAAGCTCACCATCACTGGTGTCACAACCAGTGGCGACTATAGCCAAACGAACACCTGCGGCGGCAGCCTGGCGGCCGGAGCGAGCTGCAGGATCACGGTTACCTTCAAGCCCACCACGACCGGGAGCCGCTACGGCGCCCTCACCGTCACGGACAGCGATGGCAGCGGCCAGCAGGTGGTTAACCTGACCGGTATCGGTACTGCCTTGTCGCTCACGCCCTCCACCTTGAACTTAGGGACCGTGGCCGTGGGTGGCGCCGAAGCCGGTACGGTTACCTTGACCAACAAGGGCGCCGACGCAATTAGTATTACGAGTACCAATGTAAGCGGCTCCATGAACGGGAGCGAAGGCGGCAACAAGCTGGTGTTTGCAGGCCTCAATAGTTCGAATTTTTCACTTCTGAGCACCACTTGCGGAGCCTCGCTCGGGCCCGGAGCGAGTTGCGCTTACACGCTCAATTTCACTCCCATCATCGTGGGCGCAGTTACCGGACAATTCCTCGTCTCTGAGCCGGCTTCAACTGAAGCGGACAGTCCCCAATCCGTCGCGCTCAGCGGCATCGGAGCAGTTCCGGATGCGAACCCGATCCCCTTCCTCAGCGCGCCGCTGGTTCCGGCCGGCGCCGCGCCCGGCGGGAGCGGATTCACTCTGACCGTCGACGGTACCGGTTTTGTATCCGGAGCCGCAGTGAATTGGAATGGAAGCCCGCTGACCACAACTTTCGTGAGCAGCACTAAGCTGACGGCGAGCGTGCCGGCGGCGAACATTGCCTCGCAAGGCACGTCCCTGGTTACGGTCTCAAATCCGAGTCCCGGCGGAGGAGAGTTGGCCTTCTTGCCGTTCCCGGTCAGCAATCCCGTGGCAAGCGTCAGCTTCACGACTTCCGCTTTCGCAACCGGAACCAATTCCCAAGCCATAATCAGCGGTGATTTCAACGGCGATGGCAAATTGGATGTGGCGGAAGCAAACTACACGGACAACACGATCTCCGTGTTCCTGAGCAATGGCAACGGCACCTTTGGCAGCGCGATCACGACGCCCACCGGCTCCGGACCGGACGCGCTCGTGGCCGGCGACTTCAACGGCGACGGCAGACTGGACCTGGCTGTGGCGGACGGCAACGCCAGCAACGCGATTTCGATTCTGCTTGGCAACGGTGACGGAAGCTTTGAGCCCGCGCCCGGTTCGCCCCTCTCGACACAGACGGTTGACCCCGATTGGATGGGCGTCGCCGATTTCAATGGCGACGGCAAGCTTGATCTGCTGGCGGTGAGCCAGATGGGCTCCACCCTCTCAGTGTTTCTCGGCAACGGAGACGGCACTTTCCGGGTCACCTCGGTGCTCCCTTTTGCCGGTAAAGGCCCGGTCGCCGTCGCCATCGGCGACTTCAATGGGGATGGCAAGCTGGATCTGGTTCAGGTGAACCACACCGACAACACGGTTGCTATCCTCACGGGAAACGGCGACGGGACCTTCACCCCCCTTAAAACCACGGCCGCGACCGGCAAGGGTCCGCAGGGTATTGTGGCGGCGGACTTCAACGGCGACGGCAAGCTCGATCTGGCGGTGACGAATCAGACGGACAAGACCGTCTCTGTGCTGCTGGGAAACGGCGATGGGACCTTCCAGAGCGGCGTGACTTACACGGTGGGTACGTCTCCGAACGGAATTGCGGTGGGAAATCTGACGGCCAACGGAGTGCTCGACCTGGTGACGTCCAATCAGGGGTCCAATACCATTTCGGTCCTACTGGGGAAAGGAAACGGGACCTTCGGCAGCCACATGGACTACGCTGCCGGCACGAGTCCTAGCGGGCTGGCCGTGGCGGACTTTAACGGCGACGGTCTGCTCGACCTAGCGGTGGCGGATGGCTTGGCTAACATTATCACGCTGCTGGTTCAGTAGTAGAGGAAACGCCCCATGAGACATCCTCATCCGGCGCCAGGCCCGTGTGCGGCCCGGGAAGGAATACAATCCAGGTCCGGCTGGAAAGGCATAAAGGAGCGTGAAGGAACCCGCCGGGGTTATCTTAAAGACCGTGCCTCCGTTGTCTGGAATCTCGAAGCTGGCGGTGCCGTAGAAGTCCCCGACGGCATCTTGCACGAGTGCGTTTTCGGGGCCGGCGCCATCAGCTTGCCAGTACAGCTATAGAGAGTCGTGAACGTTCCCCCAGGAGTCACTCTGAATATCGTGCCGTTGCGGAAGGCACCGCCTTGGCTGGCGGTGCCATAGAAGGTGCCGTCGGCTCCAAGCACGAGGGCACCCTCCCGGGAACTCCCCGTCAGCGCATTGGGGTTGTACACAAAAGTTGGACAGGGTCGTAAGCGGCTCGGTCGGAGTAATCTTGAAAATCGTGCCTGCGTCTGAGACACCACCAGCGTTGGTTGTGCCGTAGAAGTTTCCGTCGGCGCCGAGAACGAGCCCAGCTTCAGGACCCCAGCCGTCGTCGCAGTTGGGTTGACTGCAGAAGCTGGTACAGCGTCGTAACCTTTCCCAGGGGCGTGATCTTGAAGACGGTGCCGACGCCATTCGCCCCGCCACCATCCGTGGTGTCACAGAAATTTCCATTGAGACCCTGAGTGAGAGGCCGAACGAGTTATTGATGTCGGCCAGCGTCACAAACTTGACTTGGGCAAATCGGGCACGCGATCACCGTGACCGCAAGTTGCGCGCCGGCGAGACGCGCGGTTTTCCACTTCACTTTGATCATGCTGCCACTCCTTGAGGATTGGCTCGACGGTCAGCGGCAGCAGTATACACCCGAAGCGTGAGCGTTTATTAAAGCCCTCTGACGACACGAAGGGGACCTAAAAGGTACACGAGAAAATCGAAAGCGCTAAACGGAAGGAAACAAATCAGATAATCTGACGGAGAGGGTGGGATTCGAACCCTTCCTAGTCCTTGCCTTTCTGTAAGTTACAGATTCCAAGTTGCCAAGAATGCCAATGTTGCCACAGATGCCGCCGACCCTTGCACGCTATTTGCACGCTGGATTGGCAGTCCGCCTAGGTCGGAAATTTGCGTTCCTAACTGCCAGACTCGGAGGTATCTCCGTTCTGACGGACGACGTGCTGAGGTGGCTCGTTCCCGGTTACGACCCAGCTGGACACCCTTGGGCGGTACTTGACCGCCAAAGGACTGCGAGCGGCGCTGGCAAGGCGCAGGAAAAGCGGCGCACGCACACAAGCTGAGCCCATTGGTTGCGACCCCAAACAGCCTCGGCAGGCCAATCGCAATGAGGCTAGCCCTTGCGCTGTTGTCATCACGGTCTGAGTGCGAACACCACTCCGTAGCCGGAGGCGCCGCCCAAGGATGTGGTGCCGTAAAGATTGCCTACGCCATCCAGCACTAAACCCGCGAGGGGATATGCCCCATCCGTCCCCCCAGTAAAGCTGTGAAGTACGGTTTCCCCTCCGGTGGTGTCCAATTTGAACACCGTTCCACACCCTTGCCCATTATTGCAGGCGACGCTGCCGCCATAGTAGGTGGTGCCGTACAAGTTGCCAGCAGTGTCGCGCACCAAACCAGCAACAGGGGCGGCACCATCTGTCCCCCCAGTGAAGCTGTACAACACCGTCTCCGCGCCGGTCGAATCAATCTTGAACACCGTTCCGCAGCCGTCAGGACATGCGGGGTTACCGCCTTCGCTGGTGATACCGTAAAAGTCTCCCGAGTGCTCGAGCAAATTGCCGCGAGGATAGTCTCCGCTTGTCCCGCCGATGAAACTGTACCCTCCGCTCTCGTTGCCTGTCGCCTTCAGCTTGAAGAACGTCCCCAGGTCCTGGACGCCACCTAAGTAGGTCGTGCCGTATAGGTTGCCGAGCCCATCCCGTAGCAATCCGGCGCGGGGCTGGGACCCTCCCCTCCCGCCCGTGAAGCTGTGTAGGACAATCTCGCCGCCACTGGCGTCCACCTTGAAAACGGTGCCGCACCCGTACGGCGGCATGCATGACGTGCCGCCACCCTCATACGTCGTACCGCAGAGGTTGCCCGCCGAGTCCCGGACCAAACCGGCGAGAGGATATGCAGCGTCCGTCCCACCAGCAAAGCTGTAGAGCACTGTCTCTGTACCGGCCGCATCCAGCTTGAATATTGTTCCGCAGCCGTTTCCGTTGCTCGCGCTGCAGGCGAGATCACCGCCGTTGTCGGTCGCGCCGTAGAGATTGCCGGCGGTGTCCAGAATCAACTTTCCCTCGTAGGGGCCTTCGCCGTCCGGTGAGCCGGTAAAGCTGTGAAGCACGGTTTCCTCACCCGCTTTGCTAATTCGGAATACTGTTCCGCATCCATAGAACACGCATGTCGTATCGCCGCCCTTCGTTGTGGTGCCGTACAGGTTTCCCGACGCGTCTAAGACTAAACCTGCGTAAGGGACTGACCCATCCGGGGGCCCACTGAAGCTGTGGGGCACGGCGTAACTCTGCGCTTTCGCAGGAATCGCCGCGGCCATCGTCATCAGGACCGCAGCAACCAACACTGCGGACCAACCTGGATTTCCCTGTGCGTTCGTCATATGGCCTCCTACGGTTCCAGTCGAAAATTCACGTTGCTGGTCAACGTGTCGCTCGGAGTCACCACCTGGACCGGCCCACTAGGTTGTGTTAGGGTATCAGTCCAAATATTGTTCCATTTCCCGAAGTTCCACCGGCGGAAGTCGTGCTGTAAAGGATGCCCGACGCATCCAGAAGCAGGGGTGCCGCTGGTACTCCCCGTCCGGCGGTCCCGTAAAGAGGTGCAGGAAAGTTAGCGTGCCGGTCTGGTCCAGTTTGAAGACTGTCCCGCATCCCTCGAAGCATGAGCCGCCGCTGTTTTCGGTGGTCCCGTAAACATTACCGAGCGAGTCCAATACCACACTTGCAGTGGGTGCCCCGTCGGCCACTCCAAAGGTGTATAGGAGCGTCTCTTTCCCGCTTTTATCCAATTTGAACACTATTCCGGAACCGTAGGTTACAGACCCACCGAACTCAGTAGCGCCGTAAAGATTGTGGCCGGAGTCAAGCACTAATCCCCCGTAAGGGAAAAGCCCGTCGGGCGCACCGGTGAAACTGTGCAAGACCATCTCGTTACCGTTGGCATCCAGTTTGAAAACCGTTCCGCAGCCGTACGTATCGCACGAGGTGTCGCCCCCCCGGCTGAGTGGTCCCGTAAAGACTGCCGGCCCCGTCTCGAATCAAACCTGCGTACGGCAGCCCTCCATCCGATCCCCCGCTGAAGCTGTACAGGACGGCCTCTCTGCCAGCCACGTCCAGCTCGAACACCGTTCCGCACCCAATGGTAGAGAGCGGATAGCATCCTGTGCCGCTACCGCCGTAGAGAGTGGTGCCGTAAAGGTTGCCTGCTTCGTCTCGAACCAGTCCGTCGTAAGGACTGGCTCCATCCATGCCTCCGGTAAAGCTGAATAGGACTGTTTCGTGGCCACTCTGATCCACTTTGAAGACCGTCCCGTAACCAAGGCCACCAGCCGCCGTGGTGCCGTACAAGGTTCCGGCTGAGTCCAGAAGCAGGGCGCCGAAAGGATTGGCCCCATCCACGCCTCCAGCGAAGCGATACAGCAGGGTCTCTTTCCCTGATTTGTTAAGCTTGAACACCGTTCCCCAGCGTAGACCGCCGGATGACGTCGTGCCATACAGATTACCCCCGGCATCCCGAACCAAACCGGCAACCGGTTGGCTCCCGGACCCCCCGCTGAAGCTGTACAGCACCTTGTAAGTCTGTGCGGGCGAGGCAATCGCGGCCGCCAGCATCATCAACATCGCGGCAACCATCATGGCGGCCCATCTATGACCGGTTTGAGTGCTCTTCATGAATTCCTCCCCTTCTGCTTGTACGACTCGAAATAAGTGTGTAGTGCGTAGCGCGTCTATAACGGCATCGGCTTTGTCAAGAGACACGTCCAGCCTTGCGAGCCGGGCGCGGGGTCAAGGGCGGTCCGGCGCTTTTGCTTTTTGCCGGACCGTTCATCGCAGACCCTTGAGGCCGCGCCCGGCTCGCTCATACTGG
>DASYYZ010000051.1:0-20378 GCA_035946735.1 Terriglobia bacterium
TGTAGCGCGGGTGTCCCCACCCGCGCCGTCCGAGATCGAGCCAAGGGGCGGAGACGAACCGCGGGTGGGGACACCCGCGCTACAGTCGCCAAACTGAACCACTACCCAGGTGGCAGGTGATCCCCTCAGCCGCTGACCGCCATCGCAGTGGCTCTGCTTCAATCGACGAATCGAAAATCCGCAACTGCTGTATAATGGCCGCCGCTTGCAGCGCACTCGGGGCCTGTGCGCCGGGCTCGCACACACGAGGCCAACAATGTTTGTTCCGGCTACTTTTGCAGCGGCATTGACCATGACGGTTCTGAGCGCCGTCTTCTGGGGATCATGGGCCAACACCTTTAAAGGCACGAAAGGCTACCGCTTCGAGCTTTTCTACTGGGACTACGCGGTCGGCATCGTCGCCATTTCAGTAGTTTTGGCCCTGACCATGGGCAGCACCGGCGCCACCGGCGAAAGCTTTATCGCGAACCTGCGCGCGGCGGACCCGGCCAACCTCGTCTACGCCCTGGTAGCCGGTTTCATCTTCAATATCGCCAATTTGCTGCTGGTAGCGGGTACCGACATCGCCGGACTTGCCATCGCGTTTCCGATCTCGATCGGGATCGCGGTGGTCGAAGGAGTCGTCCTCAGCTACGCCTTGCAGCCGAGGGGGAATGCGCTATACCTCGCGGCCGGAGTCGCGCTCGCCGTCGCAGCCATCATTTGCGACGCCCTGGCCTACGGCAGCCTGGGCAGTTCCGCCCAGGGTCGCAAGGCATCGCGGAAGGGAATTATCGTTAACGTCGTCTCCGGACTGCTGATGGGCGCCTTCGCCCCATTCGTGACCAAAGCCATGACCACGGGCCACGCGCTCACGCCGTACAGCGTAGCCTCGCTATTCTGCTTGGGCGCTCTGGTTTGCTGTTTTTTCATCAACATCTACTTTATGCGGCGCCCGCTGGTCGGCGAGCCTGTCAATTTCGCCGGCTTCTGGACGGCGAGCCGCACGAATCACGCGCTGGGCCTGGCGGGCGGCGTCATCTGGGGGCTCGGCACCTCCTTCAACTTTGTGGCGGCAAATAAGCTGGGAGTGCCCATCGCTTACGCCATCGGCCAGTCCGCGCCCATGATCGCAGCGCTTTGGGGCGTGCTGGTCTGGAAGGAATTCGCCGGCGCCAGGCGCAAGCCCTGGGTATATCTGACCCTGATGTTCCTGCTCTACGTGGCCGCGGTCACGGTGATCGCGATGGCGTATCAGGCGTAAAAGACAGGAGCCGCGCAGGGAGCTGCGTGGCAGCAGGCGGCGAGGCCGCTCCGATCCATCGGAAGGTGACTTTCTTTGTTTTGTATTTTCTCTCGAATTGGTCAACTAGCACGAACCTTCCAACCCACGGCTCCCCTTGGTTCCCTATGATGGGAAGGACGATCGCCGCAATCGACTACCTAACAATCTGCCGTGGCGGTATCGCGAATTTGCCAATCATACCAATTTGCGGCTGCGTGCCCTGCGGGTGGTCGGCTGCTATGACGAGCGTCTCCTCTTTATGGTCATGGTTGAGCTTTGCCCAGAACACCGCCTGCATCATTTCGGTCTGGCCTTGCCGAGCGGTGCACCACACCATCTGGCCGGCCGTGAAGTGCACATGCAGACGGGGCTTCCTGGCGCCCGAGCCAGTTTCCGATGCGCTCGGCTACCGGGTTAAGCAAGCTTGAGAAGGGCTTGGTGAGGTTGCTGAGCCAAGTTAGATCCACGCGTGAATTGTAGCAACAAGAATTATCGCTGGCCTAGCGTGCCGCGGCTGGCAGAACAATCTGAGCGTGGGTTGAAATCCTCGCTGTCTTTTGGATGCTCTTCGCGAGCGGGAACGCGTGGTGGTTTGCGGACGCTTAAAGGCGCCTTCTAACCCGCGCTAAGCGCCAGAGCTGCGACCCGCAGCTTGGGAGTCGGATTGGTTCGGGAACCAGGTTGGACTTTCCAGAAGTGCAGGAGGTTTTGCTCCCAGGCGTCCAGGATTTCGCGGGCGCGCTGGCTGCCCGTCTCCTCCAGGTGGAAGAAGATGAGCTGGCGCAAAAAGTGGGAGTCTTCCGTATCGACGATGCGGCCGGCGGTGATCAGCTCGGGATTATAACGGCGCTCGAAGCGGTGCGCGGGGTCATAGATGTAGGCTAGACCGTTGGTCATGCCGGCGCC
This sequence comes from Terriglobia bacterium, assembly GCA_035946735.1. Classification (GTDB taxonomy): domain Bacteria; phylum Acidobacteriota; class Terriglobia; order UBA7540; family UBA7540; genus Gp13-AA77. Next base: position 2,171 of record DASYYZ010000051.1, read on the forward strand.
GAAGTTGCGGCCGGTCTCGCCGAGAACCACGGCCACGCCGCCGGTCATGTATTCGCAGCCGTGATCGCCCACGCCCTCCACTACTGCGATGGCGCCGCTGTTGCGGACCGCAAAGCGCTCGCCGGCGCGTCCGGCCGCGAACAGCCGGCCTCCGGTGGCGCCGTAGAGGACGGCATTGCCCACGATCGTGTTCAAGTGCGCCTCAAACCCGATCTCGCGCGGCGGCCGGATCACGATCTCGCCGCCCGCCATGCCTTTGCCCACGTAATCGTTGGCCTCGCCCTCCAGGATCATCCTCATGCCCGGCACCAGAAACGCGCCAAAGCTCTGGCCGGCGCTGCCCTTGAACCGGAACTCCGCACACGACCCGCCGAGACCCCGGTCGCCGCGCGCCCGGGCGATCTCGCCCGCCGCCCTCGCGCCGATGGTGCGATTGATGTTGCGGATGGCATAGTCCTTCTTGATCCACACCTGATCTTTCAGCGCGGGCTGCACGTCCTCGGCAAGCTGCAAGGCCAGCGGATCGATGTGCGACGTTAGACCTGCTGCCGGCCTCGAAACAGACTCTTCCGAGGGACTTCGCTCCGGCCGCGAATCCATTCGAGCCAGGAGTGGCCGCGCGTCCAGATAACCTTCGCGCCGGGGCATGCGATGATCAACAGCCTCGAGCAGATCCGTTCGTCCCACAATCTCCTCGATCGAGTGGAAGCCCAGTTCGGCAAGAATCTCGCGAACGTGTCCGGCCACGTGCTGGAAGTAGTGGATCAGCCGCTGGGGCTCGCTCGGGAATCGCAGGCGGAGATCCTCGCGCTGCGTGGCCACGCCCACTGGACAGGTGTTCAGGTGACATTGGCGCGCCATGACGCAGGCCAGGGCCACCAGGGCCGCGGAGCCGAAACCGTACTCGTTGGCGCCCAGCATGGCGGCGACCGCCACGTCGCGCCCTGTCTTGAGCCCGCCGTCGGCCCGAAGCTGAATGCGGTGCCGCAGTCCGTTGGCCACCAGCGCCTGGTGCGCCTCCGCCAGACCCATCTCCCAGGGCGATCCGGTGTTCTTGATCGACACCAGCGGCGAGGCGCCGGTACCCCCGTCGTGCCCGCTGATCAGCACCACATCGGCGTTGGCCTTGGCGACGCCAGCAGCCACGGTGCCTACGCCCGCCTGCGAAACAAGCTTCACCCCGATGCGGGCCCCCGGATTGATCTCGCGGAGGTCGTAGATGAGCTGCGCCAGGTCTTCGATCGAGTAGATGTCGTGATGCGGGGGCGGGGAAATCAGCCCGATCCCGGTCACTGCCCGGCGCACGCGGGCGATCAAAGGAGTGACCTTGTGAGCGGGCAATTGACCGCCTTCACCGGGCTTGGAGCCTTGCGCCATCTTGATTTCAAGCTCTTGGGCGCGCACCAGGTATTCAGGCGTGACACCGAAGCGTCCGGAGGCGACTTGCTTGATTTTGTGAGCCGCGGATTCACCGTGCACCAGTTCGAGGTAGACGTCAGGATCCTCACCGCCTTCGCCCGTGTTTGACTTGCCGCCGATGCGGTTCATGGCGATTGCCAGCGTCCGCTGCGTCTCCGGGCTCAGAGAGCCGAGCGACATGGCCTGCGTCGTGAAGCGCCGCATAATGCTCGCGACAGGCTCGACCTGGTCAATGGGGATAGGGGCGCCGGGCCGGAAGCGCAGAAGATCGCGAATTGCCAGCGGCTCGCGATTCTCGATCTCCGACGCCAGCTTTCGATACGCGGCCGGATCGTTCTCCTTGGCTGCCTTCTGCAGATGCCGGAGCACGTCGGCGCTGTAAGCATGCCGCTCCATTCCCTTGCGGAAGCGGTAGAATCCGGAGGAACCGAGCTTGTCAGAAGGTGATTGGAACGCGCTGCGATGGCGGCCCAGGACGTCCAGGGCTATGTCGCCGTAAGTGCGCCCCCCGACAAGCGAGCGCGTGTCAGGAAAGAATCTCCGCACCATTTCACGGTCGAGACCGATAATCTCGAAGAACTTCCCGCCCATGTAGCTGGCCAGCGTCGAGATTCCCATCTTCGACATGATCTTCTTGAGGCCGGCTTCGACGGTGGCCCGGTAGTTGCCGAGAGCCGCGGCCATGGTGATCCCGCCGAATTCGCCGCGCCGGGTCTCGGCAGCCACGATCTCGAGCGCGAGATAGGGGTTGATGGCGGCGGCGCCGTATCCAACCAGGCAGGCAAACTGATGCGGCTCCCATACCTCAGCGGTCTCGATCGCGAGGTCGGCCTTGTTGCCAATGTTTTCGGCGATCAGCCGCTCAGTCACTGCGCCGACCACCAACAGCATCGGTATGGGCGCGTGCTCGCCGTCAATCCCGCGGTCGCTCAGCACCAGGATCGAGCTGCCTTGTGCCACGGCCGCTACACTCTGATTCCCTATCCGGTCCAGCGCGCGGGCCAGGCTTTCTGTCCCAGCCTCATCGGACATCGCCGGATCGAACTCAAAAAGCGTCGAGATGGTGACAGGCTTGAAATAATCCGATCCGAGAGTCTTGAGGTGCGCCAGTTCGTCGTCGAATAGGAACGGCGATTCGAGGCGAATCATTCGAGCATGATCGGGCGTCTCCACCAGCACCGAATGCCGCGAGCCGAGATACAGATTAAGTGACATCACCAGCGACTCGCGCAACGGATCGATGGGCGGGTTCGTCACCTGCGCGAACATCTGGCGGAAGTAGTGATAGAGGGGGCGGGGTTGATGCGATAACGCCGCGAGCGGGCTGTCATCGCCCATGGACCCGACAGCTTCTTTCTTTTCCGCTGCCATCGGCCTCAGCAGCAGATCGATATCTTCTTCCGTGTATCCACAGGCGCGCTGGGTGGCCACAAAGAGCCCATGATCGGCGCTGGCGAGAGAGCCGGGGGCGGTCTCTCCTTTCGGGTCCCGCCCATCCTCGCGTCCAAGGGCAGTATCCGTGGCTGCCAAGCGCGGCGCGAAAAGCATGTTCTGCAGAATCCACTTCCGGTAGTGGCGCCCGCGCGAAACCTGCCGCTTCACTTGATCGTTTGTCAGGATCTTCTGGTGCTTGAGGTCCACCAGCAGAATTTGCCCGGGACCGAGCCGGCCTTTTTCCTTGATACGCCCTGGTTCAATCTGAAGGATGCCCGCTTCTGATCCAAGCACTACCAGGCCATCGTGCGTGATGGTGTAGCGCGCCGGCCGCAGACCGTTGCGGTCGAGCGCTGCTCCGACGACAGGCCCATCTAGAAAGGCCATGGCGGCGGGGCCGTCCCACGCCTCCATCAGGCAGGAATGGAAGTGATAAAAGGCCTTGACGTCCGCGGCGATCTCCACCGAGCTTTCCCAGGCCTCGGGAATCATCATCAGCAGGGCGTGCTGCACGCTGCGTCCGGAGCGGGTGAGGAGTTCGAGCACGTTGTCGAAGCTGGCCGAGTCGCTGCCGCCCGGCTGCGCCACGGGTTTGAGGAATTCAACGTCCTGGGCCCAGACCCGATGCGCCAGTACTGCCTCCCGGGCGCGCATCCAATTGCGGTTGCCGAGCAGAGTGTTGATCTCGCCGTTGTGCGCCACCAGCCGGAACGGCTGCGCCAGCAGCCAACTGGGCCGGGTGTTGGTGCTGTAGCGCTGATGGAAGAGCGCGGCTGAAGTGACGAAATCACGGTCCGCAAGGTCCCGGTAAAACCGCGCGAGCTGGTCTGGCGAAAGCAATCCTTTGTAGACGATGTTGCGGGACGATAGGGAAGCGATGTAGGTCCCGGACGCAAGACCCGCGATCTCGCCGCTTTCCGAGGCATTGGGGGCCAGCGCCTGTTCAATCTCCCGCCGCAGGAGATAGAGCTCCTGCTCGTACTCACGATCGCGGCCCGGAGCACCGGAGATCAGCAGATGCCGGATGTCAGGCATGGTTTCGCGCGCTTGAGAGCCGAGAGCGCCCTCGTCGATGGGCACGCGGCGCCACCCCACCACGCGGAGCTTGCGCCGCTCCACTGCCTTTTCAGCAACCCGCATGGCCTCGGCACGACTCTCGCGGTCCTGGGGCAGGAAAAAGACCCCAACGGCAATCCTGGAGTTCGAAACGTCGTAAAAGTTGAGGCGGGCGGCCTCCCGGCAAAAGAAATCCGCCGGGAGCTGGACCATAATGCCGGCTCCGTCACCGCTGGCTGCGTCGGCATCCACTCCGCCGCGATGAGTCAGGTTGCGCAGGCATTCGACAGCCTGCTCGACCACGCGGTGCGAAGGCATTTGGCCCAGTTGAGCCACAAAGCCAACACCACAGGCATCGTGCTCTTCCCGCCGATAAAGACCGAGTTCAGAAATTGCGTTCATATGATCCAAGGCGCTCGCTGGTGAGCAAACGCCCAGCTTAATTGTGGCGGAAGAGGGGCGTTCCTGAGCTGAATGTTTCTAATCGCAACGATAAATGATTTTTCTTCTGCCGGAACACGGCTTCGGGGCAACAGCACGACATTCCTGCCAATCACAAGGTCTCCCGGTGCAGAACGACTTTGGAGGACGCTTCGAACACTGCTGGGTTTGGGCGGGTCCAGCTCAGAGTTCCTCCGATCGCGCTCTGGTACGCGCGTTTTGTTTGGAGAGCGTTTCAGGGAAACCCGTGTCTGTGGTGATCCGTCTAAAGTGTTGCCAGGCGAAGGGAAAGTCTCTAATCGGAAGGCGGCAAATGAATGGTCAGAGGGGGAAAGTTCGGCCCAGATGCCAAGGTGAGGGACCCGCGATGTTTGACGGCCTGGAGGCTCTGCCTCATCTTAGCCGGACTGGTTGCCGCTGCTGCACCTGCACGTTCCCAGTCCGCGTCGAGCACACCGTCCGCGGCTTCCGGTACGCCTCAATCCACTTCAGCATCGCCGGCTGCGTCAACACCGCCGGCAGCCGCCCCGCCGCCGGGGACAGACCAGAGCACCCAGCCGGCGAGCGAAATGAGCACCGAGAACAGTCAGCCCAGTTTCGAATTGCACGTACAGCACAACGAGGTTCTGGTGAGGGTAGTGGTGCGGGACGCCAAAGGCCAGCCCGTACCAAATCTTCACAAGGATGACTTCCGCCTTTTCGACAACCGCAAACCGCAGGTGATTACCCATTTCGCGGCAGAGACTTCTGCAGGCGCGGCGAAAGTCACACCAATTGCAGGTACGGATACGAGCCGGCCTCGGGCTTCTGCAGCGCCGGTTACGATTATCTTGCCTCGTCGTTTCATGGCCCTGTTCTTTGACGACATTCACACGGAGTTCGCCGATCTGGCCCGGACGCGCGATGCTGCTGACCACTACCTGACCACCGCTCTGCAGGCCGGAGACCGCGCTGGCATCTTCACCTCGTCGGGCCAGGGGCAGGTGGATTTCACAGACGATCGCCAGAAACTGCATGACGGCCTCTTCCGTCTACAGCCGCGTCCTATGCCAACCAGCGGCGGAACCTGTCCTCACATTTTTGATTATGAGGCTTACGAAATCAGCGAGCAGCGCGATCCCACGGCAATTCAAGTGGCGGAGGCCGACGCCCTCACGGAGTGTTGCGCAGGGACCACTCCCTGCTCCCAGCAGGATCCGAACTATCTGGACCAGCTGTCCAGGCGCATCCTAACCGACCTTGAGGTCTCATCGCGTTACGTGTTTCAAGGTCTGGAGGGCCTTTGCCGGCGCATGGCAATTCTGCCGGGCCAGCGCAGCATCGTGCTGCTCTCGCCGGGGTTTTTCACCAACACCGAGACCTATGAACTCCAGCAGGTCATCGACCGGGCCCTGCGCCAGAACGCGGTGATTAGCACACTCGACGCACGTGGTCTTTACGTGGATATTCCTGGCGGCGACGCCAGCCAGCAAACTTTCGGAAATCTGCAGATGCTGCCTATCAAGACACAAATCCACAGCCAGGAACTGATGGCCGACGCGGGCGTCCTTGCCTCCCTTGCCGGCGAGACCGGGGGCGTCTACTTCCACAACAACAACGACTACGCCGAGGGACTTCGCCGCGCCGGGGCGTTTCCTGAGGCTTACTACGTCCTTGCTTTCGCCCCCGAGGACCTGAAGCCGGATGGCCGCATGCACACTCTCAAAGTCACTCTGGCCAGTAATCCCGACCATCTGACGTTGCAGGCTCGCAAAGCCTACTTCGCGCCGCGCAAGGACGAAGACGCCGCAGCCCTCGCCAAGGAAGAGCTTGAGCAAATGGTGTTCTCACAGGAGGAATCGCAGGCGATTCCAGCCGAAGTACACACCCAATTCTTTAAGACCGCCACCGGCGCCGGCAAATTGTCGGTGGTCACTCGTATCGATGTCACTCACATGCGCTTCCGCAAGTCCGGCGACCGCAATGTTGACGATCTGGTGCTGGTGACGACTATTTTCGATCGCGCTGCCGACATGATCGACAGCAAGGAGACAACGGTTAAGTTTCACCTGTTGGACGCTAGTCTGGAGAAACTCGACCGTCAGGGCCTCAACATCAAGCAGGGTTTTGACGTGAAGCCGGGTACGTACCTGGTGCGCAGCGTGGTGCAGGAGTCGGAAGGCACCCAGCTTTCGGCGCTGAACAGTCAAGTCGAGATTCCTTAAACCTGCATTGGCAGCGAATGACATAATCCGTATCATTTCGATTCGAAGTGCGACGGAGAACATCGGAAGACTGCCTCGCCGGGACTGCTCTTGCCCGCGATCCGGGCCTCGCCTGAGCCGCCGTCCACCTGTTAGTCGCAAAGGCGTAAACAATCTGATAGATTGCTACGTCAGTCAAAACGCGGCAGGCGCTCGATCGCTGTAAATTGCCGCGAAGCTGTCAACCTTGGGAGGAACATTTGATGCGCAAACGCTCTTTTGTTTTTGGAACTGCAGCAGGATTGGCGACGATGCTGACGCTGATGGGCCAGACCCTGATTGGCGCCGGCCAGAAGTACACCGAGCACGATCGCAATCACCCGCTGCCGCCTGTGGTGACGCCCGGGCAGTGCGCTACGCAGGATCAGGCGGGCACGCCTCCGTCAGACGCGATCGTTTTGTTCAACGGCAAGGATCTCTCCAACTGGCAGAGCGTGGAGGGCGGCGGTGCGGCGAAGTGGGAGGTCGGTGACGGCTTCTTCCAGACCGTGCCCAAGACCGGTGACATTCAAACCCGGCAAACGTTCGGTGACATGCAATTGCACGTGGAGTGGGCCACGCCCAACCCGCCTCATGGCGAGGACCAGGACCGCGGCAACAGCGGAGTCTTTCTGCACGGACTTTATGAAATTCAGGTGTTGGATTCATATCACGCCGTGACCTACGCCGACGGGCAAGCCTCGGCGGTTTATGGCCAGTATCCGCCGCTGGTGAATGCCTGTCGCGCGCCAGGCCAGTGGCAGACGTACGACATTATCTTTCATGGGCCGCGCTTCAGTGACGAAGGCACACTGCTGCGCCGCGCGCGCGTCACCGTGATCCAAAATGGCGTGCTCACACAGGATAATGTGGCGATCATGGGTCCCACCGGTCACCACATCCGCCCCCAATATACGCCCGGGCCGGATAAGCTGCCCTTACGGCTGCAGGACCACAATCATCCGGTGCGCTACCGGAATTTGTGGATTCGGGAGATTCCGGAACCGGTTAGTTAGGATCCTAATCCTACGTTCGATAGGCGGTGTTGATCCGGATGTACTCGTTCGTGAAATCGCAGGTCCACACCGTGGCGCGGCCTGGTCCGCTCTTGAAATCGAGCACGATCGGGACGTGTTGTTGCAGCATCGCCTGGTGAGTAGCGTTCTCATCGAACGGATGCGCCGACCCGCGCCGGCAGACCAAGATTCCACCCAGGCGAATCTCCGTTTTTGAAAAATCGACGGATACGCCCTTAAGCCCGGATGTGCGGCCGGCCGCCGCCAGAATCCGGCCCCAATTAGGATCGGCGCCGGCCAGCGCCGTCTTCACCAGCGAGGAGGTGGCGATGGTGTGAGCCACCTGCGCGGCCATGGCGTCAGACGCGGTTCCTCGCACTTCTATTTCCGCCACCCGGGTTGCTCCTTCGCCGTCCGCAACAATCGCCAGCGCCAGGCTTCGGCAAACGCTCTCCAGCGCGGCCACAAAAGTCCGGTAGTCAGGTCCGGCGGAACGGATCCGGCGAGATCCGGAGGCGCCGTTGACAAGCAGGATCAGAGTGTCGTTGGTTGAAGTATCGCCGTCCACACTGATGGAGTTGAAAGTTCTGGCCGCAACCTCGGCAAGCGCGCGCTGGGCCAGGGGCGGACTGATGCTCGCATCGCTGATCACAAATGCCAGCATGGTCGCCATTTGGGGATGGATCATTCCGGCGCCCTTGGTGCAGCCCAGCAGCCGGACGTTCTGACCCTCAATCTCGCAAGTAGCGGCCGCCCACTTGGGACGCGTGTCGGTGGTCATGATGGCGCGAGCCAGGGCTTCGAAAGCCTCGGAAGAGGGGGTCTGATCCTTGACGAGGTCCGGAATCGAGCCCAGAATCTTATCCGCCTGCAACCGCACCCCGATAATCCCGGTGGAACACACCAGCACCTGCTCCGGTTTGCACTTCAATTCGCGGGCCATGGCAGCAGTGGTCGCGCGGGCCGCTCGGATGCCCGCAGCGCCCGTGGCGCAATTGGCGTTTCCTGAATTGCAGATGATGGCGCGGACGTTCGCGCGGGATCGCATCAAGTGTTGCTGCGACACAATCACGGGGGCGGCCTTGACGTGATTCGCGGTGAATACGGCCGCGGCCACAGCGTCCGAATCCGAGGTGATGAGCGCCAGATCGGGGCGCTCGCTCTCTTTGAGGCCGCAAGCGGCTGAGCCAAAGCGGAATCCCTGCGGCATTTTCCCGGCTGAAATCGGCTCTGGGTCCGAGAAAAGCGATCTCATCAAAGCGTCTCCCAATGTTTCAGCCGCTCGCGGCAGACCGCTACCGCCCGCCGGACATTTTCCCGCGCGGTGCCGCCGGCCGCTGCCCGCGCCGCAATCGCCGCCTCAACCGTGACCACCCGGCGGACTTCACCATCGAAGAGCGCTGAAAAGCTTTGCAGTTTTTCGAGCGGCCATGTGGTCCAGGACTGGCCAATCCGTTCGGCTTCCCGCACAATCTTGCCCACCACTTCGTGAGCCTCGCGGAAGGGCAGACCGCGCCGCACCAAAAAATCCGCAGCCTCGGTCGCGACGAGTCCCGGATCGGACGCTGCTTGGCGCATTCGCGACTCATTCACTTTGCCGCTTGAGATAGCGCCTGCGGCGACCCGCGCCGCAGCGAGAATATGATCGTGCGCTGCGAAGAGCGGCTCCTTGTCTTCCTGAAGATCGCGCTGGTAACCCGTGGGCAGGCCCTTCAGTGTGGTCAGCAGGCTGAACAGAGCGGAAGTGGCGCGCGCCGTCTTGCCGCGAATCAGTTCCCAGGCGTCAGGATTCTTCTTCTGCGGCATGATGCTGCTGCCGGTGGAGTGCTCGTCGCCGGGCGTCACAAAACCAAACTCGGCCGAGGCGAACAGGACCATGTCTTCTGCCAGGCGGGAGAGATGTGTCCCGAGAACCGACAGCGCGTAGAGATAGTCAAGCGCGAAGTCGCGCGAGCTGATACTGTCGACGCTGTTCGCCGTTACACCCGCGAACCCGAGTTCGCGCGCCAGAAATTCGCGATCAATCGCAAACGACGTGCCTGCGAGCGCGGCTGAACCGAGCGGGCACAGATCCGCCGCGCGCCGCGCCGCGCCGAGACGGTCGGCGTCGCGAAAGAAGCCCTCGACATGCGCCAGAAGGAAGTGGGAATAAAGGATCGGTTGGGCGTGCTGCAGGTGGGTCATTCCCGGCATGGGAATGCCAAGATGACTTTCCGCCTGGCCGATCAGGGAACTGATCAGGCGGCCGACTACCTCGCGCACGTCGGCGACCGCGTCCTTGATGAAGAGGCGAAGATCGGTGGCCACGAGGTCATTGCGGCTCCGCCCCGCGTGAACCTTGCCGCCGAGTGGCCCAATCAGCTCCACCAGCGACATCTCGACAAAATGGTGGACATCTTCGGCCGGGGAGTTTTTGACCCAGGCCGGATCGGACCGCGCGTGGTCCTGAATCCGGGCCAGGGCATCAAGAATAGTCGCAGCCTCTTGCGGCTGCAGCAGTCCGGTTTTTTCGAGCGCTTTTGTCCAGGCTGCATTCACCCGGAGTTCGTACGGCAGGAGCCGGCGATCGAAGGAAAACGACCGCTGAAATTCGTAGAACGATTCATCTGGCTGGCGATCGAAACGGCCGCCCCAAAGCTTAGGCGCGAGCCCGCTCATTGCGGGCCATCCGCAGGCGAAGCGCCCTCGCGCCACGACGCCACAGGGAGTGCAAACAGGTTGATAAATCCCTCCGCGTCTTTGGGGTTGTAACGCGCCATGTTGAAGCTGGCCAAGTCGGCTCGATAGAGAGAACAAGGGGAGCACCGTCTGGTGACGGTCAGGTTGCCCTTATAGAGACCGAGACCAATGGACCCAGTCACGCGCTGCTGGGCGCGCGCGAAGAAGGAGTCCAGAGACTCCCGAAGCGTGGTAAACCAGAGCCCGTAATAGACCATCTCCGCGTATTTGAGTGAGAGCGTCTGCTGGAAGTGAGCGGTCTCGCGATCGAGACACAGGGCCTCCAGCTCGCGATGCGCGGCCACGAGCAGCGTGCCGCCGGGCGTCTCGTAGGCGCCCCGCGACTTGATACCTACGAGACGATTTTCCACGATGTCAATCCGGCCCACGCCGTGCGCGGCCGCCAGCCGGTTCAGCCGTTCGATCAGCTCAAGCGGCGGGGTTTTCTTGCCATCGATTGAGACCGGTATGCCCCCTTCGAATCCGATCTCGACCTCGCCCGGCTGATCGGGCGCATTTTCGGGGGACGCCACCCACTGCCACATGCTTTCTTCAGGAGCATTGGCGGGGTCTTCGAGGCGGCCACCCTCGTGGCTCAGGTGCCAGAGATTGCGATCGCGGCTGTAAATGTTGGCTTTCGTCTGCTCGATGGGAATGCCGTGCTCCCGGGCATAGGTGATGGCGTCTTCGCGCGACTGGATCGTCCATTCGCGCCAAGGGGCGATGATGCGGAGGTTTGGACCGAGCGTTTTGTAAGTGAGCTCGAATCGCACCTGATCGTTGCCCTTGCCCGTGCAGCCATGCGCCACCGCGCCGGCGCCGAGTTCCAGGGCGAGTTTCACCTGACGCTTGGCGATCACCGGTCGTGCCATGGAAGTGCCCAGCAGATACTGATGCTCGTATACCGCGCCGGCGCGAAGCGTGGGCCAGATGTAGCTTTCTACGAATTCCTCGCGCAAGTCCTCGATCACGGCCGAGGATGCACCGGTGGCAAGGGCCTTGCGCCGCGCGGCTTCCAAGTCTTCTTGCTGGCCGACGTCCGCGATCATGGCGATTACTTCGGAGCCGTGGGTCTCCTTCAGCCAAGGGATGATGATAGAAGTATCGAGCCCACCGGAGTAGGCCAGCACAACTTTGTCCGACACTAAGATCTCCTAGTCGAGTAGTGTGAGCATCACGGCGTTCTGGACGTGCAGCCGGTTCTGAGCCTGCTGGTAAACGATCGAACGCTCGGAGTCGATCACGCCGGACGTGACCTCCGAGCCTCGATGCGCGGGCAAACAATGCATGAACACGGCGTCCGGGGAAGCCAGTTCCATGACGGCCTCATTAACCTGATAGGGACGGAACACAAGCTCGCGCTCAGCGGCTTCATTCTCCTGTCCCATGCTGGCCCAGATGTCCGTATAGACTGCGCGGGCGTTGCGAACCGCTTCTGCCGGAGCCGTGAAGAGGTGGATCGATCCACGAGTCTCTCGCGCGCCGCGCCGGGCCTCTGTGACGATCTGCGCATCAGGCTGGTAGCCCGAGGGCGCGGCCACACGCAAATGCACGCCCAGACGCGCTGCGACCATCATCAGCGAGTGGCACGTGTTGTTGCCGTCGCCGACATAGGCCATCTCGAAGCCTCGCAAGCCGCCGAATCGTTCCTCCAGGGTGAAGAAATCGGCTAACGCCTGGCAGGGATGAAAACGGTCGGACAGAGCATTGATGACGGGAATCGAAGCGTGTTCGGCCATTTCCTCAAGCACACGTTGCTGAAACACCCGTGCCACGATGCCTTGCACCCAGCATTCGAGGTTTCGGGCGACATCCATGATGTCCTCGCGTTCACCGAGGCGCGACTGGGCGTGATCCAGAAAGATCGGATTGCCTCCGAGGTTGCGGATACCGACTTCGAAGGTGACCCGCGTCCGCAGCGACGGCTTCTCAAAAATCATCACCACCGACCGTGTTGCGAGCGCACTACGGTAACGTTCCGGGTGAACCTTCACGTCCGCCGCAAGGTGAAACAGTTCACGCAGTGCTGACGGATACCACTCTCCGCCAGTCAGCAGGTCTCTTGTTACCGGAAGCGTTTGCACCATTGCGCTCATTTTTCATTACCTCTCTTTTCGTAGTCCTTCGCGTGGCCCCTTCCACGGCGGTTTTCGAATTCGCCGCTGCCAGCCGGGTCTTACGCAGAACGGTTTCGAGCTTTTCGAGAAATTCTCGCACATGACGGCTCCCAATCGTGTACGGAGGCAGAAAGCGCAGGGTGAAATCGTGCGTACAGTTGATCACGAGTCCCCGGCGGAGGGCCTCGACAACGTACGGAGCGCCGGGCTCACTAAGTTCGAGACCCCACATCAGGCCCTCACCTCTGATCTCGCGTATGAAATTAAACCGGGACTTGAGCTCTTCGAGACCCTCTCGAATCTGCTCGCCCCGCGCGAGGACGTTCTCGATCAAGTTCTCGTCTTCAAGCACAGAGAGGAACTCGAGAGCCACCGCGCATACCAGCGGTCCGCCGCCGAACGTGCTGCCGTGCAGGCCCGGCGAGAAAGCTGCTGCGAAGGACTCATGAGCGAGCAGCGCGCCCAGCGGCAACCCGCCGCCGAGGGGCTTCGCGACGACCACCATGTCGGGTAAACCGCCGGTTCCCCTGGAGCCGAAACGCTGATATGCAAAGTAGCGGCCGGTGCGACCGAGCCCACACTGGATCTCGTCGGCGATGAGCGCGGCAGCATGCCGGGTCGACAGTTCCCGGGCCCGGTTCCAAAACGCATCGCTGATCGCGTGAATTCCACCCTCGCCCTGGACGGGCTCAACGACCAGGGCACAGACGCTGGAATCGAATTTGGCTTCCAAGTCCGCTACATCGTTGAAGCGGACAAAGTCCACACCGGGAACGAGCGGCGCAAAGGGAGCGCGATACTTCTCGGTGGAGGTGATCGACAGCGCGCCGAAAGTTCGCCCGTGGAATGAGTTCTCGAGCGCCAGGATCCTCGTCTTGCCGGCGTCCGCGCCGTTCTGGCGGGCGCGAATCCGCGCAAGCTTCAGAGCGGCTTCGACTGCTTCCGAGCCGCTGTTGGTGAAGAACACGCGGTCCATCTTTGAAATCTGAGCCAGCTTGCGGGCAAGCGGACCTTGAAATTCGTTATAAAACAGGTTCGAAAGATGGGTGGCCCGTGCCGCCTCGCGCCGGATCACGCGTACGAGGCGCGGATGGGAATAGCCGAGGGCGTTCACGGCTATACCGCCCAGAAAATCGAGATATTCGCGTCCGCGGTCGTCGTAGAGGTAGCAGCCCCTTCCCTTTATAAACACCAGCGATGGACGCTTGTAGGTGTTCATGAGGTAGCGCTCAGCGTTGCGACGCGCCTGGCCGGCGCTCACGGGTGCGGATTCGTCTTGCGACCTCTTTGCCAAGTGATTTCCCTTCGCTCAGGCTGCTGCCGCTACGACGCGCGTGCCCGGACCCATCCCGGCGGCGGCGGCGAGAAGACTTCCCGGAATCCCGCCTCCCACGATTCGAACTTCGTTCACTCCAGCTTTGAGCGCGCGCCGGCACGCTTCCAGCTTCAATACCATCCCGCCCGATACCCGATTGGAATTCACCAATTCCGCGATCTGGTCGCACGGCAGGGTTTCGACTACGTTTTCGCCGTCCAGCACGCCGGGAACATCGGTGAGATAAATCAATCTCCGGGCGCCGAGAAATTCCGCCGCCGCCGCCGCCATTTGGTCTGCGTTGATGTTGTAAATCTCGTTGCCGGGACCAAGAGCCAGGCTCGCGGCCACCGGAACCACGCCGTTCTTCCACAAGGATTCCAGAAACTCGAGATTCACACCTATAGGCTCGCCTACGAAGCCAAGGCCAGCCGGCTGCGCCAGGGGCTTGGCAAGAAAGCAGGCCGCATCGCCGGCCGATACGCCCACGGCAGGCTGTCCGGCTGCCGACACGGCAGCCGCCAACTGCTTGTTCAAGAGGCCGCCCAGTATCATCACGGCCACGTCGCGAGTCTCGCGGTCAGTTACGCGCAGACCACCCACGAATTCACTCTTGATCCCGAGGCGGCCGAGCATGGCGGTGAACGTTCTCCCGCCGCCGTGGACCACGAGGAGTTCATGGCCCTGTCCCGCGAGCTCCGCCACCTGGCGCGCCATCGACTTGTAGAGCGTTTCCGCCGGCCTTTCGAGCAAGGCTCCCGCGAATTTGATTACGATTCTCATACGAGACCACTCGCCTCCTGAAATCCAAACATGCCGTTGAAATTCTGCACCGCCTGCCCGGCCGCGCCTTTGCCGAGATTGTCTAGACACGAAACCACCACCAGCCGCTCACCCGAAGCGTCCAGCGCGAAACCGATGTCGCAGAAGTTTGTGTGCGCCACGTGCTGCAGTTCCGGCAGAAACCCCGCGCGGCGGATCCGCACCAGCGCACGTCCGGCGTAGAATTTGCGGTAGATTGCCTCGATCTCATCCGGCCGCTGCCGATCCCGCAGCCAGACGTACAGGGTGGAAAGAATCCCGCGGCGGACCGGCAGCAGGTGCGTGCTGAAGATGAAATCCTCCAGCTTCATGCCCGTGTGATCCGCGATCTCCGGGGTGTGCCGATGGCTGAACAGGCCGTAAGCGCGCAGGTTCTCGTCCACCTCCACGAAGTGGAGTTCGCGCTTGGGATCCTTGCCGGCGCCGCTCGCTCCTGACTTCGAATCGCACACTACACCACGCGCGGCGTCCACGAGCCCGGCCGAGAGCAGCGGGCGCAGCCCTAGAATCACCGACGTGGGGTAGCAGCCGGGATTCGCGACCAGGCGCGCCTGGGGCAGGGCGTCCCCATAAAGCTCCGGCAGGCCGTACACGGCTTCCGCCAGCAATTCCGTTCGGGGCGGCGCCAGCTTGTACCATCGCGCAAAGGCCTCCGGGGAACGAAAGCGGAAGGCGCCGCTGAGATCCACTACGCGTATCCCCGCCTCGAGCAAGGCCGGCCCGAACTCCAGCGATGCTTCATGCGGCGTGGAAAGAAACACCACCTCGGCGCCGCCTGATGCAACGGCCTCAACGGAGAATGGGTGGCAGGGAGCGCCGCCCCAGCCCGCGAATTCAGGAAAAATCTCGCTCAAGCAGTTCACTGTCGCATGGCTGCCTCTCAAATAGAACGTCGGAGCCGCTACGCCGGGATGGCGCACCAGAAGCCGCGCCAGCTCGGCGCCGGCATAGCCGGTAGCGCCGATCACCGCGACTTTTATGCGCATCTTCATCCGAGCAGCCTCCCCATCTTCTTCTGCAGGCCTGCCCGCGCCGCGCGGGAGGGCGTCACCACCAGGACCGTGTCATCACCGGCCACAGTGCCGACGACTTCCCGCCAGCGCCCGGCGTCGAGCGCCGCCGCCAGTGACTGAGCGCCGCCCGGAGGAGTCTTCAACACCAGCAGGTTGTGCGCCTCGCGTACGTCCAAGAGAAACTCGCGTAAAGCACGCTCAAGCCGCAATTGCGGGCCCGATTCACCGGCGCCGCCTTCCATCGCCCGATAGCCTTCCGTTGTCTTCACCAATCTGAGGTCCTGCAAGTCCCGCGACAGGGTGGCCTGTGTCACCCGCATACCCTTCTGGGCCAGAAGCCGCCGCAGATCGTCCTGGCTTGAGACGGCGCCTTCCGAAATCAGCCTCAGGATCTGGCCGTGGCGAAGACGCTTGGATGTAATCACTCCGCGCACTCCAATATGCACACACTTGTATATTTATACGATTGGATGCGAGGCGTCAAGTTGCAGGTTAATTTTTTTTCAGGCGTGCGGAGCAGAAGCCGGCACGGAACCCGCCGCGAACGGACTTGGCGCTCGTCCGCTGGGTGAGGAGGACGACCCGCAGAGCATTGCCTGCGACCGGATTGGGTCAGCTAAACGAAAACAACTCTGTGAGGATTTGATCAGAAAGAGGATGCCGGGTGGGCGGGGCCCTGATTAGCCCTGCCTACCGGACCCATACTCTTAGCGGGCGGGATCGGGATGAAGGTCAACGGTCTTGCCCACCAGCACATTCACTCGTTCCGCGTAGAACGCATGACCGCTCGCATCGCGGACTTCGATCTGATGCGGGCCTGGGCGAAGCTCAAACTTCTTCAGCTTGCCCGTGTACCCGGCGAAGCCGCCGTCCACATAAATCGAATTACCTTTAGTTTTAGTGTTCGTGACGATCTTCACCTTGCCGGGAGCAGGACCGTAATACCGGGGTCCATAGAATCCCGGACCGGGGCCGTACCAGCCGTAGCCGAAGCCGGGCCCATACCATCCCGGGCCGTACCACCCGCCACCATAAACCACGGCAACACGGCCCCGCTGAGCGGAAGCGAAGGACGCGGCCGGTGCCAAGCATACAAGTCCCACGAGGGCAACGAGTGCTGCTCTCTCAAATCTTGCCATTATCTTATTCATTATCTATGCCCTCCTTTCAAGCCGTACACTACTCTAAACCCGCGAGCGCGCGAAAAGTTGTCCTGGGAGCTTACTCCATGTCAGGAGAATGGCTTGCGGAGCATCCCCCATCACCGCCCCGGTTCCGGAATGGACACTTTTGCGGGTTCCTCCGGGACTTTGACCCGGTTTCACACGTTTGAGCAGGATCGTCGATCCTTTGGAAAAAACTGCCCTCTGCGTCCGGCAGACGAACGCTTCAAATGAGTCGGCGAGCGCCCACTTTCCGGGTTAAGTTGCTGAGCGGCCAAGGGTACGCCTAGGCGGGTATCATCCTAGCCCCGCTTTGGTAGAATTCGTGCGCAACCTTCAATCAGAAGCGCAAATAGGGGACAACCTGAAGGGGTATCACACGTTACGGAGGTAAGAAGGCAAGATGTGCAAACGTATCTACTACTTAGGAACCCTTGTGTTAGCTGCTTCCCTTGGGATTTTGGGAACCACGGTTGGCGCGAGACCCCTCGCGGCTGACGACGATTCTGGAATCAGCCGGAGCGAACTGGGACGGCTCGATCTGTTCTTGGACAGTCATCCTGACATCGCCAAGGCCGTCGAGGCGAATCCCGCTCTCGCCACCAACAGAGAGTTTTTGGCCAGCCACCCGGCGTGGCGGTCCTTTCTTGAAGACCACGCCGACATCCGGCAAGGGCTGACGGCGAATGCATCAGCCTTCATGCGCGGTGAAGACCGGTTTGATGCGGCCGAGGCCAAGTCCCCTCATCCGGCCAAGGAACCCATGGGCGATCAGTTACGCTCATTCGACAATTTCCTCGACCAGCATCCTACCATTGCAAAACAGCTCGAAACGAAGCCTTCACTGATCAATGACAAGGGGTACCTGGAGACTCATCCCGAGTTGGTCGACTTCCTAAAGAACAACGCGGCCATCCGGAATAGTTTGGTCAGTAATCCCCCGGCGTTCATGAAGGGCATTGCAGCGGTGGATGCGGAGGACACCCCACCGGCGCCGAAGCCAACCATGCCGCCCACCAAGGCTCCAGCTGACAACGACGGTCTCACTCGAGGCCAGATCGCTACACTCGACAACTTCCTGGACGCCAACCCTGGCCTCGCCAGGCAGCTCGAAGCGAAGCCGGCGCTGATCAACGACAGCGGCTTCGTGAAAGACAACCCTGACCTCGTGAGCTTCCTCCAGAACAACCCCGGTCTTGCAGAGGACTGGAGGGACAATCCGGGTCTGACCATGACTAACTTGCGTCGCATGGATCAGCTCGAGGCCCCGCACCTGGGCGGAGAGGCGCAAGTCAAGAGCGATATGGCTAGCTTCGAGGACTTCCTAGACCAGCACGCTGGGATCGCGAAGCAGCTCGAAGCCAATCCATCATTGATCAAGAACCAGGATTACCTGGAGGACCACCCCGAGCTGGTGGCGTTCCTCAAGGACAATGCTGGCATCCGCGAGGCTTTGCTTAGTCGTCCCCAAG
>DASYYZ010000052.1:0-6982 GCA_035946735.1 Terriglobia bacterium
CGGATCGCCTCGATCGCCACCCGCGCCTTGAACTTGGCACTGTACTGCTTGCGTGTCGTGCTCATCGGCCCTCCTAGCCTCGACGACTGAGCCGACATGTTAACTTATTGCCTGGTCCAAAATTCGGGGTCCACTATACACAAACCTCTTAAGCCGGCAACGCGGGAATCGTTGGGCTTTGCGGATGGTGGTTGAACGCCTCCGCGAATTGGCAGCCGCTTTCATGCCCCCGCATTTGCCGCATCAGGTTGTGAAGAGGCCAAATTTCGTCATAAAACAACGTTTGCGCTGCAAACGCCTGGTGGTACCGTTCTTCCACCGAAGTTACATTAACGTAGTTCGTAGGGTAAAAATTCTGGGTCTGTGTTCCCAGTTCCGCCTCAAAATAGTATAGGGGAAACTTCTTTCCGCTCGCCAGCCAGGCGCTGTAGGTAAGTAGCGACGCGGCCCGATGGTCCATATGAAAGTCAATCGGCCAGTGCGTGAAGACAATGTCGGGCTTATAATTATCCAGCAGCAGTTCAGTGAATTCGTTATATCGCTGTCCGTTGATTTCCGATCCCGCGCCATATACGATAGGCAACTTGAACTGTCCGCTGTTCGATCCGGAATAGTTCAAACAATCCAAGCGTATCTTCAAAATGTCGGCCATTTTTTGGCAGTTCAGACGGTCCTTAAACTTTCGATCTTCGGGGTCGGTGCCTGGCGGGGGCATTGGTCCCCCGGTGATCGACAAGCCGACGACCTCGTGCCCCTGATCCGCATACAGCGTCAAGGTTCCGCCAGCACAGGTCTGGGGATCATCACAGTGGCCTCCCACGGCGACGATGCGCAACTTCCGATCAGGTTCACGAGGCATCTGTTGCGCTCCGACATCTGGGCCTGGAATAAGGGCGGCTGCGGCGGCCGCCAACGTGGATGACCGGCGCAGCATCGCTCGACGATCTAGTTTAGACATTGAGTTCCTCGTTTCATTCGTTGAAGCGCGGTAGCGGGGGAGTTCCGGCTGTCCTCGACGGAGTGTGCCTGTAACCACCCCGACGCCAACGCGCCTCCTCTCCCTTTCGGGTGAGGAGTCAGGCAAAGCGCCAGCTCCAGGGCAGTGCTGTACCGGCAATGCGAAGCTCATGGCGCGCATGGCGGTGACGCTACGAGGGCATCTGCGCTACAACGCCGGCAGGAGTTGCATCACGGCCCGATGGCCCTCCTCGATGGCCAGATCGTGGCCGGAGTCGCCGGTCAGGTCCGTGTTGGCGAATGCAATCCTTCCAAAGGGAGCTTTGCGCAGCACATCGCCGGGAGCAGGCTTGCCGTTCTTTCCGTAAACAAATCCGGGCTGCGCTACGATGAAGTGGTGCCCCCAGCGGTTCAGGATAATGCCGGCAATATCGCGCCGCGCGTCAAATCCCGAGGCCGCGAACATCTCCGTAAACTGCTCGCGCACCTTGCGCTCGAAATCGCGAAACGAAGTCGAGAGAATCTCCACGCGTCCCTTGCTGCACTGTTCGGCGGCGGGCAAGCCAGGGTAGAAAAACGGCGTGATAACGGAAAGAACCGTGGGTGAGTCGGGCCCGATGGTTTCTGAATCGGCGCCAAAGGTGGCGATGGTCCGCACCTCCGTCCAATAGCCGAAACCCTCGAACCAGCGTCCTCCGGAAAGTCCGAGTTTGTGAAGGAATCGCCAATTGCGCAATGCCACATTCACTACGATCGTGGCATTGTACAGAAATTGATCGTAGGCTTCTCGATGCGTGGCCGGCAGGTCGCGCACAACGCGTTTGGTAATCCAACCGCCGCCCGCCATGACCACCGCGCGCGCCTTCAGTCGATAGGCCTTGCCATCGCGCGTGTACATGATGCGGACATACGGCGCCTTTCCCGGTTCTCCATCATGCTCCACTCTGACGGCCGTAGAGCCAGTACGAATGCGCACCTGATTGGTGGGCCGGTCGAGGGCGGCAAAGTTGATGCGGTTCCGGCAGATCGCCTCCAGGGTGAGTGGCCCGGGAATGGCGTCCGGAATGAGCGACTTCACGATGTGCCGCGTGAATCCCGTATTGCCCCCAGGAAAACTATGTCGCGTTAAGTTGCTACCTGAGCCATAAACGCGGTAGCGGCAGCCGGTGATCGCGTCGGGACCGGCTCCAATCGCCGCCGCCAGATGCGGCGCCACGAACATGCGGATAAACTCCAGACTCAGGCCGTCGCGTTGCATCAGGACTTCTTCTGCCGTCATGGTGTCGTACCGCCGCAGCAACGCTTCGCTGTCGTGGGGAGGAGACTTGTGGTAGTCGATGACGATCTTGAGATATTTGGCGAAATCGGCCCGCATCGCCGGAGATAACGGCAAGTGATCGATATTCCTCCAGGGGTCGACCACCCACTCTCCCGGCTGCTTTCCGAACTTCTCTCCAAAGTAGAAACCGAAGTTCGGAGGCGGCGGCAATTCGCGGGCAAAGTGATAACTGGTGCGGCTCAGGGGCATGGCCGGCAGCGGCCCTCCCCACTCCTGGTACTTGAATTGGCTCGGGTCCACACCGATGCGCGCGTAGAAGTCCCCCACCAGCTTGGTCTTGGTCGGAACCCAGAACCAGTTCGAACCCTGGGGCGCCATGAGCCGCTGACCATCGACGACAAACTCATTACGTCGCGCCTGCCCGCCGAAAATCGGATGGTTTTCCAGCACCAGGCAGGTTCGCCGAGAGGGCGTCGAGTCTTTGAAATAGAGGGCGGCGGCCAGCCCGCTGATACCTCCCCCCACCACGACGAGGTCAAAAATCTCGCCCGTATCGGTTACGTCCGCCGTGGGAGAATCGAATGCGCCGTCTCGCACGGCATGCGCGGCGAGCATTACCGCCTCCGTATTGCCGTTGGCGAGGGCATAATCACCCACGCCGGTGTATCCGCCCCAAGCAGGCGGATGCTGCTGTGCCAGTAGCTCGAGTGGCGTTAGGGATTTGAAGAGCGCACTTCCCGCACCGAGCAGGGTGGAGTTGAGAAAGTCACGGCGGCAAATTCGGCTATTCATGCCTAACGTGCGATCATTGTCCTTTTGGCCCATGGGGTTGGACGGTAGGGGTGCCTCTACAAGTAGTATGACGTTAAGCGCAGCCGGAAAGAACCCCGCGTCACGATGCCAACGGCTTCTGATAAAGCCGGTTGGCATAAACCCAGCCGCGGCGATGGTCGCAGATCTGACGGCAGTGCTCGATAAAGTCCCGGAGTTCCTCCAGGCCATAGCTTCGCGCCAGCTCGCGAGCGCTTACTCCCGGTCGCCGGGCTTGCAGAACAAACCAGCCGTCGCGTTCAATGTAATTGGTTTGAACCACGTCATCAGGATGTTCCCTCAGCAATTTGTCACGCAGCGCAGTGCCGCCTCCATTGGCATCCACGGAGTCGATGCAGTAAATTCCACGATCCAGGTCCAGCGTAACTCGCGTAATGAGCGGGTCCAGGCCCGTTTTGTAGATGAGTTCCTGGCCGGTGATGTCAAGCACTTGACAGTCAGGCGTGTGGGTGGCGCTGACGATGTAATAATGATAATTCACCGCCTGGGCGACCAGCAGGATTCCTCCCGGCGCATCGCTGGGATAGATGACCAGTTCGGCCCCTTGGTCGGAAAGCTCCTGCCACACCTCGTTAAAGAAGGAATCGAAGCACACCGCGAAGCCTACTCGGCCAAAATCCGTCTGGTGAACTACCGTCTTCTGGCCCGGTTCGACCGGCGGCACGCGCCGGAATTCCGGCAGCCAGGGGAAGACTTTATTGTAGATGCAGGCCACCTGCCCCTGGCGATCGATCAAAACGGTGGAATTCCGCCGGTGCGCGCCATCCCGGCGATCGATGGGGCAAACCACGTACGTCCGGTGCTTCCTGGCCAGCGCCGACATGGCTGTGACGGCGGGACCGTCTAGCGGCTCTTCGCTTTTGCCATTCATGTCCAGCCCGCGCCAGGTTTCCGCCAGGACGATGATGTCCGCACCCTTCGCTCCCTCGCTATCGACAAGCTGCACCACGGAATCGAGGGGCCGCTCGTGCCCTTTGTAGGCGACACTAACGACCTCCACCGGGCGACCGATTTTGCCGGGAGTGCTGCCCATCGGAATAGGGCTCTGCTTGAATACGACCTCCCCCGTCAGCTCGTCGCCGAACGGGTCGGTAAGCCCGCTCCCGGCCAAAGCGCCGATGCCGGCGGAGCTTTTTAAGAAGTCGCGTCTTCGCATGATATCCCTTAACTCCTAGGGGTGATGTGTCCGGTCGGGGCATGAACGCCCCTTATACAGCCATTAAAAACCGCCCGCAACATCAAGCTAGAAAATAAACTTCGTGGCCACTTGCTCGATGCGTGGCGGGTTCGCGGTGACACAAAACCAAAATTCGGGCTGGTCCATTGTCCAGAAGGCAGCCCGAATTGCGCGTGATTAAAGTCATTCAAGAACGCCCACGCCACCCGCGCTCGTGGTTCCGAGCCGGGAATGATCATCGTACTCCTCCAGCCAAGTGGCAGCCCGATGGAGAAACGCGTGACACTCCCGATGACGCAGCCATCGGTCAACCGATTCGCTTTCCATATCTTTATCTTTCTTGATTTTCCGCCGGGTGTTTGTCATTCACACTCCACCCGAAAAAACGTCACGTTGGTTCGCAGGCCCCAGCCCCCGAAGACGTGACACGCCGACTCGGACAAAAAGACCGAATTTCATAATCTATTGCGTAACTATTATGCCATCATGAGGTTGCGACCGCGCGACAAATCTCGCTTATAGCACGCTGATGTGCCGCCGTCAAGGATATAAAGTCCGTTTTGCTCCGCCAGCCGTTGTCCGACAATGCCTGCACTCGTCAGACCTATTGAGGTTTATTGAGGGGGTCTTGTCAACCATCGGTCTGAAGTGGGCCGGGGAAAGTGCCCCACTAAACCGCCTCATCGGGGACGGGCATATACAGAAGTAATGAAGTAATAAAAATACATGCCGCACTTTCAAACCTAAGGCAGATGCGCAAACGCGAGTGGCTATCCTAGATTTCAGACGTAGTGCCGGCTTCCACCACGTAAGTTCAAAGTCAGACAGTACCCGATTGCGCGAGAGTTTGACATCACTCCCTGTGGCAGTAAAATGATGCGATAGTGTGGGGGCAGGAAGCGGCGGAAAAGTACCGTCAAGATCCAAGGAAGAGCACAAGGTCACAGGAGGATCAATCATGAGATTGCTGACGTTCCCACGCGTAGGTCTGCTCTTGGAGTGTGCACTGGCCCTAACGGTTGCGTATAGGGGCAGCGCGCTTGGGGCAAGCCAGTCGAGCGGTGACCGGATCGTGCGAGTGGTCACCGTAAGTCAGGACGGGCTTGAATTCGGGAGCCATGACCTTTTGGAACCGACCATGGAACGCCTCAACCTAGCGGCCTCGTTCCACCCCGATATTGCTTGCCTTCCGGAAGTTTTCAGCAATCGCGCTCCGGAGCAGGTTCCGGGAGTGGTCACGGACCGGCTGGCGGCGTGGGCGCGCGAGCACTCGTCGTATGTAATTTATGGGTTGAAAACGAGGCAAGGCGACTTGGTCTATAACTCCGCGATTCTGCTCGATCGCAAGGGTCAGGTCATCGGGAAGTACAACAAGGTCCATCCCACCGAAGGGGAAATGAAGGAGAGAATAACACCAGGCGAAGATGTGGTTCCGCCCGTTTTCACGACTGACTTCGGCGTGATCGGGATACAGATCTGTTTCGATGTGAATTGGCGCGACGGCTGGCGTCACCTGAAAGAACAAGGCGCCAAAATTGTGTTTTGGCCCTCCGCTTATCCGGCTGGACGTCAGCTCCCGGCCCTGGCTTTGACAAATCAATTCTACGTCGTCTCCGCCGTCGGAGGCGGGGCTGCACATATCTTTGACATCACTGGCGAGCCCTTGGCCACTACCGGGAGATATCAGGAGTGGGTGGGGGCGGCGCTCCCCCTTGCTAAGCGGCTGTTTGAGGTTGACTATAACGCTCCGAAAGCTCAGGAAATTCAGAAGAAGTATGGATCGAGGGTTGAGGTCACATGGTATCACGATAGTGATTGGGTCACCGTGGCGTCGCTCGATCCAAATTTGACTACGGAAGACCTTATCAAGGAGTATGGCTTAACCCCGCTGGATGATGACATTGCGAGGTCGACAAAGGAGCAAGACCAGGCAAGAGCCGAGGTGGAGCGCAATGTACAAGCTGCTAAATGAGTCGCAGGAAACGTAAAAAATTCCTGCTCGGGCGATGCCAATTTCGGCCAACCGTCCCCACGCGGACCCAGTGGCAGCGCCAATTGCCACGGATACAGCCCCCAAGGGGCTCAGTGGGAAATTTGCGCATCCCCAAGTCGTGTTTAGTCTAAATTTCGATCAGATTTTCACAATAATTCGCTTCTTGTGATCAGCGTGGCGAAGGAACTGCCAGTGGGTAGCTTGGCGGATTCCCGAGAAGATAAGATCCCTCCCACCTTGGGAGTACTCGTTTCAAATCGGGGCTGCGTCTCCTCGACCTACACAATGAATTGGACGCAACTCGTTCATTTTCAATCAAACAAACATATTGACATTTTGACCAATGTCGTGCATTTATCATGTTTTGATCAGTCGATGACTGTTGCGAACTTATTCCTGGTCGAAACGGCGATAGGGCATGCACCATTATAATTGCATTCGTCGAGGACCTGCTGCTGCTCCCCGGAAGGGCCTTTAACTGTTGGCATCTCGGAATCAAGATGCATTGGGCTAGATAAACCAATTTCGTCGGAGGGCAAATGAGAAAGGGATTAGCTCTAGGTGGCCTGTACCTCTTTTTGCTCGCGGGTTTGAACCTGAGTGCCCTATAGTGGACCCCGAATTTTGGACCAGGCAATAAGTTAACATGTCGGCTCAGTCGTCGAGGCTAGGAGGGCCGATGAGCACGACACGCAAGCAGTACAGTGCCAAGTTCAAGGCGCGGGTGGCGATCGAGGCGATCCGG
>DASYYZ010000053.1:0-4988 GCA_035946735.1 Terriglobia bacterium
TCCTGATTTTCAAAATAAGATCCCCACCGAGAGATTGACCTGGTTGGTGTTGCTGCTACTGCTATAGACGGGGAAGGTCTGCAACCGTCTAAGCTCCGCCGAAAGAATCAGGTCGGAGCGAGGCCGGAAGACGAGGTTGGCCAGAGCGCCGCGGTTGCGTCCGAGGATGGGGCCGAAATTATTCTGATCCGTAGCAAAGCCGCGCACCTCTGCCGCGAAGGCGTCGTCATCGGCGAAGACGCCGTTGATCTCCAGCTTAGGGGTAAGCCGGAATTTAAGTTGCGCCCATCCGCCCACATCGTCGAGTCCGCGGATTGGAGTGTAGGGAGCGTTCGGGTCACCGCCGTAGAGGATGGAAACACCGACGGCGCCTCCCAGCCCGCCAATGCCGCGTCCGCGATAGAACTCGCCCGAGAGAGAGAGTCGCGGCAGAATGGGAATCTGCCAGTCCGCCATCCCCGCCCAGGCGTCCACGTTGCGGCCCCAGGTCCAATTCTGGCGGCCGTAGTAGCCGGCAACGCCGAAACTCAACGGATGATCTTGCGGATCACCACGCGACCACGCAGTCCGGAGAGCATAGGCAGGCTGCCCAGAAAGTTCACCAGCCTGAGAGGTGCGGTAAAACGAATTGTAGGGATACTCCCAGTCGAGATTGTCGAGAACTCCGGCTTGCAGGGTCACGGTCTGTTGGTCGGCAACCGTGAAACGATGTTCCAGGCGCAGCTGCGGCGTCCATCCCCAAAGATTGCCGGCAAATGAAAAGGCTGGGGTCGCCAGAGAAGCGAACGAAGTCGGCGAAAGCGGAGAGATGAAGAGAGCATCCTGCCCGGCAACGACGGAGGTATGCTCCCAATCGAAGCGCAAACTCGCCGTCTGCAATCGCACGATGCCGAAGTTCACTCCGTTTCCCGTGGCGGGGAAGCCCCCGGCAAAGTCAAATTGCACATCGGCGGAGGTGCGCGCACCGGCAACCGTAGGACCGAAAATTTCGAATCCGATTTCGGACTGGCGCAGGGTTGCCCCGACCGTGGCTTGAGGTGTACCGGCCGGGGCTGGTTCGGAGTAGGTTGGAAAATCGAGATTGTCCGAGCCTCCCACGTTGCGGAAGGCATTCATCAGGATGGTGCCATGCAGGCGCGCGCGGTACTTCGACGCGGTTTCCACTTTCGTCTGATATTGCTCATCAATCTTTGAGCCCATCAGAGAAGTCGAGTCCTCGAGCTTCTGAACGCGCTCTTCCAACGCGCCGGAAGCTTCCGCAGTGGAGGCGACTGGAGAACTCGCAGGAGGCTGCGGCGA
This sequence comes from Terriglobia bacterium, assembly GCA_035946735.1. Classification (GTDB taxonomy): domain Bacteria; phylum Acidobacteriota; class Terriglobia; order UBA7540; family UBA7540; genus Gp13-AA77. The sequence goes on from DASYYZ010000053.1 coordinate 1,300, forward strand.
GACGGGATTGGCGTTGGCCACAGTCTCTGGCTGAGCGCCGGCAGCGGGCGGCTGCAGCAAGGCGCGCGTGGCTTGCAGGTCCTGGCGCAACTGACGCATCTCCGCGCGCGACTCGGCATTTTCGGCGCGCATCTGCTCCACCAGTTGGCGCAGTTGCTGAACCTGTTCCTGGAGATCGCGGATCGAGCTATCCGCATCGCTCGCCGCCGGAGCAGAAGCATTTTGCGCCCGCGCGGCAAAGTGGAACAAGCCGAGAACGGCGAGGGTCATGGCGACCCGGCCAAGGGCAAAGCTGCGATGGCTCTTCACAACGTCCTCCTGCACGATCCGGAGTGAGGCACGCGTGCCAGCCAAGAATTCGTGTCTATGCGTCCGGATGCGAAATGGAACTGTGAACGACTTTTTCGGGCTTGGGGGGAACGAAAGAAAGGTCCCCGTGGTTGCCGCCCGCAGGCGTAGCTTGCGGATGGCGGCCGGGCAACACGATGCGAAACACAGTTGTGCCGTGCGGCGTGCGCTCCACAGAAATCTCCCCGCCGTGATCCTGAACAATTTTCTGCACCACCGCCAGGCCCAAGCCCGTGCCGTTTTCTTTTCCGTAGCTTACGAAGGGGTGGAACAGGCGATCGCGGATGGATTCTGCGATGCCGGGACCATTGTCGGCCACCGAGATGGTGATTGATCCGGCCACCTCGCCGGCAGTGACCTCGATCTTGCTTCCCACCGCAGGAGCCGCTTCGCTGGCGTTGAGCAGCAAATTGTACAAAGCGCGTTCCATCTTGCGCTGATCGAACCACCCTGAAACCTGCGGCCCGCAGAGCACGTCGATTGAGCGGGAATGATGGCGGGGATGCAAGCGCACCGCCTGCACTGCCCGCTGAATCGTCTCTGAGACGTTGCCGTAGGTGGAGTTCAACGATTCGCGCGTTCGCGCGAACTCCAGCAGGGAATCGAGCAGGTCCGTCATCAGATTCACGCCGGTGCGGACTTCCTGGTAGAGTTCCTCGCGCTGCACCGGGGTCAAATGGCTGTCGCAAAGGAATTCGGAGTTGGCGACGATGGCGGCGAGAGAATGGCGCAAGTCGTGCGAGATCGAACTGGCCATGCGCCCGATGGTGGCGAGTTGTTCGGATTCGAGCAGGTCCTGCTGGCTCTTGAGCAAGCTGGCGCGCATGCGCTGGAAGGCTCGAGTTAGCTCGGCGACTTCGTCGCGCCCACGGGGATCGAGAGGATGATAAAAGTCTCCGCCTTCCAGGGCGCGCACGCCGTCGACGAGATGGCCGAGTGGCCGCGTGAACGTGTGCGAGACAAAAAAGACGAGGCCGCTGCCAACCAGGAAAGCGGCGAAACCTAAAAGCAGCAAGTAGCGATTCAGTTGGTCGACGAACTTGGTGGCTTGGTCATAGGACCCAAGCACGCTCAGCCGTACCGGAGTGGAACTCGATCCCGATAATTCGAGCGAAGTAGCGAGGAAACGCTCCTTGCCGATCTGGATATCGCGCGGAACTTCCTGGGCGGTCCCCGTGAACAACGGCTGCAGCTTGGCTTGCTCAACTTGGGCCGGTGGTAAGGTGGTCGCCACGACTTCATTCCCACAGGAAAATGCCACCTGGCTGCCCGCTATTTTGCTGACGCTGGCGGCCAAGGCGTCGTTGATTTCATAGCCAATCACCAGGAATCCGGTCAGGGTTCCGTCGGTGCGCGAGCCGCGGTAAATCGGCTGAATAAATGTCTGATAGAGGTGATGTTCGCCGAGCCACCAATGGCTGGATTCGCCGCGATCTTCGTCGAGCGCTTGCGCAAAGTATTTCTCCGCCGCATCGCGGGTAAAGCCCGGGGTCTTGGTATGCAGCGCCATGACCTTGCCGCTGCGATTGACCAGCACGAACAGATCAAACGTCGCAATCTGCCAGACTTCCTGGGAGGCATCCTGGATGGTGACGGGATCATCCGGACCGGTCATGATGGCGCGAGTGATCGGCAGGTCCGCCAGCAAGGCGACGTCGCTGGTTAGCATGGTTTCGCGTTGGAGGCGAAAATCCTGGAAGGCAGCGACCGAGTCGTGCAGATTGTCCGCTATGCTCTGCCGCTCCTTGGCCTCGACGCTGCGCCGCACCAGCAACAAACTGGTGGCCGTGAGTCCGGCGATGATGACCAGCATGGAGAGCAGAAAGCGCGTTCGCAGCCGGGTGTGCGGTACAAGCCGCCCCGGCGACCGGGCTGGAGCAGACTCAGAAACGGGCTCGGAAGAAAGTTTCACAGCGATCAACGAACGAATTTATATCCCATGCCGTGGACCGTGCGGAAGTGAGTCGGGCTGGAGGGATCCCTTTCCAGTTTTTGGCGAAGTTTGAGGATGTGGTTGTCCACGGTGCGGGTGGAAGGATAGTTCTGATATCCCCACACCTCGTTCAGCAATTCGTCGCGGGTAATCACGCGGTCCGCATTCTGTACCAGAAATTGAAAGGTTTTGAATTCCTGCGCAGTCAGGATGACAGGCACGCCGTCGCGCTTGACTTCCATTTTCCTGAAGTCGACTGAGATGTTATCGAAGCTCACAATCTGCGCCTCGGGAACCCGCGCGGTATGACGGAGCGCGGCACGAACCCGGGCCAACAGCTCTCGCGGACTGAACGGTTTGGTGACGTAGTCGTCGGCGCCCAACTCGAGCAGCAGAACTTTATCGGAGACGTCACTGGCGGCGCTGAGCACTACGATGGGCAGAGCGGGCGCGTGCGCCTTAATCTCCTTGCATACCTCGCGCCCGGACATTTTCGGAAGCCGAAGATCGAGCACCACCGCGGCAGGTGCGGAGGCCTGAAAACTTTCCATGGCCGATTGGCCGTCGGCTTGGACCTCGACGGCGTAGCCCTCGGTTTCAAAAAGTCGTTTCAGGGCCTTTTGCACGGCGGGATCGTCCTCGACCACGAGGATGCGAGCGGCTGGCCGGATCGGCAGAGCCTGAGTTGTGGATTTTGCCCCTGCGATAGGAGTGGCGAAGTTCCCCATAAGATTCTTGTCCTAATAATGGAGGAGTCAGATTGCCGGCCCCGAGCTTTGGCACGTTCCGACCTTTGAAGCTTACAACGCCTTGACAACAATTATGCGGCAAGCAGGCCGTTTTGACATTCTTTTTACAAATCTGAATTTTCCCGGGCATTCGACTGCCGATCGCTTTGCTGGCGGGATTGCTCCACCAGATTGCCTTTATGGCTGGGTGCGGTAAACTTACGCTAACCGTTGGTGTTTTTCTTTTACCGTTTCGCTGCCGTTTGTTGAACCTCACCCTACAGGAGCGTGGAGATGCTTTCTCGCAAGTCCGCAGGAACCATTCTGTTTCTGACCTTCCTTATGCTTTGTGGTGTGGCCGGCGCCGACCAAGACGGAGGACTCCGAGGCGGGGAAGAGGGGTTGGCAGGTACTGTCTTAGCTCCATAATTCTGTCACCCCCTAACAGCAACGTGAAAATGTCATCCCATGAGGGAAAGGACGTTCGCGTTGTGTCAAAAGGAACTACAACGAGTGAGTGTGATTTCTGCTTGCGTCAAAGGAGACATGGCGTGTGCCAGAGCCGCCGCACTGCTCTCGCTTAGCATCCGCCAAGTTCGTCGTCTCAAGAAACGCTTGCGCGAAGACGGGGAGGCGGCTCTGGCTCACGCCAGCCGCGGACGGCCCAGCCCCCGTCGCCT
>DASYYZ010000054.1:0-14660 GCA_035946735.1 Terriglobia bacterium
CCGGATCGCCTCGATCGCCACCCGCGCCTTGAACTTGGCACTGTACTGCTTGCGTGTCGTGCTCATCGGCCCTCCTAGCCTCGACGACTGAGCCGACATGTTAACTTATTGCCTGGTCCAAAATTCGGGGTCCACTATAAAATACCAACTGCTTCTATAAGCCAAATGAGTCATCAGACCTCGAATATGTCACTGCGTTTTGCAACTCGAAGCTCTTCATGTTTTTGTATGATCAATTCTTTGGTGCACTGAGAATGAGCGGAGGGTATTACCAGTTTCAGGCCCCTCAACTGCGCGTAATACCACTTCGTGATGCGCCTCCGGACGTAAAAAGAAGCATCGGCAAGTTAATAGATCGCGTGAAGGTCGAAGATGTTGATGAACAGATGACAAGTGAAATTCTTGCGAAGGTGGACGCCCAGTTTTACCAGCTCTACGGTCTGAGTTCCGAGGAACGATCGAGGGTTGACACAACTGTGACTTAGTCCGACGCCGGATTAGCAAGAAGTGTTTACCTGTTTGAAGTCGCTGGATTTGTTGACGCAAAAGGCGCCGGTTGCGAGAAAGTGGGAAAAACGAAATCAACGAGCGCGTCGCCGCTCTGTACGGCTTTTAGGGGGAGTTGCGGCGCTGGGATAATCGAGCTGGGAGCCTGGAGTGGGTGAGAGAGGAATGGTTATGGCCACGATTACGGTACCGAAAGAGAGGATCGCGGAGTTTTGCCGGCGAAACCAGATCCGAAAGCTCGCGCTGTTCGGGTCAGTCCTGCGGTCGGATTTCAGGCCTGACAGCGACGTGGACGTGTTGGTGGAGTTCCAGCCTGGAAAGAGCGTTGGCTTTTTTGAGTTGTACGATCTCGAAGAGGAGCTCTCGCGTGCCTTCGGCGGCAGAAGGGTCGACCTCAACACGCCCCAAGGTCTCAGCAAGTACTTCCGTGACGAGGTACTGAACGAAGCTGAGGTCGAATATGTCGAAGCATGACCCCAAAGTCCGCCTGTTGCACATGCGCGATTTCGCGCAGAAGGCGGTCCAACTGACGGCAGGCAAGACTCGCGCCGACCTCGAGCAGGGCGAGGTGCTCAGGTTGGCTGTTACGCGCCTGATGGAGTTGGTGGGGCAGGCCGCCACGCATATTCCGGCTGAGATTCGAGAAAGAAATCCGGAAATCCCCTGGCCGAAAATCGTAAGTATGCGAAACCGGTTGATTCATGGTTACGACGAAGTCGACTACGCCGTTCTCTGGGATGCCTTCACCTTCAACTTGCCTGATCTGGTCCGGCAGGTCGAACGAGCCCTCGCAGACGAAACCGCCTGATGCCTACCCACGACATCATCGACAATCGCAGCGAAAAACTGGTTGACCACATCAACCGGATTCTTGCCTCGACGGAAGCGGCGCGATTTGCCGTTGGCTATTTCTTCTTATCCGGACTCACCCCGATCGCGGAAAAGCTCGCCAAAGTGAAGGAACTGCGGCTCCTGATCGGCAACACCACCAGCCGCGAAACTCTGGAACAACTCGCCGAGGGATACCAGCGGCTGGATCTCGTGGCTGAGGCCGCTGAGTCACAAGCCTATCCCAAGCGGACCGAGACGCAGCGGATGGCGGCGGAGACCGCAGCCAACTTCCGCTCCAGCCTGGAGTTGATGGATCAGACCGACGAGAGCGAGGCGCTCGTTCGCAACTTGGCAGGTATGATCGAAGAAAAGCGCGTGAAGGTGAAGGTCTACACGAAGGGTCGCCTCCACGCCAAGGCCTACATCTTCGACTACGGAGACGTTTACGACCTGTTTGGGAACAAGCTGGACCGCCACGAGAATGGTATTTCCGTGATCGGCTCGTCGAACCTCACGCTCTCGGGCGTCACCCACAATACCGAGCTGAACGTCATCGTCCCGGGAAACAACAATCACGCTGAGCTGGTGCGCTGGTTTGACGAGCTCTGGAATGAATCGCAGGACTTTGACGAAGCTCTGATGCAGGAGATGCGGCAGTCTTGGGCGCTCGCTCCGGCGCGGCCTTACGACATCTACATGAAGACCCTTTACGCGTTGGTGAAAGACCGGCTGGAGGGCGAGGACGAGGATGATGTGCTTTGGGCCGACGACATCACTCGCGAGCTGGCCGATTTTCAGAGAGTTGCGGTGAAGCAAGCCGGGCAAATGATCAAGGACTATGGCGGCGCTTTTGTGGCCGATGTGGTGGGTCTGGGGAAAAGCTACATTGGCGCGGCTATCGTGAAGCATTTCGAGACCACCGACCATGCCCGGCCCTTGATCCTTTGCCCGGCGCCGCTGGTTGAGATGTGGGAGCTGTACAACGAGCGGTACGAACTCAACGCCCGCGTGCTTTCCACCGGATTTCTCAGGGAGCAGAACGGGGACGCCAAGTTCCTTCTCAAAAACCCGAAATACAAGGACCGCGATTTCCTGCTGATCGACGAGAGCCACAACTTCAGGCATCCGAACACACAGCGCTACAAGGTGGCCCAAAACTTTCTAGCGACCGGGCGCCGATGCTGTTTTCTGACCGCCACGCCTCGCAACAAGAGCGCCTGGGATATTTACAATCAGATTAAGCTGTTTCATCAAGCCGAGCAGACCGATTTGCCCGTGGACCCGCCGAATCTGAGAGAGTACTTTCGCCTGATCGAGAAAGGAGAGCGCCGGTTACAAGACCTGCTGGTGAACATCCTGATTCGGCGGACACGAAATCATATTCTGCGCTGGTACGGATTCGACAAGGAAACGAACGAGAGGGTCGATCCGGCCCGGTTTTACGAGTACGTTGACAGCAAGCGCCGAGCCTACGTGATTGTGGCGGGCAAGCACCAGTTCTTTCCGAGACGTGAGCTGGAGACGATCGAATACAGCATTGAAGACGCTTACCAGGGTTTATATCAGCAGATACGCGGCTTCCTGGGGAAGGCTCGCAAGGGGCAGCCCGTGGCGCCGCCGCCGAATGAGCTCACCTATGCGCGTTACGGTTTGTGGCACTACGTCAAGAGGTCAAAGCAGGGCGAAGAGCCTTACACGAGTCTTCATCGCGCCGGTGTGAATCTGCGCGGGCTGATTCGCGTGCTCCTATTCAAGCGGTTCGAATCGAGTGTCTATGCCTTCAAGGAAACCATCGGCCGCCTGCTTCGAATGCAAGAGGTATTTCTGGCGGCGTTGGAGGAGGGATTCGTTCCCGCCGGCGAGGATGCCCAGGCGATTCTTTATGCATCCGATTTCGACGAGCAATCGGATGTGTTGGACGCGCTGCGCGAGCTCTCCAGCCGGTACAATGCCGCGGATTTCGACATTCAGAGGCTTCGAGAGCACATCGACCACGACAATGAGTTGTTGAGCGAAATCCTGCGCCTGGTCAAGCCCATTACCCCGCAAAAAGACGCGAAGCTGGTGACGCTCCTAAGCCGCCTTCGAAAACCTCCACTCAACAAGGGGAAGCGGCTAATTTTCACCGAGTACGCAGACACCGCCCGGTACCTCTACGACAATCTCAATCCCGGCGGCAAGCGCGACGACATCGATGTGATCTACAGCAGCGACAAGAGCAAGGCTCGGGTTGTGGGCCGGTTCTCTCCGCTTTCAAACCCGGAATACGTCCGTCCCGAAGGCGAATCGGAACTGAACACGGTGGTAGCCACTGATGTGCTTTCGGAAGGCTTGAATCTCCAGGACTGCGACAAGGTGGTGAACTACGACCTGCACTGGAACCCCGTTCGGCTCATCCAGCGTTTTGGACGCATTGACCGCATCGGGTCCGAGAATGATGTGGTTTACGCGTTCAGCTTTCTTCCAGAGGCCGGCATCGACCGGCAGCTCGGGCTGCGACAGACTCTGCAAAACCGAATTCAGGAAATCCAGGACACCATTGGGGAAGATTCGGCTATTCTCGACCCGAGCGAGCGCATCAACCCGGAGGCGATGTATGCGATTTACGAGAAGAACTCCGCCCAGTTGAGCTTCTTCGAGGACGAAGGCGAGGACATCATTGACCTGAACGAAGCCGAAGAGATCCTTCGACTGTTGCGAAAGGAGAATCCCGGTGAATTCGGACGTATCAGCGAATTGCGCGACGGGATTCGCGCTGCCAGGACCTCGGCTGAGAAGAACTTGTATGTCTTCTGCCAGGCAGGACGCTATCAGCAGCTTTTCCTAGTGGATGATTCGGGAGGGGTGGTTTCGAGAGACATTCCGCGGATTCTCGGATTGATCAAGGCCGGTCCCGAAGAAAAGGGGCTGGCCTTGCCGCCGTACCACAACGCAGCGGTGATGCGCGTCAAGAGCCTGTTTTCTGAAGAAGTGAAGCATCGAGAAGCGGAGCGCGAACACACTCTCTCGTTAACCCAGGGTCAGAAGTACGTGCTGCGGGAGTTGCGCATTCTGTTCGGCGTTACGTCTGACCAAGACGAAAAGGCTCAGATCAATCTGCTGGAGAAGGCGTTTCGTGGGTCTATAACAGACGCCGTTAAACGTGAATTGAACAGGATTCGGCGCAACGCCGTCGCCGGGCCGCCTCTCTTGAAATCTCTGGGAGAGCTTTACCTCCAACACCGCATGCGCGATTGGGTTGACCGTCCGAATCTTCGGATTGAGGACCAGCCGATTCCGAAGGTTGTTTGCAGCGAGGCGCTGGTCTGAGCTTTCAATCTGCACGGTCTGACCACGACAATAGAATCTCAGCTGGCGGAGTCCAGCCTGCCGCCTTCAGTTGCTCCGAAGAGGTCTTAAGTGTCAGGTCGAGGACCTTGGCTGGTCCGAATTCGCGGATGATATCGCGCCCCTGGCTCACCGTCCGGTCGTGTTGAGCAGCAAACCCGATGTTGATTGCACCGGCGGATAGGACGAACACGAAGGACCGCCACCATTTCTCCAGGAAACCGTCAAGCGCAGCGTCTGGCTACCGACGTTTGAAAGCGTTAAACAAGCTTCGGACAGTTGCAAGCTTGTCCAAAAAGTCGCGAGGACGGACCAGTTTTCGCGGTCGCCCCCGTTTTGAATTGCCAATTCGAGAATCGAGATGCGTCGCGACAGTCCTGCATGCCTCGTAATTGCTTTCACCGTTCAGCTCTAGCGAGCGAACGCAGACAAACACCCGCTCGGTCCTATCGGTCTCTCGAATGTGACTCACCCTACCCTGTAGGCTGACGTATCGGCCTTGGATCGGAGGTTCTGACGACGGCCTCTAAACCCACTGCGCCGCGCCTCATCCCGGAGCACCCACGCCACAAATGTGTTCACGCCCAATCGCTTGATAATTGGAAACACGTTGGCCTGCCTTTCCACGCGCACGAACACTCGTCGCATCGCTGACCACTGGGCCTCTAGGTAACTGCCCCAGGTATCGGGCTCGGCAATCATCTCGTGTCACCTAACCCGGCGTAGCCGGAACCAAACAGGTTGATATGATCATCCGAGGACGCGAGGTTCTCGGATGGGCCTGACATTGTTTACCGAACGGCATCACCAGCAGATCGCAGGGGTGCTTTCCTGCTACGACCGCATTCTGATTCAAGGGACGCTGCCAGGATTGTGTTACGCCGAGGGCATGACCTCGTACCTCTACGCCCGCCAGATCCGAATCTTTGACTACCCGCGCTTTGCTCAACCCCTGCGCGATGAGTTGCGCGACAACGCCGAGCGTCTGGCGGCCGAGAACGGCTTGGAGATCGAGTTCGTTCGGCGCACCAAGAGCTTCCGCAAGGAAGAGAAGGTGCAGCAGATTCTGCGCCAGCGCGGTTCGCATCCGGGATTGGTCTGCATCTTCTCGGCCATGGAGCCCTGTGGCAGCTATCAGCCCTGGCACAACAAGCAGACGGGCAAGACTTACTTGCGCCCCGACAACGGCAAGTGCCTGCACTACTACTTCTATTTCATCGATCCTGATTTGGGGCTGGGCTACGTGCGCGTCCCCACTTGGTGCCCTTTCCGGTTGCAGATCTACCTCAACGGGCATCATCGCCTGGCCCGCCGTCTGGAGCAGCAAAAAGTCCAGCATGTCTTGCTCGACAACGCCTTCACCGAGATTCGGGACTTCGAGCGCGCTCAGGGGATGGCCGACGATTGGCCGGTGGAGCAGTTGCATCGGCGGCTGGACCAGTTCGCCCAGCGCTATTGCCCGGTGATCCGGTCGTTGGGCGTCAGCTATCACTGGAGCTTGGATCAAGTCGAGTTCGCTACCGATCTGGTCTTTTGCCGCCGGGAGGACTTGCAGGCGATTTACGGCACCCTCACCCGCACCGCCATCCACACCGTCAAGCCCGACAACGTGGCCACCTTCCTAGGACGAAAGCTGCATCCGCTCTATCAGGGGGAAGTCGGCACGCGCTTCAATACCCGCATCGCAGGGACGCGGATCAAACACACGATGGGATGGGTCTCGATCAAGATGTACGACAAGTTCGGACTGATTCTCCGCATCGAGACCACCGTCAACGATGTTTCCTTTTTTCGACACTACCGCACGGTAGAACAGCGCGGCGGCACCACCGTCACCAAGTGGGCGGCTATGAAAAAGAGTATCTATAGCTTGCCGGCCTTGCGCGAGGCTTTGCAGGCCGCCAACCGGCGTTACCTGGAGTTTCTCTCCATCCTCGACGACCCCACAGCGGGCATCGATCGTCTGCAGAAGGTCACTGAACCGGTTCGCGAGAAGGAGCGTTCCTACCCCGGATTGAACTTCTTCTCCGCCTCCGACCAGACTCTGATGGAGACCTTGACGAGGGGAGAATTCAACCTGCGGGGCTTCCAGCTGGCATGGCCGCTCACAAGCTGAATGGCGGCGTCGGGAAGTCCCTGCGCTGTGAGCCAGGTCAACATCTGATGCCGGAACAGGTGTGGGTGCACACGTTCCATGATGCCGGCCTGGGCCGCGTATTCTTTCACGATCTGCTCAATGCGGCGAGCGCTGTACGGCCGTCGGTGACGGCTCTCGAAGAGCTGGTGGTTCTCGGGATGGGCGGCGAGGTACGCCTTGAGGGTCAGCCGGAACGAGTCCGGGAACAGGATGTATCGGTCTTTGTCTCCCCTGCCGCTGGCGATAAAGATTCTGCTGCCGTCCACGTCCACATCATCGACGGCGATGTTGGCGAGCTCGGAGACTCGCACGGCCGTGTAGAACAGCAGGCGGAGCATAATCTGGTGCTGAAGATTGCCAGCGGCGTCCAGAGCCTCGTAGAAACGGCGCAAGCTGTCCTCGGGCAAGAGGCGGGGCAGCCGGCGTCCGGATCGGGGCGGCCTGCGCAAGCCGGTTTCCTTACGGGCAAATTTGCAGACGGCTTCGAAGTCGGCATAGTCCAGCCGATTACGCCGGATTAAACGCGAGATTTGAGAGGCGAGCTTCGCTTTCAGTTTCGCGGAGTCGAAGCTGGCGGCGTTTGCCGACGTCATCATCTCACCTCAAAGCTTGGAATCGGGTTTGAGTTTCGGATTCTGTTCCTTATGCGAACCTGGGGCATGGCGGCCTTGATTTGAGCGCAGTCGTTCTGGCAAAGGGATTGGCCGGTTCGTCTAGGATCGACGCTAGAAAGGGCAGCGGACGCGCGCACAGGCAGCATTCTGACCAAGGCGCGGCGGGGGGATGGGTTCATTTGCTCTCCTCCTCGTCCGGTTCGGGAGGAAGTGCCTCACCACTTTGCGCAGTAAAGCAGTTGCGCGGGAGGCGCAGTTTTTGCCGGACTTGTTCGGATTTTGCCGCGCTAAGTGGTTGATTTTGTTCAGAATCAATAAGGCTTAGAGATCTTCTAATCCAAGGGTCGGGGGTTCGAGTCCCTCCACGCCTGCCACTCTAATCCCACTTGGTTTCAAGACCTTACTGGACCAGCGCCTCGCGGTGCACCTCCGGCGTGCCCTTCGTTGAACGTTGCCGCACTTGAACCATCAGCGGATCTCCTGCCCACTTGACGGACAGCCGATTTGTGGCAAACACTGTCCAATCCTGGCTTCCAGAGCACAAGTTGCCGCACCCACGCCCCGAGTGAGGCGTCAACATCACTTCATTGCGGAAAGCCGCTCCACGCGTAGCGGATTATTCTTGACGAACGGGAAAGTCGCGTTAGAATTGCGTACGGCGCATCACAGATGCCTTCTGCCAGCCAGCCAAGAGGCAACAACACGTTTCGGAGGGACAGCACCGCCATGAGCACTTCCATTCAAAGTTCGACGAGCCGTCGTGAATTCATCAAGACCACCGGCAAATTGGCTGCGGTTTCGGCTTTGGCCAACGTGGCCCTCCCCGCCGTCCACGCCGCCGGCAGCGACCTGATTCAGGTGGCTCTCATCGGCTGCGGCGGACGAGGCGGCGGCGCAGCGGCGAACGCGCTTGCGGTCAAGCGCGGTCCTGTCAAGCTGGTGGCCATGGCCGACATATTCCCGGAGCGCCTTCAGGGCGACCTGAACAAGCTGAAGCAGCATTTCCCGAGCCAGGTGGACGTGCCGCCGGACCGACAGTTCCTCGGCTTTGACGCCTATCAAAAAGCGATGGATTGTTTGAAGCCGGGCGACATCGCCATTTTCGCCACGCCGCCCGCGTTTCGCTGGGTGCATTTCACCTACGCCATCCAGAAGGGCCTGAACGTCTTCATGGAGAAGCCGCTCACGGCGGACGGCCCAACCAGCAAGCGCATGCTCAGCCTTGCGCAAGACGCGTCAGCCCGGAACCTCAAGGTCGGGGTGGGACTGATGTCGCGTCACAGCCGGGCGCTACAGGAGCTGGCCGACCGTCTCCATAACGGCGAAATTGGTGAGATCGTTCTGCAACGGGGTTATCGGATGCACGGGCCCGGCGGCTATTTCCTCTCGCCACCCAAACCGGCCGGAATCAGCGACCTGCTCTACCAGGTGAAGCGCTTCCACAGCTTCATCTGGGCCAGCGGCGGCTGCTACAACGACTTCTACATCCACATCGTCGATCATCTTTGCTGGATGAAAAACGACTGGCCGGTGAAGGCGCAGGCGCTCGGTGGCCGCCATTACCGCGTGAGTCCCGACGGCGTCACATACGTCGACCAGAATTTCGATACCTACTCGGTGGAATACACGTATTCCGACGGCTCGAAGTTTTTCATGGACGGGCGCTGCATCAACGGATGCCAGGAGATCTACACGAGCTGCGTGCAGGGCACCAAAGGCATGGGGATCGCTTCCAAGAGCGGCGATTGCGGGCTGCCATCAAGCCTCTACAAGAGTCAGATGGCGAACCCCGGAGACCTGATTTGGGAATCGAAGGTGAACCCGGATGAGCAGGATCCCTATCAGAACGAGTGGAACGATCTGATGGACGCCATTCGAGACGATCATCCTTACAGCGAGGTCGCACGCGGGGTCCAAGCGAGCCTGGCTTCGAGCATGGGCCGCATGGCTGCCCACACCGGCCGGGAAATCACGTTCGACGAGATGCTGAACTGCGAGCACGAGATGGCACCGGGATCAGACAAATTCACCATGGACTCCCCCGCCCCACTGCTCGCCGACGCGAGCGGCAGATATCCCGTGCCGCAGCCGGGCATCGTAACCGCGCGCGAGTATTGAGCAGCACCGCGCCTGCTGGCACGGAGGAGACGCCCCGCATCAGGCGTCGTGTTAGCCGCGGAGCGATCGGCCGAGGATCGCCGATAGCGACCGGCGCTGCAAGAGGGCGACAGCAAGCAAGCCTGAACCGAGAAGAAGCAGGGAGGCCGGCTCAGGTGTAGCGTTCGTCCTGCAGTAGGTGAGACCCGCCTGGGTGAAGGGAACATCCGTCGGTCTACCTTTACTATTCTGGCCGTACGCTACCACGAACGTGCCAGCCGGAAGGGCTCCGTTGAACAGGATGTTCACCAGGCCTTTTGGCCCCAGGTCCGCTCCGGAGAGGGCGAATACATAGGTTCCGAATTCTGATGCGTCAATCCAGTTGATTGACTCATCAGCGGCCGACCAATTCGTGAAGCTATCTGAATTGTCGGTCGGACCCTTGAGCCCCAGAAAGCTGTAGATCTCGGAGTGCGAGGTCATATCGCCAAAGAAACCGCCTGTGACGGCGACTTTTAATCCGTAAGTGCCCGCAGTCGCGAACGCCGAAGTGCCCGCAACACCAGTACCACCCGGGTAGGGGTTGTAATAGGTCACAGCGCCGATCGGATCGGTTGAAAAAAGGTTAACGCTATCGTTCGGAACCCCCAGGATCAGTAACTCCGGATGCGAGAGGGTGCCCCCTCCACTTTCCTGGAAGATGTCAACGTGGCTGCCGCTTCCGATATGGTTGGGATCGCCGGCGCATCCTGGGGCGCATGCGGTTCCAGCGCCAGGTCCTACGTGCAGCGTGCCGGCCCAGGCAGCGGAACACCCCGCTACCAGTGTCATCAATAGAGCGGAAACCGCCCTTCTCATGTTCACATTCATAACCAATTTCCTCTCGTATCCTATAAATCGACCTTTTTCGCCGACTATTCGCCAACTGTTCGCCTATTATTTACCTCTCCAGGGGTGGGGTCAAGTCGCTCGGAAGGCACTGTAACGTATTGTAACAGTTACTCTTATCGTAATAAAAGGCCACCCAGTTGAAGACAGAAGGCTTAGCACTTACTCGACCAAAAATCCAAGGGCCATCCCGTGCGACGATTCGACCCTGCACACTTTAACCAGCTGACCTGACTTTGCTGTTATCATGACGGGGCAAGCGCCCGGCGGCATACCGATTTTTGGATTTTTTTCTCGCGCTGGGATGTCGATCCGGCCGTCCCTGTTTCGACTACCAAGTGGAGACGGGGAACAGCACAGCCGGCAAGGTCAGGTCTCCAAAGGGAGGAATCACAATGACGGCGTTGTTTCGCGATTTGAGGGTTGCAATCCGTTCACTCAGTCGAGTTCCCGCGCTATGGATCACCGTGGCGCTCACGCTCGCCCTCGGCATTGGCGCGAACGCCGCGATATTCAGCGTGGTGCGCGGCGTGCTCTTGCGCCCGCTGGTGAATCGCGATGAGAGCCGCTTGATTTATATCCACCAGAGCGCTCCCGGAATCGGCGTCGAAAACGCCACCTTCTCGATTCCCGAGATCCAGGACATCGGCGCCAGCTTGAAGACCATCAGCCAGCTCGGTACTTTCTCCACGATCGATTTTACGGTGGAGGGTCTGGGCGACCCGCGCGAAATCCGGGCCGGAGTTGTCGACGGAACCTACTTCGAGGTTATGGGACTGCGCCCGGTACTGGGCCGCCTGCTCGATGCGCACGACGACGGCCCATCGGCCGCCGGCGCAGCGGTACTCACCTACCGCTTCTGGGTCAACTCCATGCACTCCGATCCAGGGGTGGTAGGGAAAGTGATCCGCCTCGGAAGCGGGATTGACACGCGCTCTGCAGTGGTGGTGGGAGTTCTGGAACCCTCGGTACCCTATCCGGTCGAGACGGAGCTGATCGCCAACATCGTCACCAGCCCGCATCATCTCTCGGCGACCATGGTCACCGGACGCGAGCACCGCATGACCGAAGTCTTCGGACGGCTCGCCCCTGACGCCGGTCTCGATTCGGCGCGAGCGGAGCTTGGCACGGTGTATTCTGCAATGCTGGCGGCGCATCCCGAGGTGTACAAAGCCAAGGATCACTACCGCATCGACGTTACGCGCCTGCACGACCAGATCAATTCCAGGGCCCGGACCATCCTCTGGGTGCTGCTTGCCGCTTCCGGATTGCTCTTCGTGATTGCGTGCTCGAACGTGGCGAACCTGGTCCTCGCCCGAACCGTGCGTCGCGAATCGGAACTGGCCGTGCGCGCGGCGCTCGGAGCCACACCGGGCGCGATCCGCCGCTCCCTACTTGCGGAAGGTCTGGTGCTGTGCGGCAGCGGCGGCCTGGCCGGCGTGTTGATCGCGGTGCCGATGTTCTCGGTGCTGGCGCGTTACGCAGCGCGCTTTTCGGTGCGGGCGGTCGATCTCAGCCTCGACTTTACCGCGCTTTCGATCGGATTCGCGCTGGCGCTCGCGGCCGCCGTCTTCCTGGCTTTTGTTCCGCGTCTGCCTTCCGCGGATACGCCTCGGGGCCTGGGATTATCCGCGAGCGGCGTCCGCGTCACCGGGACCAGCGGCCGCCGGCTCCGCGCTTTTGCCATAACCCAGATTGCCGCGTCATTCCTCCTGCTGACCGGCGCGGGCGTGCTGCTGAGGACGCTGCTGGTACTCGAAAGAACGCAGCCGGGGTTCGAGACGGCGCACGTTCTGGCTGTGAATCTGCCCGTGATCTCTGACGGGCGCACGCCGCAGCAGATCGGCGAATTCTACAGGGAAGCTCAGCGCCGGGTGAGCGAACTGCCGGGAGTGGAGCGGGTGGCGACCGGCATCAGCGCGCCCTGGCGCGACGCCCAGTTTCTGGGCTTCACACTTCAATTTTCGGTGGAGGGCCTGAGCCGTGAGAACGGCCAGGACGAGTTGCGCGCCCGCTTCCGCACGGTATCGCCCGGCTACTTCGCCACCCTTGGCATCCCGGTACTGGAGGGGCGCGATTTCACGGAGGCCGACCGCAAGGGCAGCGAAAGTGTGGTGATCGTCAGCAAGAGCATCGCGCAGCAGCTGTTTCCCGGGCAGGACGCGGTGAACCGACACCTGATGTGGACGGACCCTGTGATCAAATTCGTCGGCATCAGCCCTGAACCTCGCCGCATCGTGGGCATCGTGGCCGACCTCGACGACGAGAACATCATCCCTTCGCCCAATCTGACGGTGTACCACCCGTTCGACCAGGAGGCTGCCTGGTCGGGACGCCTGTTCGTGCGCGCCCAGAACGATCCTTATACGCTGGTACCCACCATCACGCGTACCATCCACGCGCTGGCCGCGGATCAGCCCGTGGAGCACGCCAGCACCCTGGAAGACGTGCGGGCGGAAGTGCTGTCGCCCAACCGGCTGAATGCCATCGTCTTCGGCGGATTCGCCGCGCTCGCGCTCGCGATTTCGGTGGTCGGCGTTGCCGGAGTACTGGCCTTTTCGGTGAGCTGGCGCACGCGGGAGTTCGGCATCCGGCTGGCGCTCGGCGCTCACCCGCGCCAGATTCTCGCCGGCGTTCTCAAAGACGGGGTGGTGATCGCCAGCATCGGTGTTGTGGCGGGCGCGCTCGCGGGCATTGCCTTGTCGCGCGTGGCCGGCAGCTACGTTCAGGAACTTCAACTGCCCGGACCACTGCCGTTGATCGCCTCCGCTGTCGTGATTCTCATGGCAGCGGTGTTGGCATCGGTAGTGCCGGCGGGCCGCGCCGCTGGGGTGGATACAGTTCGAGCCCTTCGCGCTGAGTAGGGTCAGGGGACCGGGCGCTTGGAATCCGGCAGTCGCGAGCCAGTTTTCGAGGCTCGAGTCGTAGCCCGGCGGCCACCGGCAGGATTACTGAACCGAAGCCCTAATGTCATACAAAACAAAGATAGTTGATATATGATGCGGCATTAATGGAAAGGCAAGACCCGCGAATCCCTTTGCCGAAAGCCACGTAGCGCTCACGTGGCGTTGAGCGTCCAGACCAAAGCCTCGCCTGCCATCCCGGATCACGTCTCGCTGCTATCGGCACGTTGTTGGAAGTCCCGATAAACGCCGTGAAGTATCCCACCCTGTGTTAGCCTTGACGGCTTGGCACGCGCCGAACACTGGCCGCGCGACGAACGGATGAGCGCGGCCAAAGGGCTGACGTGGCGACCACGAACATTCTCTTCGTTTGCATCGGCAATTCGTGCCGCAGCCCGATGGCGGAGGGATTCGCCAACAAGCTTGGAGAAGGCCAGGTGCGTGCCTGGAGCGCAGGCTTGTATCCACTGGGTTGGATTGAGGTTAACACGCGATTGGTGATGGAAGAGAGGGGCATCAACCTGGACGGCCAGGCGTCAAAAGGCGTTCGCGACGTGCCGCTTGACCAAATGGACATGGTGGTGACGATGGGATCCGAAGTCCTTTGCGATCTTCCCGCGGGACACGAAGTTCGACTCGTGTGCTGGGCGATCCCTGATCCTTTCGGCGGCAGCCTTGACCGCTATCGCGCCGTCCGCGATTTGATTGAGGCGAAAGTGAGAAAGCTGCTCGTCGAGTTATCCCGTCAGTAGAACGCCAGCCTGCCTTTAAGGCGGGTTTACGCCGCATCCCGCGCGGCACGTTGCAGCCTGGACCGCCAATTGACGACTGATTTTTGACAACCTTTTGGCGGGAAGGGGCGTATACTTTTCCACCATGCCGGTCCAAGTTCTCGGGACCCGGCAAGCCGGAGTGGAGTCGGATTCGGAAGCCTTGCCGCGCCCAACGTGCGTCTCGCGGGCTTGGTCCACATTCAGGAGGCTTTATGCAGGTTCGCTTACAAAGGCTTGCCGTGGCCGTGATAATCGGTTGCGCCCTAACCCCTCTTTTGGGCAAGAATATACTTGACTCCTGGGAGTGGATTTGGGCATGATAGCTCTGGCGGGGGTGTGCGATGAACGCCCCAAAGCTGCGGAGCCTGCTTGATATGCTGAGAGTTAATGCTTACCACTATATTCAAGCCGCAGAGTTGCTCTCGGAAATTGAAAGCGGGATTGATCCGAGTTGGCTTACAAACAATCAGGCGCTATCACCGGACACCGTGCAGCAGATTAAAAATACACTTCCTACCCTTGCGACCCACTGTTCACAGCTCCACTTGGAGACAACGGAAACACTTATAACAAAGTTTCTTAT